>NZ_CP097870.1:0-645064 GCF_029223545.1 Thauera sp. GDN1 | reverse complement strand
GGCGACCGGCCGCCTCCAGCGGGTGGACGCGGGCGCGGAACAGGCTCTCGGACGCGTAGATGTTGCCCACGCCGACGACGCGATGGCTGTCCATCAGCACATGCTTGATCGGCGCCCGCAGGCCGCGGGTGAGCTTGTGCAGCCAGGCCGCGTCGAAGGCGCCATCGAGCGGCTCGGGACCGAGCCGCGCCAGCAGCGGATGGCGCGCCGCCTCGCCCTCCTGCCACACCACCATGCCGAAGCGACGCGGATCGCGCAGGCGCAGCGCGTGCGCACCGAAGACGAAATCGACATGGTCGTGCGCGCCGGGCGGCTCCTCGCTGCGCACCAGGCGCAGGCTGCCCGACATGCCCAGGTGCACGATCACCGTGCCTGCGTCGAAATCCAGCAGCAGGTACTTGGCGCGCCGCCCCACCGCGCGCAGGGTCCGCCCCGCGAGCAGCGCCGGCAGCTCGCCCGGCACCGGCACGCGCAGGCGCGGATTGCGCACCTTCAGCGCGGTCAGCACCCGGCCCTCGACATGGGGGCGGATGCCGCGGCGGGTGGTCTCGACTTCCGGCAGTTCGGGCATCGGCAGGACTCTCTCGGGCGGGACAGGTTGCGGCCATGGCGCCGATCTGCATACCATGGCATGGCGCGAACCGAATTCTAGTTCAGCCCTCCAACCCGCTCCAGCCGACGACCTGCGCAACCGGTCGCCGTCGTCGCGCCGCGTCGCATTCCATCGAAGTCCGCCGGACCCTTGCCATGAAGACCCAGCTTTCCCGCCTCGCCCGCTCCCTCTGCCTCGCCCTGGCGCTCGGCGCGTGCGGGACCGCGACGGCGGCCAATGGCGATGCGGTCGGCGGCCCGCTTCCGAACCAGGAGCTGACCCCGCGCACGCTGTACCACTTCCTGCTCGCCGAGATCGCCGGCGCGCGCGGGCAGATCGGCCTGTCGGCGCAGCTCTACCTCGACCTCGCGCGCTCCACCCGCGACCCGCGCATCGCGCGCCGGGCGACCGAGATCGCGATGTATTCGCGCAACCTGCGCATGGCGACCGAAGCGGCGCGCCTCTGGGCGGAGCTCGCGCCCGACTCGGAGGAAGCCCGGCGCGTGCTGGCCAGCATGAGCGGCGCCGAACACGGCGGCGAGATCGATCTCGACGCCGTCCAGATCCAGCTCGCCCGCGTGCTGGCGCAGTCCAACGGCCGGCTCGCGCAGAACCTGCTCGGCCTCAACCGTACCCTGGCGCGGGTGCCCGACAAGCAGGCGGTGCGCGGCATCGTCGGTCGGCTCACCGAGCCCTATCTGGACGTCCCCGAGGCACACATTGCGCGCGCGCAGGCCGCGGTGGCGGCCGAAGACCCGATGGGCGCCCTGGCCGCCGTCGAACGGGCGCTCCAACTCCACCCGGGCTGGGAGCCCGCCGTGCTGATGAAGGCGCAGATCCTGCAGCAGGCCGGGGCCGGCGACGAGGCCCTGCGCCAGCTCGAGGCCGAGGTCGCGCGCAAGCCCGAAAGCACCACGCTGCGCCTCGCCTGGGCGCGCGCCCTGGTGTCGGCGCAGCGCTTCGAGGCCGCACGCACCGAATTCCGCCGCCTGCTCGAAGCCTCGCCGAACGACGCCGAGCTGCTGTACGCGGTCGGTCTGCTGTCGCTGCAACTGGAGCAGCCGATTGAAGCCGAGGTCCATTTCGTGCGCGCACTGGCGGCCGGACATCCGCAATCCGACCTGATCCGCCTGCACCTCGGGCAGATCGCCGCCGAACGCGGCCAGGGCGAAGCGGCGCGAAAGTGGTTCGACGAGGTCACCGACCCCGAACTCCGCCCCGAGGCCAACATCCGCAGCGCGCAGAGTATCGCCCGCGAGGGCCGCGTCGACGAAGCGCGCGCCCTGCTGCAGGCCGAGGCCGACGAACCGGAGGTCATGCGCCGCTACATCCTCGCCGAGGTGCAGATCCTGCGCGACGCCAGGCGCCCGGCCGAAGCGTTGTTGGTGCTCGACGACGCCCTGCGCGAGACGCCCGACGACACCGGCCTGCTCTACGAGGCCGCGATGCTGGCCGAACACATCGACCGCGTCGACCTGATGGAAACCCGCCTGCGCCGGGTGATCGAACTGCAGCCCGACCACGCCCATGCGCACAACGCGCTCGGCTACTCGCTCGCCGATCGCAAGCTGCGCCTGGAAGAGGCCGAGGCGCTGATCCTGCGCGCGCTCGAACTCGCCCCCGACGACCCCTTCATCCTCGACAGCCTGGGCTGGGTGCGCTTCCGGCGCGGGGATGGCGCGGGCGCGCTGGTCCATCTCGAGCGCGCCTATGCCAAGCGCCAGGACGCCGAGATCGCCGCCCACCTCGGCGAGGTGCTGTGGAGCCTGTCCCGCCGCGACGATGCCCGCCGCATCCTCGATCAGGCGCTCGCCGCCCATCCGGACAACGCCCTCCTCAACGCAACCGCAGTTCGCCTCGGCATCCGATGAGGCGCTCGGAACCATTGCGACCACCCGCACCGCGCCGTCGCACCCTGCTCGCGGGAGCGCTCGTGACGGTGGCGCTCGCGGCCTGCGCCCCGCTCGCCCCGCGCGGGACCGTCGGCGCCGCGCCGCGCCCGCTGATGAACGCCTTCGTGCTCGAGGGCCGGCTGTCCGCCACCGACGGCCGCCAGGCCGCGAGCGGCCGGGTCGAATGGGAGCACGCCGCCCAAGCCGACCGCCTGACCCTGCTCAGCCCGCTCGGCCAGGTCGTCGCCCGCCTCGACAGCGACCCCGACGGCGCCCGCCTGCTGAGCGCGGACGGCACGCAGCGCGATGCCGCCAGCGCCGACGCGCTGCTGCCCGAGGTGCTGGGCGTCGACGTGCCGTCCGCCCGCCTGCCGCGCTGGGTGCAGGGCGCACCCGACGGCGGCGCCGAAGTCCGTGAACGCGATGCCGCCGGACGCCCGCTGCTGGTGATCGACCACGGCTGGCGGATCGACTACCTCGCCTACGCCGACGATCGCCCCGACGCCCTGCCCGCCCGCCTCGACATCTCGCGCGGCGACGCCCGCATCCGCCTGCTCATCGATTCATGGACCGCCCTGCCCTGACCGCCCCCACAACCGCCGACGACCGACACCCGACGCGGCTCGACGCCTGCCCGGCACCGGCCAAACTCAACCTCTTCCTGCACGTCGTCGGCCGCCGCGCCGACGGCTACCACCTGCTGCAGACGGCGTTCCGCCTGCTCGACTGGGGCGACACGCTCGACTTCGCGCTGCGCAGCGACGGCCGCATCCGCCGCGTGAATGAGGTGCCGGGCGTGGCCGAGGCCGACGACCTGGTCGTGCGCGCCGCGCGCCTGCTGCAGACCCACACCCGCAGCACGCTCGGCGCGGACATCACGGTGCACAAGGTGCTGCCGATGGGCGGCGGCATCGGCGGCGGCAGTTCGGATGCGGCGACCACGCTGATCGCCCTCAACCGTCTGTGGGGCACCGGACTTTCGCGCACCGACCTGCAGGCACTCGGCCTGCGCCTCGGCGCCGACGTCCCGGTCTTCGTCTTCGGCCGCGACGCCTTCGCCGAAGGCGTCGGCGAGGCGCTGCAGCCGCTCGCGCTGCCGCCGGCGTGGTACGTGGTGGTCTCGCCGGGAGTCTCGGTGCCGACCGCGGAAATTTTTTCGGCGGAGGACTTGACGCGAAACACCACCCCCATCAAAATGGTGGACTTCGCAGCAAGCACTACGCGAAACGACCTGCAAGCCGTGGCCTGCAGTCGCTATCCGGAAGTGCAGCGCGCGATCGATTGGCTGGGCGCCTTTGCGCCGGCCATGATGACAGGCTCGGGCGCCTGCGTGTTCGCGGAAGTTCCCTCGGAAGTCGAGGCCGACCGCATCACGAAAGATTGTCCGCCACGCTGGAAAGCATGGAAGGCGCGAAGTCTCTCTCGCCATCCGCTTTACGAGTGGTTACAATAGTGCCCGCCTGAACGATCGCAGCGCAGGCGAAAAGGTTTCTTGGGGAGTCGCCAAGTCGGTTAAGGCACCGGATTTTGATTCCGGCATTCGAGGGTTCGAATCCTTCCTCCCCAGCCATACAACGACGGGCAGACCACGGGTCTGCCCGAGTCGTTTTTACGCGCCGAATATTCGCGCGTCGTTTCTTACGGCACTCGGAGTAGCAGAAATGCCCCACGGCAGCCTGATGGTCTTCACCGGCAACGCCAACCCCAAGCTCGGCGCCGACGTGACGCGACGTCTGGGCATCTCCCTCGGTTCGGCCACCGTCGGCCGGTTTTCGGATGGTGAAGTCAACGTCGAACTGCTCGAGAACGTGCGCGGCAAGGACGTCTTCGTCCTGCAGCCCACCTGCTCGCCGACCAACGACAACCTGATGGAACTGCTGGTGCTGGTCGACGCGCTGAAGCGCGCCTCCGCCGGCCGCATCACCGCCGCCATCCCCTACTTCGGCTACGCCCGCCAGGACCGCCGCCCGCGCTCGGCACGCGTGCCGATCACCGCCAAGGTCGTGGCCAACATGCTGCAGGCCGTCGGCGTCCAGCGCCTGCTGACCATGGACCTGCACGCCGACCAGATCCAGGGCTTCTTCGACATCCCGGTCGACAACGTCTATGCCGCGCCGGTGCTGCTGAACGATCTCGACAAGCAGAAGTACGACGACCTGCTGGTCGTGTCGCCCGACGTCGGCGGCGTGGTGCGCGCACGCGCCTTCGCCAAGCGCATGGAATGCGATCTGGCGATCATCGACAAGCGCCGTCCCAAGGCCAACGTCTCCGAGGTCATGAACATCATCGGCGAGGTCGAAGGCCGCACCTGCGTGATCATGGACGACATCGTCGACACCGCCGGCACGCTGTGCAAGGCTGCCGCCGCACTCAAGCAGCACGGTGCCAAGCGCGTGCTGTCCTACTGCACCCACGCGGTGCTGTCGGGCGCCGCGGTGTCGCGCATCGCCGAATCCGACCTCGACGAGCTCGTCGTCACCGACACCATCCCGCTGCGCGAGGATGCCAGGGCCTGCAACCGCATCCGCCAGGTCTCGGTGGCCTCGCTGCTCGCCGACACCATCCTGCGCATCAGCAACGAGGAATCGGTGTCCTCGCTGTTCATGGAATAAGTTTTCCGCCCGTGGCGCCGCAAGGCGCCGCGGGCTTCCTACGTCTTCGCCTGGTCGCGGGCGCGGACAACATCCACTCAGGAGCATCACCATGCAAATCGAATTCAAGGCCACCAAGCGTGACGCGCAGGGTACGGGTGCGAGCCGCCGCCTGCGTCGCGCCGGCCAGATCCCGGGCATCATCTACGGCGGTGCGGGCGAAGCCCAGGCCGTGGCCATGGACCACAACGAGCTCTACCACCTGCTGCGCAAGGAAGCCTTCCACGCTTCCGTGCTGAGCATCGACGTCGAAGGCGCCAAGCAGAACGCCGTGCTGCGCGACGTGCAATGGCACCCGTTCAAGCAGCAGGTGCTGCACCTCGACTTCCAGCGCGTCGACGCCGGCCAGAAGATGCACCTGAAGGTGCCCCTGCACTTCGTCGGCGACGACGTCAGCCCGGCCGTCAAGCTCGGCGGCTGCATGATCTCGCACACCATCAACGAACTCGACGTGCAGTGCCTGCCCAAGGACCTGCCCGAGTTCATCTCGGTCGACCTGTCGGCACTGGAAGCCGGCCAGTCGGTGCACGTCTCGCAGATCACGCTTCCGGCCGGCGTCGAGCTGGTCCAGCACGGCGAAGGCGACCCGGTGGTCGCGACCGCGCTGGTCGTGAAGGGTGCTGCCGCCGAGGGCGAGGGCGAAGGCGAAGCGGCGTAAGCCACTTCCGACGCCCGCAGCCCGGATGCCGGAGACCGACGAACGATGAGCAACGCGCCTGCGCGTCCGCCCCGTCTGATCGTCGGCCTCGGCAATCCGGGCGCCGAATATTCCGAAACCCGGCACAACGCCGGGTTTTGGTTTTGTGAGCGGCTCGCCGACGAACTCGGTGCGCGCTTCTCGCACGAATCCCGTTTCCACGGCCTGGTCGCCAACGCGCGCGAAGCCGGCATGTGGCTGCTGATGCCGCAGACCTACATGAACCGCTCCGGCCAGGCCATCGGCGCTCTGGCGCGCTTCTACCGCATCGAGCCCGCCGAGATCCTCGTCGTGCACGACGAACTCGACATCCCGCCCGGGCAGTTGCGCCTCAAGTTCGGTGGCGGCCTCGGCGGCCACAACGGGCTGAAGGACACCTCGGCCCACCTCGGCACGAACGACTACTGGCGACTGCGCATCGGCATCGGCCATCCAGGCGACCGCAACGAGGTGGTCAATTTCGTGCTCAAGCCCGCGCGCCGCGAGGAACAGCAGCTGATCGACGAGGCCATCGACAAGGCACTCGCGATCTGGCCGCAGATCGTGCGCGGCGAACTCAACGCCGCGGCGACCCGGCTCAACGCCCGCCCCGCAGCACCGAAACCGCCCAAGCCGCCGAAGCCTGCCAAGCCCCCCGGGTCAGCGCAGCCGGACGCGAGCGCGGAACCGCCCGTGACGGACGGCTCCGGCGCCTGAACCCGCTCAGTACCCGACCGCGGCCAGCGCGCGCAGCGGCCCCACCGCGCGGATCGCCTCGATCTGCTCGCGATGGCGGGTGTACAGCGTGCCGCCGAAGCACACCGCGCTCATCGAGATGCCCTCGAAATGCTCCTGGCGGCGCGGAATCGCCAGCAGCCAGCCCTCGCCCGCGAGCAGGTTGAAGGGCGGCAGCAGCCCATCCTCCCCCGCTTCCAGACCCAGCTCCGCGCAGGCACGCTCGAAACCCGCGTGCAGGCTGTCGGCCGCGACCTTCGTCGCCTCGCCCCGGCCGCAGCGCACGCGCACGAAGCAATGCCGCATCGGCAGCGCGGGATGCGTGGCCACGCCCTGCTCCGCCAGGCCCGGCGGCAGCCCGGGCGCGAACAACCGCAGGCTGGCGTTGCCGGCATCGTCCGGCATCCACTGCACATGCTTGTGACGCTGGCTCGCCCCCGCGGCGGTGCCGCCGTTGTACAGCCCGATCCCGCCCGCCTCGCCCATCAGCTCGGCGAGCGCGGAAAAATCGCTGGGCGCCAGCGGCAGCAGCTGCTCCTCGAACTCGCGCCGTGCCAGCACCAGGTGGCGCGCGCACAACGGGAACTTGTTCAGGATGGCGACATGGGTATCGCCGATCGGCCCCACGGTCAGCTCGGGATCGGGATTCAGGAAGGGGTTGAAGTTCGGATCGCGCGGCCCGCCCGGGATCGCGACCGTCTTCTCGTCCTTCGCCTTCCCGCCCTCCGCCGCGTTGGCGCCGGTCCTGCTCGCATCCTTGGCTGCCAGCGAGGACACCCAGCGCACGATGAAGCGCATCCCGGCGTCCTCGATTTCGACCTGCTCGGCCTGCACCGGCACCAGCGCCCCCGACGCCAGCGCCGCCGCGCTGCGGGTGTCGATCGCCTCGATCCAGTTGGTGCTCATCCCCGTCTCCTCCCGTCTGTTTTTGGACAAATGCAGAACGGGCGATTGTAGGCCGGCAAGGCGCCAAGGGCCATGCGCCCTCATGCGGAGGTTCGCGGCTGCCGGCCCCACGCCCTGATCGCCTTCCCTACCACCGCGGGCGACCCGACGAGCGTCGCCCCACCGCCCGCGCCCACTTTGGAGCCGCACCCCGCGACACGGTACAATCCCGGGTTTTCCACACCGGATCAAGACCGTAGCCGCCGACGAAGCGGCGCACGCCCCCGGAACGATCAAGGATTCACATGAGCCTGAAATGCGGAATCGTCGGCCTGCCCAACGTCGGCAAGTCGACCCTCTTCAATGCGCTGACCAAGGCCGGCATCCAGGCCGAGAACTACCCCTTCTGCACCATCGAGCCCAACGTCGGCATCGTCGAGGTCCCCGACCCGCGCCTTGCCCAGCTCTCCGAGATCGTCAAGCCGCAGAAGATCCAGCCCGCCATCGTCGAATTCGTCGACATCGCCGGTCTGGTCGCCGGTGCATCCAAGGGTGAAGGCCTGGGCAACCAGTTCCTCGCCAACATCCGCGAGACCGACGCCATCGTGCACGTGGTGCGCTGCTTCGCCGACGACAACGTCATCCACGTCTCCGGCAGCGTCGACCCGATCCGCGACATCGAGGTCATCGACACCGAGCTCGCGCTGGCCGACATGGCCACCGTCGAGAAGGCGCTCAATCGCTACAAGCGCCCCGCCGCCTCGGGCGACAAGGAAGCCAAGATCCTGGTTGCCGTGCTGGAGAAGTGCTTCGCCCAGCTCGACGCCGGCAAGGCGGTGCGCGCGCTCGACCTGTCGAAGGAAGAATGGGCCAGCATCAAGCCCTTCTGCCTGATCACCGCCAAGCCGGTGCTCTACGCCGCCAACGTCGCCGAGGACGGCTTCGAGAACAACCCGCACCTGGACGCCGTGCGCGCCCACGCCGCCGCCGAGGGCGCCGAGGTGGTCGCGCTGTGCGCCGCGATCGAGGCCGAGATCGCCGACCTCGAGGACGCCGACAAGAAGGAATTCCTCGAGACCATGGGCCTGGAAGAGCCCGGCCTCGACCGCCTGATCCGCGCCGGCTACAAGCTGCTCGGCCTGCAGACCTACTTCACCGCCGGCGTCAAGGAAGTGCGCGCGTGGACCATCCACGTCGGCGACACCGCGCCGCAGGCCGCCGGCGTGATCCACACCGACTTCGAGCGCGGCTTCATCCGCGCCCAGACCATCGCCTTCGACGACTTCATCCAGTACAAGGGCGAGGCCGGCGCCAAGGAAGCGGGCAAGATGCGCGCGGAAGGCAAGGAGTACGTGGTCAAGGACGGCGACGTGCTGAACTTCCTCTTCAACGTGTGACCGTCATCCCGGCCTCGTTCGCGGTCGGGACGTCATGAAAGCCCACGGAGAACCGCGCACCCGCGCGGTTTTTTTCATCGCGCTTCCGGGGTGTCCAGGGCGCTGCCTCATTCTTGAGCAACGACTCGAAGCCCAGCGCCGGCATGGCCTGTGCGCACTTATCCACATGGTGCCCCACAGGCTCGTCCCCATCCGCTGGGGACAAGCCGCGCCGGCTGCCTACGCCCGCCCGCCGAACAGCCCGCGGATCCACACCCAGCGGCTGACCACCAGCGCCAGGAAGATCAGCCCGCAGCCGGCGAGCTGCAGCGCGCTCATGGTCTCGGCGAACCACCACGCCGCGGCGAGCGCGGTCCATACCGGCTCGAGCATCATGATCAGCGCCGCATGGCTGGGCGTGGTCAGGCTCTGGCCATAGAGCTGGAGCAGGAAGCGCAGCGTGGTGGCGAGCAGCGCGCTGGCGAGCAGCCAGCCGAGCATCGCCCCGCTCCACTGCTGCGGCCAGCTCTCGATCAGCAGCGCGGGCGGCAACACCAGCACGCCGACCGCCAGCATCTGCACCACGCTCAGTGCACGCACCGGCACGTTGCGCACCACATGCGAATTGACGTTGAACATCAGCGCGAACACGGTCGCCGCGCCGAGGAAGAACCACTGCCCGAGCTCGATGCGGAAGCCGCCCTCGAGCGACAGGCAGGCGAAACCGCCCAGCGCCAGCGGCAGCGCGAACCAGGTGGTGGACGGCGGACGGTCGCCGAAGAACAGGCGTGCGAACACCGGCACCATGACGATGCCCATGCTGGAGATGAACGAGGCCTCGCCCAGATGGCTGCTGTGCGCCAGGCCGAGGATCCACAGCACCATGCCGGCGGCGAACAGGGCGCCGACGAGCACGCTGTCGCGCAGGCCGCGCAGGTCGAGCGCCCGCAACTGCGGCAGCGAGAACATGGCCAGCACCAGACCGGCGATCGCGAAGCGCAGGCCGACGAAGGTCAGCGGCGGCATGCCGGCGAGCGCCTCCTTGGAGAAGATCCAGCCTGCGGCGGCAATGACCGTGGTCAGTGTCAGCAGCAGGTCGGCTTCGAGGCGCTGGCCCGCAGCCGGGGCGTGCGGCGTCGACGGGGCGCTCATCGGCCGACCTCGGGCACGCGCCGCGGGAGCCGGCGCTCAGGGCGCGGGCGGGCAGCGAGGGCGGAGGTCGCTTGGGACGGCAGGCGGAGCGAAGCGGGGAGCGACACGGTGGCGAGGAGGCGAAGGGCGCCACAGCGGCGGCGCGAAGGCGTGCACGATAACCCATTCCGGATGCCCGGCCGCGGCCTCGCCGCCCTCGGTTGCAGGCGACGGGCCGGCCGATGCTAGCATCCACGCCATGCAGTCCTTCGCCACCACCTTCACGTCGCCGGATTCCTCCGCCCCCTACATCGGCCGCTTCGCGCCCTCGCCCACCGGCGCGCTGCACTTCGGCTCGCTGGTCGCCGCGGTCGGCAGCTACCTCGACGCACGCACGCACGGCGGACGCTGGCTGTTGCGCATCGAGGACGTCGATGCCCCGCGCAGCGTTCCCGGCGCCGCCGAGGGCATCATCGCCACGCTGGCACGCTTCGGTTTCGAGTGGGACGGCGAGATCGTCCGCCAGAGCCGCCGCAGCGCAGCCTACGAGGCTGCGCTCGACACCCTGAAAGCCGCCGGCCACGCCTACCCCTGCGTCTGCACCCGGCGCGAACTCGTCGGCCAGCCGCTCGCCCGCGACGGCTCGCGCCGCTATCCGGGCACCTGCCGCGGCGGCCTGGCGCCCAGACGCGAAGGCCGCGCCTGGCGGGTGCGCGCGGACGGCGTGATCCACTTCGACGACGCGGTGCAGGGACCGCAGGAGATCGACCTCGCCGCCGACGCCGGCGACTACGTGGTCAGGCGCGCCGACGGCCTGTTCGCCTACCAGCTCGCGGTGGTGGTCGACGATGCCGAGGCCGGCGTCACCCACGTCGTGCGCGGTGCCGACCTGCTCGACTCCACCGCACGCCAGATCCACCTCCTCGGCCTGCTCGGCGCACCGGTTCCGGCCTACGCGCACCTGCCGCTCGCCACCAACGCCGCCGGCGAGAAGCTCTCCAAGCAGACCCTGGCGCGCGCCATCGACGAGCACCCGCCGCAGGCCGCACTGCTGGCCGCACTGCGCTTTCTCGGCCAGAATCCCCCCGGCACGCTCGCCGGCGCACCGCTGGCCGAACTCTGGCGGTGGGCGCAGGCGCACTGGTCCATCGCCGCCGTGCCGCACTGCCGCCAGGCGGTGGCGGACGGCTCCTTCTGAGGAAATCCATGCATCCGAACGACATCAGCGCCCAGCCCGAGGCCATCCGCAAGCTGCTGCAGGAAACACGCACGATCGCAGTCGTGGGCATCTCCGCCAAGCCCGATCGCCCCAGCCACGAGGTCGCGCACTACCTGCAGCGCGCCGGGTACACGATCATCCCGGTCAACCCGGCCTACCAGGAGGTCATGGGCCTGAAGTGCTACCCCAGCCTGCACGAGGTGCCGGGCAAGATCGACATCGTCGACGTGTTCCGCAAGCCGACAGAGGTGATGGCGGTGGTGGACGAGGCGATCGCGGTGGGAGCCGCCAGCGTGTGGCTGCAACTCGGGGTAATCGCGCCCGAAGCTGCGGACAAGGCCGCCGCCGCCGGACTGAAAGTGGTGAGCGATCGCTGCACCAAGATCGAGCATCGCCGCCTGATCGGCTGAAGCGCGAACACGGCGGCGGGGCGATCCACCCGGGTACCTCAGCCCCATCGGCCCGAATCGCGCCTTGCGGCGCTCCAACACGAACCCTCGGCACCCCGCCGTGCGAACCTCGGCGCGGTGTCAGTGCCTCCCGCCGTAGCCGGCGATGCCGATCGCCAGGCGCACCACCTGGTAGGCCAGCCAGCTCAGTCCGCGGCGCAGCAGGGGCAGGCGCTGCCAGTCGGAGGGTTTGAGTTCGCGGGCGCCGGCACAGATCGCCGCTTCCAGGCTGGCGCGCAGGCGGGCGGCGAAGCCCGCATCGTCGACGAACACGTTCGCCTCGCGTGCCAGCAGCAGGCTGAAGGCGTCGATGTTGCTGGAACCCACGGTGGACCAGCGGCGGTCGATCACCGCCACCTTGGCGTGCAGGTGGCTGCGGTGATACTCGAACAGGCGGATCCCGCGCGCCAGGAACATCGGGTACAGCGCGCGGGTGGCATAGACCTGCAGCGGGTGGTCGGACAGCCCCTGGAGCAGCAGGGTCACCCGCACCCCGCGCGCGGCCGCGTCGACCAGCGCCTGGCGGAAGCGCCGGCCGGGGAAGAAGTACGCGTTGGCGAGGACGATCTCGTCACGCGCGCCGGCGATCGCATCGAGGTAGGCATCCTCGATCGCATGCCGGTAGCGCAGGTTGTCGCGGACCAGGAAGGCTGCGCGGATCTCACCCACCGGCTCGACACGCGGTGGCGCCAGAAAGGGCTGCGAGTCGCGACGGCGGAAGCTCGCCCATGCCACCAGCCGCCACAGGCGCTGCGCGGAAGCGACGATCGGCTCCAGCAGAGGACCCTCGACCCGCACCGCGTAGTCGAAGCGCGGATGCGCCAGCAGGCCGGCATCGAAATCGTCGACGACGTTGATGCCGCCGACGAAGGCCACCCGGCCGTCGATGACCACCACCTTGCGGTGCATCCGGCGCAGGCGGTGGCGACGCAGCGACAGCGGACGCAGTTCGCGGCGGTAGATCAGCACCTGCACGCCCGCCGCACGCAGCCGCGGCAGGATGCGGGCGACGAAGGGGCGGCCGCCGAAGCCGTCGACCATGAGCTTGACCGCCACGCCGCGCGCCGCGGCACGCGCGAGCGCGGCGGCGATGCGCTGGCCGCTGCGGTCGTCGTCGAAAATGTAGGTCTGCAGGAAGATCTCGCGCCCGGCGGCGTCGATCTCGGCTTCCAGCGCCGGGAAGTACTGCTCGCCATTCTCCAGCAGCGCGACCGCGTTGCCGGCCAGGAACTGCATCAGGACACCGGCTCCAGGTCGGCGGTGAGCGCCGCGTGGTCGGAGATCCGCGCCCACGGCGCGCCGTAATGCACCTCAGCCTGGCGCACGCGGAAGCCGCGCACGTAGATGCGATCGAGGCGGAAGAAGGGCAGCGCGCTCGGAAAGCTGCGCGGCGGCCGCCCCTTGCCGCTGCCGAAGGCCTCGGTCAGCCCGAGCCGGCGGCCGATCAGCTCGTCGGCGTGGTTGCGCCAGTCGTTGAAGTCGCCGGCGATGATCAGCGGTGCGTCGCCGGGCGCAAGCTGCTCCATGCGTTCGGCCAGCGCCATCATCTGCCGCCGCCGGCTGCCCGACATCAGCCCCAGATGCACGCACACGCAGTGCACCGGCATGGCGAACTCGGGCAGCTGCACCTCGCAGTGCAGCAGGCCGCGGCGCTCGAAGCGGTGGTCGGAGACGTCCTGGTTGGCGGTGCTGAGGATCAGGTGGCGGGACAGGATCGCGTTGCCGTGGTGCCCGTGGTCGTAGACGGCGTTGCCGCCGTAGGCGGTCTGCTGCCAGGCGTCCTCGGCGAGGAACTCGTGCTGCGGCAAGGCCGGCCAGTCGGGATGGCGCCCCGGATGGCCCAGATGCAGGCCCTGCACCTCCTGCAGGAAGACGAGATCGGCATCGAGGCTGCGCAGGCGCTCGCGCAGTTCATGCACCACCATGCGGCGGTTGAACTGCGAGAAGCCCTTGTGGATGTTGTAGCTGCAGATCCTGAGCGCCATGGCCACCGGACCCCGTGCGCGCCGGTCAGGACACGGCCAGCATGCGGTCGAGCGCGATGCGGGCGAGCTCGGCCTCGTGCGCGGGCACCTTGATCTGGTTCACCACCTTGCCCTCGGCGAGGTTCTCCAGCGTCCACGCCAGGTGCTGCGGGTCGATGCGCTGCATGGTCGAGCACATGCACACGGTGGGCGCCATGAACTGCACCACCTTGCCCTGCGGCTTCATTTCCTCGGCCAGGCGGCTCACCAGGTTGAGCTCGGTGCCCACCAGCCAGTGGGTGTTGGGCGGCGCATTGGTGATGGTGTTGAGGATGAATTCGGTGGAACCGACGTAGTCGGACTTCTGGCAGACCTCGAGCATGCTCTCCGGATGGGAGATGACGAAGCCGTGCGGATGCTTCTCGCGCCAGCGGTCGATGTGCACCGGCTGGAACATCTGGTGCACCGAGCAGTGGCCCTTCCAAAGCAGGATCTTCGCCTTGCGGATCTGCTCGGGGGTGAGGCCGCCGTATTCGAGGTCGGGATCCCACACCACCATCTCGTCGAGCGGGATGCCCTTCTTGAAGCCGGTCCACCGCCCGAGGTGCTGGTCGGGGAAGAACAGCACCTTCTCGCGCTTCGCGAACGCCCAGTCGAGGATGGTCGGCGCGTTGGTCGAGGTGCACACGATGCCGCCATGCTCGCCGCAGAAGGCCTTGAGGTCGGCAGCGGAGTTGATGTAGGTGACCGGGGTGATCACCTCGTCGGGCGTGTCGAGCACCTCGGCGAGTTCGCGCCAGCAGCGCTCGACCTTGGCCAGGCTGGCCATGTCGGCCATCGAACAGCCGGCGGCGAGGTCGGGCAGGATCGCGATCTGGCTGGGCTTGGACAGGATGTCGGCGACCTCGGCCATGAAATGCACGCCGCAGAACACGATGAACTCGGCGTCGGTCTGCGAGGCCAGGCGCGCGAGCTTGAGCGAGTCGCCGGTGAGGTCGGCGTGCTGGTAGACGTCGGCGCGCTGGTAGTGGTGGCACAGCAGCACCGCCTTGTCGCCCAGACGGGCACGCGCGGCGCGGATGCGCTCCTGCGCCTCGTTGTCGGCGAGCACGTTGAAGCGGTCGAAGCTGATGGTCGAAACTTGCATGATGGGTATCCGGATCCGGTCAGGACAATCCTTGGCTTGCTGGAATTCCTGGGGTTGCGGGAATCGGACCCCTGCAGCAGGCCGCCGGTTCCGGCCTGTGGACGGGGCCCTTGCTTAGGAAAGCGCGCTCAGCCCTGATGCCAGGGCAGACCTGCGTGGCGCCAGCCGCCGACGCGGTTGCGCTGGTTGTGGGCGTCCCTGTCGCCCTCGAAGCCTTCGAGGACGTTATAGCAGTTGGCGTAGCCCGACGCGCTCGCCAGCCGCGCCGCCGCATCCGAGCGCCCGCCTGAACGGCACAGGAACAGCACCAGCGCCTCGGGGTCGACCTGGTGCTTGAGCTGGGCGAGGAAGCTGGGGTTGTCCTGCATCGAGGGATAGGACTTCCACTCGATCTCCACCGCCCCCGGCACCCGCCCGACCCAGTCGAGCTCGGCGCGCGTGCGCACGTCCACCAGCTTCACGCCGGGCGCCAGCTGCATCACCTGCCAGGCTTCGGCAGGGGTGAGCGCGCCCTGGTAGGGCAATCCGAGGTTCTCCCCGCGTTCGTGCGCGAGAGTCAGCAGGTCCGACAGGGTTCCCATGCGAACATCCGTCTAAAATGAGGGTCGGCCGAAGTATAGCGCGTCCGTCGCGCCCTCCCCCATGCCCTCCCGTCGAACACCCCCCTCTCCTCACGGCTCCACACACGCGTTCGATGACAAGGCGGCGCGCAGCAGGGGCATCCAGCGCGCGACGCTGACCGCGATCGTGACCAACTCCGTGCTGACGGTCGGCCAGGTCGTGATCGGCCTGTTCGCCAATGCGTTCAGCCTGGTCGCCGATGCGACCCATACCCTGTCCGACCTCATCACCGACCTGATGGTGCTGGTGGCCGGCCGCCGCGGCGCCGACCCGGCCGACACCGACCACCCCTACGGCCACGGCCGCATCGAGACCGCCACCACGCTGGTGCTGGGCGCGGTGCTGGCCGGCGTCGGCGTCGGCTTCCTGTGGAGTTCGGGCATGCGCCTGCAGAACATGGACGCGCTGCCCGGGCTCCATCCCGCGGCGCTGGCGATGGCGCTGCTGACCCTGGCCGCCAAGGAAGGGCTGTTCCGCTTCACGCTGGCGGCATCGCGGCGCCTGCGCGCGCCCATGCTGGAGGCGAACGCCTGGCATGCACGCTCCGACGCCGCGTCCTCGCTGGTCGTCGCCGCAGGCATCGGCGGCAGCCTGGCGGGCTACCCCTTCCTCGAGCCGCTGGCCGCGGCCGTCGTCGGCTTCCTGATCCTGCACATGGGGCTGAAGCTGGCGTGGAAATCGGTCGGCGAGCTGATCGACACCGGGCTACCCGAGGAGGAGCTGCGACGCCTGCGGCGCACGATCGAGACCACGCCCGGCGTGATCGGCCTGCACGAGATGCGCACGCGGCGCATGGCCGACCGCGTCCTGTGCGACGCCCACGTGCAGGTGGATCCACGGCTGACGGTGTCGGAAGGGCACCGGGTCTCGGACAACGTCTATCTGCGCGTGCGCTCCACCCACCCCGAGGTGCAGGACGTGCTCGTTCACATCGACCCGGAGGACGACGGCGAACTGCAGGCCGTCCCGCCCGGGCCGCTGCCCGAGCGCGCGCAGATCGTCGCCGAGATGCGCCAACTGCTGGGCCCTGGCGCACCGGAGCCGAAACGCATCCAGCTGCACTATCTCGGCCAGCGCATCGAGGTCGAGCTCATCCTGCCCGCAAGCCTGGACGAGGCGGCGCTCGCAGCCCTGCGCGGCCGCCGCCGCGCCTGGCTGGAAGCACACCCGCACTACCGCAACATCCGCGTCTTCCACGAACTCGCACTCTAATGGTGCATTGAAACTCCGGAATGCACCAGAATGGTGCGCCCGGCAGCAGGCCCGGGCACCGCTTTCGAGCATCACCCCTTATGGCACAATGAGCTTCGGCTTCGAACGAACCTGGCACGCTTAGTGCTTAGTACTGACCACCGAATCCGGCGCATCGACCGCAAGCCGCTGTGCCTCCCGCTCAACGCACACAACGCCTCATCTCACCAGGAGTGAAAATGAACGCTCAAGACGTCATGAAGATGATCCAGGAAAACGAAGTCCGCTTCGTGGACCTGCGCTTCACCGATATTCGCGGCAAGGAACACCACGTCGGCCTGCCGGTTTCCGCCTTCGAGGAAGAGCACTTCGAGCACGGCCACCCCTTCGACGGCTCCTCGCTGGCCGGCTGGAAGGGCATCCAGGCTTCGGACATGATCCTGATGCCGGAACCCTCGTCCGCCTACATCGACCCCTTCTTCGACGAGACCACGCTGGTCATCACCTGCGACGTCATCGAACCGTCGGACGGCAAGGGCTACGACCGCGACCCGCGCTCGATCGCCAAGCGCGCCGAGGCCTACCTGAAGAGCACCGGCATCGGCGACACGGCCTATTTCGGCCCGGAACCCGAGTTCTTCATCTTCGACTCGGTCGAGTGGTCGGTCGACATGTCGGGCGTCTATAGCAAGATCATCTCGGAAGAGGCCGCCTGGTCCACCGCCGACAAGTTCGAAGGCGGCAACACCGGCCACCGTCCGCGCGTCAAGGGCGGCTACTTCCCGGTGCCGCCGGTCGACAGCCTCAACGACGTGCGCGCCGCCATGGTGCTCGCGCTCGAGGCCTGCGGCGTGCCGGTCGAAGTCCACCACCACGAAGTGGCCAACGCCGGCCAGTGCGAGATCGGCACCCGCTTCAGCACGCTGACCCAGCGCGCCGACTGGACGCAGGTGCTCAAGTACATCGTGCACAACGTCGCCCACCAGTACGGCAAGACCGCCACCTTCATGCCCAAGCCCATCGTCGGCGACAACGGTTCCGGCATGCACGTGCACCAGTCGATCTGGAAGGACGGCCAGAACCTGTTCGCGGGCAACGGCTACGCCGGCCTGTCGGAGACCGCGCTGTACTACATCGGCGGCATCATCAAGCACGCCCGTGCGCTCAACGCGATCACCAACCCGGGCACCAACTCGTACAAGCGCCTGGTGCCGCACTACGAAGCCCCGACCAAGCTCGCCTACTCGGCGCGCAACCGTTCGGCCTCGATCCGCATCCCCTACGTCGCCAACCCGAAGGGCCGCCGCATCGAGGCGCGCTTCCCGGATCCCCTGGCCAACCCGTACATGTGCTTCGCCGCGCTGATGATGGCGGGCCTGGACGGCATTCAGAACAAGATCCACCCGGGCGACCCGGCCGACAAGAACCTGTACGACCTGCCGCCGGAAGAAGACGCGCTGATCCCGACCGTGTGCACCAGCCTCGAACAGGCGCTGGAGTACCTCGACAAGGATCGCGAGTTCCTGACCCGCGGCGGCGTGTTCTCCAACGACTTCATCGACGCCTACATCGCGCTGAAGATGGAAGAGGTGGATCGCATGCGCATCACCACCCACCCGGTGGAATTCGACATGTACTACAGCCTGTAATCCGCGGATTACTGCGCAGCATGGAAAGGACGGGCATTGCCCGTCCTTTTTTTATGGGTTCTAATCAGGCTTCATTCCGCAAGGACAAGGATGCGCCGGCACGCGCTCGACGCCGCCCGCGTCCCGCACATACGCGCATGCAACTGTTTCGACTCCTTCCGCTGATCCTGCTCTCCGGCGTGGCAGCGCCCGCATACGCAGACATCTACAAATGCACCGGCGCCGACGGACGGGTGACCTACACCAACGACCGCTCTCTCGGCCGCGGCTGCGTGCGCCTGCAGAGCGACCAGCCGGTGTCCTCGATCCCCGCACCGGCACGTCGGCCCGGCGCCGCACCGGCCGCCCCGGCGACCGGCTCCTCCGCCGCCTTCCCGCGAGTGAGCCCCAACGACCAGCGCAGCCGCGACGATGCACGTCGCCAGGTGCTGGAGAGCGAGCTGGCCACCGAGGAGGCGGCGCTCGCCACCGCCGAGAAGGCGCTCGCCGAGCAGGAGGCCATCCGCCTCGGCGACGAACGCAACTACCAGAAGGTGCTCGACCGCCTGCAGCCCTTCAAGGACAAGGTCGAGCTGCACAAGCGCAACATCGAAGCCCTGCGCCGGGAGATTTCCGGCCTGCGATGACTCGCGTCTGGCGCGCATCTTGCTTGTCGATGTGAAGACCACCAGGACGCGCCCATGCCGACTCCCCCCAGCCACACCGCCACAGGACACTTCGCCGGCCTCGAGTTGCTGTCGTCGGCCGTCGTCCTCGTGGACGGGCGGCTGGTGATCCGCTACATCAACCCGGGCGCGGAGAACCTGTTCGCGGTCAGCCAGCGCAAGCTTCTCGGCCAGCCGCTCGAACGCCTGCTCGGCACGCCGCCCGGGCTGGGGGCTGCACTCGACAACGCGCTGCGCACCAACTGGAGCTACACCGGGCAGGACATCACCGTCACCCGCAGCGACGCCGACCCGATCCGCCTCGACTGCACGGTGACACCGGTCGAGACCGCCGGCGTGCGCCTGCTGCTGGAATTCCGCCCGATCGACGCCCAGCTCCGCGTCGCCCGCGAGGAGCAGCTGCTGCACCAGCAGCAGGCCAACCGCGAGCTGATCCGCAACCTGGCGCACGAGATCAAGAACCCGCTCGGCGGCATCCGCGGCTCGGCCCAGCTGCTGCACCACGAGCTCGACGATCCGCAGCTGCGCGAATTCACCGACGTCATCATCGCCGAGGCCGACCGCCTGCAGGACCTGATGAATCGCCTGCTGAGCTCGCACAGCATGATGCGCCCGGCGCCGCTCAACATCCACGACGTGCTCGAGCGCGTGCGCCGGCTCATCCTCGCCGAGTTTCCCGCGCTCGACATCCGCCGCGACTACGACCTCAGCCTGCCCGAGCTCACGGCCGACCGCGAGCAGCTGATCCAGGCGGTGCTCAACATCGTGCGCAACGCCGCGCAGGCGCTCGACGGCCACGGCGAGATCCACCTGCGCACCCGCATCGCCCGCCAGGTCACGCTCGCCAAGCGCCGCTACAAGCTGGCACTGGAATTGCAAGTGATCGACGACGGCCCCGGCATTCCGGAGGAGATCCGCGACCGGATCTTCTATCCGCTGGTCTCGGGGCGGGATGGCGGCAGCGGGCTCGGCCTGTCGCTGGCGCAGAGCTTCATCGAGCAACACCAAGGCATGATCGAGGTGGACAGCCGTCCCGGGCGCACCTGCTTCACGATCCTGCTGCCGATTTCCGACCGCGTCTGAACGCGCCGTCGCCCGCACCATCCGGGCGCACGCGCCAAAGAGACGCACCAAGATGGTGCATTGAACAATGAACGACGTCTGGATCATCGATGACGACCGCTCGATCCGCTGGGTGCTGGAAAAGGCCCTCGGTCGCGAGGGGATCCACCACGCCAGCTTCAGCTCGGCCAGCGATGCGCTCGCCGAACTCGAACGCACGCCGCAACCGCCGGCGGTGCTGCTCTCCGACATCCGCATGCCGGGCGAGTCCGGCCTCGACCTGCTGCAGAAGGTGAAGGCCGGTCATCCGCAGCTGCCGGTCATCATCATGACCGCCTATTCGGACCTCGACAGCGCGGTGTCCGCCTTCCAGGGCGGCGCCTTCGAGTACCTGCCCAAGCCCTTCGACGTCGATCAGGCGGTGGCGCTGGTGCGGCGCGCGCTCGAACAGGGCGCGCACCAGAATGGTGCAGCCGAGGATACCGCGCTCGCCCCCGAGATCCTCGGCCAGGCGCCGGCGATGCAGGAGGTGTTCCGCGCCATCGGCCGGCTCGCGCACTCGCACGCCACCGTGCTGATCAACGGCGAATCCGGAAGCGGCAAGGAGCTGGTCGCGCGCGCCCTGCACCGCCACAGCCCGCGCCGCGATGCGCCCTTCATCGCCATCAACACCGCAGCGATCCCGCGCGACCTGCTCGAATCCGAGCTCTTCGGCCACGAGCGCGGCGCCTTCACCGGCGCCGCCACCCAGCGCCGCGGGCGCTTCGAGCAGGCCGACGGCGGCACGCTGTTCCTCGACGAGATCGGCGACATGCCGGCCGAACTGCAGACGCGGCTGCTGCGCGTGCTCTCCGACGGCCACTTCTACCGCGTCGGCGGCCAGCAGCCGATCCGCGCCAACGTGCGGGTGATCGCCGCCACTCACCAGGATCTGGAAGAGCGCGTGCGCCAGGGCCTGTTCCGCGAGGACCTGTTCCACCGCCTCAACGTCATCCGCCTGCGCCTGCCGCCGCTGCGCGAACGACGCGAGGACATTCCGCTGCTGGTGCGCCACTTCCTGCAGAAGAGCGCGCACGAGCTCGGGGTCGAGCGCAAGCGCATCTCCGACGCGGCGCTCGAATACCTGCAGAGCCAGCCCTTCCCCGGCAACGTGCGCCAGCTCGAGAACCTGTGCCACTGGCTGACCGTGATGGCGCCGGCGCAGGTGATCGAGGTCGCCGACCTGCCGCCCGAGATGCGCGACCACCCCGGCAAGGAGGCGCCGACGAGCTGGATCGAGGGCCTCGCCAGCGAGGCCGACCGCCTGATCGCAGCCCACCCGGGCGAGGTCTTCGACCGCCTCACGCGGGAGTTCGAACGCACCCTGATCCGGCGCGCGCTCGCCGCCACCGGTGGTCGCCGCATCGAGGCCGCCCAGTTGCTCGGCATCGGCCGCAACACCATCAGCCGCAAGATCCAGGACCTCGGCATGGATGAGGGCCGCAACGGCGAGGAACACGAGCACTGAGGCACGCGCACCAAGGCACGAACACCGGGCGTGCCGCCCGCCGCACCACGACGGTGCGGCGGACTCGTGCGACGCGGCGGGATGGCGGATAATGCGGCTTTCGACGCGTCCCGCCATCCCGCCCGTGCCGCCAACCCAGCCCTCGTCATCCCGCCCCGCCGCCCCCTTCGCAAGCGACCGCGTGGTCGAGCTCCGCTCGGCATTGGGTGCCCTGGCAGGCGACTTCGCCATCGACTGGGTGGCCGAATGCGCATCCACCAACAGCCTGCTCGTCGACGCCCCCCCGCACGACGACGGCCGCATCCACGTAGTGGTCGCCGACCGGCAGACCGCGGGCCGAGGGCGACGCGGCCGACAGTGGCTGTCCTGGGACGACGCCAGCCTCACCTTCTCCGCGCTGTGGCGCTTCGTGCCCGGCGCCCCGGCGCCCGCGGGGCTGTCGCTGGTCGTCGGCCTCGCCCTCGCGCGCGCGCTGGAGGAGCTCGGCGTGCAGGGCGTGCAGCTCAAGTGGCCGAACGACGTCCTCGTTCATGGCGACAAGCTCGCCGGCATCCTGATCGACCTGCTGCCCGGCCGCGGCCGCCCGCCCGCTGCGGTGATCGGCATCGGCCTCAACCTGCGCCTGCCGGCCGACGCCGACATTCCCGGCCAGACCGGCGTGACCGACCTCGCCCGCGCCCTTGAAGCCGCGCCGCCCGCGCGCGCCGCGATCCTGGCCGCCATCCTCGGCGAGCTGCATCGCCTGCTCGACACCTATTCGAATGCCGGCTTCCCCGCGCTGCGCGAGGCCTGGATGCAGCGCAACGCCTTCGCCGAGCTGCCGGTGCGCATCGCCGGCGAAAGCGAGACCCTGCACGGCATCTGTGCCGGCGTGGACGAGGACGGCGCCCTGCTGCTGCGCACCGATGCGGGCCTGCAGCGCATCCTGGCCGGCGACGTGTCGCTGCGCCCGCAGCCGGGAGCCGCGGCGTGATCCTGCTCGTAGATGCCGGCAACACCCGCATCAAGTGGCGGGTCGTCGCCGCTGGCGCGCCGCTCGTGGCGGTGGCCGAGGGAGCCCTCGCCCACGACGAGGTCGACATGCTCGCCGCGGTGCGCGACCGTCATCCGCAGCTGCAGCGCGCATTCGGCTGCAACGTCGCCGGCGCGGACATCGCCGCGCGCATCGCTGCTGCCTGCGCCGGCCTGCACCTGCAGTGGCTGACGCCGACCGCAGGCTGCGCCGGGGTGCGCAACCTGTACGAACACCCGGCCCAGCTCGGCGCCGACCGCTGGGCGGCGCTGATCGGGGCCCGCGCCCTGCATCCGCACGCCTGCCTGGTCGTCACCGCCGGCACCGCCACCACGGTGGACCTGCTGTCGGCCGCGGGCGAGTTCCTAGGCGGCCTGATCCTACCCGGGGTCTCGCTGATGCAGCAGGCGCTCGCCCGCGGCACCGCGCAGTTGCCGCTGGCCGACGGCCGCTTCGCACTGCAGCCGCGGTGCACGGTGGACGCGATCCACTCCGGCTGCCTGCAGGCGCAGGCGGGCGCGGTGGAGCGCATGTTCCGCCAGCTCGCCGACCAGCCGCAGGCGCTGTGCCTGCTCGGCGGCGGCGCGGCCGACAGCTTCGCCGACCTGCTCCGGATTCCGCTGCGCAGGGTGGACAACCTGGTGCTGACAGGCCTCGGCGCGGTCGCCGGCCTGCCGCCGGCCGACTGATACCGAAAACATTCATCAAGGGAGACAAGACACCATGGAAGCCACCCGCATCCTGCTCGACGCCGCCGACATCCCCACCCACTGGTACAACGTCGCCGCCGACCTGCCGTCGCCACTGGCGCCGCCCCTCGGCCCCGACGGCAAGCCGGCCACGCCGGAGCAGATGGGGGCGATCTTCCCGGGCGCGATCCTCGAGCAGGAGATGAGCACCCAGCGCTGGATCGCCATCCCCGAGGAGGTGCGCGAGATCTACCGCCTGTGGCGGCCCAGCCCGCTGGTGCGCGCGGTGCGCCTCGAGCAGGCGCTCGGCACCCCGGCGAAGATCTTCTTCAAGTACGAGGGCGTGTCGCCCGCCGGCTCGCACAAGCCCAACTCCGCGGTGCCCCAGGCCTTCTACAACAAGCAGGCCGGCATCAAGCGCCTGACCACCGAGACCGGCGCCGGCCAGTGGGGCTCGTCGATCGCCTTCGCCGGGCAGATGTTCGGGCTCGAGGTGCGTGTGTACATGGTCAAGGTCAGCTACGAGCAGAAGCCCTACCGCCGCCTGATGATGCAGACCTGGGGCGCCGAGGTCTTCGCCAGCCCCTCGCCCCACACCGAGACCGGCCGCCGCCTCCTCGCCGAGAACCCGGACAACCAGGGCTCGCTCGGCATCGCCATTTCCGAGGCGGTCGAGGAAGCCGCCGGCCGCGCCGACACCAACTACACCCTGGGCTCGGTGCTCAACCACGTCGTGCTGCACCAGAGCATCATCGGCCTCGAGGCCAAGAAGCAGTTCGACAAGGTCGGCCTCTACCCCGACGTGGTGATCGGGCCCTGCGGCGGCGGCTCCAGCTTCGCCGGCATCGCCTTCCCCTTCCTCGCCGACAAGGCCGCGGGCGACAAGCGTGCCGAGGGACTGCGCTGCGTCGCGGTCGAGCCGACCTCCTGCCCGACGCTGACCAAGGGCGAGTACGCCTACGACTACGGCGACGCCTCCGGCTTCACGCCGCTGATGAAGATGTACACGCTCGGCCACGACTTCATGCCGCCGGGCATCCACGCCGGCGGCCTGCGCTATCACGGCGACTCGCCCCTGGTCTCGCACCTGCTGCACGCCGGCCTGATCGAGGCTGCCGCGGTGCCGCAGCTCGCCACTTTCGAGGCCGGCGTGCAGTTCGCGCGCGCCGAGGGCATCATCCCGGCGCCGGAGTCCTGCCATGCGATCCGCCAGGCGATCGACGAGGCGCTGAAGTGCAAGGCCAACGGCGAGGCGAAGACCATCCTCTTCAACCTCACGGGCCACGGCCACTTCGACATGAGCTCCTACGAGCGCTACTTCTCGGGCAAGCTGGAGAACTACGACTACCCGGCCGACGCGGTCGCGGCCTCGCTCGCGCACCTGCCCAAGGTCGGCTGAGCGCGAGCTCGCGCCCTGCCGCAAAACGGTGCCGCGGGGCGCGGCCGACTTTCAGCCGCGACCAAGGATTGACCAAGCTCCATACGCATGACGACCCTGCGCTTCCTGCTCATCCTGCTGCTGATGCTCAACGCGCTCGCCTTCGCCGCGCTGCGCGGCTGGCTCGGCCAGACGCCGGCCGCAGGAGAGCCGGAGCGCGTCGCGGCACAGCTGCATCCCGACCGCATCCGCCTTGCGAACGAGCGCGTGCCCGAGCCGGTCACGTCCGAGTCTCCCTCCGATGCGGCCGCAGCGGAGGTGCCGATGCCGTCCGCCGTCGATCCGGCGGCGGCAGATCCCCGCGCGATCGCCTCCGCTGCGGCCGATTCGAGCGCGACCGACGCCGAGACCGCCGGGGAGCTTCCCGGCACACCTGCTCCCGAAGCGCCCGCCACGGAGGCGCTCACGGACACGAGCACACCACCGGCAGCGAGCGGCGAGGATGTGTCCGGAACCCCGGCGGGCGAAGCACAGGCACCGCTGCCGGGCGCGGATGAAGTCGCAGCCGGCGCAACGGTGAACGCCGCGGATGCCCCCACCACCCAGCCGGCCAACGAACCCGCGCCTGCAGCCGATGCAGCCCCGCCCATGGTCTGCCATGCCTGGGCCAGGCTGACGCCCGATCAGGCCGATCGCCTCGCCCAGCGCCTGCGCCGGATCGGCGCCACACCCGCCCGCACCCGCACCGAAACGCCCGACTCGTGGTGGGTGCGGATCCCGCCCCAGCGCAGCCAGGAGGAGGCCGAACGCCGCGTCGTCGAGCTCAACCTGCTCGGCGTGAGCGACATGTTCATCGTACGCGAACCGGGTCCGACGCAATATGCGGTATCGCTCGGCGTGTTCAAGACCGAGGACCGCGCGCGCGTGCTGCTCGGCCAGTTGCGCGGCCGCGGCGTCACCAACGCCGGGATCGAGCCGAGGACGACCACGACCTATCGCATCCAGGCCAGCATTCCGGCCGGCCAGCTGCGCACGATCGAATCCGCGGCCCCCGGCCTGCGCACCCGACGCCAGGCGTGCGCGCCGGACTGAACCCCATGCACAGCTCACTCCCCTACATCGTCGGCCTCACCGGCGGCATCGGCAGCGGCAAGAGCGCCGCAACCGCGCGCTTCGCCGCCCTCGGCGCCAGCGTGGTCGACACCGACCTGATCGCCCACGCCCTCACCGCGCCCGGCGGCGCAGCCATCGATGCCATCCGCCGGGCCTTCGGCGCGGGCATGATCGCGGCGGACGGCAGCCTGGATCGCGCGGCGATGCGTGCGCTCGCCTTCGCGCACCCGGACGCGCGGCGCGAGCTCGAGGCGATCCTGCACCCGATGATCCGCGACGAGAGCGCCCGGCAATGCCGGCAGGCCAGCGGGCCGTACGTGATCCTCGCGGTGCCGCTGCTCGTCGAGTCGGGGACTTACCGCGAGCGCTGCGATCGGATCTGCGTCGTGGACTGCCCGGAGGCGGTGCAGGTCGCGCGCGTGCGTGCGCGCAACGGCCTGGCCGAAGAGCAGATCCGCGCCATCATGGCCGCGCAGGCGAGCCGTGCGCAGCGCCTGGCCGCGGCGGACGACGTGATCGACAACGGCGGCAGCCTTGCCGAGCTCGAAGCCCAGGTCGAACGCCTGCATGCGAGCTATCTGGCCGCGGCCGACGGGATCGGTGACTGAGCGCACCGCCGCGACGCGGCGGACGTGGTGAAACGGGGGCCTGTGCTATCATCGGCCCGATTCAAGAAGGCGCGAGACTTGCGGATCCTGTGCGGTGATTAGCTACGAATATCCTCTCAACGAGCGCATCCGCACGCTGCTGCGTCTGGAGGATCTTTTCCTCAAGATCGCCCACTTCACCGCGGGCGCCGCGCCGCAGGACCACCATGTCGCGCTGCTGACCATCTTCGAGACCCTCGAAGTCGCCAGCCGCGCCGACCTCAAGGTCGACCTGGTGCAGGAACTCGAGCGCCAGCGCCAGATCCTGATGTCCTTCCGCAACAACCCCGAGATCTCCGAGGAGGCGCTCGCCGGCGCGCTGTACGAGATCGAGCAGGCCTCGGCGGGACTGCTCGCGATGGCGGGCAAGATCGGCCAGTACCTGCGCGAGAACGAGTGGCTGATGAGCATCCGCAGCCGGGCGGCGATTCCGGGCGGGGTGTGCCAGTTCGACCTGCCGTCCTACCATTACTGGCTCAATCGCGACCCGGAGGTCCGCCGCCGCGACCTCGACGCCTGGATCCGCCCGATGGCGCCGATCAGTGACGGCCTCGAGATCGTGCTGCGCCTGCTGCGTGCGAGCGGGCACGCGGAAGCACAGCTGGCCCGCGGCGGCGCCTTCCAGCTCACCATGCAGGGCCGCAGCGCGCAAATGGTGCGCGTGCGCCTGGCGCGCGCCGAGACCGTGGTGCCGGAGATCAGCGCCAACAAGTACGCACTGAACGTGCGCTTCATGCTGCCGGAAACCGTCGCCCGCCCGCGCCTGGCCGAGCGCGACGTCGCCTTCGAACTCACCTTCTGCAGTCTGTGAGGCGCTCATGAGCGACAAGGTACGCGTCGTCAACTGCCCGACCTGTGGAAAACCCGTGCCCTGGCAGCAGGAAAGCGCCTGGCGACCGTTCTGCTCGGCACGCTGCCGTCAGATCGACCTCGGCGCCTGGGCTTCCGAGGAATACCGGGTGCCCACCGCCCCGCCCGACGCGCCACTGGACGACGTCGATTTCCAGCCGCCCGGCCTGGGAGAAGGTCGGCGACGCTGAACGGCGCCGACGTTCGCCGAACGTCGAAGCGCCGCTGCAGCGCTAGCGGCCGCCGGTCGCCGAGGGCCGTCCGGCTCGTACATCCCCCCACACCCCGCGGATCGCCGCGATACCGTGTGCGCCGGCATCGCGGGCGGGCGCCATGTCGTCCGCGCTCAGTCCGCCCAGGGCGAGGACCGGCATCGGCAGTCCCGCCGCCAGGCGGGCAAAGGCCTCCCAGCCCAGGGCCGGCTGCCCGGGATGGGTCGAGGTCGGCTTCACCGGCCCGAGCAGGGCGTAATCGAGACCCAGCGCCGCCGCGTGCTCGAGCTCCGCGCGCGTGTGGCACGAGGCGCCCACCCATTCGAATTGCGGACGCGCCTGCGCGGACATCAGCATCTTCGCCGGCAGATGCACGCCATCGGCACCCAGCCGGGCAGCAAGCTCGAGATCGCCATTGACCAGCACCAGCCCGCGATGCGCCCGCACCCGCGCCAGCACCTCGGCGGTGAAGCGCGCACGTTCGGCCGCGTCGAGCCCCGCCTCGCGTACCTGGACGAGGCGCAGACCGCCCGCCAGCGCGCGGTCGAGCGCGGCGAGCTGGGCCGTAACCCCCAGCGCGGCGGCCTGGGTGATGCCCATCGTGCGCGGCAGGCGCAGGGCCTTGAGGATCGGGCCGTTGGCGGGCAGCATGGGTTCGCGGCTGGGGCCGTCGGGGCGGACCCAGGCCAGCGCACTGTGCACCTTGTCGTCGAGCTCGCCCTCCCATTCGGCGACCTCGAAGAAGTGCAGCCGGACATGGGCGTGCTCGTACAGGTGTTCGCGGCGCAACCAGGGACGCAGCCGGGTGACGCGGATGCCGAGCTCCTCGTCGAGCTCGCGACACAGGGCCTGCGCGGGCGTCTCGCCCGGCTCGACCTTGCCGCCGGGAAACTCCCAGTAGCCGGCATACACCGTGTCCTGCGCGCGCTGGCCGAGCAGGTAGGATCCATCCGGGCGCAGCAGCACGCCGGCGGCGACATCGACGAGCTTGCGGGTCATGCCGTTTCGTCCTCGAGACGGCCGGCGTGATCGCGCGCGAACTGCCAGGCGACGCGACCGGAGCGAGAGCCGCGCATCAGCGCCCACTGCAAGGCCTCCTGGCGGGCGGCCTCGACGTCCGCCGCGCTCGCCCCGAAGCTGCGCAGCCAGTGCGCGACGATGTCGAGATATTCGTCCTGGCTGAAGGGGTAGAAGGAGATCCACAGCCCGAAACGCTCCGACAGCGAAATCTTCTCCTCCACCGCCTCGCCCGGGTGCAGCTCGCCATCGACGTGGCGGGCCTGCAGGTTCTCGTCGTGGTATTCCGGCATCAGGTGGCGGCGGTTCGAGGTGGCATAGATCAGCACGTTGTCGGACATCGCCGACACCGAACCGTCGAGCACGCTCTTGAGCGCCTTGTAGGCGTCCTCGCCCTCCTCGAAGGACAGGTCGTCGCAGAACAGGATGAAACGCTCGGGCCGGCCGGCGATCAGCTCGACGATTTCGGGCAGGTCGACCAGATCGCTCTTGTCCACCTCGATCAGGCGCAGGCCCCGTGGCGCGTACTCGTTGAGCAGCGCCTTCACCAGCGAGGACTTGCCGGTGCCGCGCGCGCCGGTCAGCAGCACATTGTTTGCGCGCCGGCCGGCGAGGAACTGGCGGGTGTTGCGGTCGATGCGCGCCTTCTGGTCGTCGACGTCCTGGATGTCGGCGAGGGTGATGCGGTGCGGCAGGCGCACCGGCTTCAGCGCCCCGCGTCCATGCCGGCGCTGCCAGCGGAAGGCGAGCGCGGCCTCCCAGTCGGGCTGCGGCGCCGGACCGGGCAGCAGGGTCTCGAGGCGCTCGAGCACGCGTTCGGCGCGCGCCAGCAGATCGGCGAGTTCGGTGGTCATGAGGGCGTTTCGATGTCCTGGTTGTCGGCAGTTCCCGGGCTGCGGGGGGTGGCGGATTCCACGACCACTGCGCCGGCATCCAGCTTCTGCCGCGCTCGTGAAGGGGCCTCGCCTGCATGCGTCGGCAGCGCCCGGGGGACCGGTATACTGGCGGCAATGCCCACCGAGTTCAACCGATGTCCCCGATGATCCCGTTCCACATCCGTCGCCACGCCCTACCGCTCTTCGTCGGCCTGCTCCTCGGCGCCTGCGCCCACCCGCCGGGCGCGCCCAAACTCGAGACCGAGGAAGCACCGGCGACGGCAAAGCCCAGCACAGGCACCACCGCAGGCCCCAAGCAAGGCGAGCAGGCCGCGGCAACCCCTGCCACCGCGCCCTTGCTGGCGAGCACATGGCAGGCGGTCAGTGGCTGGCAGCAGGACGATCCGGCGCAGGCCTGGCCGGCGCTGCGCGCCTCGTGCCCGAGCCTGTCGCGCCAGGCCGCCTGGAAGACGGTCTGCGAGCGTGCCGCGGCGCTCGGTGCGCAGCCGTCCGCAGGCGCGGCGCGCCAGTTCTTCGAGACGAATTTCACTCCCTGGCAACTGACGAACGCCGACGGCAGCACCCAGGGCCTGGTCACCGGCTACTACGAGCCGCTTATCCGCGGCAGCCGGACCCGCAGCGCGCGCAGCGCCTGGCCGATCCATGGGGTGCCGAAGGACATGCTGACGATCGAGCTCGGCGACGTCTATCCCGAACTGAAGAACATGCGTCTGCGCGGCCGTCTGGTCGGCAACAAGGTCCTTCCTTACTGGACCCGGGCGCAATTCGGCGAGCGCGCGGAACAGGCGCAGGCACCGGTGCTGCTGTGGGCGGACGATCCGATCGAGCTGTTCTTCCTGCAGGTACAGGGCTCCGGCCGCGTCCAGCTCCCAGACGGCAAGCTGGTGCGCATCGGCTATGCGGACCAGAACGGCCACCCCTACCAGTCGATCGGACGCTGGCTGGTCGCGCAGGGGGAGCTGCCGCTCGAGAAGGCATCGATGGAAGGCATCAAGCGCTGGGCCCAGGATAATCCCCAGCGCCTGGACGAACTGCTGAACGCCAACCCGAGCTATGTCTTCTTCCGCGAGCTCCCCACCTCGAACGGCGGGCCGATCGGTGCGCTCGGTGTGCCGCTCAGCGCCGGGCGCAGCATCGCCGTCGACCCGCGCTACGTCCCGCTGGGCGCGCCGGTGTTCCTGGCGACCACCCATCCGCTCAGCACCAGGCCGCTGCAACGCCTGATGCTGGCGCAGGACACCGGCAGCGCGATCAAGGGCGTCGTGCGTGCGGATTTCTTCTGGGGCTTCGGTGCGGAGGCCGGCCGCGAGGCCGGCAGGATGCGCCAGCAGGGCAGCATGTGGGTACTGCTGCCCAAGGGCCTGGAACCGCCACAGGCGCGCTGAGCGGACAGCGCGCCGGCAGCGATCAGGGCTTCACGGCGGCGAGCGCCTTCTCGAGTTCCGCACGCGGCACGTAGCCACCGATGCGCGTGCCGTCGGCGAGGAAGATGGTCGGCGTGCCGCTGATGCGCAGGCTCTGACCCAGCTCGACGTTGCGTGCAATGGGGGCGGTGTCGCATTTGGCCACGGCCGGGGCCTTGCCGCCCACCACCCAGTCGGTCCACACCTTGCCCTGGTCCTTGCTGCACCAGATGTTGTCGGACTTGGTACGCGAGTCCTCGCTCAGGATCGGGTACAGGAAGGTGTAGATCGTGATGTCGTCCATCTCGGCCAGTTCCTTGCCGAGGCGCTTGCAGTAGCCGCAGTTCGGATCCTCGAAGGTCGCGATCACCCGCGTTCCCTTGCCCTTGACCACCTTGACCGCCTGATCCAGGGGCAGCTTCGAGAAATCGATCGCGGCGAGCTGGTTCATGCGCTGCTCGGTCACATCGCGGCGCGTCGCCGTGTCGATGATGTTGCCGTCGATGATGAAGCTGCTCTTGGCATCGGTATAGACCAGTTGGCCGTTCTTGAGCACGACCTCGTACAGGCCACCGTACTCGGTCGCTTTCACGGACTCGACGGCCGGCGCGCCGATGAAGGCTTCCATGCTCTTCTTGACCGCATCCTCGCTTGCCAGAGCAGTGGCCCCGAGCGTCATGGCGAAGGTGAAGGACAGGGGCTTGAGCAAGGTACGTGCCGCGAAGGAATTCATCAGGATCTCCAGGGGGTGTTCAAAGTCGCCCGTTAGCCGCGTAGCGGACGAGCGCGTTCTTTAAGACTGGCAACTGGCCGGTGAGGTTCATCCCGGCGTTGCGCAAGGCGGCGGCCAGCGGATTCGCGCTGCCGAACAGGCGGCTCAAGCCGTGGGTCGCATACTGCAGCAGGAAAGGCTCCTCGGCCCGTCGGCGCGCATAGGATCGCAGGACCGGCAGCTCACCCGGATCGCGCCAGGCGGGCAGCGCTCCCAGGACCTCCGCGAGCACGCGCGCGTCCTGAAAGCCGAGATTGATGCCGTGGCCGGACAATGGATGGATCGCGTGCGCGGCATCGCCGACCAGTGCGATCCGCGGACTGACCGCGGTTTCCGTCCGCATCAGCTTGAGCGGAAATGCGGCTCGCGGACTCACCAGCTCGAAGCGTCCCAGTCGGTGCTCGCCGGCCGCGGCAACCCGCGCACAGAAGTTCGCCTCCGGAAGCGCCAGCAACTCGGCGGCAAGTGCATCCGCAGCCGACCACACGATCGAAACCATGCCTTCGGGAAGCGGCAGCCAGGCCAGCACGCCTTCGGGCATGAACCACTGGAACGCGGTACCTCGATGCGGCAGTGCGCAGCGGAGATTCGCAACCACACCCATTTCGCCGTACGGCGTCACGGCGGCGCCGATCTTGGCCTCGCGTCTGACCCAGGAGTCGCGCCCATCGGCGCCCACCACCAGGGCAGCGCTCAGGGTCCGGCCGTCCTGCAGACGCAGGGTTGCGCCGCCATCTGTCACGTCGAGCGCTGCCGGTACGCCGGGGCAGAAGAGAGTGACGTTATGCTGACGCTTCAGGCTCTCCCAGAGTTCGACATGCACCAGGCTCGATTCACCGATCCAGGCCAACTCCGCAAGCCCGCTTTCATAGGCGTCGAAACGCAAGCTGCCGCCTGCGTCCCCGTGAATCAACATCTCCGCCACTGCCGTCAGGCGGGTGTGGTCGAGGTGAGCCCATACACCCAGCTCGGCGAGAAAAGCTGCGCTTGCAGGGCTGTAGGCGTAGATGCGCTGATCCCAGCCGTCCGGCCGTCTGGGTGCCCCCTGTTCCACCAGCGCGATCTTCAGATGACTGCGCCTGAGCGCCACTGCCAGGGCCGCACCGGCAAGCCCGCCACCGACAATGATGAGATCGAATTTCACGTCATTCCAAGCGTTTGGACATCAGGACGCTCATTGTGCCTCAGCCTCGGCAGTGGTGTCGCGACGCGGTTTCCGTTTGCGTGTACGGCCAAACGCCCTGATTGCGGTTGGGCGCTCAGGGCGTTTGTTTTGTGGGTTAGTCTGACGATGACCTACTTTCACGAGGGCGGACCTCACTATCATCGGCGCACGGGTGTTTCACGGTCCTGTTCGGGAAGGGAAGGGGTGGTTCCACACGGCTATGGTCGTCAGACTTTGACTTGTCACCTGCGCGGTATCGCAGGCCAAAGTAGGAAGAAGTGTTGTGTGATTGTCTGGTTTTGTTGAACCAGAGAGTCGAGTTCGTTTTGTTTTGAAGGTTATAGGATCAAGCCACACGGGCAATTAGTACCGGTTAGCTGAACGTGTTGCCACGCTTACACACCCGGCCTATCAACGTTGTGGTCTTCAACGACCCTTCAGGGGGCTCGAGGCCCCGGGGAAGTCTCATCTTGAGGCGAGTTTCCCGCTTAGATGCTTTCAGCGGTTATCTCTTCCGCACATAGCTACCCGGCGATGCGACTGGCGTCACAACCGGTACACCAGGGGTGCGTCCACTCCGGTCCTCTCGTACTAGGAGCAGGCCCTCTCAAACTTCCAGCGCCCACGGCAGATAGGGACCAAACTGTCTCACGACGTTTTAAACCCAGCTCACGTACCACTTTAAATGGCGAACAGCCATACCCTTGGGACCGGCTACAGCCCCAGGATGTGATGAGCCGACATCGAGGTGCCAAACTCCGCCGTCGATGTGAACTCTTGGGCGGAATCAGCCTGTTATCCCCAGAGTACCTTTTATCCGTTGAGCGATGGCCCTTCCATACAGAACCACCGGATCACTATGACCTGCTTTCGCACCTGCTCGACGTGTGGGTCTCGCAGTCAAGCCACCTTTTGCCATTGCACTATCAGTACGATGTCCGACCGTACCTAGGTGACCTTCGTACTCCTCCGTTACCTTTTGGGAGGAGACCGCCCCAGTCAAACTGCCCACCATGCACGGTCCCCGACCTGGATTCACAGGCCTGGGTTAGAACCTCGACGACACCAGGGTGGTATTTCAAGGACGGCTCCACCAGAACTAGCGTCCTGGCTTCATAGCCTCCCACCTATCCTACACAAGTCCCGTCAAAGTCCAATGCAAAGCTACAGTAAAGGTTCATGGGGTCTTTCCGTCTAGCCGCGGGGAGATTGCATCTTCACAAACATTTCAACTTCGCTGAGTCTCAGGAGGAGACAGTGTGGCCATCGTTACGCCATTCGTGCAGGTCGGAACTTACCCGACAAGGAATTTCGCTACCTTAGGACCGTTATAGTTACGGCCGCCGTTTACCGGGGCTTCGATCAAGAGCTTGCACCCCATCACTTAACCTTCCGGCACCGGGCAGGCGTCACACCCTATACGTCCACTTTCGTGTTTGCAGAGTGCTGTGTTTTTAATAAACAGTCGCAGCCACCGATTCTCTGCGACCCCTTTCCGCTCCAGCCGCGAGGGCTTTCACGTACGAGGGGCATACCTTCTCCCGAAGTTACGGTATCAATTTGCCGAGTTCCTTCTCCTGAGTTCTCTCAAGCGCCTTGGTATTCTCTACCAGCCCACCTGTGTCGGTTTGCGGTACGGTCACTCTATGACTGAAGCTTAGAGGCTTTTCCTGGAAGCTGGGTATCACTCACTTCGGATCCGAGGATCCTCGTCATCACGCCTCATCTAAGCCACGCGGATTTGCCTACGCGGCACGACTACACGCTTAAACCACCTATTCCAACAGATGGCCGAGCTAACCTTCTCCGTCCCCCCATCGCATCATAGAGCGGTACAGGAATATTGACCTGTTTCCCATCGACTACGCATTTCTGCCTCGCCTTAGGGGCCGACTCACCCTGCGCCGATGAACGTTGCGCAGGAAACCTTGGGCTTACGGCGAGGGTGCTTTTCACACCCTTTATCGCTACTCATGTCAGCATTCGCACTTCCGATACCTCCAGCATCCCTTACGAGACACCTTCGCAGGCTTACGGAACGCTCCCCTACCACGTGTCAAAGACACATCCGCAGCTTCGGTTCATGGCTTGAGCCCCGTTACATCTTCCGCGCAGGACGACTCGACTAGTGAGCTATTACGCTTTCTTTAAAGGATGGCTGCTTCTAAGCCAACCTCCTAGCTGTCTGTGCCTTCCCACCTCGTTTGCCACTTAGCCATGCATTTGGGACCTTAGCTGGCGGTCTGGGTTGTTTCCCTCTTGACACCGGACGTTAGCACCCGATGTCTGTCTGCCGTATATCACTTTGCGGTATTCGGAGTTTGCTATCGCGGGGTAGATCGCAATGACCCCCCCAACGATTACAGTGCTCTACCCCCGCAAGTGTCCGTACGACGCACTACCTAAATAGTTTTCGGGGAGAACCAGCTATTTCCGGATTTGTTTAGCCTTTCACCCCTATCCACAGCTCATCCCCTAACTTTTCAACGTTAGTGGGTTCGGACCTCCAGTACCTGTTACGGCACCTTCATCCTGGCCATGGATAGATCATCCGGTTTCGGGTCTACGCCCTGCAACTCAGTCGCCCTTATCAGACTCGCTTTCGCTACGCCTCCCCTACTCGGTTAAGCTCGCTACAGAACGTAAGTCGCTGACCCATTATACAAAAGGTACGCAGTCACCCCTTACGAGGCTCCCACTGTTTGTATGCATGCGGTTTCAGGATCTATTTCACTCCCCTCCCGGGGTTCTTTTCGCCTTTCCCTCACGGTACTGGTTCACTATCGGTCGATCACGAGTATTTAGCCTTGGAGGATGGTCCCCCCATCTTCAGACAGGATTTCTCGTGTCCCGCCCTACTTGTCGCACGCTCAGACCCGCCACCGGCTTTTCGCATACGGGACTATCACCCTGTATCGTCGGACTTTCCAGACCGTTTTGCTAAGCTGATGGTTTAGTCGTGCAGGCTGCTCCGCGTTCGCTCGCCACTACTTGCGGAATCTCGGTTGATTTCTGTTCCTCGAGCTACTTAGATGTTTCAGTTCGCTCGGTTCGCCTCCTCAGACCTATGTATTCAGTCTGGGATACCCCTTGCGGGGTGGGTTTCCCCATTCGGACATCGTGGGATCAAAGCTCTATTGCCAGCTCCCCCACGCTTTTCGCAGGCTTACACGTCCTTCATCGCCTGTGATCGCCAAGGCATCCACCACATGCACTTAGTCGCTTGATCCTATAACCTTGGACCCTCTTCGATGTTGCCATCCCGAAGGCCCGCGTACAGGAACGAACTCGTTTGTGCGGCCACACCACTGCTGACAACGGTGATGTGACCAATGCAATCACACAACTTGCAGTACGCACCGGCTCGGTACGTACTGCACTTCTTCCACTTTGTTAAAGAGCGAACCTCAATGACCGGCAGCTACGCTGCCGTTCAAGAAGTAAGAGATACCGACACCGACACCGGTGCGCGTCATCTCTTACTTCTCGTCTCGAGCCTTGGACACGACTGGTGGAGCTGGTCGGGATCGAACCGACGACCTACGGCTTGCAAAGCCGCCGCTCTCCCAGCTGAGCTACAGCCCCCCACTGCTTCGAGCAACCAATTGATTGGTGGGTCTGGTTGGGTTCGAACCAACGACCCCCGCCTTATCAAGACGGTGCTCTAACCAGCTGAGCTACAGACCCTCTCATCCGAGGCTCTTCGCCTGAACAACCGATAAGTTGTGGATACTTGATGGAACAGTGGCCTGTTCTCTTGAAAGGAGGTGATCCAGCCGCACCTTCCGATACGGCTACCTTGTTACGACTTCACCCCAGTCATGAATCTCACCGTGGTAAGCGCCCTCCCGAAGGTTAAGCTACCTACTTCTGGTGAAACCCACTCCCATGGTGTGACGGGCGGTGTGTACAAGACCCGGGAACGTATTCACCGCAGCATGCTGATCTGCGATTACTAGCGATTCCGACTTCACGTAGTCGAGTTGCAGACTACGATCCGGACTACGATCGGCTTTAAGGGATTGGCTCCACCTCGCGGCTTGGCAACCCTCTGTACCGACCATTGTATGACGTGTGAAGCCCTACCCATAAGGGCCATGAGGACTTGACGTCATCCCCACCTTCCTCCGGTTTGTCACCGGCAGTCTCACTAGAGTGCCCAACTAAATGATGGCAACTAGTGACAAGGGTTGCGCTCGTTGCGGGACTTAACCCAACATCTCACGACACGAGCTGACGACAGCCATGCAGCACCTGTGTTCTGGCTCCCGAAGGCACCCTCGCCTCTCAGCAAGGTTCCAGACATGTCAAGGGTAGGTAAGGTTTTTCGCGTTGCATCGAATTAATCCACATCATCCACCGCTTGTGCGGGTCCCCGTCAATTCCTTTGAGTTTTAACCTTGCGGCCGTACTCCCCAGGCGGTCGACTTCACGCGTTAGCTGCGTCACTCAGTGCATTGCTGCTCCGAACGACTAGTCGACATCGTTTAGGGCGTGGACTACCAGGGTATCTAATCCTGTTTGCTCCCCACGCTTTCGTGCATGAGCGTCAGTACAGGCCCAGGGGGCTGCCTTCGCCATCGGTGTTCCTCCTGATCTCTACGCATTTCACTGCTACACCAGGAATTCCACCCCCCTCTGCCGTACTCTAGCCTTGCAGTCACAAACGCAGTTCCCAGGTTAAGCCCGGGGATTTCACATCTGTCTTACAAAACCGCCTGCGCACGCTTTACGCCCAGTAATTCCGATTAACGCTCGCACCCTACGTATTACCGCGGCTGCTGGCACGTAGTTAGCCGGTGCTTCTTAGTCCGGTACCGTCATCCACGCGCTATGTTAGAGCGCGCGATTTCTTCCCGGCCGAAAGAGCTTTACAACCCGAAGGCCTTCTTCACTCACGCGGCATGGCTGGATCAGGCTTGCGCCCATTGTCCAAAATTCCCCACTGCTGCCTCCCGTAGGAGTCTGGGCCGTGTCTCAGTCCCAGTGTGGCGGATCATCCTCTCAGACCCGCTACGGATCGTCGCCTAGGTGAGCCTTTACCTCACCTACTAGCTAATCCGACATCGGCCGCTCCAATCGCGCGAGGTTCCAAAGAATCCCCCGCTTTCCCCCTCAGGGCGTATGCGGTATTAGCGTACCTTTCGATACGTTATCCCCCACGACATGGGCACGTTCCGATGCATTACTCACCCGTTCGCCACTCGCCGGCAGGCCGAAGCCCCCGCTGCCGTTCGACTTGCATGTGTAAAGCATGCCGCCAGCGTTCAATCTGAGCCAGGATCAAACTCTTAAGTTCAATCCAGCAAAGTACTCAAATAACTGACTTACATCAGCATGAGCACCTAATCATTGTGAAACCAAATCGCCGAAACGATCCGACCACAACCACCAAGCACCCACACTTATCGGTTGTTCAACTTTTTAAAGAGCGCCGCATTCGCTGCAGCAGAGAGGCGAAATTATGATCAACTTCGATTTCGCTGTCAAGCACCTCGAGAATCTTTTTTCCAACCGCCCCGGCTCAACACCGAAACAAAAGACCCCAAAGCACCCACTCCACCCCTCGCCTTCCGCACCACTCCGCTTCCGTAGAAACCGCCGCAGCGCCGAAGAGCTGCGCATTATAGACATCAAAAAAAACGCGTCAACAACAATCGAAAGATGAAAAATCTATCAGGCGATAAGCAGCGGGGCCGTGGGAATCACCGCCGAACCGCCACCCCCACCAGGAGCCCGGCTCAATACATGCCGGGCGCGGCTGCGTAGTTCTCGAAGCGCGTGTTCTCGCCAATGAAGGTCAGGCGGACCGTCCCCGTCGGACCGTTACGGTGCTTGCCGATGATCAGCTCCGCCGTTCCCTTGTCCGGGGAGTCGGGGTTGTACACCTCGTCGCGGTAGATGAACATGATGATGTCCGCGTCCTGCTCGATGGCACCCGATTCGCGCAGGTCGGACATCACCGGGCGCTTGTTGGGGCGCTGCTCGAGACTGCGGTTGAGCTGGGATAGAGCCATGATCGGCACATTCAGCTCCTTGGCCAGCGACTTCACCGAGCGCGAGATCTCTGACAGCTCGGAAGCGCGGTTGTCGCCTTCGCGGGTACCACTCATCAGCTGCAGGTAGTCGATCACGATCAGGCCCAGCTTGCCGCACTGGCGCGCCAGCCGGCGGGCACGCGCACGCAGGTCGATCGGATTGAGGCCCGGAGTCTCGTCGATGAACAGTGGCGCGTCGTAGAGCTTGCCCATCGCCATCGTCAGCCGCTGCCAGTCGTCGTCGGTCAGCCGGCCGCTGCGGATCTTCTGCATGTCGATGCGGCCGACCGAGGAGATGAAACGCGTCGCGAGCTGGGTGCCCGGCATTTCCATCGAAAAGATCGCCACCGGCAAGCGCTGCTCGATCGCGATGTGCTCGGCGAGGTTGAGGGCAAAGGTCGTCTTGCCCATCGCCGGGCGACCGGCGACGATGATCATGTCCGAAGGCTGCAGGCCGGAGGTCTTGTCATCCAGGTCGACCAGGCCGGTGGGCACGCCCGTCACCTCGGAGGGATTGTCGCGATCGTAGAGCTCCTGCACCCGATCCACCACCTGTTTCAGGATGGGCTGGATCGACACGAAGCCGCTCGCATGGCGCGCACCCGCCTCGGCGATCTCGAACACCTTGGCCTCCGCCTCGTCCAGCAGCGCCTTGGCATCCTTGCCGGAGGGACTGAGCGCGCTCGCGGCGATCTCATCACCCACCGCCACCAGCTTGCGCAGGATGGCGCGCTCGCGCACGATCTCGGCGTAGCGCCGGATGTTGGCCGCCGAGGGCGTGTTGTTGGCGATCTCGGCGATATAGGCCAGGCCGCCAGCCTGCTCGGCCTCGCCGTTCTTCTCCAGCGACTCGAATACGGTGACGACGTCAGCCGGCCGCCCCTGATCGACCAGCTTGGTGATGTGGCGGTAGATGCGGCGGTGGTCGTCGCGATAGAAATCCGCTTCATTCACCAGGTCCGCGATCCGCTCCCAGGCCTGGTTGTCGAGCAGGATGCCGCCGATCAGCGACTGCTCCGCCTCCAGCGAATGCGGCGGCAGCTTGATCTGCGAGATCTGCGGATCGGCAGGAAAATCGGAAAACCGGGAGGGCGCGGAACTCATCGGGAACACCATCTATGCCTCAATGCGCCATTGTAGCGACAGGCCGGAAGACGAAAGGGCGCGCACAAAGTAAAAAAGGGCTGCACCCGGCAGCCCTTTCTTGCTTCTACTCGCGAGCGAGAGATTACTGCTCGGCCGCCACCACGACGGTGATGTTGGCCAGCACGTCGGCGTGCAGCGAAACTTCGAGCTGGGTCTCGCCGACTTGCTTGAGCGGGCCTTCCGGCATGCGGATGGCGGAACGCTCGATGTCGAAACCCTTTGCGGCAAGCGCCTCGGCGATGTCGGCATTGCCGACAGAACCGAACAGGCGGCCGTCCATACCGGCCTTGCGGGCGACTTCGACGCTGACGCCTTCCAGCTTACCCGCCAGCTCCTGAGCGGCGGTGAGCTTTTCGGCCTGGGCGCGCTCGAGCTCGGCGCGACGAGCTTCGAACTCGGCCAGGTTGGCCTGGGTGGCACGCTTGGCCTTGCCTTGCGGGATCAGGTAGTTGCGGGCGTAGCCGTCCTTGACCTTGACCACGTCGCCGAGACCACCGAGGTTCACGACCTTCTCGAGAAGAATGATCTGCATGTTTCCGTTCTCCTCTTACTGGTGCAGGTCGGTGTAGGGCATCAGGGCCAGGAAGCGGGCGCGCTTGACGGCGACCGACAGCTGGCGCTGGTAACCGGCCTTGGTGCCGGTGATGCGGGCCGGCATGATCTTGGCGTTTTCGGTGATGAAGTCCTTCAGCACGTCGACGTCCTTGTAGTCGACTTCCTCGACCTTCTCCGCGGTGAAGCGGCAGAACTTGCGACGCTTGAACAGACCACGACCGCCACGGTCGTCCTTCTTCTTGAACTTGGATTTCGGCTTGAAGGCCATTTTCAGTTTCCTTCGAGAAATTCGATAGTGTTCAGATGCAGAACCGGGGTTCGGCTGCGCAGGCTCTTTGCAGCGAGGAATCCGGTGGCGCGCAGCGCACTACCCGGAACCGCCGCAGTCAGCACCGCCGCCAGATCGCCCAACGCCACCGCCTGCACTTCCACCGAAACATCGCGGCTCAATCCCGCTTCGAACTGTTTCGATTCGTGTACCAGCACGCAACTTGCGATCGGCACACCGGCAGGGGTTCGACGCAGCGGCAGCAATTCGGCCACGCGCGCATCGAGGCGCAGTTCGTTCAGACCCGGCTCAGGCACCTCAGGCGGCAGCGGCTTCGCTGTCGGCCGGCTTGTCTTCGGAAGCGGTGCTCAGCGAGCGCGACTTCTCTTCCTTCATCATCGGCGAAGGCGTGGTGACGGCCTTCTTCATCTTGATGGTGAGGTGACGGAGCACGGCGTCGTTGAACTTGAACGAGTGCTCGAGCTCGGCCAGCGTCTCGCCGTCGCACTCGATGTTCATCAGCACGTAGTGGGCCTTGTGCACCTTCTGGATCGGGTAGGCCATCTGGCGGCGCCCCCAGTCTTCCAGGCGGTGGATCTGGCCGTTGCGAGCCGTCACGATGGACTTGTAGCGCTCGACCATCGCCGGCACCTGCTCGGACTGGTCCGGGTGCACGATGAATACGATTTCATAATGTCGCATGCAAACTCCTTGCGGTTGGTTGTTGCAGCCCCCCGGCATGCGGTCCGGTGGAGCAAGGGAAGCCGGTCAATATAACAAGAAAGTCCGAGAAATCAAAGAACACCCTCAAGCACCGGCGAGCGGACGCACCGCTACAAAAGCCCGCTTACACTCTGCGACTGCCTCTCGATGCCGGCTCGCCTACTATCGAAATCGACAGGGCCACGCCCCTGCAACGACAACACGAACGAGGCAGACCATGAACACCACCCTGACCCGCAAGATCGTCACCGCCCTGGTGTGCGGCGGAATCCTTGCCGTTGCCGCACCTGCCGCACATGCCGACCGAGGTGATCGCGGCCCGCACTGGGGCCATCAGAAGCATCACTACAAGCACGACCACAAGCATCGTCGCCACTGGGACGAGCGCACCGTTTACCGCGAGAAGGTCATCATCCGCGAACGCCCGCGCTACTACCGCGAGCCGGTGGTCCACCACCACTACTACGAGCGCCCTTATCGCTCCTACAGCTACAGCCGCTCGCCCGCGGTGGTGATCGGCGTGGACATCCCGCCGCTGGTGATCCCGCTGCGCTGATCGGCTCGCGACCGTCCAGGCCCGCCGCCCGTCAACGCGGGCGGCTTTCCCAGATCTTCTGCAGCCGCTTGACCGACACCGGCATCGGCGTCTTCAGTTCCTGCGCATAAAGCCCGACGCGCAGTTCTTCCAGCAGCCAGCGGAATTCCTCCAGTGCGGGGTCCTCGATCCCGGCGCGCCGACGCGCGAGGCGCTCGCGCTCCCAGGCCTGGGCAAGTGCCTTCCACTCGCCCATGGCCTGCGCATCACGCGCAGGATTGTTGCGAAGTTTGTCCAGACGCACCGACGCCCCCTTCAGGTAACGCGGGAAATGCGCCAGCCTTTCCCACGGGAACGCGACCAGGAAGTCCTTCGGCAGCAGCATGGAGAGCTGGACCTGGATGTCGGCCACCACCTCGGGGAAGGTCTTGAGGCCCGAAAGGCGTTTCTGCAATGCACCATGCTCGGCGAGCAGCTGGCCGGCCAGGCGCATGAACTCCTGCGCGACCAGGCTCACCCGGGTCTTGGCTTCCGCACAGCGCTTCGCGAACGCATCGGCGTCCGTGGGGAGCGGCTCCAGCAGGCAGCAGCGGTTCAGCGTCGCCTCGACCAGACGGGCCTTCAGTTCGGCCTCGGTGCCGAAGCTCATGTATTGCAGTGCAAGCTCGCGCAGGCCGGGCAGGCGCTCGACCGCGCGCACCTGGTCCTTGAGGTTGAGCGCGAACAGGCGGGCGAGACCACGACGATGTACGCGCGCCGCCTCTTCCGGCGTGTCGTAGGGGCGTAGCGACACGCTGTCGCCTTCATCGTGCAGCGCCGGAAAACCGATCACCTCGCGGCCGGCGACGCGCACCTCGAGCAGCTCGGGCAAGGCGCCGAAAGTCCAGGCGGTGAAACCGGACAGGACCTGCGCCGGCGCCTCCACGGCGGCGCCCGCCAACTGAGCACCCGCATCCGGACGTCCACCGTTCCTGACCGCGCCGCCCTTTCCCGAGCGGGCCACGGCGCCCGCCGACTCCGCTTCGCGATGCCCCGCACCGGACGGCCCGCCCGTACCGGCGCCGACCGAGCCCGGCGCACGCGCAGCTCCCCCCTGCCCCGGCGCCGTGCGTCCAGCCCCGGCGGCGCTCGCCACGCCAGCGCTCGACAAGGCCCCCGCCAGCGCGCCGCCGATCTTCGCCGCGGAGAAGCGCGCCGCCACCTGCTCGCGAAAGCGCGCGCGCAACTCCATCAGGTTGCGCGACTGCCCCATCACCCGGCCGTGCTCGTCGATGACGCGGAAGTTCATGAAGCAGTGCGCCTTGAGGTTCTCGGCGCGGAAGCTCTCCAGCGGCAACTTCAGCTGCACGCGCTCCTCGACGAAGCGCTGCAGCATCTTCAGCAGCGGCTCGTCGGTATCGAACTCGCCGGCCTCGAACGCCGCCATGAAGGCCGCCGCACTCTCGGCCACCGGCTGCAGGCGGTGGCGATGCTTCTGCGGCACGGTCTTCATCAGCGCCGCGACCTTCTCTTCCAGCAGGCCGGGCACCAGCCATTCGCAGCGGTTGGCGGGGATCTGGTTGAGCATGGCCAGCGGCACCGCGAGCGTCACGCCATCGTCGGCCTCGCCGGGCTGGTGCAGATAAGTCAGCTTCAACTTCTGCCCGAGCACCTCCAGCGCAGGCGGGAAGCGGTCGGTGGTGACACCCTCGGCCTCGTGGCGCATCAACTGCTCGCGCGACAGGTACAGCAGCTTCGGTTCGGCCTTCTCGGCCGCCTTGCGCCAGGCCTCCAGGCCGGCGACGTCGCACACGTCCGCGGGCAGCTTGCTGTCGTAGAAAGCCTCGATCAACGTCTCGTCCACCAGCACGTCGGGGCGGCGCGACTTGTGCTCCAGGCGCTCGATCTCCGCCACCAGGCGCTGGTTGTGGGCGAGGAAGGCCATCGCACGCGCCGGCCCCTCCGCGATCTCGCCCTGCACCAGGCCCTCGCGGATGAAGAGCTCGCGACAAAGCGCCGGGTCGATGTCGCGGTAGGCCACGCCGCGGCGCGGGTAGATCACCAGGCCGTACAGCGTGCCGCGCTCCCAGGCGCGCACCGCGCCGGAGGACTTCGACCAGTGCGGCTCGAACACCTGGCGCTTGACCAGGTGGCCGCCGACCTCCTCCACCCACTCCGGCTCGATGCGCGCGATGCAGCGCCCGAACAGGCGCGAGGTCTCGACCTGCTCGGCGGCCATGATCCACTTGCCCGCCTTCTTCGCCAGCGCCGAGCCCGGGTGCGGCCAGAACTTGATGCCGCGCGCGCCCAGGTACGAACCCGCCTGCGGGCCCGAAGCATCGTCCACCTTGCAGCCGATGTTTCCGAGCAGGCCGGCCAGCAGCGCCTTGTGGATGGCCTCGTAGTTCGCCGGCTGTTCGTTTTCCCTCCAGCCGTGCTCCGCACATAGCGAATGCAGCTGGGTGAACACATCGCGCCACTCGCGCATGCGCATGTAGTTGAGGAAGTGCTTCTTGCACCAGGCCTTCTGCTTGCTGGACGACTCGTGGCGCTGTACCTCGTCCCAGGCCTTCCACAGGTGCCAGTACCACAGGAACTCGGACTTCTGGTCCTGCTCGCCGCCACGGAACTTCGCATGCGCCTGGTCGGCGGCACCGGGGCTGTCCTGCGGACGCTCGCGCGGGTCCTGCACCGACAGCGCAGCGGCGATCACCAGCAGCTCGGCGAGCGCCCCCCGGTCGCGCGCGGCGAGGATCATGCGGCCGATGCGCGGATCGAGCGGCAGCTTGGCGAGCTCGACCCCGATCGGGGTGAGCTTGCGCTCGTCGTCGTCGCTGACCGCCCCCAGCTCGGCGAGCAGCGCGTAGCCGTCGCCGATCAGGCGCGAGCCGGGCGCATCGATGAAGGGAAAATCCTCCACCGCGCCGAGCCTCAAGGCCTTCATGCGCAGGATCACGCCGGCGAGCGACGAGCGCAGGATCTCCGGATCGGTGTGCGGCTGACGACGATTGAAGTCGTCCTCGTCGTACAGGCGGATGCAGATGCCGTCCATCACCCGCCCGCAGCGCCCGGCGCGCTGCTGTGCGGCCGATTGCGCGATCTTCTCCACCTGCAGCTGCTCGACCTTGTTGCGCGGCGAATAGCGCTTGATGCGCGCCAGGCCGGTATCGACCACATAGCGGATGCCCGGCACTGTCAGCGAGGTCTCGGCGACGTTGGTCGACAGCACCACCCGGCGCCCGCTGGAGGGCGAGAACACGCGCGCCTGCTCCTGCGCCGACTGGCGCGCGAACAGCGGCAGGATCTCGGTGCCGGGCAGGTGGTGGGCCTTCCTCAGCGCCTCGGCGGCCTCGCGGATCTCGCGCTCGCCGGGCAGGAAGACCAGCACGTCGCCGGGGCCGCAGCGCTGCGCCTCGTCGACCGCGTCGACGAGGGCGTCCATGAGGTCGCGGCTCCTGTCCTTTGCGGAATCCCTGCCACCCTTCGCGGCGCCGCGCGCGGCCGCGGCTGGATCGAGCACCTCGCTCTCCACCGGCCGGTAGCGCATCTCGATCGGATACAGCCGGCCGGACACCTCGATCACCGGCGCCGGCTTGCCAGCGGCATCGGCAAAATGCCTGGCGAAGCGCTCGGCATCGAGCGTCGCCGAGGTCACCACCACCTTCAGGTCCGGCCGGCGCGGCAGCAGGGTCTTCAGGTAGCCGAGCAGGAAGTCGATGTTGAGGCTGCGCTCATGCGCCTCGTCGATGATCAGGGTGTCGTAGGCGGCCAGCAGCGGGTCGGTCTGGGTCTCGGCGAGCAGGATGCCGTCGGTCATCAGCTTGACGTGGCTGCGCTCGCCGGTCTTGTCGGTGAAGCGGATCTTGTAGCCCACGACCTCGCCGAGCGGGCTCTTGAGCTCCTGCGCGATGCGGCTCGCGGTGGCGCGCGCGGCCAGCCGCCGCGGCTGGGTGTGGCCGATGAGGCCGGCGACGCCGCGGCCGAGCGTCAGCGCGATCTTGGGCAACTGGGTGGTCTTGCCCGAGCCCGTCTCGCCGCAGACGATGATCACCTGGTGCGCCGCCATGGCCTCGGCGATCTCGTCGCGGCGCGCGGACACCGGCAGCTCGGGCGGAAAGTCCGGCACCGGAAGCGCCGCGCGGCGGGCGGCCAGCGCGGCGCGCGAGCGTGCGCGGAGCGCCTCGAAGTCCGCCTGCAGGCGCTCGCTGCGCGACGCGGCCCCGCCCGCGCCCGTGCTGGCCGGAGCCGCGTCGCGGGCGCGGCGCCCATCCGCGCCGGCGCGCGCCAGGTCGCGCGCCATGCGGCGCAGGCGCGGGCGGTCGGCGCTCAGGCAATCGTCGAAATTCGGCAGGTCGGACGGGCGGCGCGCGCCCCGGTGTTCAGCCCTCATGGATCCATGGTCGGGTTCGTCGAGCCGCGCATTATCGCAGGGCGCGGACGAGAACACCCGCCCGCATCGGTCCGCAGCGACGATCAGCGGCCCGCCGGTGCCTGCACGCGGAGTCTCCCGGGCAGCGCCTGCGGTGCGACAATACCCGGCGTCTCCCGATCCGCCGAGCCCGATCATGTCCGCCCACGCCATCGCCGCCGTCGTCTACAAGCCCACCGACAACATCGAGGCCCTGCTCGCCCGCGCCGCGCGCGAACTGGCCGCCCGCGGCGTCAGGCTCGGCGGCGTGCTTCAGCACGACATCGCCAGCGTGATCGACGACCCGTGCGCGATGGAACTCGAGAACCTGGAGACCGGCGAGAGCATCCCGCTGTCGCAGGAACTCGGCCGCGGCTCGGTGTCGTGCCGGGTCGATCCGGACGCGCTCGCGCGCGGCTCGATGGCAGTGCGCGGCGCGATCGGGCGCGGCGTCGATCTGGTCATCATCAACAAGTTCGGCGCCCAGGAAGTTTCCGGCGCCGGCCTGCGCGACGAGATGGGCGAGACGGTGATGGCCGGCGTGCCGCTGCTGACAGCGGTGGGCGAGCGCTTCCTGCCCGAGTGGAAGGCATTCACCGGGAACGAGGGCGCGCTGCTGCCGCCCACCCTCGACGCCATCCTGCTCTGGTGGTCGCAACTGCAGGCGCAGGGCTGAGTCGTGGACTGTCGCCCCGGCTGCGCCGCCTGCTGTATCGCGCCCTCGATCTCCTCGCCGATCCCCGGCATGGCGCAGGGCAAGCCGGCCGGCATGCGCTGCATCCAGCTCGACGAAGCCGACCGTTGCCGCCTGTTCGGCGACCCGCGCCGGCCCGCGGTCTGCGCCAGCCTGAAGCCCTCCCCGGAGATGTGCGGCGACGATCGCGCGCACGCGCTGCGTTATCTCGACAGACTCGAGGCGCTGACCTCGGGCTGAGTCGGCCGTCAGCAAGGCGCGGCGGGGATCACGGTACGGTTCGCGGCCGCCGCCATCCATCCTGCATCGTTCCTGCGGCGCAACATCGCGGGCGCTATAATCCGGCCTCCTCCCCACCCCGCTCCCCGGCCGCATGGACCTCTCCCTCCTCCTCGTCGCCCTCGTCCTCGGCATCGTCGAAGGCCTGACCGAATTCCTGCCGGTATCCTCCACCGGCCACCTGATCATCATCGGGGACCTCCTCGGCTACAACGACGACACCAGCAAGGTGTTCAAGATCGTCATCCAGCTCGCCGCCATCCTCGCCGTGTGCTGGGACTATCGCGAGCGCCTGATCAAGGTCGCGACCGGCCTGCCGACGCAGCCGAGCGCGCAGCGCTTCGTGTGGCTGCTGTTCATCGGCTTCCTGCCTGCGGCCGTGCTCGGCCTGATGTTCCACTCCACGATCAAGGGCCTGCTGTTCAACCCGATCACGGTGGCGACCGCGCTGGTGGTGGGCGGCCTGGTCATCCTGTACGTGGAAAAGCGCGCCTATCACCCGCGCATCGACGACGTGGACGAGCTGCGCTGGACCGACGCGCTCAAGGTCGGCTTCGCCCAGGCGCTGGCGATGATCCCGGGCACCTCGCGCTCGGGCGCGACCATCATGGGCGGCGTCATCTTCGGCCTGTCGCGCAAGACGGCGGCGGAGTTCTCCTTCTTCCTGGCGATCCCGACCATGTTCGCCGCCACCGCCTACGACCTGTACAAGAACTGGGCGCTGCTGCGCCTGGAAGACCTGCCGGTGTTCGCGGTCGGCTTCGCCGCCTCCTTCGTCGCCGCGATGTGGGCGGTGAAGAGCTTCATCAAGTTCATCTCCAACCACACCTTCATCGCCTTCGCCTGGTACCGCATCGCCTTCGGCATCTTCGTGCTGGCGACCTGGTACTTCGGCTGGGTGGAATGGACCGAACCCTGATCGAGCACGCACGATGATCATCTACCTGCACGGCTTCCGTTCCGCCCCGGCTTCGATCAAGGCGCAGGCGCTCAAGACGCGCATGGTCGAACGCGGCCTCGCCGACCGCTTCTGGTGCGAACAGCTCCCGGTGTCGCCGCGCGCGGCGATCGCGCTCGCCGAGGCCGAGATCGCGCGCGCCCGCACCGCCGGGCTGGATCCCACCGTGGTCGGCAGCTCGCTGGGCGGCTACTACGCCACCTGGCTCGCCGAACGCCACGGCCTGCGCGCGGTGCTGGTCAATCCGGCGGTGGTCGCGCCGCTCTCGCTCGAGGCCTATGTCGGCACCCAGGACAACATGTACACCGGCGAGCGCTTCGCATTCACCCACGCTCACATCGACGAGCTGCGCGCGATCGAGGTGGCGACGATCACCCGGCCGGAACGCTTCTGGCTGCTGCTGGAGACCGGCGACGAGGTGCTCGACTACCGCCATGCAGTGGCGAAATACGCCGGCGCCCGCCAGACCGTGCTCGAAGGCGGCGACCACGGCTTCTCGCGCTGGGGCGACTACCTGGACGCGGTGATCGCCTACGCCGGCTTGGGCGACGCCCGCGCCGCGTCCACCTGAACCCGGAGCGCAGCCGATGAGCCTCCCCACCGATCCCGACCAGCCCGGCTTCGACGCCCGCCGCTTCAAGGCCATGGAACGCGCCGGCTTCAACCGCATCGCCGCGCGCTACGCCGACGGCGCCCACCTGCGCGCCGAACTCGCCGAAGCCCTGCTCGAGGCCGCCGCACTCACCCCCGGACAGCGCGTGCTCGACCTCGCCAGCGGGCCCGGCCTGCTCGCCGGCCAGGCGGCGCGGCGCGTCGCTCCGGGCGGCGCCGTGCTCGCCACCGACATCGCCGAGGGCATGCTCGCCGAAGGCGCGCGCCGCTGCGGCGAGCACGCCGACACCCCGTGCTTCGCCGCGGCCGACGCCGAACACCTGTGCCTCGCCGACGCCAGCATGGACCGCGTGCTCGCCGGCCTCGCGCTGTTCATCTTCCCGCACCCCGAGCGCGCACTCGCCGAGATGCACCGCGTGCTGGTGCCCGGCGGCCGGGTGGCGCTGTCGGTGTGGGGCGCACGCGAGACCGTGCCGCTGATCCACCGCGCCCAGGACACCATCGCCCGCCTGCTGCCCCCGCCCAAGGTGGCGCGCCCCTCGGTGTTCCGCTACGGCGAGCCGGATGCGCTCGCCACCGCGCTCGCCGCTGCCGGCTTCGTCGACATCGACATCCGGCCGTGCGCCTTCGCCTGCCACTTCGCCGACGCCGACGCCTACTGGCAGGCTTTCCTCGACCTCGCCGGCGGCGCCGCGGAAGCGCTCGGCCGCCTGCCCGAGGCGACCCAGGCCGCGTTGCGCAACGCCGTCGTCGAGGACCTCGCCGAGCATCGCTGCGACGACGGCCGCGGCGGCTATCTGATGCCGGCGCGCACCCTGGTCGCATCGGCGCGCCGCCCGGGCTGACGCCCACCCGGCCGCTCGACGCGCGCCGGACTGCCGGGTGCGCGCCGCGCCTTCTGCGGGCATCCGCCTCGCCTCCCAATTCACGCCCCTGCCCCACTCCGTGCCCGACTCCCGCTCCCAGCCACATCACGCCACCGTAGCCGCGACCATCACGCCGCCACCCGCACCCGACCCGACCACGGTGCGCAACGGCATGCTCGCCGCGCTCTTCGCCTTCGTCGTGTGGGGGCTGGCCCCGCTGTATTTCCGCGCGTTGGGCAGCGTGCCCCCGTTCGAGATCGTCGCCCACCGCGTACTTTGGTCCGCGCTCTTCCTCGCCGGCCTGCTCGCCTTCGTGCCCTTCACCGGTGGCTTCGCGGGCGTTCGTCGCGTGTGGCAACAACCCCGGCTGCTCGCACTGCTCGCGCTGACCTCGCTGCTCACCAGCAGCAACTGGCTGGTGTTCATCTGGTCGATCGATGCCGGCCGGCTGCTCGAAGCCAGCCTCGGCTACTTCATCAACCCGCTGGTCAGCGTCGCACTCGGCGCGCTCTTTCTCGGCGAGCGCCTGCGTCCGCTGCAGGCCCTGGCGGTGGCGATCGCCTGCGCCGGCGTCGGCTGGCGGGTGTGGCAGCTCGGCAGCCTGCCGTGGATCCCGCTCTTCCTCGCCGGCACCTTCGGACTCTATGGCTTGCTGCGCAAACGTGCGCCGGTCGACGCGGTCAGTGGCCTGTTCGTCGAGACCGTGCTCGTCGCCCCGCTCGCGCTCGCCTGGCTCGGCTTGCTGCACCTGCAAGGCAGCCTGGCCTTCGGCGGCGGTGGGCTCACCGACTGGCTGCTGCCACTCACCGGCGTCATCACCGCCGTCCCGCTGATGATGTTCGCGGTCGGCGCGCGCCGGCTGCCGCTGGCCACCGTCGGCTTCCTGCAGTACATCGCCCCCAGCCTCAACTTCCTGGTCGCGGTGCTGCTGTTCCGCGAGCCCTTCGACACCACCCAGCTCGTCGGTTTTGCGCTGATCTGGCTCGCGCTCGCGCTCTACTCGGTGGACATGCTGCGCGCCGGACGCAAGGCGACCAGGGCTCGGTAGCTGCGGCGCCCCCTGCCCCGGCCTCGCGGCCGGACCGGAGGCGCGCCGAGATCGACGCATCCGGCGATAGGGCGGGCGGCCCGAATCCAGTAAACTAGCGCGCTTGCTTTCTTCAGGCGGATGCCGATGTTCGTGCTGTATGAAGAGGACGGGGCCTTCAAGGCCGGCACGATCCTCGCCGATAACGAAGCCACGCTGCAGGTCGAGAACACCCACGGCAAGCGGGTGAAGCTCAAGCGCGCCCATGTGCTGATGGAGTTCCGCGAACCCGGCCCGTCCGAGCTGCTCGCCCGCGCCGAGGCGGGAGCCGAAGAACTCGATGTCGAATTCCTATGGGAAGTGTGCGGCGACGACGAATTCGCCTTCGCCGACTTCGCCGCCGAATACCAGGGCCGCACGCCGACCGCGGTCGAGTCCGCCGCCCTGCTGCTGCGCCTGCATTCGGCGCCGATCTGGTTCCACCGCAAGGGCAAGGGGCGCTTCCGCAAGGCGCCGGCCGACATCCTCCAGGCCGCGCTCGCCGGCCTGGAGAAGAAGCGCCAGCAGGCGGCGGCCATCGAGCACATGCGCGCGGAACTGGTCGAAGGCCGCCTGCCGCCCGAACTCGCCGCGCTGCTGCCGCAGGCGCTCTACCGCCCCGACCGCAACCGCCCCGAGATCAAGGCGCTCGAAGCCGCCTGCGTGGACAGCGGGCTGTCGGCCGCGCGCCTGCTGCTCAAATGCGGCGCGCTCGCCTCCAGCTACGACTTCCACTTCAACCGCTTCCTGTTCGAGCACTTCCCGGAAGGGCCGGCATTTCCGGCCTTCGAGCCGGCGACGATGCCGGCCGGCCTGCAGCGCGCCGAGGTCGCCGCGTTCTCGATCGACGACGCCTCGACCACCGAGATCGACGACGCCTTCTCGGTCACGCCGCGCGCCGAAGGCGGCTGGCGCATCGGCATCCACATCGCCGCACCGGCCCTCGGCTTCGCGCGCGGCTCCGGCCTGGACGCGATCGCGCGCCGCCGGCTGTCCACCGTTTACATGCCGGGCAACAAGATCACCATGCTGCCCGACGAGGTGGTGCAGGGCTTCACGCTCGCCGCCGGCCGCGACTGCCCGGCGGTGTCGCTGTACCTGGACGTGACCCCCGGCCTGGCCATCGTCGGCGAGCACAGCCGGGTCGAGATGGTGCCGATCGTCGCCAACCTGCGTCACCACGACATCGAGCCGGTGTTCAACGACGAGACCGTGCACAGCGGCCTGCCCGACTTCGCGTGGAAGCAGGAGCTGTCCCTGCTGTGGGACCTCGCGACCGTGCTCGAGGCCGGGCGCGGCAAGGCCGGCGGCAACGAGGACCGCATCGACTTCGGCTTCAGCGTGGACTGGACCGAAGAGACCGCCGACGGCCCGGGCCGGGTCAGCATCAGCCGCCGCCTGCGCGGCTCGCCGATGGACAAGCTGGTCGCCGAGCTGATGATCTACGCCAACATGACCTGGGGCAAGCTGCTCGACGCCTCGGGCATCCCCGGCCTGTACCGCGCCCAGGGCGGCGGCAAGGTGCGCATGACCACGGTCGCCGCGCCGCACGAGGGCCTCGGCGTGGACTGCTACGCGTGGTCGAGCTCGCCGCTGCGGCGCTACGTCGATCTGGTCAACCAGTGGCAGATCGTCGCCGTGCTGCAGGATACGGCACCGGCCTTCGCGCCCAAGTCCGCCGACCTGATGGCGGCGCTGCGCGACTTCGAGCTCACCTACGCCGAGTACGCCGAGTTCCAGCGCGGCATGGAGCGCTACTGGTGCCTGCGCTGGCTGCGCCAGCACGGCCGCGGCGAGGTCGAGGCCGTCGTGCTGCGCGAGAACGTGGTGCGCCTGACCGAGATCCCGCTCGTTTTCCGCGTGCCGTCGATGCCGCTGCAGATCCCCGGCAGCCGGGTGAAGCTCTGCGTCGAGCACACCGACCTGCTCGACGTCGAGGTCGAGGCGCGCTTCGTGGCGATACTGTCCGAGCCCGATCCCGAGACGGTCACCGAGGCCGGCTTCGGCTTCGCCTGAGCCCGCCGCGCCCGCTCCCGCCATGCCGCAGGCCGCTCCGCGCTCCGCCTCCCCGATCCTTGCGCCTGCGGGCACGGGGAGTGTGGCCGGGCGCCTGCGCCGCTTCGGCGGGCCGCTGCTGCTGGCGGCGTTCGCGATCTCGCTGACCCTGCACGGGCTGCTGCTGCTGATCCAGTTCCGCCTGCCCGAAGGCAAGCCCAAACGCGACAAGGGCCTGGAGGTGGTGCTGGTCAACACCCGCCACGCCAAGGCGCCGGACAAGCCCGAGGCCCTCGCCCAGGCCAATGCGGACGGTGGCGGCAACACCGAGCAGGACGTGCGCCCGAGCACCCCGCTGCCGCCGCAGCCGACGCGCCAGGACGGCGATGCGCTGGTCGAGGCCAAACGCCGCACGCCCGAGCCGGTGCGCGAACAGAAGCAGCTCGTCACCCGCGACAAGGCCCCCGCCAAGGTCGCCGCCGCACCGAAGAAGGTCGAGCAGCCGGTGCCACGACCGGAACCGGCACCACAGCTCAGCGGCCTGGACCTGCTCGACAGCGCCGCGGCGGTCGCCCGCATCGAGGCCCAGATCGACCGCAACCTGCAGGAGCTGGCCAAGCGCCCGCGCAAGAAGTTCATCGGCGCACGCGCGCAGGAGTACCGTTTCGCGCAGTACGTCGAGGACTGGAGGCAGAAGGTCGAGCGCGTGGGCACGCTGAACTACCCCGAGGCCGCGCGCGGCAAGCTCTACGGCAGCCTGCTGCTGTCGGTGTCGATCCGCTCCGACGGCACGGTGGACAAGATCGGCGTGCAGCGCAGCTCGGGCCACAAGGTGCTGGACGAGGCCGCGGTGCGAATCGTGAAGATGGCGGCCCCCTACGCCCCCTTCCCGCCGGACATCCGCAAGGACTACGACGTCATCGAGATCACCCGAACCTGGAAGTTCGAGCGCAGCGACCGCGTCCGCGCCTACTGAAACGAGACCCGCCCATGGACCGTTACGCCGTCATCGGCAACCCGATCGCCCACAGCAAGTCGCCGCAGATCCACGCCGCGTTCGCGCGCCAGACCGGGCAGGCGCTGCGCTACGAGGCCCTGCTCGCGCCGGTGGACGGCTTCGCGCCCGCCGTCGCCGACTTCCGCGCCCACGGCGGGCGCGGCATGAACGTCACCGTCCCCTTCAAGCTCGAGGCATTCGCGCTCGCCGAGCGCCACACGCCGCGCGCGCAGGCGGCGGGCGCGGTCAACACCCTCGCCTTCGGCGCCGACGGCATCCTCGGCGACAACACCGACGGCGCCGGGCTGGTACGCGACCTGACCACCAACCTCGACTTCGCGCTCGCCGGCCGCCGCATCCTGCTGCTCGGCGCCGGCGGCGCCACGCGCGGCGTGCTGCTGCCGCTGCTCGACAGCCGCCCGGCCAGCCTGACCATCGCCAACCGCACGGTAGCGAAGGCGCAGGCGCTGGCCGCGCTGTTCACCCCGCACGCCGGCCGGGCGCAGGTGGATGCCTGCGGCTTCGACGCGCTCGCCGGGCGCCGCTTCGACCTGGTCATCAACGCCACCGCCGCCAGCCTCGCCGGCGAGCTGCCGCCGCTCCCCCCCGGCCTGTACGCCGAGGGCGCGCTCGCCTACGACATGATGTACGGCCGCGGCCACACCCCGTTCATGCGCGCAGCGCTTGCCGACGGCGCCGCGCGCGTGGCCGACGGCCTGGGCATGCTGGTCGAGCAGGCGGCGGAGAGCTTCGCGCTGTGGCGTGGCGTGCGCCCCGACACCGCAGCGCCGCTCGCCGAACTGCGCCGGCAGATCGACGCCGGCTGAGCCGGCAGTACCGGCCCACCTCATGACCCCGACGCGACGCGCACTCGGCTGGCTCGGCCGCGGCCTGATCGCCGCCCTGTTGCTGCTGGTCTTCTGGCAGGCGGTGCTGCTGACCCAGGTGATCTGGTGGAGCCGCTTCGACCCCGGCAGCACCAGCTTCATGCGCATGCGCCTGGCCGAACTGCGCGCGACCGACCCCAAGGCCCAGCTGCGCCACCAGTGGGTGCCCTACGAGCGCATCTCGATCCACCTCAAGCGCGCGGTGGTTGCGGCCGAGGACGACCGCTTCCTCGATCACGCCGGCTTCGACTGGGAGGGCATCGAACGCGCGCTCGAGCGCAACGCCGAACGCGGCCGCATCAGCGCCGGCGGCTCGACGATCAGCCAGCAGCTCGCCAAGAACCTGTTCCTGTCGCCGTCGCGCAGCTGGCTGCGCAAGGGCCAGGAGACGGTGATCACGCTGATGATCGAGACCACCTGGAGCAAGCGCCGCATCCTCGAGGTGTATCTGAACGTGGCCGAATGGGGCAACGGCGTGTTCGGCGCCGAAGCCGCCGCGCGTCGCTACTACGGCCGCCCCGCCGCCAGCCTCGGCCCCGCCGAAGCTGCGCGCCTGGCGGTGATGCTGCCCAATCCGCGCTACTACGAGCGCAACTACGGCGGGCGCGTCGCCGCCCATGCCGCGCGCGTGCAGCGGCGCATGATCCATTCGCAGGTGCCCTGAGGCCCGCAAACAAAATTTCGCGCTGCAACAGAATCGGGGGCCACGCGACGCGGTCGAGCCCGTAGAATTCGGCCTGTCCGCTCCAGCCCGCCCCCGTCTGCCGCCCGCGCGATGACCGAGCACGAAGAACACCACCCCGACGACGTCCAGCATCACCTCAAGGAGGTGCAGGACCTGATCGCCCGCCAGAAGGTGGTGGAGGACCTCGTCCATCGCCAGGACATGCCGCGCCACGAGCTGGTCGAGACCCTTGTGCACAAGCAGCACGAGGCCGGCCTGCGCGCCAAGCTCGACACCCTGCACCCGGCCGACATCGCCTACATCCTCGAGGCGCTGCCGCTCGAGGAGCGTCTCTACGTCTGGGACCTGGTCAAGGCCGAGCGCGACGGCGAGATCCTGCTCGAGGTCTCCGACGCGGTGCGCGAATCGCTGATCGAGACGATGGCGCCGGAGGAGCTGAAGGCCGCCGCCGAATCGCTCGACGCCGACGAGCTCGCCGACCTCGCCCCCGACCTGCCGCCCGAGGTCATCGAGGACGTCTTCCAGTCGCTCGACACCGAGGGCCGCGAGCAGCTGCGCGCGGCGATGTCCTATCCCGAGGACTCGGTCGGCGCGCTGATGGACTTCGACATGGTGACGGTGCGGGACGACGTCACCCTCGAGGTGGTGCTGCGCTACCTGCGCCGCTTCGACGAGTTGCCCGACCACACCGACAAGCTGTTCGTGGTCGACCGCGAGGACCATCTCGAGGGCATCCTGACGCTCGAGTCGCTGCTCATCAACGACCCTGAAAAGACCGTGGCCGAGGTCATGCGCTCGGAGACGGTGATCAGCTTCACCCCCGAGGACGAGGCCGACGAGGCCTCCCAGGCCTTCGAGCGCTACGATCTGGTGTCGGCGCCGGTGATCGATTCCGAGCGGCGCGTGATCGGCCGCATCACGGTGGCCGACGTGGTGGACTTCATCCGCGAGGAATCCGAGGCCGAGATCCTGTCCCAGGCCGGCCTGCGCGAGGAGGAGGACATCTTCGCCTCGGTGTGGGACTCGGTGAAGAACCGCTGGGCCTGGCTGGCGATCAACCTGGTCACCGCATTCGTGGCCTCGCGCGTGATCGGCCTGTTCGAGGAGTCGATCGAGAAGCTGGTGGCGCTCGCCGCGCTGATGCCGATCGTGGCCGGCATCGGCGGCAATTCGGGCAATCAGACGGTGACGATGATCGTGCGCGCGATCGCGATGGGCCAGGTCGAACAGTCGGCGATGACGCGGCTGTTGCGCAAGGAACTGGGCGTGGCGCTGATCAACGGCCTGGTGTGGGGCGGCCTGCTCGGCGTGCTGGCGTGGTGGCTGTACGGCAACGTCGATCTCGGCCTGGTGATGACCGGGGCGATGACGCTGAACCTGCTGCTGGCGGCCTGCGCCGGCGTGCTGATCCCGATGCTGCGCCAGCGCCTCGGCGCCGACCCGGCGCTCGGCGGCTCGGTGATGATCACCGCGCTGACCGACTCGGGGGGGTTCTTCATTTTCCTGGGGCTGGCGACGCTGTTCCTGCTGTGAACTGCTTCGTTCGGATCCTCTGCGTTCCTTGAGCGCTTGATCTGGCCTGCGCCTTCTGTGGGTGGCTTTGGTGTCTCCGCTCGGCTGCTCGCTGCGGGGACGCACGCGGGGTATTCCTTCCGTGGCTGCGGAACTCGCCGTCGCTGCGCTCGGCTCGGACAGTCCTCGCCACTTCAGGAACACCCCGCATGCATCCGGGAATCGTGCAAGGCGATCAACGCAAAGGCAAAACCCTCAACGGCTCAAATGCTACAGCGGCGCCCAATGCAAGGGAGCCAGCCGTTGGGGCGCACGTGTCAGCAATCGAGCGGCAACCACGGTAGCCGGGGATGTGTGGGGTATTCGTGAAGGGGCGAGGACTGTCCGAGCGAGGAATCGAGCGAGTTCCGCAGCCCCGGAAGGAATACCCCGCGCGTCCCCGGCGGATTATGAGCCACGGAGCAGCCAGCAGCACCGTTGCGATTTCTCGGAACCCCGGCAGTCCGGCGGCGCGAGAAGCGCGCGCCAGATTGCACCAGTCATCGACTGCGGCTTCGCGCCCCCTTACCCCAACTTCGCAAACACCTCGCGCGCCGCTGCCACCGTCGCGTCGATCTCCGCCTCGCCGTGCGCGGCCGACACGAAGCCGGCCTCGAAGGCCGAGGGCGCGAAGTAGTGGCCCGCGTCCAGCATGGCGTGGAAGAAGCGGTTGAAGCGATCCTTGTCCGAGGCCATCACGTCGGCGAACGAAGCCGGCACCTTGTCGGCGAAATAGACGCCGAACATGCCGCCCACCGCATCCGCGCTGAAGCTCACGCCGGCATCCTTCGCCGCCGCGGCGAGGCCCGCGACCAGGCGCTGGGTGCGCGCCGCCAGCGTCTCGTAGAAACTCGGCTCACGCGTCAGCTTCAGCGACACGATCCCGGCCGCCACCGCCACCGGGCTGCCCGACAGGGTGCCGGCCTGATACACCGAACCGAGCGGGGCGATCTTCTCCATGATGTCGCGGCGACCGCCGAAGGCGCCCACCGGCATGCCGCCGCCGATCACCTTGCCGAGCGTGGTCAGGTCGGGCGTGATGCCGCTCAGGCCGGCCACGCCCTGCGGGCCGACGCGGAAGCCCGTCATCACCTCGTCGAAGATCAGCACCGCACCGTACTCGGTGCAGATGCGGCGCAGCCCCTCGAGGAAGCCGGGCTGCGGCTTGATCAGGTTCATGTTGCCGGCCACCGGCTCGACGATGATCGCGGCGATCTCGCCGCCACGCGCCTTGAACACGTCCTCGACCTGCTGCAGGTCGTTGTAGTCGAGCACGATGGTGTGCTTGGCGAAGTCCGCCGGCACCCCGCCCGAGGACGGGTTGCCGAAGGTCAGCAGGCCGGAGCCGGCCTTGACCAGCAGGCTGTCGGCGTGGCCGTGGTAGCAGCCCTCGAACTTCACGATCGCGTCGCGGCCGGTGAAGCCGCGCGCGAGGCGGATCGCGCTCATCGTCGCCTCGGTGCCCGAGCTCACCAGGCGCACCATCTCCACCGCGGGCAGCAGCGCGCAGATCAGCTCGGCCATCTCGACCTCGGCCTCCGTGGGCGCGCCGAAGGACAGGCCCTTGAGCGCGGCCTCGCGCACCGCCTCGACGATCGCCGGGTGGGCGTGGCCGGCGATCGCCGGCCCCCAGGAGCCGACGTAGTCGATGTAGTCCTTGCCGTCCGCGTCCCACACCCGTGCGCCTTCGGCGCGCGCGATGAAGCGCGGCGTGCCGCCCACCGAACGGAAGGCGCGGACGGGCGAGTTGACGCCACCGGGGATGCTGCGCTGGGCGCGCTGGAAAAGGGCTTCGTTACGGCTGGTCATGGCTTGTCGTTCCTGTGCTGCGTGCGAAAGGCGGCATTGTCGCGCCTGCAGGCGCGGCGGGTCCACCGCACAGGTCAAGAACGTGGCAGAAACCGGCGCGCTTCACGGCCCCGTGCCTTCACTTTTTCGCGCACAGCCGACACGCCCGGGCGCGCGCGGAAGCCCTCAGAACAGCGCGCGATACGCCGCCGCCCGCGCGGCCGGATCGTCGGCGCCGAACACGTCGCTGACCACCGCCAGCAGGTCGGCACCGGCGGCCAGCACCTCGCCCGCGTTGGCGAGCGTGATGCCGCCGATCGCCGCCACCGGCAGGCCGAGTTCGCGCCTGGCGCGGGCGATCATGGCGAAGGGCGCCGGCGGCGCATTCGGCTTGGTCACCGAGGGGAACATCGCGCCGAAGGCGATGTAGTCGGCGCCGACCTCGGCGCCCTCGGTGGCGCGCGACCAGTCTGCGTAGCAGGTCAGGCCGAGGATGCGCCGGCCGCCGAGCGCCTTGCGCGCGGCGGCCGGCGCGCCGTCGTCGCGGCCGAGATGGGCGCCGTCGGCGTCGATCTCGAGCGCGAGCGCGAGGTCGTCATTGACGATGAAGGGCACGCCGGCCGCGCGGCACAGGCGCTGCAGCGCGCGCGCCTGCTCCCGGCGCAGCGCGGCGTCGGCCGTCTTGTTGCGGTACTGCAGCAGCACCGGGCGGCCCGCGAGCACGCGCTCGGCGAGCATGAGCAGGCGGTCGGTGTCGGGCTCGTCCGGGGTCACGGCGTAGAGGCCGCGCAAACGCCCGGGAAGCGGCATATCAGACATCGTCGTCCCCCTTGCCGCGCGCCCAGAAGAAGCGGTCGGGCAACGCCCGCCCCATTCCGGCGCGGTAGGCGTGGCGCAACGCCTGCTGGGTGAACTCCTGCGCCTCGCGCACCGCCTCGGGCAAAGCCATGCCGTGCGCCATCGCCGCCACCGCCGCGGCAGCCAGCGTGGTGCCGGCGCCGAGGTGGCGCGCGGGCAGGCGCGGCCAGGCGTCGGTGCGGATCACGCCCTCGTGGCCGAACAGGGTGTTCACCACCTGCGGGCCATGATCGCCGCCCCCGGTCAGCAGGATGAACTCGGTGCCGCTGCCGAGCAGGCGGGCCAGCGCTTCGTCGACGCCCGGGTCGTCCTCGCCCTCCTCGTCGCCGTCTTCGCCCGCGTTGTCGACCACCCCGGCCAGGCGGCACAGCTCGTGGCGGTCCGCCACCAGCAGCGTGGTCTGCGGCACGATCAGATCGGCGAGCGCGGCCTCGATCTCCTCGCCGGCATCGCCGAGCAGCACGGAGGCGTACAGCGCCGGCTCCACCACCAGCGGCACCTCGGGGTAGTCGGAGAGGATCTCCGCGATCAGCGCGGCGTTCTCGACGCTGCCGCAGAAGCCGAGCTTGAAGGCGGCCACCGGCACGTCTTCAAGCACCGCGCGCGCCTGCATCGACAGCAGTTCGGGCTCGACCGGCCACACCTCGTCGATGCCGCGGGTGTCGCGCACCAGCGCGGCGGTCTGCACCGGCAGGGGATGGCAGCCCATGCTGGCGAGGGTCAGGATGTCGGCAGCCAAGCCGCCGCCCGCGGTGGCATCGCCCGCCGACAGGCACATCACACAGGGCGGCGTTTCGGGAATCGCAATCGGCATGAGCGAGAAATGCACCACGGAAGGCATCCGGAGGGATGCGTTAAGATGCGCCGGATTCTACCGCCAACCCCCGAGCAAAGCTGACTCATGGCCGACAACGCGTACAAGACCTGGATGTGCCTGATCTGCGGCTTCATCTACGACGAGGCCGCCGGACTGCCCGACGAGGGCATCGCGCCGGGCACGCGCTGGGAAGACGTCCCGCCGAACTGGACCTGCCCGGAGTGCCACGCGCGCAAGGAAGATTTCGAGATGGTCGAACTCTGAGCCGGCATCCGCCGGCCGGAACCGTCCCCCGCATCGACAACGCATCAGGAACACAGCATGGACATTGCCGGGCTGAAGGTGATGGTCATCGACGACAGCAACACGATCCGGCGCAGCGCCGAGATCTTCCTCACCCAGGCGGGCTGCCAGGTGCTGCTCGCCGAGGACGGCTTCGACGCGCTGGCCAAGATCACCGACCATCGTCCCGACGTGATCTTCGTCGACATCATGATGCCGCGCCTCGACGGCTACCAGACCTGTGCGCTGATCAAGAAGAACCCGCTGCTGTCGTCGACGCCGGTGATCATGCTGTCGTCGCGCGACGGGCTGTTCGACCGCGCGCGCGGGCGCATGGTCGGCTCCGACGAATACCTCACCAAACCCTTCACCAAGGACAGCCTGCTCAAGGCCGTGGCCAGCCACGCCGCCGCGGGCCGGACCCCCATCGCCTCACCCTGACACAGAACCGGCCAGGAACCCAGACATGCCGATCAACAAGATCCTCGTGGTGGACGACTCGCCCACCGAACGACTCGCCCTCAACGACGTGCTGACCCGCAACGGCTACAACGTCATCACCGCGGAAACCGGCGAGGAGGCCATCGCCCGCAGCGAGGCCGACAGGCCCGACCTGATCCTGATGGACGTGGTGATGCCGGGCATGAACGGCTACCAGGCCACGCGCACGATCTCGCGCAAGGACGCCACCCGCGGCATCCCGATCATCATGTGCACCAGCAAGGGCCAGGAGACCGACAAGATCTGGGGCATGCGCCAGGGCGCGCAGGCCTACCTGGTGAAGCCGGTGGACCACGAGGAACTCCTCGCCCGCATCCGGGCCATGGGCTGACCCGGCATGGCCCGCAGCAGCCTGCGCGAATTCCAGGAGCGGCTCGCCCGCCGGCTCGCCGACGCGAAGACGGCGGAGCATCGCGGCCTGCTCGGCTTCCAGTGCGGCGGCGAGCACTGGCTGATCCCGCTCGCCGACGCGGGCGAGATCCTGCCCCCGCCGCCGCTGTCGGCCGTGCCGCTGACCCGCCCCTGGTATCGCGGCCTCGCCAACGTTCGCGGCACCCTGCACGGCGTGATCGACTTCGCGCAGTTCAACGGCCAGCCGCCGACGCCCCCCGCCGGGCGTGCGCGCCTGCTGCTGGCGGGCATGCGCCACGGCGTGCATTGCGCGCTGCTGGTGTCGGCCTCGACCGGCCTGCGTGGCCAGGACGACTTCGAGCGCAGCACCGAGCGCGACGAGCGCCCCTGGGTCGCCGGCCGCCTGCGCGACCTGCAGGGTCGGCCGTGGCTGCTGCTCGACACCGCCCGCCTGCTCGCCCAGCCGAGCTTCCTCGACGCCGGCATCGAGTGAGCCGCCCGGCCCGACCTTTCGCACCATTCATCCGACCCGAGCATCCAAGATGGCCCTGAAACTTTTCGCCAGCAAGCAGGCCCGCGCCGACGCAGGCGCAGCGGAAACCCCCACCATCATCGAGACCGGCGAGCGCCAGCGCGCGCCGGCCAAGGCCGCGGCGACGGCTGCGGGCGGCGGCCGGCTGCGAACCTTCGGCCTGCTGTTCGCCGTGTTCGCGAGCGCCAGCGCCGGCATGCTGCTCTACCAGATGCGGGCGTCGGCGCACACGACCCTGCAGGTGGGCGCAGCGAGCGAACTGCAGACGCTGTCCCAGCAGATCGCCAAGGCCGCGCAGCTCGCCCGTCGCGGGAATGCGGCGGCGGTGACCGAGCTCAAGCAGACCCGCAGCCGCTTCACCGAACTGCTGCAGACCCTCGACGCGGGCGGCAGCTTCTCGGGCGTCGAACTGCCGCCGGTGCGCGGCGAGACCCGTCCGGCGCTGCAGGCCCTGGGCGAATCCTGGCAGCGGACGGCGGTCAGCACCGGCCAGCTCGTCGAGCAGGGCGGAATCTTCGTCGCGCTCGCGTCCGCGGTGGAGTCGATCAACGCCGACAACGTCCCGCTGTTCGCCAGCACCGACAAGCTCGTCCGCAGCCTGCTCGACAACGGCGCGGCGGCGGAGGCGATCGGCGCGGCGTACGGCGTGATCACCCACGCCCAGCGCGCAACCGGCCACGCCAATGCGCTGATGCTGGCCGAGGCACCCAACCCCGACGTCGCCGCGAACCTGGCCACCGAGGCCAACCGCCTGCGCGAGCTTCTCGCCCGGCTCAAGCAGGGCACGGCGGACACGCCGCACCAGGACCTGTTCAGCGACCTCGAGGCCGACGCGGGATCCACGCTGCTCGCCATCAACAGCATCGTCGCCGGCACGCACCCGCTGATGCAGGCCAAGCAGGCTGCGACCGACATCGCCCTCGACTCGACGCCGCTGCTCGAGCGCAGCGCCGCGGTCACCGAAGCGCTCACCCGCAGCGCCAGCGGCTTCGGCCCGCTGCACCTCGGCGCCGCGGCCAGCGCCGTGCTCGCCCTGCTGTCCCTGCTGCTGATGGCGCGCGCCTACGGCGCCGACCTGGCCACGCGCCGCCTCGAAACCGAGCAGCAGCGCCAGCGCGCCGAGGACGAGCGCAACCTCACCCAGCAGGCGATCCTGCGCCTGATGAACGAGATGGGCGACCTCGCCGACGGCGACCTCACCGTACGCGCCACCGTCACCGAGGACATCACCGGCGCCATCGCCGACTCGGTCAACTACACCATCGAGGAGCTCTCGGTGCTCGTGAGCCGCATCAACGACGCCGCCTCGCGCGTGACCGCCGCCACCGAATCGGCCCAGCACACCTCGACCGAACTGCTGGCCGCCACCGAGCGCCAGTCGCGGGAGATCGAGGAGGCCGGCGCCACCGCCGAGCGCATGGCGCAATCGATGACCGACTCCTCCGAACGCGCGCTGCAATCCGCCCAGGTGGCCCGCCGCTCGCTCGACGCCGCGCGCAAGGGCGCCGGCGCAGTGGAGAACACCATCCGCGGCATGAACGACATCCGCAGCCAGATCCAGGAGACCGCCAAGCGCATCAAGCGCCTGGGCGAGTCCTCGCAGGAGATCGGCGAGATCGTCGAGCTGATCTCGGACATCACCGAGCAGACCAACGTGCTCGCGCTCAACGCCGCCATCCAGGCCGCCTCCGCAGGCGAGGCCGGGCGCGGCTTCACGGTGGTCGCGGAAGAGGTGCAGCGCCTGGCCGAACGCTCCGCCGAGGCCACCAAGCAGATCGCCGCCATCGTCAAGACCATCCAGACCGACACCCAGGACGCGGTGGGCGCGATGGAGAACGCGACCCGCAACGTGGTCGAGGGGGCGCAGCTCTCCGACGCCGCCGGTCAGGCGCTGGCCGAGATCGGCGAAGTGTCGATGGAGACCGCCCGCCTGATCGAGCGCATCTCGGAAGACACCCAGAGCCAGGCGGCGGTCGCCGACCGCGTCGCGGCGACGATGAAGGGCATCCTCGCGGTCACCGAGCAGACCTCGCTCGGCACCCGTCAGACCGCGGTCTCGATCGGTCAGCTCGCCGAACTCGCGGTCGAGCTCAAGGGCTCGGTTTCGGGCTTCAAGGTCTGAATCGACGACGCCGGGAACGACCAGCATGACATACGCCACCGCGCCGGACCTGGGGTCGCTGACCTGGGTCAAGGGCGAGATCGACGCTGCACTCGAGCGCGCCCGCGAGATCCTCGACCAGGGCAGCGCCGACGGCACCCCCTCGGGCCTGCAGTTCGCCCGCACCCATGTGCATCAGGTGCGCGGCGCGCTGGCCATCGTCGGCCTCGACGGCCTGACCCAGTTCGCCGACACGCTCGAGCAGCTGCTCGGCGAGATGGCCCGCGAGGCGATACCTGCCGACGCCCCCACGCGCGCGCTGGTGCGGCGCGCGCTGGCGGTGATCGGCAACTATCTGGAAGAGCTCGCCCACGGCGCGCCCGACCAGCCCCTGCGCCTGGCCGAGCCCTACCTGGCGCTGGCGGCCGCGCGCGGCCAGGCCGACGCCAGCCCGGTCGACCTGTTCACTCCCGACCTGTCGCGCCGCCCGCCCGCGCGTGAAGCCGGCGCCGAGCCGGCCACGCCCGAGGCCGCAGCACTGATCCTGCGCAGCGCGCGCAGCCGCTTCGAGCGCGGCCTGCTGGAATGGCTGCGCAAGGGCACGGCCGGCGATGGCGCGCGTGCGATGCGCGAGGCGATCGCCGAGATCGAGGCGCAACAGCACAATCCCGCGGCACGCAGCCTGTGGTGGGCGAGCCTGGCCTTCTACGACGCGCTGATCGACGGCAGCCTGCAGCCGGAGCCCGCGATCATGCGCCTGTGCACCCAGATCGACGCCCAGTTCCGCCGCCTGCTGGCGGGCACGCCCGCGGCGCCCGACCGCCTGCTGCGCGAGCTGCTGTACCGGATCGCGCACTGCCCGGTCACCACCGAACAACAGCGCGCGGTACGCGCATGCTGGGAGCTCGACGCCCTGCTACCCGAGGCCGGGGCGGCGGTCAGCGGCACGCCCAGCGCCCCCCTGCTCGACACCCTCCACCGTCAGCTCGCGAACGCGCGCGAGCAGTGGGACGACTTCTGCACCGGCACCGCGGTGGCGCTAGCGCGCTTCGAGGACGCGATCGCGGCGATGGAAGCCCCGCTGGCGCCGCTCGGTCGCCCCGCGACGCAAGCCCTGGTGACGGGCGTGCTCGACTTCACCCGCTGGCTGCGCCGCGACCCGCTGCTGTTCGCGGATGCGGCCGCGATGGAAGTCGCGACCGCGCTGCTGCTGCTCGAGGCCGGCCTCGAACGCCGCCCGCCGGCATCCGGTTTCGGCGCCCGGGTCGAGGCCGTGCAGCAGCGGCTGCAGGCCCTGCAGCGCGGCGAGACCCCGGCCGCGGAAGCGGACGCCGCCACCCTCGCCGGCGCCGCCGCGGCACAGGACAAGGCCCTGCTCGAGCAACTGTCGAAGGAGATGCTCGCCAGCCTCGCCCAGGTCGAACAGGCACTCGACGACTTCTTCCGCAATCCGGCGCGGCGCGAAGCCCTGCAACGCCTGCACCAACCGCTGCAGCAGATCAGCGGTGCGTTGAGCGTGCTGGGCGAGGGCGAGGCGCTCGCCCTCGTGCGCGATGCGGCAGCCCGCATCGCCGCCCTCGGCGACGAGGACAGCGCCGCCGGCCAGGCCGAATTCGAAGCCCTGGCCCACCAGCTCTCCGCGCTCGGCTTCCACCTCGAAGCCCTGCCACGCGGCGGCTCGGCCTTGCAGGACCTGCTCGACAGCCGGCCGCAAGCGCCGCTTCCGACGCCGGCCCCCACCCCCCAGGGTGCGCAGGCAGAGGCCGAGTCCCTCGTCGAGCCCGCAGTTGCCGAACCCATCGCTGTCGAAGCCGCAGTTGCCGCGCCGGCAGCCGCAACCGCCCCGGAGAGCGCCCTGCCTGCCGTCGAGGACGCGGTCCCGACCGAACCGGTGGCCACGGCCGATACCGCAGCCGCGACCGAATCCGCTGCGGAAGCGCTGGCGCTCGCCGCGGATGCAGACGAGGACGAGACTGCGATCACGCTGATCGAGGACCTCGAAGATCTCGAGGACCTGGAAAACCTGGAAGAGCTCGAGTCCCCCGGCGCGGTGCTCGAATCCGCAGCCCCGCCGGCCCCGTCCGTGGCTGCGCCGGTTACGGCTGCCGCCACGATCGCCGAGCCGGAAGTCGATGCCGAACTGCTGGCCATCTTCCTCGAGGAAGCGGGCGAGGTCCTCGCCAGCCTGCGCGACCGCCTGCAGGGGCTGCGCGCCGCCCCGGCCGCGACCGACGAGCTGGTGACGATCCGGCGCGGCTTCCACACCCTCAAGGGCAGCGGCCGCATGGTCGGGCTCGCGCAGCTCGGCGACACCGCCTGGGCGGTGGAGCAGACGCTCAACCGCTGGCTGCAGCTCGACTGGCCGGTGACCCCCACCCTGCTCGCCTTCATCGACGCCGGCGAGCAGCTCTTCTCGACCTGGATCGAGCGCCTGCGCGGCGCCGAGGCCGAGCCGGTGGACACCGCCCGGCTGGTGGCCGAGGCCGAACGCCTGTGCGCTGCGGACACGCCTGCGTTCGAGGCGCCCGCCGCCCCGCAGGCGACCGAGGTCCCGAGCGCAGCCCCTTCGGCGCTTGCCGCGTCCGAGGACGCCGACTGGTCCTACGAGGCCATGCTCGACGAGACCTGGAACCTCGCCGACGCCGACGCCGCGGACGAACTCGTCCTGCTCGAGATGCCGGCATCCGAAGAGCCGGCATTCAACATGCCGGCGGCGGCCGATGCGGCAGCGACGGCGCCTGCGCCGACGGAAATCGATGCCTGGCCCGAAGTGCCGGAACTGCCGGCGATCACCGCCTTCGGCCTGGCGGACGAGGACATCGGCTTCGCGATCGACGACGAATTCGACCTGCCCGCTGCACCCACTGCCGACACCGTCCCGGCTGCGGCAACGACGGCGGCGGCCGGCGCGCACGAGCCGGCCCCGCCCGTCGCCACCGAAGCGCCCGCCATCGAGGAAGCGCCCGAGGTGCTGCGGATCGGAGACATCGAACTGTCGCGCGCGCTCTACGAGCTGTTCTGCGCCGAAGCCGCCCAGCACCTCGACACCCTCGATGCCGAGCTGCACGCCTTGCGCAGCGCTGCGCCGCGACCGCCGTCAAGCGCCGCCCTGCGCGCCGCGCACACCCTCGCCGGCATCGCCGGCACCGCCCACATCTCGGCGATGCACCAGCTCGGGCGGGCCCTGGAGAACGCACTCGAGCGCCTGATCGACGCCACCTCCGCGGCGCACGCGAACGACCTGGCGCTGCTCGCCGACGCGGCACACACGCTGCGCGCGATGCTGGTCCAGGTCCTGGAAGCGCGACTGCCCAAGTCCAGCCCCGAGCTGGTCGCCGCGCTCGACGCCGCGCCGCGGTCGGCCCCGGCGCCGCAGCCCGAAGCCGCAACCGCGCCGGTCATGCCGCCTTCCCCGCCGCTGCCGGCCGCCCCCGCCACGCCCAGACGCCCTGCGGTTGCCGAACCCATACCCGCGGACGACATCGACCACGCCCTGCTGCCGATCTTCCTCGAGGAGGCGGCGGAGACGACCGGGGAGCTGCACGCGACCCTGCGCCGCTGGCGCGACCTGCCCGGCAGCGCCGAGCCGGCGCGCGGCATCGCCCGCCTGCTGCATTCGCTCAAGGGCAGCGCACGCATGGCCGGCGCGATGGGCCTGGGCGCCCTGCTGCATCAGCTCGAGTCCCGGCTCGAGGACGGCGTCTCCGCGCAGGAGGCGCCGGCCGCGCTGGTCGATGAACTCACGCTCGGCCTCGATCGCTGCGAGCAGTTGATCGACGCGCTGGCGCTCGGCGAGCCTGCGGCGCCTGCCGCGGCCGCGATCGAGATCGCCGGCGAAGTCCCCGCGGCCGCTGCGTCCTCCGAGGCGGAGCGCAGCGAGGAGGCCGAGGCCCTGAGCAGCCCGACGCTGCGCGTGCGCGCCGAGCTGGTCGACCGCTTCGTCAACCAGGCCGGCGAGATCGGCGTCGCGCGCAGCCGCATCAACGGCGAACTGCGCACGTTGCGGCGCTCGCTGCTCGACCTCACCGAAAACGTCATCCGCCTGCGCAGCCAGCTGCGCGAGGTCGAGATCCAGGCCGAGGTGCAGATGCAGTCGCGCATCGCCCTGGCGGGCGGCCACCAGGCCGACTTCGACCCGCTCGAGCTCGACCGCTACACCCGCCTGCAGGAACTGACGCGGATGATGGCCGAGAGCGTCAACGACGTCACCACGGTGCAGCAGAACCTGCTGCAGAACCTGGACGGCGCCGACCTCGCCCTCAACAGCCAGGCGCGCATGGCGCGCGAGCTGCAGCAGGGCCTGATGCAGGTGCGCATGCTGCCCTTCGACAGCCTCGCCAGCCGCCTCTACCGCGTGGTGCGCCAGAGCGCACGCGAGCTCGGCAAGCGCGCCACGCTCGACCTGCGCGGCGGCCGCATCGAGATCGACCGCAGCGTGCTGGAGCAGATGGCGGCGCCGCTCGAGCACCTGCTGCGCAACGCGGTGGCGCACGGCATCGAGGCGCCCGCCGAGCGTGCTGCCGCCGGCAAGCCCGAGAGCGGCAGCATCGTGCTGACGGTGAGCCAGGAAGGCAACGAGATCGCGATCGAGATCGCGGACGACGGCGCCGGCCTCGACCTCGACCGGATCGCCGCCCGCGCCCGCGAGCGCGGCCTGATCGGTGCGCACGAGCAGCCCGACGAGCGCCGTCTGACCAACCTGATCTTCGTCTCCGGCTTCAGCACCGCGAGCGAACTCTCGGCGGTGTCCGGCCGCGGCGTCGGCATGGACGTGGTTAAGGCGCAGACCGCCGCCGCCGGTGGTCGGGTCGACGTATCCACCCGGCACGGCGCAGGCACCCGCTTCCACCTCCGCCTGCCGCTGACGCTGGCGGTCACCCAGGCCCTGCTGGTGGAGTCCGGCGGGCGCACCTGGGCGGTGCCCTCGAACATGATCGTGCAGGCGCTGGAGCTCAAACCCGACGCGCTGGGCAAGCTGCAGGACGAGTACGGCCTCGACTGGCAGGGCGAACGCTTCCCCTACCGCTACCTGCCGCGCCTGCTCGGCGATCGCGAGGCGCGACCGGTCGAGCAACGCTACAACTGGGTACTGCTGCTGCGCGCGGGCGCGCAGACGCTGGCGCTGCACGTCGACGGCCTGCGCGGCAACCAGGAAATCATCGTCAAGAACGCCGGGCCGCAGCTCACCCGCATCGTCGGCATGTCGGGCGCCACCGTGCTCGGCGACGGCGAGATCGTGCTGATCCTGAACCCGGTCGCGCTCGCCAGCCGCAGCCTGGCGCAGGAAGACGCCGGCGAGCTGGGCGACACCCCGGCGAGCGAGGCTCCGGCGCCGCTGCACCTGCCCACGGTGATGGTGGTGGACGACTCGCTGACCGTGCGCAAGATCACCGGCCGTCTGCTCGAGCGCGAAGGCTACCGCGTGCTCACCGCCAAGGACGGCGTCGATGCGCTCGAGCAGCTGATCGACACCGTGCCCGACGTCGTGCTGTCGGACATCGAGATGCCGCGCATGGACGGCTTCGACCTCGTCCGCAACATTCGCGCCGACGCCCGCCTGAAGCATCTGCCGGTGATCATGATCACCTCGCGCCTGGCGGAGAAGCACCGCCGCTATGCCGAGGAAGTCGGCGCCAGCCACTATCTCGGCAAGCCCTACCAGGAAGAGGCGCTGCTGGCGCTGGTGGCGGGCTACACGCGGGCAAAGGCGCGCGCGGTAGCGGACCTGGTCGCGACGGCCTGATCAGTCCTCCAGCGCGCGCGCCATGCGCGCCAGCGCCTGGTCGAGGGTCGCGCGCGGACAGCCGAAGTTCAGGCGCAGGAAGCCCGGCGCGCCGAACGCCGCACCGTCCGACAGGCCGACACCGGCCGTCTCGAAGAAGGCGGCCGGGTCGTTGACACCGCGTGCGGCCATCATGTCCCGGCAGTCGATCCAGGCCAGGTAGGTGGCTTCCGGAACCGTCATCGCCAGGCCTGGCAGCGCGGCGATGGCCTCCACGACGCGATCGCGGTTGCCGCGCAGGTAGGCGAGCAAGGCCTGCCGCCAGGCGTCGCCGTCGCGGTAGGCCGCCTCGGCGGCGACCATGCCGAGCACGTTCACATGCGGCACGACGCCGCGCATCGCGTGGCGGTAGCGGCGGCGCAGCGCGGCATCGGGAATCACCGCGAAGGCGCAGTACAGCGCCGGGATGTTCCAGGTCTTGGACGGCGCCATCAGCGTGATCGTGCGCCGCGCGCCGGCCTCGTCGAGCGCGGCGAGCGGACGATGCGGGCGCGACGCGTCCAGCACCAGGCCGCAGTGGATCTCGTCGGAACACACGAGCAGGTCGTGGCGTTCGGCGAAATCCGCCAGCCGGCGCAGCTCGTCCTCGTCGAACACGCGCCCGACCGGGTTGTGCGGGCTGCACAGCAGCAGCATCCGGGTCGAGGGCGTGCATGTCGCCTCCAGCGCGTCCCAGTCCCACTGCCAGCGGCCCTCGCGCAGCACCAGCTCGACGCGCTGGAGCACGCGGCCGGTGTTGGCGGGGGCGGTGAGGAAAGGCGGATAGACGGGCGTGGCGGTGAGCACGCCGTCGCCGGGCTCTCCGGCGATCGCGCAGGCGAGGTTGAAGCCGGCGACCACGCCCGGCAGCCACACCAGCCAGTCGGGCCGTATCGTCCATCCGTGGTCGCGCTGCAGGCCGTCGACCACCGCCTCGACCAGCGAGGGCCAGGCGTCGGTGTAGCCGAACACGCCGTGGTCGATGCGCCGGCGCAGAGCGTCGATGACCGCGGGCGGGGCGGCGAAATCCATGTCGGCCACCCACAGCGGCAGCACGTCGCGACCGGCGTAGCGGCCCCACTTTTCGCTCGGCAGCGCGCGACGGTCGATGAGGCGGTCGAAATCGAAGGCGGGGGCGGTCATGGCGGGGCGTCCGATGAGAAGTGACGGGGCGTCATTGTCCCGCATTCGGACGGAGGCGGCGGCGTTCGGAGGATGGACGGCGCGGCTGCGACTCGGCCGCGGGAGGGAGGTGACGGTTGCCGCGGCTGCGATCCGGCCACGGGACCGGGGTGGCGGGCGCCGCCTGCACTCGCGGCCTTCGGCTGCCCTCGGCGGAAGACGCCGCGGGGGCGGCGACGCAAACTCGGCGCTGCGCGCCTCAAACATGCGTCGCCTCGTTTCCCCCGCGACGCCCCCCGCCTCGGCGCTCGTGAAGTTGGCGCCCGCCACCCCGGTCCCGCGACCTTGCGCGGGGGAATTGCTGACCGTCCGGAGGTGGGAGCTGGAGGGCTTGCGGCTATCGGCCTTGCGCCTCGTTCTTCACGACCCCGAAGCGTTGCAGGGTGCGTTCGCGCGCGGCGGCGTGGTCGACGATGGGGCCCGGGTAATCGACGCCGATCTTCGTCCGGCACGCGCTCTGGTCGATTCCGCCCATGGTCCACGGCGCGTGGATGAACTTGTCGGGCACGCGGGCGAGCTCGGGCAGGTAGCGGCGGATGAAGCGGCCCTCGGGGTCGAACCTCTCGGACTGGGTGACGGGGTTGAAGATGCGGAACCACGGCTGGGCGTCGCAACCGGTGGAGGCCGCCCACTGCCAGCCGCCGTTGTTGGCGGCGAGGTCGTAGTCGTTCAGATGCGCGGCGAAATAGCGCTCGCCCAGGCGCCAGTCGATGCCGAGATCCTTGGTGAGGAAAGAGGCGACGATCATGCGCAGGCGGTTGTGCATCCAGCCGGTCTGGTTCAACTGACGCATCGCGGCATCGACGATCGGGTAGCCGGTGCGCGCCTCGCACCAGGCGGCGAAGAGTTCGGGCGCGTCGTCCCACTTCACGGCGTCGTACTCGGGGCGGAAGGCGCGCTCGACCACCTGCGGGTGGTGCCACAGGATCTGGTGGTAGAAGTCGCGCCAGATCAGCTCCGACAGCCAGGTCTCGGCGCCCTCGCCGCCGTGCGCATGGGCGTGGGCGGCGAGTTGGCGGATGGACACGGTGCCGAAGCGCAGATGCGTCGACAGGTAGCTGACGCCCTTCACCGCCGGGAAGTCGCGCGCGCGCTTGTAGCGCTCGATGCGCGCGGCGAAGTCCACGAACAGCTTTCTGCCGCCGCTCATGCCGAGGGGGATCTGCAGTTCGGCCAGGTTGGTGGGCTCGAAGCCGATGTCGGCGAGCGAGGACACGGTCTCGCCCGCAGGCTTCGCGGCGAGACGCGCGGCGTATTTTTTTACCGGATATGACTCGAGCTGGAAGTCGTCCACCTTCTTGAGCCAGGCGTTCTTGTACGGCGTGAACACGCTGTAGGGCTTGCCGGTCTGGGTCAGCACCTCGTCGCGCTCGAAGACGACCTGGTCCTTGAAATCCTCGTAGCCGATACCGGCCTCGGCCAGCGCCTGCGCCACCCGGCTGTCGCGCACGATCGCCTCGGGCTCGTAGTCGCGGTTGGCGAAGACCTTGTCGACGCCCAGTTCGCGCGCCAGGCGCGGGACTTCGTCCTCGGCGCGGCCGTGGCGCACGAGCAGCCCGCCGCCGGCTGCCCCCGCCGCACGCGCCATGGTGTCGAGCGCTGCGTCCAGCTCGGCCAGGCTGGCGTGGATGAACTCGACGCGGCGGTCCTGGCGCGAGGGCAGCGCGTCGAGGATGGCGGTATCGAAGACGAAGGCGCAATGCACGCGATCGGCGAAGCGCAAGGCGTGGTAGAGCGCGGCATGGTCGAAGCTGCGCAGATCGCGACGGAACCAGACGAGGGCGGAAGGCATTATTTTGTCCAGGACAAACAGGCCTTCATTATCGCGCACCCACGGCAATCGCACGAGCCCGCATCCGAACCTCGCACCCACGCCAAGAACCCAGCCGATCGGCGTAAAATGCCGCGCATGGACACGCCCACGGCCAACTTCACGCATCACTTCCTGATCGCCATGCCCAACATGGCCGATCCCCACTTCGCGCGCACCCTGACCTACGTCGCCGAACACAACGAACAGGGCGCGCTCGGCATCATCGTGAACCGGCCGATCGACATGACCCTCGCCACGCTGTTCGAACGCATCGAACTGCCACTCGAGGCCGAGGGCTTCGCCAACCAGCCGGTCTATTTCGGCGGACCGGTTCAGACCGACCGCGGCTTCGTGCTGCACCGGCCGCTCGGCGAATGGCACTCCACGCTCAAGGTCAGCGACGAGATCGGGCTCACCAGCAGCCGCGACGTGCTGCAGGCGATCGGCGCCAGCGGCGAACCGAAGGACGTGCTCGTCACCCTGGGCTACGCCGGCTGGGCCGCCGGCCAGCTCGAGCAGGAATTGCTCGACAACGCCTGGCTCACCGTCCCCGCCGACATGGCGATCGTGTTCGACCTTCCGCCCGAGGAGCGCCTCGCCGCCGCGATGCAGACGCTCGGCATCGATTTCGCCAACCTCAGCGATGTCGCCGGACATGCCTGAGGCGGTGCAGGCCGCCCAGCGCAGCATGGAACTCCCGGCCCGCCCGCCCGATTCGGCGGCCTCGGCGGCCGTCCTTCCCGCCCGCGGCACCCTGCTCGGCTTCGACTTCGGCCTCGCCCGCATCGGCATCGCCACCGGCGAGCTCGAGACCGGCCAGGCCAGCGCGCTGGCCACGGTGCACGAAGAATCGAACGACGCCCGCTTCAAGGCCATCGCCGCACTGATCGCCGAATGGCGCCCGATCGCGCTGGTGGTCGGCCTGCCCACCCATCTCGACGGCAGCGCGCACGAGCTCACCGCGCGCTGCCGGCGCTTCGCCAACCAGCTCCACGGCCGCTTCGGCCTGCCGGTGTTCACCGCCGACGAACGCCTGTCCTCGGTCGCCGCCGAAGCCGGGCTCGCCGCGGCCGGACGCCGCGACTGGCGCGAGCGCAAGGCGGTTCTCGACGCCGAAGCCGCCCGCATCATCCTGCAAACCTTCCTGGACACACGACGCCATGAAAGACCTTGATGCCGAAGCCCTGTGCCGGCAGCTCGCCGAGCAGATCCGCCCCCAAGTCACGCCCGCCACCGCGCTCGTGGGCATCTACACCGGCGGCCTGTGGCTGGCCGAGCGCCTGCACCGGGAACTCGGCATCGCCCAGCCGCTGGGCGCGATCGACGTCTCCTTCTACCGCGACGACTACGGCAGCAAGGGCCTGCACGCACGGCCGCAGCGCACCGAGATCCCGTTCGACGTCGACGGCGCGCACGTGATCCTGGTCGACGACGTGCTGTACACCGGCCGCACCACCCGCGCCGCGCTCAACGAGCTGTTCGACTTCGGCCGCCCCGGCGTGGTCGAGCTCGCGGTGCTGGTCGACCGCGGCAGCCGCGAACTGCCGATCGGCGCGCGCTACTGCGCCCATACCCTGGACGAGCCCCTGCCGCGCGACCAGAACCTCGAGCTGCAGCGCGACGACGCCGGCCGTTTCACGCTGATGCTGACCCGGCGCGCCTGATCGCGACGCCCGTCCCGACATGCCCCCGATCCCCCCTTCCCCGCCCACTCGCTGACACCGAGGCCCGCCCGATGCGCCATCCCCAGCTCAACAAGCACGGCGAACTGCAGCACCTGCTGACACTCGACGGTCTGCCGCGCGACATCCTCACCGCCATCCTCGACACCGCCGCGCCCTTCACCGAAGTGGCCGAGCGCGAGGTCAAGAAGCTGCCGCTGCTGCGCGGCAAGAGCGTGTTCAACCTGTTCTTCGAGAACTCGACGCGCACCCGCACCACCTTCGAGATCGCCGCCAAGCGCCTGTCGGCCGACGTGGTGAACCTCAACATCAACACCAGTTCGGCCGCCAAGGGCGAGAGCCTGCTCGACACCGTCGACAACCTGTGCGCGATGCAGGCCGACATGTTCGTCGTCCGCCACGCCGCCAGCGGCGCGCCGATGCTGATCGCCCAGCACCTGCACGACACCGGGCGCGAGCACATCCGCGTGGTCAATGCCGGCGACGGCCGCCATGCGCACCCGACGCAGGGCCTGCTCGACATGTACACGATCCGCCACTTCAAGCACGACTTCACCAACCTGACGGTGGCGATCGTCGGCGACGTGCTGCACTCGCGCGTGGCGCGCAGCCAGATCGCCGCGCTGACCACGCTGGGCGTGCCCGAAGTGCGCGTGATCGGCCCCAAGACCCTGCTGCCGACCGAGGTCGAGCGCCTCGGCGTGCGCGTGTTCCACGACATGCGCGAGGGCCTCAGGGGCGTTGACGTGGTGATGATGCTGCGCCTGCAGAACGAGCGCATGAACGGCGCGCTGCTGCCGACGCCGCAGGAGTACTACAAGATCTGGGGCCTCACCGCCGAGAAGCTGGCGCTCGCCAGGCCCGACGCCATCGTCATGCACCCCGGGCCGATGAACCGCGGCGTCGAGATCGACTCGGCGGTGGCCGACGGCGCGCAGGCGGTCATCCTGCCCCAGGTCACCTTCGGCATCGCCGTGCGCATGGCGGTGATGAGCATGCTCGGCAGCCACTGAGGCCGCGGACAGCACAGGCACAAGGATTCACGCATGAACATCCTGATTTCCAACGGCCGCGTCGTCGATCCGGCCAATCGCACCGACGCGGTGCGCAACGTCTATGTCGCCGGCGGCAAGATCGTCGGCCTCGGCCAGGCCCCGGACGGCTTCGTCGCCGAGCGCACGATCGACGCCAGCGGCCTGGTGGTCGCCCCCGGCTTCATCGACCTCGCCGCGCGCCTGCGCGAGCCCGGCTTCGAATACCGCGCCACCCTCGAATCCGAGATGGAAGCGGCGATGGCGGGCGGCGTCACCAGCCTGGCGATCCCACCCGACACCGACCCCGCGCTCGACGAGCCCGGCCTGGTCGAGATGCTGACCTACCGCGCCAAGAAGCTGAACCGCGCCCACATCTACCCGGTCGGCGCGCTCACCATCGGTCTCAAGGGCGAGCGCCTGTCGGAGATGGCCGAACTGGTCGAGGCCGGCTGCGTCGCCTTCTCGCAGGCCAACGTGCCGGTGGTCGACAACGCGGTGCTGATGCGCGCGCTGCAGTACGCCGCCACCTTCGGCTTCCGCGTCTGGCTGCAGCCGCTGGCGCCCTTCCTGTCGCGCGTCGGCCACGCCCACGACGGCGAGGTGTCGACCCGCCTCGGCCTGTCGGGCATCCCGGTCGCGGCCGAGACCGTGGCGCTGTTCACCTACCTCGAACTCGCGCGCACCACCGGCGCCCGCCTGCACATCACCCGCCTGTCGTCGGCGGCCGGCCTGGCGCTGATCGACCAGGCGCGTGCCGGCGGCATGGACGTCACCTGCGACGTGTCGATCAACCATGTGCACCTGTGCGACATGGACATCGGCTACTTCGACCCCAACTGCCACCTGATCCCGCCCCTGCGCAGCCAGCGCGACCGCGAGGCGCTGTGCAAGGGCCTGGCCGAGGGCCGCATCAACGCACTGTGCTCGGACCACACGCCGGTGGATGACGACGGCAAGCAGACACCGTTCTCGGAATCGGAACCCGGCGCCACCGGCCTCGAGCTGCTGCTGCCGCTGACGCTGAAGTGGGCCGACCGCGCCGGCTTGTCGCTGCTGGACGGCCTGGCCCGCATCACCTCCGACGCGGCGAAGATCGTCGGCATCACCAAGGCCGGCCACCTGTCGGTCGGCGCCCGGGCCGACGTCTGCGTGTTCGACCCCGACACCCACGTCACCATCACCCGCGAAAGTCTCCGCAGCCAGGGCAAGAACACGCCCTTCCTCGGCATGGAACTGCCGGGCAAGGTGTGCTACACCCTGGTCGAAGGGCAGGTGATGTTCGAGGGCTGACGGCCTCGGGGTACAGATCGGCGCCCGAGCCGTAAGCCCGGGCTCCACGCTTCATTCGCGGGCAAGCCCGCTCCCACGGTGCGGCGCTTGAGCCGCCAATGCGGGCGCGGGCTTGCCCGCGAACCGTTCGTGCCCTCAGGCCCCGAACAGCAGCGGCGCGAAGCCGTTGCGCGCGCCGGCGAGCACCATCAGCACGATCTGCAGGATCAGCAGCAGGACCAGCGGCGACAGGTCCACGTTGGCGATGGTCGGGATCACGCGGCGGAACGGGCGCAGGAAGGGCGCTGCGATCGCATTCAGCAGCGGCGCCAGCGGCGAATGCGGGCTGACCCACGACAGCACCGCCGAGCCGAGCACGACCGCGAACAGCAGATACACCATCATCCGGATCAGCTCGATCAGGCCCACGCCCCACAGCCCGGCGATCACCGCCGCGGTGTTGCCGCTGAACACCGCGCCGCGCAGGCTGAGCTCGAAGGCCACCAGCAGCACCTGCACCACCCAGGCCGGCAGCAGGCTCGCCATGTCGAGGCCGAACAGGCCGGGGATGAAGCGGCGCAGCGGGCGCACGATCCAGTCGGTGGTGCTGACCACGAACTGGCCGAGCTGGTTGCGGAAGGAGATGCGCTGCCACTGCATGTAGAAGCGCGCCAGCAGCATCAGGGTGAGGAAGCCGGCGACGGCATTGACGACCAGCAGCAGGATGTTGGCGAGCATGGCTCAGTTCCTGCCGAGTTGTTCGCCGAGCTCGCGGCCGCGCGCCTCGGCCGCCTTCACCGCATCGACCAGTTCGTCGTGCCAGCCCGCCGCGGCGAGGCTGGCGAGCGCGGCCTCGGTGGTGCCGCCCTTGGAGGTGACCTTCTGGCGCAGCAGCGCAGGCGAGTCTTCCGAGCTCGCCGCCAGCTTCGCCGCGCCGAGCGCGGTGTCGATCGCCAGCCGGCGCGCACCCGCCTCGTCGAAGCCGAGGGCGCGCCCGGCCGCCTCCAGCGCCTCGATGAAATGGAACACGTAGGCCGGGCCGCTGCCCGAGATCGCCGTCACCGCATCCATCTGCGCCTCCGCGTCCGCCCACACCGTGCTGCCGACCGCGGCGAGGATGCGCTCGGCAGCCGCGCGTCCGGCGGCATCCACCGAGGGGTCGGCGTACAGGCCGGTGACGCCGGCGCCAATCAGCGCCGGGGTGTTGGGCATGCAGCGCACCAGCCGCGCATGGGGGACGCCGGGCGCGCCCAGCCAGCGGCCCAGATCGGCGAGGCGCAGGCCGGCGGCGATGCTGATCACGAGCTGGCCGGACAGGCGGCCGGCGACCGGCGCCAGCGCGGCCTTCATCTGCTGCGGCTTCACCGCCAGCACCAGCACCTCGCAGGCGAGGGCCGCGTCATCGAAGCCGGCCACCGCACGCACGCCGAAGCGGCTCTCGAGCGCGGCGCGCGCCGCATCGCCGAGTTCGACGACCTGGATGTCGGCGGCCGCGAAGCCGCGTTCGAGCATGCCGCCGATGAGGGCGGTGGCCATGTTGCCGCCGCCGAGGAAGGTGATCTTCATGATTGACCTGCAGTCTGGGCCCGCCGCACGCCGCAGCGTCGAGCGGGGGGATGGAATGGGAAGGGCTATGCGGCCGCCGCGGCCTTGTGACGTTCGCCGAAGATCGCGGTGCCGACGCGGACGATGGTCGCGCCCTCGGCGATCGCCGGCTCGATGTCGTGCGACATGCCCATCGACAGCGTGTCCAGCTCCAGGCCTGCGCCGGCCAGCTCGTCACGCAGCAGGCGCAGCAGGGCAAAGCGCGCACGCAGCAGCGCCATGTCCTCGGTCGGCTCGGGGATGCACATCAGTCCGCGCAGGCGCAGCCGCGGCAGCGCGGCGACCGCCTGTGCCAGCGCCGCGACCTCGTCCGGCGCGACGCCGCTCTTGCTGTCCTCGCCGCTGACGTTGACCTGGATGCAAACGTTCAGCGCCGGCAGATGCACGTCGCGCTGCGCCGACAGGCGCTCGGCGATCTTCACGCGGTCGATGCCGTGCACCCAGTCGAAGGCATTGGCGACCGGGCGCGTCTTGTTGCTCTGCAGCGGGCCGATGAAGTGCCATTCGAGCGCGAGATCGCGCAGCGCCTCGATCTTCTCCACGCCTTCCTGCACGTAGTTCTCGCCGAAGGCGCGCTGGCCGGCCGCGGCCGCCGCGCGCACCGCAGCGGCCGGCCAGGTCTTGCTCACCGCCAGCAGCGACACCGCCGCAGGATCACGCCCCGCAACCCGCGCCGCGGCCTCGATGCGCGCACGCACGGCCAGCAGCCGTTCGCCGATTGTCGTCATATTCCGTGGCCTATTTCCTTGGGAAGCGATCGGCAAAAAGTATAGCATCGCCACGTTGACCCATTTCGGCCCCACTCCTGCCCCGCGCGGGCATCCTGGTACAGACGACAACATGGACATCACCGAACTGCTCGCCTTCGCGGTCAAGAACAAGGCCTCCGACCTTCACCTCTCGGCCGGCCTGCCGCCGATGATCCGGGTCCATGGCGACGTGCGCCGCATCAACCTGCCACCGCTGGAGCACAAGGAAGTGCACGCGATGGTGTACGACATCATGAACGACGGCCAGCGCAAGCAGTTCGAGGAAACCTGGGAGTGCGACTTCTCCTTCGCCGTGCCCAACCTAGCCCGCTTCCGTGTCAACGCGTTCAACCAGAACCGCGGCGCGGCGGCGGTGTTCCGCACCATTCCGTCCAAGGTGCTGACGCTGGAAGAGCTCAACTGCCCGAAGATCTTCAAGGAGATCGCCAACCAGCCGCGCGGCATCGTGCTGGTCACCGGCCCCACCGGCTCGGGCAAGTCGACCACGCTGGCGGCGATGATCGACTACGTGAACGAAAACGAGTACGGCCACATCCTGACCGTCGAGGATCCGATCGAATTCGTGCATGAATCCAAGCGCTGCCTGATCAACCAGCGCGAGGTGCACCGCGACACCATGTCCTTCAACAACGCGCTGCGCGCTGCGCTGCGCGAGGACCCGGACGTGGTGCTGGTGGGCGAGATGCGCGACCTCGAGACCATCCGCCTGGCGCTGACCGCGGCCGAGACCGGCCACCTGGTGTTCGGCACCCTGCACACCTCGTCGGCGGCCAAGACCATCGACCGTATCGTCGACGTCTTTCCGGCGGCGGAGAAGGACATGGTGCGCTCGATGCTGTCGGAGTCGCTGCGCGCGGTGATCTCGCAGACCCTGCTCAAGACCAAGGACGGCTCGGGCCGGGTGGCGGCGCACGAGATCATGATCGGCACCCCGGCGATCCGCAACCTGATCCGCGAGAACAAGGTCGCGCAGATGTACTCCTCGATCCAGACCGGCCAGAACGTCGGCATGCAGACGCTGGACCAGTGTCTGGCCGATCTGGTGCGGCGCAACGTGGTGTCGGCGACCGAGGCGCGCATCCGGGCGCAGAACAAGGACAATTTCGCGGCGTGACCGCAGGAGCGATCGAGACATGGAACGCGACCAGGCCCTCAGGTTCATGCACGATCTGCTGCGGCTGATGCTGCAGAAGAACGGCTCCGACCTCTTCATCACCACCGGCTTTCCGCCCGCGATCAAGATCGACGGCAAGATCGTGCCGCAGTCCAACCAGGCCCTGCAGCCGCAGCACACCGCGGAACTGGCGCGTGCGGTCATGAACGACCGCCAGGCGGCGGAATTCGAGGCGCGCAAGGAGTGCAACTTCGGCATCTCACCCGCCGGCATCGGCCGTTTCCGCGCCAATGCCTTCGTGCAGCAGGGCCGCGTCGGCCTGGTGCTGCGCACCATCCCGCAGAAGATCCCGAACTTCGACGAGCTCGGCCTGCCGCCGGTGCTGACCGAGATCGCGCTCGCCAAGCGCGGGCTGGTGATCTTCGTCGGCGGCACCGGCACCGGCAAGACGACCTCGCTGGCGTCGATGGTCGACTACCGCAACGAGAACACCTACGGCCACATCATCACCGTCGAGGACCCGATCGAGTTCGTGCACGCGCACAAGAACTGCATCGTCACCCAGCGCGAGGTCGGCATCGACACCGAGTCCTGGGAGGCCGCGCTCAAGAACACGCTGCGCCAGGCGCCGGACGTGATCCTGATGGGCGAGATCCGCGACCGCGACACCATGGACTACGCGATCGCCTTCGCCGAGACCGGCCACCTGTGCCTGGCCACCCTGCACGCCAACAGCGCCAACCAGGCCATCGACCGCATCATCAACTTCTTCCCGGAAGAGCGCCGCACGCAGCTGCTGATGGACCTGTCGCTGAACCTGCGCGCGATGATCTCGCAGCGTCTGCTGCCACTGAAGGACCGCAAGGGCCGGGTGCCGGCGGTCGAGGTGATGCTGAACTCGCCGCTGATCGCCGACCTGATCTTCAAGGGCAACGTGCCCGAGATCAAGGAGATCATGAAGCGCTCGCGCGAGCTCGGCATGCAGACCTTCGACCAGTCGCTGTTCGAGCTCTACGAGAGCGGACTGATCAGCTACGAGGACGCGCTGCGCAACGCCGACTCGATCAACGACCTGCGCCTGCAGATCAAGCTGTACAGCAAGCTCGGCGAGCAGGACGTCGGCGGCAGCCTGAAGAACCTCGACATCCTGTAAGCGCGACGCGCAGCCACCGTCCGCAGGCTCAGGCCTGCGGCTGCGGCGCGCGCTCGCGGTTGCTGCCCGCGACCATGCGGTATTCGTACAGCCGGCATTCGAGCGCGCCGTTGAACAGCGGCGTGCGCCGGCTCGCCTTGAGCCCGATCAGCTTGGGCAGCGCGGTGTCGGCGGTGAACAGGTAGCAGCGCCAGCCGCCCCAGCGCTGCTTGAGCGCATCGCCCAGCTTCGGGTAGAAGGCCGCCAGTTCCTCGGCCTCGCCGATGCGCACCCCGTAGGGCGGATTGGCCACCATCACCCCTTCCGCCGCCGGCGGCGTACGCTCGAGCACGTCGGCACGGTCGAGGCGCACGCAGTCGGCAAGGCCCGCGGCGTCCAGGTTCAGGCGGCTGCGCCGCACCCATTCGCCGACGATGTCGGAGCCGAAGATCTGCAGCACGCGCGCCGGCTTGCGCCGCTGCTCGGCCGCCCGCCGCAGCGCCGCCCAGCTCGCACGGTCGTGGATGCGCAGGCGCTCGAAGGCGAAGCCGCGCCCCAGCCCGGGCGCGATGTCGAGCGCCATCTGCGCGGCCTCGATCAGGAAGGTGCCGCTGCCGCACATCGGATCGACCAGGGCCTCGCCCGGCTGCCAGCCGGTCAGGCGCAGGATGCCGGCGGCCAGGTTCTCCTTCAGCGGCGCCTCCACCGCGGCCGGCTTGTAGCCGCGCTTGTACAGCGGCTCGCCGGAGGTGTCGATGTACAGCGTCGCGATGTCGGCGGTCAGGAACAGGTGGATGCGCACCGCCGGGTTGGCGGTATCCACGCTTGGGCGCCGCCCGGCGACGGTGCGGAAGTGGTCGCACACCGCATCCTTGACCCGCAGCGTGATGAATTCCAGGCTCTTCAGCGGCGACTTCTGCGCGGTGACGTAGATGCGGATGGTGTCGTCGGCGGTGAACCACTTCGCCCAGGTCACGCTGTAGGCCAGCTTGTAGATGTCGACCTCGGCCCGATAGCGTCCCTGCGCCACCCGCCACATCACCCGGGTGGCGAGCCGGCTCTCCAGGTTCGCGCGCTGGCACGCCGCCCAGTCGCCCTGCCACCCCACCCCGCCGTGCACCGCCTGCGCAGCGCGCGCACCGAGCGCGGTGAGTTCGTCGGCAAGCAGGCTTTCCAGTCCGCGCGGACAGGGAGAAAAGAAGGTTTCGGCCATCGCGGGCTCCGGACAGGGGACAAGGCGGCATTGTAGCGCCCGCCGGCGGGCCGGCCGCAGTGCGGACATCGCCTGGGGGACGCACCTGCCTCATCGGGAAAAACACGGCCCTGCAGCGCGCATCGCACTGCAGGGCCAAATGCACCCGGACCGAAGGGAGAGGAGTGGATCCGGGCGGGGGAAGCAGGCGGCAGCGGCCTCAGGGACGCCCGGACTTGCCCGCCTTGATGTCGTGGTACCACTGCTCGTGGTGCTCGCGCGCCCAGGTCTCGTCGACGTAGCCGGTCTTCATCGCCTCGTAGGCGCCTTCGGCGCCGAGCGTGCCCATGTAGATGTGGCCGAAGGCCAGCGCCAGCATCAGGAGCGCGCCGATGGCATGGACGATGTTCGCGGTCTGCATGTCGGTGCGCGTCCACTCGCCCAGGTTCGGGAAGTCCATGATCAGGCCGGAGATCGCCACCGTGAGGCCGAGGAAGGTGACGCCGAACCAGAACCAGGTCTTCTCGCCGAAATTGAAGCGCCCGGAGGGCACGTGACTGCCGTCGAGCAGGCCGCCGGCGCGGCGGATCCACTCCGCGTCGATCGGCCGCCAGACGTTGTCGCGCAGGAAGGCGAAGAACATCAGCACCACGAAGATCCCGAACAGCGGACCGACGTAGTTGTGCACCAGCTTGCCGGCGTTGAGCAGCAGGCCCAGGCCATCGTGGCCGATCAGCGGCAGCAGCACGTGCTTGCCGAACAGGATCGCCAGCCCGGTGACCGCGAGCAGCAGGAAGCTGATCGCCGTACCCCAGTGCACGAAGCGCTCGAAGCCCGAGAAGCGCAGCATCTTGCGCCCGGTCTTGGCGCCGTGCAGCTTCATCGTGCCCCTGACCAGCCAGAACAGCAGGATGGCCGAAGGCACCAGGATCAGCAGCCAGCCGCCGTAGAGCGTGACCGGGCCGTTGCGCAGCTGGCGCCAGGTGTTGCCTTCGCTCTGGATCAGCACGCCGGCCTCGGGGCTGCGCGAAAGGGTGAAGTGTTCCTCACCCGAGCGCACTGCCCGCCACACCGGTGCGTTGTTGAGCGGACGCTCGACCTGGCGCTGGGCCTGGTCCGCCGCGCTGCTGCCGGGCGGCGGCTCGGCCGCCTGCAGCGGCAGCGCCGCCGCCCACAGCATGAGCGCGAGCAGCAGCACGGCCAGCCAGCCGCCGTGCCGCACCCGCATCGCTTGTGTCGTCATGGCGCTCTCCTCACTGGATGCGGTTGTACTCGTTCTGGCCGCGGGAACGCTCCTTGAGCGCCTTCTCCCAGGCCGCGCGGTCGCCCTTGAACCCGTCGCCTTCCCAGGGGCGGGTGTCGGTCTTGCCGCGGTACTGGCCCTGCTCGTATACCGTGACCTGCGGCACCTCGCTGCACGCCGACAGGCCGAGCACCGCCGCGCCCGCCAGGACCGCGAGCGCGCGTGGGTTCAGGATCCTCGTGCTCATGACTGGCCCTCCCGCTTGCGTTCCTGCTTGCGTTCCTGCTTGTGCTCGCCGCCACCGTAGGCGGCATCCCAGCCCCACACCTCGGCGCCGCCGCCGCGACGCAGCACGCGCTCGCGGAAGATGTTCGCGACCACGTCGGCATCGCCGGCGATCAGCGCCTTGGTCGAGCACATCTCGGCGCACAGCGGCAGCTTGCCGTCGGCGAGGCGGTTGGAGCCGTACTTCTCGTACTCGGCGGCCGAACCGGTCTCCTCGGGGCCGCCGGCGCAGAAAGTGCACTTGTCCATCTTGCCGCGCGCGCCGAAGGCCGCCGGGCCGTTGGGGAACTGCGGCGCGCCGAACGGACAGGCGTAGAAGCAGTAACCGCAGCCGATGCACTTGTCCTTGTCATGGAGCACCACACCGTCTTCGGTCTTGTAGAAGCAGTCGGTCGGGCACACCGCCATGCACGGCGCGTCCGAGCAGTGCATGCAGGCGACCGAGATCGAGCGCTCGCCCGGCACGCCGTCGTTCATCGTCACCACCCGGCGGCGGTTCACGCCCCAGGGCACCTCGTGCTCGTTCTTGCACGCGGTGACGCAGCCGTTGCACTCGATGCAGCGCTCGGCGTCACACAGGAATTTCATGCGTCCCATCGTCTATTCTCCTCGCCCTCAGGCCTTGCTCACGCGGCACAGGGTGGTCTTGGTTTCCTGCATCATGGTCACCGAGTCGTAGCCGTAGGTGGTGGCGGTGTTGACCGCCTCGCCGCGCACGACCGGCGCCGCGCCCTCGGGGTAGTACTTCAGCATGTCCTCGCCCTGCCACCAGCCGGAGAAGTGGAAGGGCAGGAACACCGTGCCCGGCGCCACGCGCTGGGTGACCTGGGCGCGCACCTTGAGGCGGGCCTTGGTGGGCGACTCGACCCAGATGTACTCGCCGTTGCGGAAGCCGGCGTCGTTGGCGTCCTTGGGGTTCACCTCGGCGAACATCTCCTGCTGCAGTTCGGCCAGCCAGGGGTTGGAGCGGGTTTCCTCGCCACCGCCCTCGTACTCGACCAGGCGGCCGGAGGTCATCACCAGCGGGTAGTCCTTGGAGATGTCCTTCACCTTCTCCTGCATCGACTTGTACAGGGTGGGCAGGCGCCAGAACTTCATCTTGTCGTCGTGGGTCGGGTACTTGGCGACCAGGTCCGGACGCGGCGAGTAGATCGGCTCGCGGTGCTGCGGGACGGGGTCGGGGAAGTTCCACACCACCGCGCGCGCCTTGGCGTTGCCGAAGGGGTGGCAGCCGTGGTTGACCATGGCGACGCGAATGATCCCGCCCGAGGGGTCGGTCTTCCAGTTCTTGCCCTCGGCCGCGGCCTTCTCGGCCTCGGTGAGCTCGTCCCACCAGCCCAGCTTCTTCAGCAGCACGTGGTCGAACTCGGGGTAGCCCATCTGCAGGTCGGCGCCCTTGGAGGCCGAGCCTTCGCCGGCGAGCAGCGACACGCCGTCCTTCTCGACGCCGAAGTTGGCGCGGAAGTTGCCGCCGCCGTCCATGACGTGCTTGGAAGTGTCGTAGAGGTTGGGCGTGCCCGGGTGCTTCATCTCGGGCGTGCCATAGCACGGCCACGGCAGGCCGAAGTATTCGCCGTCGCAGGGACCACCCACCGCCTTCAGCGTCTTCACGTCGAAGGTGTGCATGTTCTTCATGTGCAGCTTGAGGCGCTCGGGCGACTGCCCGGTGTAGCCGATGGTCCACGTGCCGCGGTTGATCTCGCGCAGCGTGTCCTCGATGCTCGGTTCGTCCCAGCCCTGGGCATCCTTCTCCACCTTGATGTTCTTCACGAACTGCTCGGCCCAGCCGAACTTCTTGGCGAAGGCGTACATGATGGTGTGGTCGGGCTTGGACTCGAACAGCGGCTCGATGACCTTCTCGCGCCACTGCAGCGAGCGGTTCGAGGCGGTCGCGGAGCCGACGGTCTCGAACTGGGTGCAGGCCGGCAACAGGTAGACGCCGTCCTTGCGGACCATGGCCGCCATCGCCGCGGTCGCCGACGGATAGGGATCGATCACCACCAGCGTGTCGAGCTTCTTCATCGCCTCGACCATCTCGGCGCCGCGGGTCTGCGAGTTGGGGGCATGGCCCCAGTACACCACCGCGCGCAGGTTGCCGGCGGGCTGGTCGATGAGGTCCTTGTTCTCCAGCACGCCGTCGATCCAGCGCGACACGGTGATGCCGGACTTCTCCATCAGCTCCTGCGAGGCGTAGCGGCCCTTCACCCACTCGTAGTCCACGCCCCACACATTGCACCAGTGCTTCCACGAGCCGGTCGCCAGGCCGTAGTAGCCGGGAAGCGAGTCGGGGTTGGGACCGATGTCGGTCGCGCCCTGCACGTTGTCGTGGCCGCGGAAGATGTTGGCGCCACCGCCCGCCTTGCCGATGTTGCCGAGCGCGAGTTGAAGGATGCAGGAGGCGCGCACCATGGCGTTGCCGATCGAGTGCTGGGTCTGGCCCATGCACCAGACGATGGTGCTCGGGCGGTTCTCGGCCATGGTGCGCGCGGCCAGCAGCATCTGGTCCTCGGGCACGCCGCAGGCCTCCTCGACCTTGTCCGGCGTCCACTTGGCGAGCACCTCCTCGCGGATCTTGTCCATGCCGAAGACGCGGTCGTCGATGTACTGCTTGTCTTCCCAGCCGTTCTGGAAGATGTGGTACAGCAGGCCGAACAGGAAGGGCACGTCGGTGCCCGAACGGATGCGGATGTACTGGTTGGCCTTGGCCGCGGTGCGGGTGAAGCGCGGATCGACGACGATCATCTTCGCGCCGTTTTCCTTGGCGTGCAGGATGTGCAGCAACGACACCGGGTGCGCCTCGGCCGCATTCGAGCCGATGAACAGCATCGCCTTGGCGTTCTGCATGTCGTTGTAGGAGTTCGTCATCGCGCCGTAACCCCAGGTGTTCGCCACGCCCGCCACGGTGGTGGAGTGGCAGATGCGCGCCTGGTGGTCGCAGTTGTTGGTGCCCCAGAATGAGACGAACTTGCGCAGCAGGTAGGCCTGCTCGTTGTTGTGCTTGGAGGAGCCGATCCAGTACACCGCGTCGGCGCCGGACTCCTCGCGGATCTTCAGCAGGCGGTCGCCGACCTCGTTCAGCGCCTCTTCCCACGAGATCTTCTGGTACTTGCCGTCGACCAGCTTCATCGGGTACTTCAGGCGGTATTCGCCGTGGCCGTGCTCGCGCAGGGCCGCGCCCTTGGCGCAGTGCGAACCGAGGTTGATCGGCGAGTCGAACACCGGCTCCTGGTGCACCCACACGCCGTTGCGCACGATCGCGTCGCTGGCACAACCCACCGAACAGTGGGTGCAGACGGTGCGGCGCACCTCGGCCTTGCCCTCGGCGCGCGAGGCGCCTGCGGGCGCGGCGGCATCGGCGGCGCCGATGAAGTTGTAGGGCAGCTGGGTGGCGAGCACGCCGGCGCCCACGCCCAGGCCGGAGCGCTTGAGGAAGGCGCGGCGGTCCATGGTCTGGCCGAGCTGGCGGGCGGCGGCGCCGCGCAGGCGACGCGCGCCGGTGGCGGCGGTCGCGGATTTCCTGGTCAACATCCTCGCGTCCTCCTCAGATCCGCGTCGTGCGGTAGTAATTGCGCATGTGCGCGCTGACGCCCTGGTCGGCGGCCTCGCGGCGCGCGTCCTCGACCACCTTGGCGGTCACCGGCGTGGCTTGCGCCGCGGTCGCGGCCAGTGCGGCAGCGCCGGCGGCACTGCCGGCACCGATCGCGGCCAGGAAGTTGCGGCGCGACAGCTTGGTGTTTTCGTCCTTCATCCTCGCTCTCCCCTCATTCGCAGCGCAGGCACCCGCCCGCTCCGCATCGTTTCGATCACGTCGGCGCTCAGCGCGCCTCCGCCTCCAGCATGTCGAACGCCTGGCGCTCGATGTCCATGAAGGCCGCCAGCAGGCCGCCGACCCTCGCGTAGAAGTCCGCCCCCGGTGCCGCCGCCAGCGCGCCGGCGAACTGCGCGTACCAGGGCGCAAGATGACGGCCGAAGAACTGCCGCTGGCGCGCCAGCCCGGCCTCGTCAGGCCCGGTCAGCACCAGATGGCGCATGACCTCGGCGAGCGCGGCGATGTGGTCCTCGGTCTCGGTGACGCCCGGGCGGCGACCCAGGCCGAGCTCGGCGAGATCGTCGCGCAGGTCGGCGAGCGGCTCTTCCTGCAGGAAACCGGTCAGGTACCAGGAGCCGTTGCACATCACCTCGGGCTTGCCCACCGACACGAACAGCGCATCGAACTCGTCGACCACCGCCTGCAGCGGCATCGCCCGCGTCGCGACGCCGAGCGCCGCCCAGGCGCGCGGCAGGTCGCCCTGATCGCCGCCGAGGGTCTGCCCGGCCTGCGCGAGCGCCGCCAGCAGCGCGGCATCGGGCGCGGCGTGGAACAGGCGCGCGATCAGCGCGTAGTGCTCGGCGCGCGCGCGGTCCTCGTCCGACCAGGTCGGCTGCGGCTGGATGGAGATTGCTTCGCTCATTCGCTCAGGTCCCAGGCATTCACGGCGGATCCGGCCTTCATCATGTCGATCACCCGGCAGTCGGCGCACATGCGCAGGCGCGCACGCTCGGCCTCGCCGGCGAACATCGAGTGGCCGGACAGGCGGGCGATCATGGATTCGATCAGCGGCGCGGCCCCCATGGCCGTGCCACAGGACACGCAATGGAAGATGTCGGCCTCGCGCAGCGTGCGTGCGCGGCGGGCACCTTCCTTGCCGTACTCGCCGGGCAGCAGGCGCGGCTCGAGCGTGATCGCGGACTCCGGACAGGAGGCCTCGCACAGCCCGCACTGCAGGCAGTTCTTCTCGACGAACTCGAGACGGTAGGCGTCGCTGGCGGCACGCAGAGCGCCGGCCGGACAGGCGCCGGTACAGGACATGCAGAGGGTGCAGGCATCGGAGGCGATCACCTGGCCGAAGGGCGCGCCGGGTTTGAGCGCGATCGCCGCCGGCAGCCCGGCGGGCGTGGCGGCCGCGGGCGCGTGGGCGACCAGGTGGCGCAGCGCGAAGTCCAGCGTCTCGCGCTTCTTCGCCAGCAGCTGGAAGCGCGCCGGCTCGGCGACGCCGGTCGCCGGCACCCAGTCGTGGAGCGCGGTTTCGAGCGTCCGCCAGTCCTCGGCATCGGCCTCGATCACGCGCAGGTGCTCGCCGACGTAGCCGAGTGCCCCGAGGATGGTCTGGCCGTGGCCGGCCTGGGCCTTCAACGGCGCGGCGTCATGGCTGCCGGCGGCGAGCACCGCCACCTGGCATGCGCCGAGCGCGAGGCTGCCAAGCATCAGGTCCAGCCCGACCGCATCCGCGCTCCACACCTCGACCGGGATCACCCGCGCCGGCAGGCCACGGCCGCGGCGCGCCAGGCGGGCGATGGTCGCGGTGCCGGCCTCGGCGGAATGGAACAGCACGCAGGCGTCGGTGCCGCCGGCGCGGGCATACTCGGCGAGCAGGGTCTTCACGCGCTGGCCGAGCTCCGGGACGCGCGGAAACTGGAAGGACAGCGCGCCCGAGGGGCACACCGTGCTGCAGGTGCCGCAGCCCTTGCACAGGTAGGGGTCGACCGCGATCACATCGCCGCTGGAGCGGATCGCTTCGGTGGAACAGGCCTCGATGCAGTTCGTGCACCCGCTCTTCTTCGCCCGGCTGTGCGCGCACAGCCCGGCCTCGAAGGCGACGTAGCGCGGCTTCTCGAACTCGCCGACGAACTCGCCCAGCGCCTGCACCGCGAGCGCCTGCTCGAAGGGATCGCGTCCCGGCGCGGCGTAGCCGTCGGGCAGTTCGACGCGGTGCAGCAGCGGCTCGGCCGAGAGGTCCAGCACGAGGTCGAAGCGCTCGCGGCGCGCAGCGTCGGCGCGCGCGAAATCGATCGCGCCGATCTCGCCACAGGCGGCGACGCAGGCGCGGTGGCTGCGACAGGCGTCGACGTCGACCTGCAGGTCCCAGCCGATCGCGCCCTCGGGACAGGCCTTGACGCAGGCGTTGCAGCGCACGCACGACTCGAGGTCGATCGGGTTCTCCTGCGTCCATTCGAGGTCGAAGGCGCCGAGGTGGCCGGAAAGCCTCACCGGCCGGCCCGACCACACCGGATACGCATTGACCGCCGGCAGCTCGACATCCGGCGTGCGGGCGGTGATCAGCACCGCCGGCTCGAAGCTGCCGGCCAGGCGCTCCGCCCAGCCCAGCGCCGCGCCCGCCTCGCCGACGATCAGCAGGCTGCGCCCGGCGCTCATCTGCACCGCGGGCACCGGCTCGGGGTCGGCCAGCGTGGTCGCGGCGGCGATCAGCGCGGCGAGCTTGGGCGTCGCGACGGCCGACTCCGCCGACCAGCCGGCGTTCTCGCGCAGGTTGAAGAAGCGGATGCGTTCGCCGGCGCCCTGCGCCTCGGCGAGCTCGCCGAACAGTGCGCTTTCCTGCGTACAGGCGACATGCACGGTCTGCCCGCGGGCGAGCGCGGCTTCGAGTGCCGGCAGCTCGGCCCCGCACAGGGCGTGATGGCAGATCGCCGGCGCCAGGCGCTCGGCGTCGAGCGCGAAGCTGCGATTGCAGTCGCAGAGATGAACCCGGGAACTCGGCTTGAGGCTGTCGGACATGTTTCCTTCCATCGATCAACTTAAGCAAAGCAGTTCATAGGCCAGCACTTAAAGAAGCAGACGCCGCCCAAGCCCGCCAAAAACCGCCGAACATGAAAGAACATCGGACGGACGGGACAATTTGTCCCTCAGGGCGCTTTTTGTCGCGACCGGATCGGCGCGCATCCGGCGGAAGCGGTGGCAACGGACAGCACATCGTCTCCGCCCTGCATCGCACCGCCCGTACGGCGACGGTCGTCCTTCCCTTGCACGCACGCCCCGCTCGCTCCGGCAGCAGGTTCGGAGGCGTCGTCGGTCGCAGCTGCACCCGGCCCGTGCCATGGTTCGCGGCCCGCCGCGGTCGGCCCCGGGCCGTGTTCATCCGCAAGCTCCGCGCCACGCCCGGCGCCAGGCTCCTTAGCCGGCTCGTCCGCCGGCCGGGCGTCTGCACCTACGCCCCCCGGCGCATCGGGCATGGCCCCCTCGTCCCCTGCCGGTCGCGCGCCCGCGGCCTGTCCGGCGGACGAACCCGCCACCTCCGCATCGACCTCCGGCTCGTTCGCCATCAGCCACTCGCGCGCGTGCTGGAGCTTGGCCATGGCCTCGGGCGGGATCGGGTCGGGCAGCGAATAGTCGTCGATATAGACGTCGAGCCCGTCCATGCGGTTGAAATGGGGGTCGGCGAACAGCTTGTGCAGGGCCTTGCGCCGCAACGCCTCGCTCACCTCCTCCTTCAGGAAGGCGGTGAAGTCGGAATCGAGCGTCAGGGCCTCGACCGGCGGCAATTGCGCCTCGGCGGCGGGCGTCCCGGCATCGCGCTCCGCCGGGGCCGGCTCCGCCGCGGCGGAAACCGAGGCGGCGGCGACGCCGTGCCCGACCACGGTCGTCGGCAGCGGACCCGACGCGGGCGCATCGGCCAGCAGCGTCTTGCCGGCGCCAGCCAGCTTGCGCCGCGACCAGCGCCCCAGAAAACCACCGCTCATGTGCGCCTCCGGTCCAGGCCGAGGGGATCGTTGCGCCTGACCTTCTTCTTCGGCTCGGGCTTGTAGTGCGTATTGACGAAGTCGCCCACCCAGTCGGCGATCTCGCGCGGCATCGCGACGCCATCGACCTGCTCGCCCGAATCCAGCCAGCGCGCCGCCTCGCCGTAGCTCACCGACACCGCCGCCGGCCGCGGCAGCTCCTCGTCCATGCGCCACATCACGAACACCTTGGGGATGGGTGCGGTGACGTTGGCGAAGTAGTTCTCGGCCTCGTCGCGGAACAGTTCGAGCACGAAGCCGCCCATGCGCCACTGACTGCGCTCGGCCTCGTCCACGATGCGGCGCGGCGCGGGATCGGGGTCGTCGAAGGCCGGCACCACCCCGACCGCCTCCCAGGCGGCGTCGACCCAGGGATTGTTCAGGCGGCGGCGCTCCATGATCACCGCGATCGGAAATTCTTTCATCGTGCTGTCCCGGGAAAGGCATGCCTATGTCGTCTACAGCATACGTGCGCCACCCATCCGCGCGCGAGACCGTGAAAACCCCCAGGGGCCCTCGTGCGCGGTCCCGCAGCCACGAACGCCCCCCGGGCGCGAGGCCGCAAGTCCGTGCGCAACAGGACTTGCGGCTACAATCGAGCGCTCACGCATCCCCAGCCCCGCCGCGATGATCCCTCCCCGCCGTCCCCTGCTCAGCCAGGCCAGCCGCCCGCTCACGGTCGAGATCCCCGCCCTCGATGAGAATGGCGACACCGTGCCGACCTCGATCGCCGGCGAGCACCCGCTCACGCTCTACGTCGACAAGCGCGAGATCGTCACCCTGATGACGCTGGGCGCGGCGCCCGAGGCGCTGACCATCGGCTGGCTGCGCAACCAGCGCCTGGTCAGAAGCCTGGACGAGATCGCGTCGGTGCAGGTCGACTGGGAGGTCGACGCGGTCTCGGTCACCACCCGCGACGGCCTGCGCGACGCCGACGAGAAGCTCGGCAGCCGCACCGTCACCACCGGCTGCGGCCAGGGCACGGTGTTCGGCGGGCTGATGGACGAGATCGACCAGATCCGCCTGCCGCACGATCGCCTGCTCAGGCAATCCACGCTGTACGCGCTGATGGGCGCGGTGCGCCAGCACGAATCGATCTACAAGCAGGCGGGCGCGGTGCACGGCTGCGCGCTCGCGCAGGCCACGCCCGGGGGCTGCGCGATCCTGATGTTCTTCGAGGACGTCGGCCGCCACAACGCGGTGGACGCGATCGCCGGCCAGATGTGGCTGGACGGGCTGGACGGCGCCGACAAGATCTTCTACACCACCGGCCGCCTGACCTCGGAGATGGTGATCAAGACCGCGCAGATGGGCATCCCCTTCCTGGTGTCGCGCTCCGGGCTGACCCACATGGGCTGGCAGATCGCCCACAAGATCGGGCTGACCATGGTCGGACGGGCACAGGGCAAGCACTACCTGCTGTTCTCCGGCGCCGACCGCTTCGTGCGCGACTGAACCCCAGGATCCGGCACAAGACATGAACGCACACACCTCATCCCGCCCCGCCGCGCAACGCATCACCGGCGTGCTGCTCGCCGGCGGCCAGGGCAGCCGCATGGGCGGCGTCGACAAGGGCCTGGTCGAACTCGCCGGCCGGCCGATGGCGGCGCACGCGCTGGCGCGCCTCGCCCCCCAGGTCGACGAGCTGATCATCAACGCCAACCAGAACCTCGAGGCCTGGCAGGCCTTCGGCTACCCGGTGTTCGGCGACGACATCGGCGGCTTCGCCGGCCCGCTCGCCGGACTGCATGCGGCGCTGGTGCGCGCGCAGCATCCGCTGGTGGTCACCGCGCCCTGCGACTCCCCCTTCCTGCCCGCCGACCTGGTCGAACGCCTGGCCGCGGCGCTGCACGCCGCCGACGCCCAGCTTGCGGTGGCGAAGACCTTCGACCAGCCGCATCCGGTGTTCTGCCTGTGCCGGCGCGACGTCGCCGGGCACCTCGGCGCCTTCCTCGCCGGCGGTGGCCGCAAGATCGACCGCTGGTACGGCACGCTGAAGGTGGTCGAGGTCGGCTTCGACGACGAGGAGGCCGCCTTCCGCAACATCAACACCCGCGACGAACTGGCCGCGGCGGCGAAGGACCTGCCACGACCGAATCATGGCTGAGACGCCCGCCGCCTGCCTGACCGCGCGCGAGGCCGCCGCCTTCCTGCACCTGAACGAGAAGAAGCTCTACGAGCTCGCCAACAGCCGCGAGCTTCCGGCCGCGCGCGTCGGCGGCAAGTGGCTGTTCCCGCGCGCCCTGCTCGAGGAATGGCTGCTGGAGCAGGCCCACGGCGGCGCCCTCACCGACCGCCTGCTGATCACCGGCAGCGACGATCCGCTGCTGGCGGCGACCACCGCGGCGCTCGCCGAACAGCTCGGGGGCGACGGCCTGGTCGCCTACAGCCCCACCGGCACGATGACCGGCCTGGAGCTGCTCGCCCGCCGGCGCGCGAACGTGTGTGCGCTGCACTGGGGCGGGGTCGAGCACAGCGCCCAGCAGCACGCCCTGCTGCTGCGCCGCTTCGCCGCCAGCCGGCAATGGGCGCTGGTGCGCCTGTCGCTGCGCGAACAGGGCGTCATCCTGCGCCGCGGCCTGGAGGTGGATGGCATCGAGACGCTCGCGGCCTTCGACTACCGCTGGGCGATGCGCCAGGCGGGCGCGGGCTCGCGTCACTTCCTCGAATCCGCACTCGCCAGCCGCGGCTTTGCGGCGGCCGACTGCAGCGTGGTGGCCGAGGCCCGCAGCGAACGCGAGGCCGCCGCCCTGGTCGCGCGCGAGGATGCCGACTGCGCACCGGGCACGCGCGCAGCCGCCGCGGAGTTCGGCCTCGGCTTCCTGTCACTGGGCTGGGAGGCCTTCGATCTCGCCCTGCCGCGCGAGATCCTGTTCCGCCGCCTGTTCCAGGCCCTGCTCACCACCCACGGCGATGCGCGCTCGCAGACGCTGGCACGCCGCCTGGGCGGCTACGACCTGTCGCCGCAGGGCCGCATCCTCGGCATGGACTGAGCAGGCGTCAGCGGCCGATCGAGACAGCCCCTCAGTGCAGCTTGACGTGGGGTTCGGTGCGGCGCGTGATCATGCGCGCCAGGGTGTCGAGCGTCACCTTCACCCAGCCGTGCAGGGCGAGTTCGTGCATCTTGTACAGCGAGGCGTACATCATGCGTGCGAACCAGCCCTCGATGAACAGGTCGCCCTTGGTGAGCCCGCCCATCATGTTCCCCACCGTGCTGAACTCGCCGAGCGAGACCAGCGAACCGAAGTCGCGGTAGCGGTAGTCCTGCACCGGCTTGCCGGCGATGCGGCGCTGGATCTGCCTGAACAGGTGCGAGGCCTGCTGGTGGGCGGCCTGCGCGCGCGGCGGTACGAAGCCGTTCTTCTCCGGCCACGGGCAGGCGGCGCAGTCGCCCAGCGCGAAGATGTCGTCGTCGGCCGTGGCCTGCAGCGTCTGCCGCACCATGAGCTGGTTGATGCGGTTGGTCTCCAGGCCGTCCAGCTCGGCGAGGAAGTCCGCGCCCTTCACCCCCGCCGCCCACACCACCAGCTCCGCCGGCAGCACGCGGCCGTCGGCCAGGCGCACGCCGTCGGCGAGCACTTCCGCGACCTTGGCGTCGGTGTGCACCTCCACGCCCAGCTTGCGCAGCAGGCGCTCGGTCGAGTTCGACAGGCGCTCCGGCAGCGCCGGCAGCACGCGCGGCGCGGCCTCGATCAGGGCGAGCCTGATGTCCTTGTCGGGATCGAGACGGTCCAGGCCGTAGGCCACCACCTCGCGGGTCGTGTGGTGCAGCTCGGCGGCGAGCTCGACCCCGGTGGCGCCGGCGCCGATGATCGCCACGTGCAGCTGCTCGGGGCGCAGCGGGGTGCGTTGGGCGTGGGCGCGCACGCAGGCGTTGACCATGCGCACGTGGAAGCGGCGCGCGTCGGCCACCGTCTCCAGCTTCAGCGCGTGCTCGCGCACGCCGGGGGTGCCGAAGTCGTTGCTCTGGCTGCCCACCGCGATCACCAGCGTGTCGTAGGGGAAGGAGCGCGCCGGTGTGACCTCCCTGCCGTCCTCATCGACGAAAGGCGCGACATGGACCTCGCGCGCGCGGCGGTCGAGTCCGGTCATGCGCCCGATGCGGAAGCGGAAGCCATGCCAGTGCGCCTGCGCCAGGTAGGGCACCTCGTGATCGCCGATGTCCATGCTGCCGGCGGCGATCTCGTGCAGCTTGGGCTTCCAGATGTGGGTGCGCTTGCTGTCGATGAGCGTGACTTCGGCCTTGCCGCGGCGACCGAACTTGCGCCCCAGGCGGGTGGCCAGCTCCAGGCCGCCGGCGCCGCCACCGACGATGACGATCCGGTGCGGTCCTGCATCCATGCGCGTATTCATCGACCCCTCTCTATTCGAGATTGTTTAAAAATATCGAGAATACTAGCAAACACAGTGAAACAACCCCGGCTCGGGTCGCATGAATGCAACACTGCCCCCGCGCAGCCGTCCGACTCAGTGCCCGAGATAGGCGACGATGAAGTCCGCGACCTGTGCCGGGTCGTTGATGTCGAGCCGCGGCAGGGACGTGGCGAGCGTGGTATCGGTGGCGATGGCGATGATGTGCGGGTCGTCCGGGTGCAGCAGCGGCGCGGTCACCACCGCGCGATGGACCTCGATCTTGGGGATCGGCGCGCGCTTGAAGCCCTCGACCAGCACGATGTCGCAGGGCGCCAGATGGGCGAGCAGCTCGTCCAGCGTAGCCTCGGGCGCGCCGCGCAGTTCGCGGGTCAGCGACCAGCGCTGGGCGGAGCTGACCAGCACCTCGCCGCATCCCGCCTGGCGGTGGCGCCAGGAGTCCTTGCCGGCGTGGTCGATGTCGAAGCTGTGGTGCGCATGCTTGACCAGCGACACCGCCAGGCCGCGCGCGCTCAGCACGCCGATCACCTGCTCCACCAGCGTCGTCTTCCCACTGCCGGACCAGCCGGCGAAACCCATCACTTTCATGTCGCGTTCGCTTCCCGTGATTCGTCGCCGCATCCGTTCGCGGCCCTGTCGTTGCGATAGTCCGGCTCGGCCAGCAGGCTGACCGCGAAGGCGGCGCCGCGGCCCGGCGCACTGTCGACCTCGATGCGTCCGCCGTAGCGTCCGACCAGGGTGTGGCTGATCGACAGCCCGAGCCCGGTGCCCTGCCGTTTCTTGGTGGTGAAGAAAGGGTCGAAGAGGCGCGCCATGTCCTCGGCGCGGATGCCTGTGCCGGTGTCGCGCACGGTGATGCGCACGCCGCGCGCATCCTGTTGCGGATCGCGATCGGCGGTCTCCAGCGTCAGCGTGCCGCCGGCGGGCATGGCCTGCACCGCATTGACGATCAGGTTGATCAGCACCTGCTGCAGTTCCGGCAGGTTGATATGCACCCGGCCGCGCGCCTCCAGCTTCTGCACCACCTTCACCCCGGCGCGCGTCAGGTGCTGGCGGGTCAGCACCAGGCAGTCGGCGAGCGCGGCATTCACGTCCACGTCCTCGACGTAGCCGACGAACTCGCCCGGGCGGGCGAACTGCAGCAGCTTTGTGACGATCAGGCGGATGCGCCCGACCTGCTCGTGGATCAGGCGGATCTCGTTTGCCACCGGCTGCGCCGCCGGGCCGAGCTCCTCGCGCAGCAGGTCGAGGTTGCCCTGGATCACCGCGGTCGGGTTGCTGATCTCGTGCGCCACGCCGGCGGTGAGCTCGCCGATCGCGGCCAGCTTCTCGCTCATCACCAGGCGGCGCTGGGCGGCGTGCAGTTCCTCGTTGGCGGCGGCGAGATCGGCGGTGCGCTCGGCGACCTTGCGGTCGAGCGAGGCGTTGAGCGCCTGCAGCTCGGCGCGGCGCGCCGCCTGGTCGTCGAGCAGGCGGTCGAAGGCGGTGGCGAGCCGGCCGAGCTCGTCGCGGCTGGCGACGTCGCCGACCCGCGCGCGCTCGTCACCGGCGTCTATGCCGCCGATGGTGGCGTGCATGCGCTCGATCGGGCGGAAGATGCCGCGCGCCCAGTGCAGGGTCAGCAGCGCGCCGGCCACGCTGACCAGCAGCGACACCGCGGCCACGATCAGCAGCGCCATCTGCTTGGCGGCGCGGAAGGGCGCCTCGAGGAAGCCGACGTAGAGCATGCCGACGCGCTCGCCGCGGCTGTCGACCACCGGTTCGTAGGCCGACACGTACCAGTCATTGACGACGAAGGCGCGCTCGAGCCAGGTGCGGCCGTGGCTGAGGACGTGCTCCCGCACCTCGGCCGAGGCACGCGTGCCGAGCGCGCGCGCGCCCTCGAACAGGCGCACATTGGTGGCGATGCGCACGTCGTCGATGAACAGGGTCGCGGTGCCCTCGCTGCCCGCGGGCAGGCTGCCGCTGCGGTAGACGATGTCGTTGAGGGTATCGACGAAGCCGAGGTTGCCGTTGAGCAGCACGCCGCCCTCGAGCACGCCGACCAGTTCGCCGCGCGCATCGAGCACCGGGGCGGCGGCCTGCACGACCAGGCCGCGGTTTTCCTCGGGGCGCGGATCCGGCGCGGCGCGCTCGGTGCGCACCAGCGCCAGGCGGGCGCGCTCGCGCAGGGTGGGGGAGATCGCCTCCAGGTCGGCGGCATCGAAGCGCTCGATCGCGCTCCCCGCGTCGGCCTGCAGCGCGCGCGCCACCACCGGCCAGGCGGCGCGGTCGGCGCCCGCCGTCATGCCGGTCGAGGCGCGCAGCACGCGGCCTTCGGTATCGAGCAGGTTCAGGAAATCCAGCCCCAGCATCTGCCGGCGCGCGGCCAGCAGTGCGTCCAGATCCTCCGGCGCAGCGCGCGCCTGGGCCAGCGCCTGCGAGCCGGCGAGCCCGTCGATGCCATGGCCGACCCCCTCGATCACGCGCTCGAAATAGCCGTGCGCGGTCGCCAGGTCGCTGCCGACCCGCGACACCATCAGGCGGTGGTAATAGGCCTCGCCCCAGTACCACAGCAGGCCCATGATGATCGGGAAGCCGAGCATCAGCGGCGCCAGCACCAGGCCGAGCAGCTTCGCCCGCACCGAACGGCGCAGGCGCTCGGCGAACGCGTGCGGCAGGCGCATCAGCACCTGCGGGTCTCCCGCCGCGGCCGGCGGCCGCGGTCGCGCGTCGCCATGCCGCTCAGGCCCTGCGATCGACGCGGCCGACGTCGTCCGCTTCCGCGGCGGCCCATTCGGCGAACTTGCGTTCCAGGGTCTTGCGCGACACGCCCAGCCGGCGCGCGGCCTCGGTCTTGTTGCCGGCGCAGTCCCCGACCACGCGCTCGATGTGGCGGCGCTCGACCTCGGCCAGGCTCAGCGCCAGCTCGCCGGGGAGCGGCACAACCTCGGCCGCGGGCGCGCCCGGCGGCGTGTTCGAGAAGCAGCCGAGGATCATCGAGCGCTCGACGTAGTTGCGCAGTTCGCGCACGTTGCCCGGCCAGGCATAGGCCTGCAGCCGGCTGACGACCTCGTGCGACAGCGGCAGCGGCGCGACCCCGAGCTGCACCGCGAGCTGCTGCATGAAGTGGCGCATCAGGTCGGGGATGTCCTCGCTGCGGCTGCGCAGCGGCGGCAGGCTCAGGTCGACCACCGCCAGCCGGTAGTAGAGGTCCTCGCGGAAGCGCCCCGCCTTGACCTCGGCGGCGAGGTTGCGGTTGGAGGCGGCGATGATGCGCACATCCACCGGCACCTCGCGCTCGGAGCCCACCGGGCGCAGCTTGCGCTCCTCGAGCACGCGCAGCAGCCGCGTCTGCAGCGCCAGCGGCAGTTCGCTGATCTCGTCGAGAAACAGCGTGCCGCCATGGGCGTAGTAGAACAGGCCGTTGCGGCTCTCGGTCGCGCCGGTGAAGGCACCCTTGACGTGGCCGAAGAGCTCGCTCTCGATCAGCTCGGCGGCGATCGCCGCGCAGTTGAGCGGCACGAAGGGGCGCTGCGCGCGCGGGCTGGTCTGGTGCAGGGCGCGCGCGACCACCTCCTTGCCGGTGCCGGATTCGCCGAGCAGCAGCACCGTGCTCGGCATCTGCCCGATGCGACGCACCATCGCGCGCAGCTGCTCCATCGCCGGCGAATGCCCGACCAGGCCGATCGGGTCTGCGGCCAGCCCGGCGAGCTCGCGGCGCAGGACGAAGTTCTCGCGTGCCAGGCGGGCACGCTCGAAGCAGCGCTTGATCGAATTGAGGATCTGGTCGACGCGGAAGGGCTTGAGGATGAAGTCGGACGCGCCACCGCGCAGCGCGTCGATCGCGGTCTCCATGTCGGCGAAGGCGGTGACCAGGATCACGTCGCCCATGTAGCCATGCTCGCGCAGTTCGTGCAGCCACTCGATGCCCGACTTGCCGGGCAGCGCGATGTCGAGGATCAGCAGGTCGAAATGCAGCCGTGCCATCAGCGCCGCGGCGTGCTCGGCATCGGCCGCGGACTGCACCATGCCGCAGCGGCGGGCGAGCGTGCGCTCGAGGAAGTTGCGCATGCCCTCCTCGTCATCGACCACCAGCACCGAATGCGCCTGCCAGTTGTACTCGGCCAGATCCACCGTCATGACTCCGCCCTGCGCACCCGCCTGGCCGGCCACCTTGCGTCCGCCGACGCCGTTGGCGGCGGCGTCCGCCGTCTCGTGCAGCATCCTGTCCCCTCCCCTCACCGCCTCGTTCATCCTTCCTGTCCGCCCGTGCTCAGAACGGCTTCAGCACGACCAGGAACACCACGACGAAGAGCACCAGGACCGGGATCTCGTTGAAATAGCGATACCAGACGTGGCTGCGCGTGTTGCGCCCGGCGGCGAACTCGCGCATCAGGCGGCCGCAATAAAGGTGGTAGCCGATCAGGCCGACCACCAGCAGCGTCTTCACATGCAGCCAGCCCCCGGCGAAGCCGTAGCCGAACCACAGCCACAGGCCGAGCGCGACGGCGAGGATGCCGAGCGGCGTCATGAAGCGGTAAAGCTTCATTTCCATCATCGCCAGGCGCTCGCGGGTGGCGGCATCCTCGACCATGGCGTGGTTCACGAACAGGCGCGGCAGGTAGAACAGGCCGGCGAACCAGCTCACGACGAACACGATGTGCAGGGACTTCAGGTACAGCATGCGGAATCTCGCTCCGGTTTGGACATGAACAGTGGGATGGGGTGTGCGCCGGATTCAGCGCGCGGTGGCGGCACGCAGGCCGTCCGCGACCGTCGGATAGCGCAGGCGCAGGCGCAGTTCCCGCTTCAGCCGCCGATTGTCGAGGCGGCGCGACTCGCCCATGAAGGACAGCGTCAGCGGCGACAGCCGGGTGGCGATCTCGGCGCGACTCAGGCGCGGCGGCCGCGGCAGCGCGAAGGCGTCGGCCACCGCGTCGAAGTAGTCGCCCATCTTCATGCCCGAGTCGTCGCTGGCGTTGTAGGCGCGCGCGGCCGGGGCGCGGAACAGCGCCAGGCAGGCGATGCGGGCGAGGTCGTCGGCATGGATGTGGTTGGTATGCACGTCATCGTCCGCGCACAGCACCGGGTCGCCGCGCTGCAGGCGGTCGAGCGGCAGGCGGTCGGCGGCGTATATGCCGGGGGCACGGAGCAGCGCCACCCGCACCCCGCTGCGCCGGCAGAAGGCGCGCAGGCGGCGCTCGGCATCGACCCGGCGCCGGCCGCGCGCGGTCTGCGCATTGCACGGCCGGGTCTCGTCCACGCGCGCACTGCCGCAGTCGCCGTAAACCCCTGTCGTGCTTATGTATATCACGCCGTGTGGTAGACTTTTGCCGCTTCCCAGGGCGGCCAGCAGGCGCCTCGTCCGCGGGTCGCCCTCTCCGCTCGCCGGCGGCGGCGCGAAATGCAGCACCGCATCGGCCACGCCGGCCAGCCGCCGCAGGCTGCGGCGGTCGTCGAGATCGCCCACCAGCGGCACCGCGCCGGCGGCGCGCAAGGCGGCAGCGGACTCGGCGTGGCGCGCCAGGGCATAGACGCGGAAGCGCCGGGTGAGCCAGGGCAGGGCACGCAGGGCGACGTCGCCGCTACCGACGATCAGGATTCGTTTCATAAATTCATTATCTCACGCACCATGACGCATCGGATTTCACTTCGCCCCGGCGACCACCACTTCGAAGCCGCCGACGACCAGACCGTCCTCGAGGCCGCGCTCGCCGCCGGCCTGATGCTGCCGCACAGCTGCCGCGACGGCGCCTGCGGCGCGTGCAAGGGCAAGGTGCTGGAAGGCGTGGTGGACCAGGGACCTCATTCCGCGGGCGCACTGAGCGATGCCGAGCGCGCCGAGGGCTACGCGCTGTTCTGCTGCGCCAAGCCGCTGAGCGACCTGGTGGTGCAGGCGCGCAACGTCACCCGCGCCGGCGACATCCCGGTCAAGAAGCTGCCCGCGCGCGTGCAGAAGCTGCAGCGTCTGGCCGACGACGTCATGCTCATCGACCTCAAGCTGCCGGCGAGCGAGAACTTCCAGTTTCGCGCCGGCCAGTATGTCGACATCCTGCTCGCCGACGGTCAGCGGCGCAGCTTCTCGATCGCCAACGCCCCGCACGATGGTGGCCACCTCGAGCTGCACGTGCGCCGCATCGACGGCGGCCGCTTCACCGGCCACGTGTTCGAGACCATGAAGGAAAAGGAGATCCTGCGCTTCGAAGGCCCGCACGGCGCCTTCTGGCTGCGCGAGGACTCGGCGCGGCCGATCGTGATGGTCGCCGGCGGCACCGGCTTCGCGCCGATCAAGGGCATCGTCGAGCACGCCATCCAGATCGGCCTGACCCGGCCGATCACCCTGTACTGGGGCGCGCGCACCCGCGCCGGGCTGTACATGGACGCGCTCGCCCGCTCCTGGGAAACGGCCCTGCCCGGCTTCCGCTACGTGCCGGTGCTGTCCGACGAGGTCTGGGAGGGCCGCCAGGGCCTGGTGCATCAGGCGGTGCTGGACGACTTCGCCGATCTTTCCGGCCACGAGGTCTATGCCTGCGGCGCGCCGGTGATGGTCGACGTCGCGCGCAGCAGCTTCTGCGCCAGCCGTGGCCTGTCCGAGGACGCCTTCTTCGCCGACGCCTTCACCTTCGCCCAGCCGACGAGCTGAGCCCAGCGCACGATGACCCAGACCACCCTGCTGACGCGCGAGCCGGTCGTCAACAAGAACGACGCGATCACCGCCAACCGCCTGATCGCCCACGGCCCCGACGTCGGCGCGGTGGCGGAGGCGCTCGCCAGCCAGGCCGACGTGTGGCCCACGCGGACCCCGGTCTTCGTCAGCCTCGGCCGCCTGGTGCCGACGCCCGAGCTGCTGGCGTGGTCGATCCCGGCCAACACCGCGATCGAGATCCCGGCACAGACCCTCGTCCATCGCCGTACCCAGGCGCTGATCGCGCAGCTGCGCGCTGCCGGTGTCGGCATGTGCCTGACCTGGTTCCAGCCCGGCATGCCGCTGCCGGCCGGCCACGACTGGCGCTTCGTGCTCATCGACGCGCGCCACAGCGGGGCGCCCAGCACATCGCCCGGCCTCAGCCTGGCCTGGGGCCTGTCCGATGCGGCCGCGTTCCGCAGCGCGGTCGACGCGGGCTTCGACGGCGCCTCGGGCTGGTTCTTCCTGAACGGCAAGCCGTCGGCGAGGACGCTCTCGCCCGGCCATGCGCACATCGCCCGCCTGCTCAAGCTGGTACGCAGCAACGGCGACATCCGCGACATCGAGGCCGTGCTCAAGCAGGACGTGGCCCTGTGCTACAAGCTGCTGCGCTACGTCAACTCCGGCAGTTTCGGCCTGATGTGCGAGATCCACTCCTTCCGCCATGCGGTCAGCATCCTCGGCTACGACGCCCTCAACAAGTGGCTGTCGCTGCTGCTGGTCGAGGCCGGCCGGGAGCCGGGCGCGCCGGCGCTGACGCAGACGGCGATCGTGCGCGGCCGCTTCATGGAAGAGATCGGCGCGAGCTACTTCGCGCCCAGCGAACGCGACAACCTGTTCATCACCGGCGCCTTCTCGCTGCTGCACACCCTGCTCGGCACCTCGATGCAGGCCCTGCTCGACGAGATGCACCTGCCGGCCAACGTCAGCGAGGCGCTGCTTTACGGCCAGGGCGAATTCGCGCCCTTCCTGCGCCTCGCGCAGTGCTGCGAACAGTTCGACGCCAAGGCCCTGAGCGCGGCAGCCACCGCGCTGCATCTGCCGTTCGAGCAGGTGAACCGGGCCCAGCTCGTCGCCCTCGGCTTCGCCGACAGCCTCCACGCCTGAAGCCGGCCGGAGGCGCGACAGCGCGCGTTGCGGACCTCCGAGGTTTTGCACGGCATATGCCACACCGGTCACGGTCCGGCGCGAAAGGCGCGACTAGAATGGCCCGGCCTTCATTCCTCGTGTGCCGCCCGCATGCCGACGCCCACCTTCAGTGCCTTCGAACTCCAGCCCCTGCCGGACGGCGCCTCCGCCATCCTGCATGTGCTGGCCGCGCAGGGACCGGACTGGTCGGCAATCGCACGCATCGCCGCGCGCGACCCCGCACTCAGCCTCGGCTTGCTGGTGGCCGACCCGCTCGCGCCCGGCGAACTCGAGAAGGGGCTCGACAGCGCCTTTCAACGCCGCCTCGAACGCATCGGCCCCGACCTGCTGCGCGCCTGGCTGCTCGCCATCGGCCATGTCGGCGAAGCGCGCGACGAGCCGGCGGACAAGGCCCTGCTGCGCGCCGAATGTGCCCTCCGCCTCGCCATCGAGGCCGACTATCCCCGCCCCGATGAGGCCTACCTTGCCGGGCTGTGGCGCGACCTGGTGCGCTCGACCGGCTGGAACGGCGGCGTGCGCCCCCCGATCACCGCGCTCGTCGCCGCCTGCGGGCTGCCGCCCAGCCTCGCCGACGCACTGGAGACGGGCGGACTGACCGACGAGCGCCTGGCCGCTGCCCACCCCCTGCTCGCCCTGACCGAGGCGGCAGACCGGCTCGCCACCACCGACTGGCAGCAGCATGTGGCGCGCGCCGCGCGCCTGAGCGGTCTGGAAGCGAGCACCGTGCTGAGCCTGCGCAGCGCGGCCGGCGACATCGTGTCGGATCGCAGCGACCTGCCGCCGGCGCCGGCCGCCCCGCTCGCCCGCCCCGCGCTGCGCCTGGCCGAGGATCCCTACCGCTGCGCCGGGGTTCTGGGGCTGCTGACCGCCGCCTTCGTCGACCTCGACGGCTCGGCGATCGGCGAGCGCCTGGCGATCGCCGGGCCACTGTTCGGCCTGCACACGCCATCGGTGCTGCTCGGCAGCAGCGAGGACGGCCGCCTGCAGCCCCTGCTCACCCCCGAGCCCGACAGCGTCGGCAGCCTGATCGCCGAGCTGCGGCTGCGCGTCGACGACGAGGCGAGCTGCATCGCCCTCAGCGCCCGCAGCCAGCATCCGACCTCGTTCTATGTCGATGCGGGCGGCCCCGGGCGCAGCATGGCCGACTGGCAGATCGCGCGCTGGCTGGGGCACACCGGTTTCCACGTGCTGCCGCTGGCCGCGGCCGAGGAGCTCGCGGTCGCCCTCGTCGGCGCCGCATCGGCGCAGGCCCTCGACGGCGAGCGCAGCTGGCGTTACGCCGCGCTGCTCGGCGCCGCCGCACGTGCGCTGCGCACCTACAACCGCCAGCGCAACGAGATCACCGCACGCGAGGCCGTTCTGCGCCAACGCTTCCGCGACCATGTGCGCAAGATCGTGCACGAGGCCACCAACCCACTGGCCGTGCTCAAGAGCCGGACCGGGATGCTGGCGCAGGAACGCGAGGACGACATGCTGCTGCAGGACGAGATGAGCCTGCTCGGCACCGAACTCGACCGCATCGACACGCTGCTGCGCGGCGCCGCCAACCTGCCGGTCGAGACCGGCGACGTCCGCCACTGCCGCGTGCCCGAGCTGTTGCTCGACATGCGCGTGCTGTATGGAGACGCGCTGTTCGCCAGCCGCGGCATCCAGCTCGAGCTGCGCACCGCGCGCGACGTACCGCCGGCGGCGATCCCTGCGTCCGCGCTCAAGCAGGTGCTGCTCAACCTGTTCCGCAACGCCTCCGAAGCCCTGCAACCCGGCCAGCGCCTGGTGGTGTCGGTGTTCCCGCAGGTCAATGTCGACGGGCGCAACTGCATCGAGATCCGCTTCGTCGACAACGGCCCCGGCCTGCCCCCGGAACGCGCCCACGATCCCCTGTCGGCCGCCCCCAGCACCAAGGGCGACGGACACCAGGGCCTGGGCCTGAGCGTGGTGCGCGAAATCCTCGCCCAGTGGGATTCGACCCTGCTGTGCCGGACCCAGAAAGCCACAGGCACGAGCTTCCAGATCTTCATCCCGCTGGAACAACGGGCCTGAGTGTTGCATCATGTAACGAGACAGAATTCCGACAATTCTCACTCCCCGGGGAGCCATGGTCACGCCGACCGAGCACGCATTCCGGCCTCAGATCCAAGGAGCGGCCGGCACCGAAGCCGCCAGCTTCCGCATCCTGATCGTCGACGATGATCCGTCCCTGCGCCGCACCTTTCCCCACGTGCTCGCACGTCCAGGGCGCATCTTCGACGAGTGCGGCACGATCGGCGAAGCGATCCGATGCCTCGAGCACGAGCACTATGCGCTGATCCTGCTCGACTACCGGCTGCCCGACGCCACCGGCCTCGCCCTGCTCGACTGGCTGGTCGACCACAATCGGGACGAGGCGGTGATCATCATCAGCGGCGAGGACGCGATCGATGCCGCGATCGGGGCCCTGCGCCGCGGCGCCGACGACTACGTGCGCAAGCCCTACCACGTCGCGCAGCTGCAGCGCGCGGTGGACGGCGCCCTGCACAAGGGCGCGCTGGAGAAGGCGAACAGGCTGATGAGCCAGCGCCTCAAGGCGTCCGAGCGCCTGCACCGCTACCTGGTCGAGAGCTCGCCCGACCTCATCTTCACGCTCGACAGTGCCGGCCGCTTCACCTACCTGAATCCGCGCGTCAAGGCCCTGCTCGGCTTCGACCGCAGCACGCTGATGCGCCAGCCCTTCGCCACGCTGGTACTGCCCGAGGACCGCAAGCGCATCGACAACCTGCTCAGCCAGCCCGGCAACCTGCCCGGCGAGAGCTTCAACGTCGAACTGCGCCTGCGCCGCAACCGGCTCAAGCCGGACGGCGAGGCCGAGAGCATCACGGTGTCGCTGACCGGCATCCCGATGAACACGCAGGAGGACGACCGCCGCATGGTCGGCCTGTACGGTGTGGCGCGCGACATCTCCGAGCGCAAGCGGGCCGAGGAGATCATTTCCTTCCAGGCCTATCACGACCAGCTCACCCATCTGCCCAACCGCGTGCTGTTCAAGGACCGCCTCGAACTGGCCATCGCCCAGGCGCAGCGCCGCAATGGCACGCTGGCAGTGATGTTCATCGACGTCGACCGCTTCAAGCTGGTCAACGACACCTTCGGCCACGCCGAGGGCGACGCCCTGCTGCGCGCCATCGCCGCGCGCCTGTCGGCCACCCTGCGCCGTGGCGACACCCTCGCCCGCCTGGGCGGCGACGAATTCACCGTGCTGCTACCCGACATCACCCGCCCGGAGGATGCGGAGGTGATCGCGCGCAAGGTGCTCGAAGCCATCAGCCCGCCCATCGGCCTGAGCAAGGGCCAGTTCCGCGCCACGGTCAGCGTCGGCATCGCGCTCTTCCCGCGCGACGGCGGCAGCGCCGAGGAACTGACGCGGCACGCCGACGTCGCCATGTACCAGGTCAAACGCTCGGGCAAGAACGCCTACCGCTTCTTCGACCCCGACCTCAACACCCGCCACCGCGACCGCATCGCGCTCGAGAACGACCTGCGCAACGCGCTGGTGCGCAACGAATTCGAGCTCCATTACCAGCCGCAGGTCAGCGTGGTGCAGCGCCGCATCGTCGGCCTCGAGGCCCTGCTGCGCTGGCAGCATCCGGTGCTCGGCCCGATCTCGCCCGCGACCTTCGTGCAGGTGGCCGAGGAGGTCGGACTGATCGGCGAAATCAGCGCCTGGGTGCTGGAGCAGGCCTGCGCCCAGGTCGCGGAGTGGCGCCGGGCCGGGATCGAGGCCCCGCGCATGTCGATCAACCTGTCGGCGCACGACTTCCATCGCAGCAACATCGTCGCCAGCATCACCGAGTGCCTGGAACGTCATGCGCTCAGACCCGGCCAGTTCGAGATCGAGATCACCGAAAGCATCATGATGAACGACACCGCCGGCGTCACCGCCAAGCTGCACGAGCTGCGCGCGAGCGGCATCAGTGTCGCGATCGACGACTTCGGCACCGGTTACTCGGCGCTCGCCTACCTGCAGAAATTCCCGGTCAGCACGCTGAAGATCGACCGCAGCTTCGTGCGCGACCTCGAGGGGCCGATGACGAACCCGATCATCGCCGCGATCACCGGCATCGCGCGCGGCTTCGAGCTCGAGCTCGTGGCCGAAGGGGTGGAGAGCGAGGAACAGGCGCGGGCGCTGCGCGCACTCGGTTGCGACGTCATGCAGGGCTACCTGTTCGCCCGCCCGTCCCGCGCAGCCGACGCATCGGCATGGCTGCAATGCCCCGACCGCCTGTTCGAGGCGCTCGAATCCCGCGTCCCGCTCGAGCGCCTGGCGGGACTGGCGAACTAGCGGAACACCGGGCAGCAAAAAGGCCGGCGCAGGGGCCGGCCTTTTCCTGGTTCGGGCACCGCTGCTGCGGGCCCGGTCCTGCGCGTCACTTCTGGGACAGGATCCACTCGACCAGCGCCTTGGCGTCGGCGTCGTTCACCTGGGCGTTGGGAGGCATCGGAACCTTGCCCCACACGCCCACGCCGCCCTTCTGGACCTTGGTCGCGAGGGTGGCGACGGCATCGGCCTGACCGGCGTACTTGGCGGCGACTTCCTTGTAGGACGGGCCGACCAGCTTCTTGTCCACCGCGTGACAGGCCAGGCAGTTCTTGGCCTTGGCCAGCGCCTCGGACGCGAACGCGGGCGAAGCGGAGAGGAGACCTGCAGCAACGGCAGCAGCAACGAGAGCCTTCATATGCAATACCTCATGTTGTTGGTAGTTACCGCGCGAATCTTAGCCCAGTGCCGGCGCCGTGCCTATCGACAGAACAGCATGTTGCACATTTGTCGCACTATCCGCCCCCGATCGACCTACTGCCGAACCTCCATCGCCTCGTCCGGTCGCAGGCCGGCGTGGCTGGCACGGAACGGGTTGATGTCGAGGCCGCCGCGCCGGGTGTAGCGCGCCCACACCGCCAGCTCCCGGGGCCGGCAGTGCGCCATGATGTCGCTGAACACGCGCTCCACGCACTGCTCGTGGAACTCGTTGTGGGCGCGGAAGCTCACCACGTAGCGCAGCAGCCCTTCGCGGTCGATCGCCGGCCCGCGGTAGCGCACCACCAGCATGCCCCAGTCGGGCTGGCCGGTGACCAGGCAGTTCGATTTGAGCAGGTGGGAGTAAAGCGTCTCCTCGACCTCGGCGCCTTGCGCGCGCAGCGCCTCCGGCGCAGGCTGGTAGGTGTCGATGGCGATCTCCAGGTCGTCCACGCACTCGCCCTGCGGATAGCCGGAGCTGCGCTGCGGTCGCGCGCCGAGCGGCACCAGCACGACGTCGACCGCAGCCCCGGCGGCCGCCGAGAGGTCGCCCGCGATGCGCGCGCGCACCTCGTCCGCGCTGCCCATGCGCTGCTGGTTGAAGGAATTCAGGTAGAGCTTGAGCGACTTGGACTCGATCAGCCGTGGCGAATCCGCCGGCACGCGGAACTCACCGAGCGCGACCACCGGCTTGCCACGGGGATCGAGCCAGGAAATCTCGTAGGCGTTCCACAGGTCCTCGCCGACGAAAGGCAGGGCGTCGGCGCGGATCCCGAGCTCGTCGCGCTTGAGCTGGCGCGCGATCGGGAACAGCAGCTCGGGCGCGTAGGTGTCGCGGTAGGCGACCGCCTGGCCGAGCAGGGAATCTTCGGCGCCGTGGCGGCGCGGGGTGTCAGCGTTCATGCGTAGCGGTCCGGCAGGACTTCAGATGCGCCCGGGGGCGAACAGGGCCGCCAGGTCGAGGTGCGCCTCCACCGCGTCGGCCAGGCGGTCGAGGTCGGCTTCGCGGCGGGCGGCGAGGTCGACGCTCGGCGCTTCTCCCGCCAGCCCGGCCCAGGCGAGCAGCGCGGACAAGGCGGCGGGCGCGTCGAACAGGCCGTGGACATAGCTGCCGAGGATCTGTTCATCCGCGGACACCGCGCCATCGGGCCGGCTCGCGGTCGGCCCGCCCTCGTCCATGAGCCACGCCGCCGGCCGCTGCAGCGCCGGACCGGTCGTCACGCCCATGTGGATCTCGTAGCCGGCGAGCGCAGGTCCGCCCTCGCCTGCAGCTTCGGACCGGGCGCACGGCGACAGGTTCGCCAGCCGCCCGCGCACGTTGCGCAGCTGCTTGTGGGGCGCCAGCTCGGTGCGCAGCTCGAGCAGGCCGAGGCCGGCCATGGTCGCGGGCGCACCTTCCAGGCCCAGCGGGTCGGCGAGCTCGCGGCCGAGCATCTGGAAGCCACCGCAGATTCCGACCACCTTGCCGCCATAGCGCAGGTGGCGGCGGATCGCCTCCTCCCAGCCCTGCGCGCGCAGCCAGGCGAGGTCGGCCTGCACGCTCTTGGAGCCGGGCAGCACGATCAGGTCGGCGGGCGGGATCGCCTGCCCCGGGCCTACCCAGCGGAAATCCACCTGCGGATGCAGGCGCAGCGGGTCGAGGTCGGTGTGGTTGGAGATGCGCGGATAGACCGGCGCGATCACGCGCAGCGCGGCCTCGCCCGCACGCACGTCGGCGGCGCTGTCGGCGAGCGCATCCTCGGCGTCGAGAAAGAGACCGTGCAGGTAGGGCAGCACGCCGAACACCGGGCGCCCGGTGCGCTCCTCCAGCCAGTCCAGTCCGGACTGCAGCAGGCCCATGTCGCCGCGGAAGCGGTTGATCACGAAGCCCTTTACGCGCGCCTGCTCCGAGGGCGACAGCAGCTCCAGGGTGCCGACGAGGTGGGCGAACACGCCGCCGCGGTCGATGTCGGCGACCAGCACCACCGGCACGTCGGCGGCCTCCGCGAAGCCCATGTTGGCGATGTCGCGGTCGCGCAGGTTGATCTCGGCGGGGCTGCCCGCACCCTCGACCAGCACCGCATCGTAGGCGCTGCACAGGCGGTCCCAGCTCTGCATCACCGCGGCCATCGCGGTGGGCTTGTAGGCGTGGTAGTCGCGCGCCGACAGGCTGGCGACCGCGCGGCCGTGGATGATGACCTGGGCGCCGATGTCGGTGGAGGGCTTGAGCAGCACCGGGTTGAAGTCGGTGTGCGGGGCGACGCCCGCGGCCAGCGCCTGCAGCGCCTGGGCGCGGCCGATCTCGCCGCCGTCGGCGGTGACGGCGGAGTTGAGCGCCATGTTCTGCGGCTTGAACGGCGCCACCCGCAGACCGCGCCGGCGCAGCACGCGGGCCAGGCCGGCGACCAGGGTGCTCTTGCCGGCATCGGAGGTGGTGCCCTGCACCATCAGCGTGATCGGGGGGGACATGGCGTAGAATCCTTCGCTTTCTGCGGTAAGGCGCGGGATTATCGCCGATTCGGCCCCTTGTCGTGGGCACGCCCGGCTTGCCCCCCATGCTCGCGCCTCTCGGTACGGTGCGCACCGTTCAGGGTTCGCGGGGCCTCGGACCTCGAAGGCGCTTGGACTTGCGACTGCGTTCGCTGCCGGGGGTGACGCGCCCGAGTTTCTTTTTTGTCGACTGTTTCGATGTCCTCTTCACTCCTGCTCGTTCTCGCTCTCAAGATGGCCGCCGGCCTGCTCGCCGATCGCGTGTTCGGAGAAGTCCGCCGCTTCCACCCGCTGGTCGGCTTCGGGCGCTGGGCGGGGTGGGTGGAGCGCGGCTGCCGGCGGCTGTTCTCCGCCTCGGACGCGAACACCCCCAGGCTTGCAGGCGTGCTGGCTTGGGCGCTTGCGGTGCTGCCCTGGGTCGCTGCGGCGCTGTGGCTGCGTGGCGCGCACCCGCAGGCGCACTGGCTGGTCGATGTCGGGCTGCTGTATCTGGCGCTCGGCGGACGCAGCCTCGCCGAGCATGCGCAGGCCATCGCCGCGCCGCTGGCTGCCGGCGACCTCGACGGCGCGCGTGAACGCGTGGGCTGGATCGTCAGCCGCGACACGTCGGCGCTGGGTGCGGAAGGCGTGGCCAAGGCGGCGACCGAGTCGGTGCTGGAGAACGGCAACGACGCGGTGTTCGGTGCGCTGTTCTGGTTCCTGGTGGCGGGCGGCGCGGGGGCGCTGCTGTTCCGGCTGGCGAACACGCTGGACGCGATGTGGGGTTACCGCACGCCGCGCTACCTGCGTTTCGGCTGGGCGGCGGCGCGCATCGACGACGTGCTGAACTTCCTGCCGGCGCGCCTCACCGCGCTCACCTATGCGGTGCTCGGCCATACCCGGCGGGCGCTGGCATGCTGGCGCCGCCAGGCGCCGGGCTGGGACAGCCCGAACGCCGGCCCGGTGATGGCGGCGGGCGCGGGCGCGCTCGGCGTGCGCCTGGGCGGTGCGGCGATCTACCACGGCCGCGAGGAAGTACGACCGCCGCTCGGCGAGGGGCGCGCACCGGACGTGGCCAGCATCCGCCGCGCGCTGGTGCTGGTTCGCCATGGTGCGTGGCTGTGGCTGGCGACGACGTTCGCGGCCGCCGGCGGCATCACCATGCTGGCCGGAGCCGGCGGTGCTTGAGCACGGCGGCCGCCTGCGCCGCGCCGCCGAGACCTACCGCATCCCGGTGTCCGACTGGGTGGACCTGTCGACCGGCATCAATCCGCACGGCTATCCGGTGCCGCCGGTGCCGGCCGAGGCCTGGCTGCGCCTACCAGAGGACGACGACGGGCTGGAAGCCGCCGCCGCGGAGTATTACGGCAGCGCCGAACTGCTCCCGGTCGCCGGCTCGCAGCCGGCGATCCAGGCCCTGCCGGCGGTCCTGCGCGGCGAGCGGGTGAGCCTGCTCGCGCCCGGCTATGCCGAGCATGCGCACGCCTGGCGGGAGCGCCGGCCGCGCGCGCTTGCCGCCGCGGAGATCGATGCCGCGGTGGCGGACAGCGACATCGTGGTGCTGGTGCAGCCGAACAACCCGACCGGCGTGCATTTCGGCCGCGAGCGCCTGCTCGACTGGCATTCCCGCCTCGCCGCACGCGGCGGCTGGCTGGTGGTGGACGAGGCCTTCATCGACACCACACCCGCCGCAAGCCTGGTGCCCTCTGCCGGTGCCGGCGGCCTGGTGGTGCTGCGCTCGGTGGGCAAGTTCTTCGGCCTCGCCGGCGCGCGGGTCGGCTTCGTGTTCGCACCGGCCGGCGTGCGGGCGGCGCTCGCCGAGCACCTCGGCCCGTGGACGCTTTCCGGGCCGGCACGCTGGGCAGCGCGCCACGCGCTCGCCAATCGCGCATGGCAGGCGCGGGCACGCAGCTCGCTGCTCGCCGCGGGCACCCGCCTGCAGGCACTGCTCGCGACGCACGGCTTGCAGGCCCGGGGACCGGCGCTGTTCAAGCTCGTCGAGTCGAGCGATGCGGCGCGCCTGCACGCGGCCTTCGCCCGCCGCGGCATCCTGCTCCGGCTGTTCGAGTCTCCGCACGCCCTGCGCTTCGGCCTGCCCGCGGACGAGGCGGCCTGGCAGCGGCTCGCCGCGGCGCTGAAGGCCTGCCTGTAGGCCCCCCATCGACGCTGGCGTCGCGAACGGGCTTGCCGCACGCGCATTGCGCGGGTAAAAGCAGGCGCTCCACCCCAACGATCGACCGCAATGGCCCACGCACTCTCCACCACCGTCACCCGCGGGTTCACCTCCACGCTCGCCGCCCTGCTGTTCGGCGCCGCGCTACCGGCCAGCGCACAGATCGAACTGACCGACGATGCCGGCCAGCGCATCGTGCTCGAACAGCCCGCGCGCCGCATCGTCAGCCTGGCGCCACACGTGACCGAGAACCTGTTCGCGGCCGGGGCGGGCGACCGCGTGGTCGGCGTCGTCGCCTACAGCGACTACCCGGAGGCCGCCCGCGCCCTGCCCCAGGTCGGCGGCTACACCCAGATCGACCTCGAGGCCGTCGTCGCCCTGCGTCCCGACCTTGTCGTCGGCTGGCGCAGCGGCAACCGCGAAGCGCATCTCGACCGCCTGCGGGCACTGGGCATCCCGGTGTACCTGAACGAACCGCGCAACCTCGACGACGTGGCGCGCAGCCTGGAACAATTCGGCCGCCTCGCCGGCAGCGAGGCGGCCGCCAGGGCCGCCGCCACGACCTTCCGCAACCGCCATGCGGCGCTCGCGGCGCGCTACGCCGGCCGGCCCAGGGTGCGCACCTTCTACCAGATCTGGGATCGCCCGCTGATGACGATCAACGACGAACACCTGATCGCCGACGTGATCCGCCTGTGTGGCGGCAGCAACGTGTTCGCCGGCCTGTCGCAGCTGACGCCGACGATCGGCGTGGAGGCGGTGCTGGCGGCCGGACCCGAGGCGATCGTCGCCAGCGGCATGGGCGAGGCGCGGCCGGAATGGCTGGACCAGTGGGCACGCTGGCCGCAGCTCGAGGCCACCCGCCGCGACAACCTGTTCTTCATCCCGCCCGACCTGATCCAGCGCCACACGCCGCGCATCCTGGACGGCGCCGAGCGCCTGTGCGAACAGCTGGAGACGGCGCGCGCGCGCAGCACTGCACCGGGGTCCGCTGCACCTGCGCGCTGAACGCCGGCTCCTGCGCCTGCCCCGGGCAGATCGGCAGCACGTCGAGTCGATCGGTTTTCGTTAATATTCTGCAAGACGGAAAACGATACAGGAGACAGCCATGCCCAGGTCCGCACCGCTTCCTCACGCCGCCCCCGGCCTTTCCCGCCGGCGCCTGCTCAAGCTCGGGCTCGGCGCCGCCGCGCTCGCCGGCATCGGCAGCCAGTGGGCGCCACTGAGTGCCTTCGCCAGGGAAGTCGACGACTTCATCCGCGGCCCGGCCGTGCCCGACATCGCGCCCACGCGGCTGTCGGAGCACGTCTGGATGATCTGGTCCAAGGACGGTTTCCCGACCCCCGAGAACCAGGGGATGATGAGCAACATCACCTTCGTCGTGACCCGCGAGGGCGTGGTGATGCTGGACCCGGGCGGCTCGGTGCAGATCGGCGAGATGGCGCTGCGCATGATCCGCACGGTCACCGACAAGCCGGTGGTGGCGATCTTCAACACGCATTACCACGGCGATCACTGGCTGGCCAACCACGCCTTCGAGGACGCCTTCGGCAAGGACCTGCCGATCTACGCCCACCCGGTCACCAGGAAGGAGATCGCGGGCGTTCAGGGCAGCATGTGGCACAGCCTGATGGAACGGTGGACGAACCAGGCCACCGCCGGCACCCGCATCGTCGCCCCCAACCGCGAGACGAACCACGGCGAGCGCTTCGGCTTCGGCGACGTAAGCCTGCGCATCCACCACTACGGCCTCGCCCACACCCCGGGCGACATCTGCATCGAGGTCGTGGAGGACCAGCTCACCCATGTCGGCGACGTCGCCATGGACCGCCGCATCGCCAACATGGACGACGGCTCCTACGTCGGCACCTTCCGCTTCTACGACGAGCTGGAGAAGAACGCCCCGTCGAAGATCTGGGTGCCCGGCCACGGCCACCCGAGCGCGGACGTGCTGAACTGGAACCGCGAGCTGTTCGCGGGCATCTACGAGAACTGCGTGCGCGCGGTCGAGGACGGCGCCGACATGGCGGCGGCGCGCGAGCGCGTGCTCGCCGACCCCCGGGTGGCGAGCCGAGCGGCCGACACCGCGGGCTTCGATTCGAACATCGGCAAGTACGTCAGCCTGGCCTACCTGGAGGCGGAGCGGGAAGCCTTCTGACCGCGCCGCCGCGGTCGGCACCACCGCTCAGGACAGCCCGTGTTCGTCGTCGGGGATCACCATCGGATGACGGCGGACGCGCGCGCCCTCCCACCACACGCGGTCGAAGATCCAGGCCAGGCTGGGGAGCAGGCCGGCGAAGAAGTGATGGGCTGCGGACGATGCGTCCGGCGGCAGCGCGGCCGCCGACACCCGCAGCGCGCGCAGGCGGCGCTTGAGCGAGGGGTGGGCGTAGCCGGACTGGGCCTCGCTGACGAGCACGGCGGGATCGGCGGCGACGGTCTCGTGCGAGAAGCCGGCAGCGAACCCATGCCCCATCTCGCGGAAGGGCCGCACCGCGGAGCCCTCGTCCGCCGAGCGCAGGGCGTGCACCCGCGGCCAGTAATCGTGCTCCAGGAAGTGCGTCTTGCGGCTCAGCTCCACCAGGGTCGCGCCGAGCAGGGTCGGCCCCACCAGCCTGGCTGCGATCGCGTCCGCCTCCAGCTCCTCGATCCGCGCCAGGCGCAGCATGTCGTGGCAGAAGCGGTCGGCATGCCGGCCGAGCCCGGGCAGACCGGCGGGCATCGCCTCGAGCAGGGCGTCGAGTGCGCGCACCCACATCGCGCGCAGGAAGGCCGCCCACCCCCACCAGCCGCGCCTTTGCGCGACGACATGGCCGAGCTCGTGGGCAAGCACCGCGGCAAACTGCGCCGGCGACAGGCAATGCACCAGCGGCAGGCCGATCAGCAGCTCGGTGCGCATGGCGCCGGGCAGCACGAAGCCGGGGCGCTGGACCACGGCCGCATTGACCTGGTCGGTGATGCGGACATGCGCGACGGACTCGACACCGGCGCGCCAGGCGAGATCGTCCAGCAGACGGAAGAAGTCCTCCGCCGCAGGCCGCGGCAGACGGATCCCTTCCGGTCGCGGTCCGGCCTGCAACAGCGCCTTCAGGCCGCCGAGCGCGAGCGCAAGGCTGCTCAGGCAGGCGCACACCCACCACGCGGTCCGCAGCGGCTCGCCGTCGTCGATCGCGTTCCACGCCGCGACCAGGCACACCATCCCTGCCGCCGCCAGCACCAGCGTCGCGCCCAGCAACAGCAGCAGCCCCGCGAGCGACACCAGCGCGAGCCGGCGGGCAAGCCGGGCGCGCAGGCGGATGACGCTGCTACGGGGTTCGAAGTCGTGCATCGAATCGCTCACTGAAACAACGAGGCGCGGAAAGTGTAACAAAACCTTCAAAAATGCGTACCGCATAAAGCCCGCGATCCGTGACCTACGCCTCACCTCGGGTCGGGCCGAAAGGTCTCGCTTATCGGGGGCGAAGCGCTTATAGTGCCGATTCGCTGCGGTGCACCAGTCGTTCGCAGCGACTCCTGAAACGATTCCTGCGGCCGCACACCTGCATCTTGCCGGCCCGGATCTCTTCCCGCAGCCCGGATTGGTGCCGCTCGAACGCGGCGGGCTCGCGCCGGACCATCGAATGAATCCCGAAGTGACCTTCGCCAGCCTCGAGCTGGCAGCCCCCATCCTGCGCGCAATCGGCGAGGCTGGCTACACCCACCCCACGCCCATCCAGGCCCAGGCCATTCCCCAGGTGCTGACCGGCCGCGACCTGCTCGCCGCGGCACAGACCGGTACCGGCAAGACCGCCGGCTTCACGCTGCCCCTGCTGCACCTGCTGGCCGCGACCCACGCCCATCCGCACCCGGCCGGCCGCCCGCGCTGCCTGATCCTGACCCCGACGCGCGAACTCGCCGCCCAGGTCGAGGAGTCGGTGCAGACCTACGGCAAGCATCTGCCGCTCACCTCGCTGGTGATGTTCGGCGGCGTCAACATCAACCCGCAGATCGCGGCGCTGAAGAAGCGGGTCGACATCCTGGTCGCCACCCCGGGCCGCCTGCTCGACCACGTCGGCCAGCGCACGCTCGATCTTTCGGGCGTCGAGTTCCTGGTCCTGGACGAAGCCGACCGCATGCTCGACATGGGCTTCATCCGCGACATCCGCAAGGTGCTCGCGCTGCTGCCGAAGAAGCGCCAGAACCTGCTGTTCTCGGCCACCTTCTCCGACGAGATCCGCGAGCTCGCGCACGGCCTGCTGCGCGATCCGGCCACGGTCGAGGTCGCGCCGCGCAACACCACCGCCGAGCGCGTCGACCAGGCGGTCTACATGGTCGGCCAGAAGCAGAAGCGCGAACTGCTCGCGCACCTGATCAAGGAGAAGCAGTGGTTCCAGGCGCTGGTGTTCACCCGCACCAAGCACGGCGCCAACAAGCTCGCCGAGTACCTGACGAAGCACGGCATCGAATCGGCCGCCATCCACGGCAACAAGAGCCAGGCCGCACGCACGCGCGCGCTGGCGCAGTTCAAGGACGGCTCGCTGCCGGTGCTGGTGGCGACCGACATCGCCGCACGCGGCCTGGACATCGACCAGCTGCCGCAGGTGGTCAACTTCGAGCTGCCCAACGTGCCCGAGGACTATGTGCACCGCATCGGCCGCACCGGCCGCGCGGGCGCCGCGGGCCACGCGATCTCGCTGGTCGACAACGAGGAGATCAAGCTGCTGACCGCGATCGAGCGCGTGATCAAGCGCCGCATCGAGCGCGCGGTGGCCGAGGATTTCGTGCCCAGCGCCGGAGCCGAAGCCGCGCACGACGCCGACCACCAGCGTCCGCCCATGCCGCGTCGCGGCGGTGGACGCCAGGGCCAGGCGCGGCCGCAGGCGGCGCCGGCGGGCGCACGCAGCGGCGATCGCCCGGCGGGTGGCGGACGCGGCACCGCTCCGGCCAAGCCGGGCGGTCGCAGTCCGCAGCGGGCGCACGGCGAGGCCGAGGTCAAGCGTCCCGCGCAAGGGCAGCAGCGCCGCCCCGCGCCGCGCGCCGCCCTGTTCGCGGCCAAGCCGGGCAACGGCGAACGCTGAACCCCGGCATTCCGCCGCCGGACAAGCGCGAGGGGCGCGCAACGCGCCCCAGCGTGGCGGAGGAAACCCGCAGCTTCCACGGCAGCTCCGCCCCGCCCCCCTGAGGCGGAGCGGACGCGATCACTTCATGTCGGCGATCGACTCGAAGCCCGTGCCGCTGACCTTGAAGAAGGCATAGGTGCCCGGCACGTCGCCCGCGGCATCGAACTCGTGGTCGCCGCCGGCGCCCTTGTAGTCGATGTCCTTGCCTTCGGCGATCAGCTGCTTGGCCTTGGCCCACTCGCCGGCCAGGATCGGCTCGCCCGGCGCGCTCGCCACCGCACGCAGCGACTCGGCCAGCCTGGCCTTGTCGCCGCCGGCCTTCTCGATCGCCAGCGCGGCGAGGAAGGCGGCGTCGTACGAGGTGGTGGCGAACACCGCGTCGACGTTCTCGCCCGCAGCCTTGAAGGCCTTGTTGAAGTTGTCGAGCGCGGCCGAGGCTTCGCCGACCGGCGCGGAGACGAAGAAGCCGCCGAGGTTCTGCGCGCCGATGGCCTTCACCAGGCCTTCGGACTTCATGCCGTCGGCGCCGACGAAGGTCTTGAAGAAGCCGTTCTCCAGCGACTGGCGCAGCAGGGTCAGGCCGGTGCCGTCGCCGTAGTCGAAGAGCACCAGCGTGTCGGCGCCGCCGCGGGCGAGCGTGGCCAGTTCTGAGCGGTAGGAGGCCTTGCCTTCCTCGTGGCCCGAGTAGCCCGCGATCGTGCCGCCATTGCCCTCGAACTCGGCCTTGAAGGATTCCGCCAGCCCCTTGCCGTAGTCGTTGTTCAGGTAGGCCACCGCCACCTTGTCGATGCCGCGCGCCTTGAGCGTGCGCGCCAGTGCCCTGCCCTGGTAGTCGTCGGACGGCAGGGTGCGGAAGACGAGGTCCTTGTCCTGAAGCTTGGTGATCTCGGGCGAGGTGCCCGAGGGAGTGATCATCAGCACGCCGGCGGGGATGGTGACCGAGTTCGCCGAGGCCAGCACCGCGCCCGAGCACGCCGGGCCGACCACCGCGATCACGCGGTCGATATTGACCGCCTTGGTGGCGACGTCGGTGGCGGCCTGCGGATTGCAGGCGCTGTCGCCGAGCACGACCTCGAGCTTGCCGCCCTCGAGGATGCCGCCCTGCTCGTTGACATGGGCGACGGCCAGCTTCGACGCCGCCGCCATCGGCGGCGCGAGCGCCGCGATCGGGCCCGAGATGGCCGACATCAGCCCGATCTTGACGTTCTGCGCGTGGGCCGGCGCGGCGACGACCGCGGCGCCGATCACGGCACCGACCAGACCTGCGATTGTTCTTTTCTTCACCTTGTCACCTCCTGAACGTGCCTGAGCACCTGATGGTTGAATCGGGCCGCAGAGCGGGCCCTTGCCAAATCCTTGCCGTCCTCGGCCCGCGCGTTCAGCGCTGCGGCGGCGCCCCGGGCTGGCGCTCGGGCAGGATGCCCCCGGGACGGAAGCGCAGCACCAGTTGCAGGGTCAGGCCGATGATGAACACGCGGGCGTACTTGGCCTGCACCGCGACCTCGGTCGGCAGGCGGTCGGTGAGCAGCTCCGACACCGACCAGATGATCCAGATCACCGCCGCGCCGAGGATGGCGCCGCGGTTGTTCCCCGAACCGCCGAGGATCAGCATGATCCAGATCAGGAAGGTGGCGATCATCGGGTCGATGGCCTCGGGGGTGATCGAGCGGTTGAAATGCACGAACAGCGCACCCGCCAGCCCCATCAGCGCCGAGCCGAACACGAAGGCCTGCAGCCGCCGCGCCTCGACCTGCTTGCCCATGGCTGCGGCGGCGAGCTCGTTGTCGCGGATCGCGCGCATCATGCGGCCCCAGGGCGCCTTCACCTGGCGCTCTACGAGCAGGTAGGCGACCAGCACCAGGGTGGCGACGATCGCCAGATAGGCGATCTGCGAGGGCATGTAGTCCAGGTCGCCGAAGGGGCGCGGCACGCCGGTCACGCCGCGCACGCCGCCGGTGAGCCAGCCTTCGGTGCGGATCACCAGGCGGATGATCTCGGCGATGCCGATGGTGGCGATCGCCAGGTAGTCGGAGCGGAAGCGCAGGCAGATCTTGCCGATCGGCCACGCGATCGCCGCCGCCGCGACCATCGCCGCCGCCCAGCCGAGCAGCAGCGGCAGCTCGTATCCGCCCAGCCGCCCCGTCGCGGGCAGGCTGGTGAGGATGGCCGAGGTGTAGGCGCCGACCGCGAAGAAGCCCGCGATGCCAGCGTTGAACAGGCCGGTGAAGCCCCACTGGATGTTCAGCCCGAGCGCGAGCAGCGCATAGATGCCGATCAGGATGGCCATGAAGACCGCGTAGTTGGCGAGTCCGAGCAGATCCATCAGAGCACCTTGCCGTTGAGCAGGCCGCGCGGGCGGACGAGCAGGATCAGCAGCAGCAGCACGAAGGCGGTCGCCGCCTTGTACTGCGCCGGCAGGATGAAGATCGACATCTCCTCGGCCACGCCCACGATCAGCCCGCCGAGCACCGCGCCCTCGACCCTTCCGACCCCGCCGAGAATGGCGGCGGCGAACATCGGCAGCAGCACCTGCCAGCCCATCATCGAATGCAGCTCGTTGTTGATGCCGAGCATGAAGCCCGAGGCCGCGCACAGCGCGCCCACGATCGCCCAGGTGAGCATGGTGACCTTGCGGTTGTCCACCCCCGAAAGCCGGGCGAGGTCGGGGTTGTCCGACATCGCGCGCATCGCCTTGCCCCAGCGCGAGTGGCGCAGGAACATCGTCAGCCCGATCACGATCAGGATCACCGCGCCCAGCGTGTACAGCTCGCGTGTGCGCAGCAGGATGCCGAAATAGTCGTCCGGACGCACGATGCCGGTGGCGTAGGTGCGGGGATCGACGCCGAACACCACCTGCACCACCGCGCGCAGCATCAGCGCGACGCCGAGCGAGGCCATCACGGTCATGATCTTGGGCCGCGCCTTGAGGTAGTCGTAGAACAGCTTGTCGACGACGATCGCCACCACTGCCACCGCCACCATCGCGACCGGCAGCGCCGCCCACGGCGTGAGGCCGGCGGTGACCAACGCGAGCGCGACGAAGGCGCCGAGGGTGGCCATGTCGCCATGGGCGAAATGGGCGAAGCGCAGGATGCCGAACACCAGCGTGATCCCGATCGCGCCCACCGCGTAGATCGAGCCGAGCACGATGCCCGGCACGAGATGGAAGTTGAGGAATTCCATGAAGCTCATGAGCGCCGCACTCCCTCAGCCGCCGAGGAACATTTCGGCCACCTCGCGATCGGCGAGCAGGGCCTGGCCCGTACCCTCGTGGCGGTTGGCGCCGGTGGCGAGCACGTAGCCGCGGTCGCAGAAGGCGAGCGCCTGCTTGGCGTGCTGCTCGACGAGCAGGATGGAGACACCGGCGTCGCGCACGTCGCGGGTGATCTGGAAGATCTGTTCCATGTATTTGGGCGACAGGCCGGCGGTGGGTTCGTCGAGCAGCAGCAGCTTGGGGTCGAGCATCAGCGCGCGCCCCATCGCCACCATCTGGCGCTGGCCGCCGGAGAGGTCGCCGGCGAGGTTGCGGCGCTTGGCCTTGAGGTCGGGGAAGAACCCGTAGACGCGGTCGTAGGCGGCGGAGAGGTCGCCGCGGCGCAGGAAGGCGCCCGTCTCGAAGTTCTCATGCACGGTCATCTCGCGGAACACGTTGTCGACCTGCGGCACGTAGCAGATGCCGCGCTGCACGATGCGGTCGGGCGCCCAGCCGGTGATGTCCTCGCCGTCGAACACGATGCGGCCGCCGCGGATGGCAAGCAGGCCGAACACCGACTTCATCGCGGTGGATTTGCCCGCGCCGTTGGGGCCGACGATGACCACGATCTCGCGCTCGCCCACCGTCATCGACACCCCGTGCAGGATGTCGGCATCGCCATAGCCGCCGCGCACCGCCTGCAGGTCGAGCAGCGCCATCACAAATCCTCCCGGCCCAGTTCCTGCTCGCGCAGTGCCTCGACCCTGGGGTCGTGCTCGGCAGCCTCGCGCTCGATCGCGGCCGGGGTCTCGCCGAGGTAGGCCTCGAGCACGCGCGCATCCGAGCGCACGGTGTGGAAATCGCCCTGGATCAGCACCTTGCCCTCGGCCATGCACACCACCGGGTCGCACAGCTTCTCGATCATCTCCATGTCGTGTTCGATGAGGATGAAGGTGTAGCCGCGCTCGCGGTTGAGGATCAGGATCTTCTCCTCCAGCTTGCGCAGCAGCGTGCGGTTGACGCCGGCGGCGGGTTCGTCGAGCAGCACCAGCCTAGCGTCGGTCATCATCGTGCGGCCGAGCTCGAGCAGCTTCTTCTGCCCGCCGGAGAGGTTGCCGGCGCGCTCGTCGGCGACGTGGGTCAGCTCCAGGAAGGCGAGGGTGGCGTCGGCCTTCTCGCGCACCGCCTCCTCGGCGGCGCGCACCTTGCCGGCGGCGAACCAGTTGGCGAACAGGTTCTCACCCGGCTGCTGCGGGGGCACCATCATCAGGTTCTCGCGCGCGCTGAGGCTGTGGAACTCGTGCGGGATCTGGAAGGTGCGCACCAGGCCCTTGTGGAAGCGCGCGTCGGTGGGCAGCGCGGTAATGTCCTCGCCGAGAAAGCGGATCGTGCCCGCGGTGGGCTGCAGGGCACCGGCGATCAGGTTGAAGAGGGTGGTCTTGCCCGCGCCGTTGGGGCCGATGAGGCCGAGGATCTCGCCCTTGTCGACCTTCAGGCTGCAGCCATCCACGGCGCGAAAACCACCGAAGGCCTTGACGAGTCCATCCACTTCGAGCATCGCGTCGGGATCCCTTGCAACGGACAGGGCCGGCAAGGCCGGCGCAGGATCGCCCCCTTCGGCATCGGCACGACGCGGGCGGGGCGGAAGTCGGGAAGCTGAAACAGGAGCCACGTTAGCGGAAGCGCCACGGGGGAAACATCAGGGCCAACCACTACGGCACGCGCGCCCGTCCTGCACGAGCGGATCGGTTGTTCAGAATATAATCCTGCACCCAACAAGAAGGAGACAGGCGATGAAGCACATCACCCCGACCGAGGCCTACGAGCTGCTGCAGTCCACCCCCGACGCCCTGCTGATCGACGTACGCAGCGAGATCGAGTACCTCTTCGTCGGCCATCCGGTCGGCGCCATCCACGTGTCGTGGAACGACGGCCCGGACTGGGAGGTGAACCCGAACTTCGTCGGCGAGGTGAAGAAGCTCGCCGGCAACGGCGGCCATCGCCCGCTGGTGCTGATCTGCCGCTCGGGCAACCGCTCCGAGCTCGCCGGCAATGCACTGCTCGAGGCCGGCTTCACCACCGTGTACAACGTCATGTACGGTTTCGAGGGCGAGCTCGACGCCCATCACCACCGCAACTCGGTCAGCGGCTGGCGCCACGACGGCCTGCCCTGGGAGCAGTGCTGAACCCCGGCGCGTGCGCCTTCAGCGCCGCGCCGGGGGCAGGCGCGTCCACAGCAACCAGGCGAGCAGGCCGGCAGTGGCGAACATCGCCATGCCGCCCGCCAGGCTGAGGGGGCTGCCCCACAGCAGCGGCGCGGTCAGACCGGCGGTCAGCGCATTGAGGCCGATCTGCAGGAAGCTCTGGCAGCTCGAGGCCATGCCGCGCCGGGTCGGGAACAGCTCGAGCGCGAGCAGGCTCATCGCCGGCATCGCGATCGACATGCCGCAGGCGAACAGGCCGATCGGCAGCACCGACTGCGGCACCCCCGCCGGCAGCAGCCCCGACACCCCCAGGTTGAGCGCGAGCGCGAGGAACATCAGCGCGAAGCCGGTCGCCACCGTGCGCACCTGCGACCAGCGCCCCGCCACCCGCTCGGACAGCACCGAGCCGAGCATCATGCCGGTGACCGCGGGGCCGAACAGCCAGATGAAGCCGCCGCTGCCGAGGCCGAGGTGCTCGATGATGAACACCGGCGCCGAAAGCACGTACACGAAGAAGCCGTTGAAGTTGAGCGCGATCGCCACTGCCAGCAACATGAAGGCCGGATGGGAGAACACGCTCGCGTAGCCGCGCAGCAGGTTCAGCGGGTGCAGCGGCTGGCGCGCCTCGGCATCCAGCGTCTCGGGCAGGAAGCGCCATACCATCCAGCTCAGGAAGGCGCCGAAAGCCGCCAGGAACACGAAGATCGAGCGCCATCCTGCGAGCGCGAGCAGGCCGGCGCCGACCATCGGCGCCAGCGCCGGGGCGAGCGCGAAGATCAGCATTACCCGCGACATCAGGCGCTGCGCCTGCGGCCCCTCGTGCAGGTCGCGCACCACCGCGCGGCCGACGACCACCCCGGCGCCGCCGCTCACCCCCTGCAGCGCCCGTCCCACCCACAGCCACTCGATGCTCGGCGCCAGCGCGCAGATCAGCGAGGCGAGCGCGAACAGCGCGGTGAGTGCGAGCAGCACGCGACGGCGGCCGAAGCGGTCGGCGAGCGCACCGTGCCACAGCACCATCAGCGCCAGCGCCGCCATGTAGACGGTGAGCGTCTGCTGGACCTCGAGCCGGGTGGCGCCGAGCGCGGCGGCGATGTGCGGAAACGCGGGCAGGTAGGCATCGATCGCGAACGGACCGATGGCGGAGAGCATCGCCAGCATGAAGGCGAGGCGATCGCGTGAGGGTGTCCTGGTCATCTGGGCCTTGTCGGCTGTGTGCCGCGGCCAAGCCCGCACCCCGCGAGGCGGCGGCTCAGCCGCGGTCGAGGGTGCGGCGATACTGGATGGCCTCGGCGATGTGCGCCGCGGCGGGGCGCCCGGCGCCGGCCAGGTCGGCCAGCGTGCGCGCCACTCGGAGCACGCGATGATACGCCCTCGCCGACAGCTTCAGCCGCTGCATGGCCTGGCGCAGCAGGGTTTCGCCGCCCGCATCGGGCAGGCAGTGGCGCTCGACCTCGCCCGCGGGCAGCTCGGCGTTGGTGCAGCCCTGGCGTGCGAGCTGCACCGCACGCGCGGCCTGCACCCGCTCCCGCACCACCGCCGAGGCCTCGCCCGCCGGCGCCTGCACCAGGGCTTCGGGGGAGAGCGCCGGAACCTCGACCACCAGGTCGATGCGGTCGAGCAGCGGCCCCGACAGGCGGGCGCGGTAGCGCGCGATCTGGTCGGGCGTGCACCGGCAGGCGCGCAGCGGATCGCCATGGTGGCCGCAGGGGCAGGGATTCATCGCCGCGACGAGCTGGAAGCGCGCGGGGAATTCCGCCCGCCGGCGCGCGCGCGACACGGTGATGGTGCCGGTCTCCAGCGGCTCGCGCAGGGACTCGAGCACGCGACGGTCGAATTCGGGCAGTTCGTCGAGGAACAGCACGCCGCGGTGCGCCAGCGAGATCTCGCCGGGCCGGGGTACCGCGCCGCCGCCCACCAGCGCGGCCGCCGAAGCCGAGTGGTGCGGCGCGCGGAATGGGCGCCGCCCCCAGGCGCGCAGGTCGAAACCGCCCTCGATCGAGGCCACCGCCGCGGCCTCGATCGCCTCCTCCTCGCTCATCGGCGGCAGCACGCCCGGCAGGCGCTGCGCCAGCATCGACTTGCCGGTACCCGGCGACCCGAAGAGCAGCAGCGAATGCCCTGCAGCGGCGGCGACCTCCAGCGCGCGCCGCGCCTGCAGTTGCCCGCGCACGTCGGCGAGGTCGGGGACGCCCGCCTCCGGCGCGGGTGGCGGGCCGGCCTCGGCCAGCGGTTCGAGCGCGGTGTGGCCGTTCAGATGCGCGCACACCGCGAGCAGGCTGGCGGCCGGCAGCGCCTGCGCCCGCCGCGCCAGCGCCGCCTCGGCCGCATTGCCCTGCGGAAAGACCAGGCCGCGCCCGCCCCGCGTCGCCGCCAGGGCCGCAGCCAGCACCCCGCGTACCGGGCGCAGGTCGCCGGTCAGCGACAGCTCGCCGCAGAACTCCAGCCCGTCGATGCGCGCCATCGCCACCTGGCCGGACGCGGCCAGGATGCCGACCGCGATCGCGAGGTCGAAGCGCCCGCCCTCCTTGGGCAGGTCGGCGGGGGCGAGATTGACCGTGATCCGGCGCTGGGGAAACTCGAACTGCGAGGACTGGATCGCCGCCCGCACGCGGTCGCGCGCCTCGCGCACCTCGGTGTCGGGCAGGCCGACCAGGCTGAAGGCCGGCAGGCCGTTGGCAAGATGGACTTCGACGGTGACCTCGGGCGCAGCCAGCCCTTCCAGCGCACGGGCGCGCACGAGCGCGAGCGACATGGGTATCTCCAGACCGGACGGAGCGCCAGTCTAGCGGAGACACCGTGCATGACAAAGAACTTATTCGATCAGCATCGACGCGCGCCGATGCCGGTCAGCGCGGCGGACGCGCGCGGCCTTCGTCCGCGCCGGAACTCAGGCCTTGTCGCCCTGCGCCAGCCTGGCCTCGAGCTCGGCGACGCGGGCCTCGAGCTCGGCGAGCTTCTGGCGGGCATGGGCGAGCACCTCGCGCTGGACCTCGAATTCCTCGCGGGTGACCAGGTCGAGCTTGCCGAAGGCGCTGCCGAGCATGGCCTTGGCGTTCTTTTCGATGTCGCGCACCGGGCTGTTGGCCGCGAGTTCGGAAAGCTTGGCGCCGATTTCGTCGAGGAAGCGGGGAGTGCTCATGATCGCCTGCAGGAAGATGTGAAAACGGCGCGAAGTCTAGCACGCGGGGGCCGCCGCACCGGAATCGCCCTCCGCCGGGCATGCCATGCACCATGACGGTGCATGGGACCCCGGTTTCGTCCATGGCTTCGCTTGCGCAGCGCAGCATCCCTCCTCACGAAAGGCCGGAAACCCGCAGCACACAAGGCATCCGAAAAGCTGGCACACGATCTGCTAAGGGATTGTCGTCAGACATTCCGACCCCCTTCCCAAGGAGCAGACCATGACCAAGACCTCGATCACCGCCACGCTTGCCGCCCTTCTCGCCGCCCTGCCCTTTTCCGGCAGCGTCCACGCCGAGGACAGCCCCTTCTCCGCCAACGTCGGCCTCGTCTCCGACTACGCCTATCGCGGCTGGAGCCAGACCGACGAGCGCCCGGCGCTGCAGGGCGGTTTCGACTACGCCCATGAAAGCGGGCTCTACGCCGGCGTGTGGGGCTCGAACGTGTCCTGGCTGTCCGACGGCAACAGCGAGGTCAGCAACAGCCTCGAGCTCGACCTCTACGGCGGCTACAAGGGCACGGTCGGCGCCATCGGCTACGACGTCGGTCTGCTGCAGTACTACTACCCGGGCAGCTATCCCAAGCCCTACAACAGCCCGAACACGCTGGAAGGCTATCTCGGCCTGTCGTGGGAATTCCTGTCCTTCAAGTACTCGTACGCCTTCACCGACCTGTTCGGCTACGACAAGTCGGACGGCAGCCAGTACTACGACCTGGGCGCGGCGGTGGATGTCGGCTACGGCATCACCCTGTCCGCCCACGTCGGCTACAGCGACATCAAGGGCCAGGACGACTACACCGACTGGAAGCTCGGCCTCGCCAAGGAATACGGCGGCTTCAACTTCGGCCTGCACTACGTCGACACCGACGTGGACAACGCCGACCTCGCCGACGAGCGCGTGATCCTGTCGGTCAGCAAGTCCTTCTGACGCGCCCCCAGAGAACCGGAGAAAACCATGAAATTCATCGCCGCCATCATCAAGCCCTTCAAGCTCGACGAGGTCCGCGAGGCGCTCTCGGCCATCGGCGTGCAGGGCATCACCGTCACCGAGGTCAAGGGCTTCGGCCGCCAGAAGGGCCACACCGAGCTCTACCGCGGCGCCGAGTACGTCGTCGATTTCCTGCCCAAGGTGAAGGTCGAGGCCGCCATCCCCGACGACATCCTCGACCAGGCGATCGAGGCCATCGAGAAGTCCGCCGCCACCGGCAAGATCGGCGACGGCAAGATCTTCGTCTTCGAGCTGGAACAGGCCATCCGCATCCGCACCGGCGAGACCGGCACGGACGCGCTGTAAGGGAGCACCGGAAAATGAAAAAACTCTTCGCACTCCTGCCCGCGGTCGCCGTCGGTGGCGCGCTCGCCGGCGCATCGGGCGGCGCCTTCGCCCAGGAAGCGGCTGCCGCGGCGGTCGAGGTCAACAAGGGCGATGTGGCCTGGATCATGACCGCCACCCTGCTCGTGCTGATGATGGCCCTGCCCGGCCTGGCACTGTTCTACGGCGGCCTGGTGCGCGCCAAGAACATGCTGTCGGTGCTGATGCAGGTGATGACCGTGTTCTCGCTGAACGCGCTGCTGTTCGCCATCTACGGCTACAGCCTGGCCTTCACCGAGGCGAGTCCCTTCATCGGCTCGCTCGACAAGGTCTTCCTGTCCGGGGTGACGATCGAATCGCTCGCCGACACCTTCACCGAGACCGTGAAGCTGCCCGAGTTCGCCTTCATCGCCTTCCAGGCCACCTTCGCCGGCATCACCGGTGCGCTGATCGTCGGCGCCTTCGCCGAGCGCATGAAGTTCTCGGCGGTGCTGATCTTCTCGGTGATCTGGTTCACGCTGTGCTACCTGCCGATCTGCCACATGGTGTGGGGCCCGGGCGGCTACCTGCTGGAGGACGGCGCGCTCGACTTCGCCGGCGGCACGGTGGTGCACATCAACGCCGGCATCGCCGGCCTGGTGGGCGCCTACATGGTGGGCAAGCGCATCGGCTACGGTCGCGAATCGCTGGCGCCGCACAGCCTGACCCTGACCATGGTCGGCGCCTCGCTGCTGTGGGTGGGCTGGTTCGGCTTCAACGCCGGCTCCAACCTCGAGGCCACCTCTGGCGCCGCGCTCGCCTTCATCAACACCCTGGTCGCCACGGCCGCCGCGGTGCTGGCCTGGTCGCTGGGCGAGGCGCTGCTCAAGGGCAAGCCCTCGATGCTGGGTGCGGCCTCGGGTGCGGTCGCCGGCCTGGTGGCGATCACCCCGGCCTGCGGCTCGGTGGGCCCGATGGGCGCGATCGTGATCGGCACGCTGTCCGGCTTCATCTGCATCTGGGGCGTCAATGGGCTCAAGCACATGCTGGGTGCGGACGACGCGCTCGACGTGTTCGGCGTGCATGGCGTGGGCGGCATCGTCGGCGCGATCCTGACCGGCGTGTTCGCGGCCCCCGGCCTGGGCGGCACCGGCGCCGAGGACTTCTCGATCGCCTCGCAGGTGTGGATCCAGACCTGGAGCGTGATCGTGACCATCGTGTGGTCGGCCGTGGTCGCCTTCGTCGCCTACAAGGTCGCGGACCTGCTGGTCGGCCTGCGCGTGGCCGAAGAGGACGAGCGCCAGGGCCTCGACACCACCGCGCACGGCGAGACCGCCTACCGCTACTGAGCGTCCCTCGCCGGGGTCCGCCTCGGACCCCGAGCTTGCACGGCGCCCTTCGGGGCGCCGTTTTTACGTGGACGCGCCGGCGCGGCAATGCACCGCCAGCCACACCGCATCCTGCGACACCGATTCGACGCGATGCCGTCGGCGCGCCGGGATGCCGACCCAGTCCCCCGCCGTCAGCGCCATCGTCTCGCCGTCGGCGAACGCCAGCACGGCCTCGCCGCGCAGCAGCGCCACCCATTCGTCCTCGTCCTGGTCGTACCATTCGCCGGGCGGGGTGGCGTGGCCGTGCGAGACGATGCGCTCGACGCGGCAGCCGGGGTTGGCGAACAGGGTCTGGAAGATCTCACTGCCGGCGGGCGGCGGCAGGTCGGCGAGCAGGTTCGCGGCGGGCCGGGCGGCCGGGCGATCGCCGGCCGCAGCGTCATCGATCGGGCTCATCGGGCACTCACGACACGATGTAGGCCGCCGAAGCGGTGGCCAGCAGCTTGCCCTCGACGTCGAGGAAGCTCATCCGCGTCGACGCCACCCGCGAGCCCAGGCGCAGCACCTCGGCCTCGAGCAGGAAGCGCTCGCCGATGCCGGGACGCAGGTAGTCGACGCGCAGGTCGATGGTGCCGAGCTTGCCGAAGCGGTGCAGGCGCTGGAAGGGTGGCTCGTCGAGGTGGCGGGCGCCGATCGCCGCCATCACCGCGAGGCCGCCCATCGCGTCGAGGCAGGCGGAAATCACGCCGCCGTGGATGCGGTCATGCACGAAGTGGCCGACCAGCTCATGGCGCATGTCGAGGTGGCCATGCACGCGCTCGCCGCCGATGTCGTCGATCTTCAGGCCGAGCAGCGCATTGAAGGGGATCCTGTGCTCGAACAGCTCGCGCACGCCGGCGATGAACTCCGGCTCGAACTGCACCGGGCCCTGCGCCGGATCGGGGTGTCGGGTCATGTCGTCGTTCTCCCTTGCTGGAATGTTCGCGTGCGGCGGCGGGACGACCGCCCCTGCCCGTGCCGACGCACATGGTAACCATGCCCTCGCCCCGATTGGGGCGGTGCGGGACGGACCGCGGGCGGGCCGGGGGCCGGCGGATTGGTACACTGGGGCCTCGTCATCCCACGGAAGCCGCCATGCTCCTCGACTGGCAGATCCACGACCATTACGGACTCGCCCTGCTCGCCGTCCTCGGCACCCTCGTCGCCGTGCTGCTGCTCCAGTGGCTGATCCAGCGCTCGCCGTGGGCGGCGCGCCTGCAATCGCTGCAGGGCGTGGCGCCGCCCTTCATCAACATCGTCGGCGTGCTGTTCGGCCTCACCCTCGCATTCCTGGCCAACGACACCTGGAGCGCGCACGATCGCGCGATGAATGCGGTGTACCGCGAGGCCGACGCGCTGCGCAGCATCGCCGCCCTCGCCGACACCCTGCCCGCGCCCTTGCGCGAGCGGGTGCGCGGCGCGGTGGCCAACTACGCGCGCGGCAGCGCCGGGGAATGGTCGCAGCTCGCCCGCCGCGCCGAGAATCCGGAGGTGCCGGCCCGCGCCGACACGCTGCTGACGCTGCTGGCCGCGAGGGAGGTCGAGGACGGCGCCGGGCGCAACGCCCAGGCGCTGATGCTGAGCAAGGCCAGCGAGGCGCGTGCCGACCGCGACCTGCGCGTCGCACTCAGCCAGACCCATGTGAATCCGCTGAAGTGGCTGGGCATGGCCTTCCTCGGCTTCCTGACCCTGGTGTCGTGCGCTGCGGTGCATATCGAGCGTCCGCGTGCGGCCTTCGTCGCGGTGCTGCTGTTCGCGCTCGCGGCCGCGCCCACCGCGGCCATCGTGCTGGTCCAGGGCAATCCCTTCCAGCAGCCGAGCTCGGTCAGCCCGGCGCCGATCGAGGCGGTGGCGGCCCGCCTGCGCTGAGATTGAACGACACGGCGCAGGCAGGCGCGGCCCAGGTCAGCGGAACACCACCGTCTTGTTGCCGTGCACCAGCACGCGGTCCTCGAGGTGGTAGCGCAGGCCGCGGGCGAGCACGGTCTTCTCGATGTCCTTGCCGTAGCGCACCATGTCCTCGACCGCGTCGGAGTGGTCGATGCGGATCACGTCCTGCTCGATGATCGGGCCCTGGTCGAGGTCGGCGGTGACGTAGTGGCAGGTGGCGCCGATCAGCTTGACGCCCTTGGCATAGGCCTGGTGGTAGGGCCTGGCGCCGACGAAGCTGGGCAGGAAGCTGTGGTGGATGTTGATGATGCGGCCCGGATAGGCGGCACACAGCGCCGGCGACAGGATCTGCATGTAGCGCGCCAGCACCATGGTGTCGCCGCGCACTTCCTCGAAGATGCGCCGCACCTCGGCGTAGGCGCTGGCCTTGTTGTCGGCGCCGACCGGCACGTGGTGGAAGGGGATGCCGTGCCACTCGACGAAGCCGCGGAAGGTGTCGTGGTTGGAGATCACGCACGGGATCTCGATGTCGAGCTCCTTCGACTGCCAGCGCGCGAGCAGGTCGTACAGGCAGTGCTCCTGCTTGCTCACCAGCACGACCACGCGCTTCTTGACCGCGGAGTCGGTGATCTTCCAGTCCATCTCCAGCTCCTCGGCGAGCGGACGGAATCTTTCACGGAACTCGGCGAGGTGGAAGGGCAGCGAATCGGCCCTGATCTCGATGCGCATGAAGTAGCGGCCGACTTCGCCCGCCTCGAGCGGCGGCTCGGCGTGCAGCGAGGTCTCGAGGATCCAGCCCGCGTGCTCGGCGATGAAGCCGGAGACCTTGGCGACGATGCCGACGCGGTCGGGGCAGGAGGCGGACAGGGTGTAGAAGCGTTCGCGATGCATGAGGGGGTACTGCCGATGTTCGTTGGAGAGGCCGAGCCTCCTGGGGGGCGGCGAGCGCAGCGAGCGGGGGCCGTGCAACTCGCCGAACGGCTTGTGCCGGAGTCAGGCGACTTTGGCAAAAGCCTTGTCGATCTCGGCACGCAGGCTTGCGTAGTCGCGCACCACCGGGAACTGCGGGAACTCGCGCACCACGTTCTCGGGCGGATGGAACAGGATGCCGCCGTGGGCCTCGCCCAGCATCGCGGTGTCGTTGTAGGAATCGCCCGCGGCCACGACCTTGAAGTTGAGTTCCTTGAAGCGCTTGACCGCCTCGCGCTTCTGGTCGGGCATGCGCAGGTGGTAGTTCACCAGGATGCCCTCGGCGTTGGCCTCCAGGCTGTGGCAGAACAGGGTCGGCAGGCCGAGCTGCTTCATCAGCGGCTTGGCGAACTCGTAGAAGGTGTCGGACAGGATCACCACCTGGTAGGCGTCGCGCAATTCGTCGAGGAATTCGCGCGCGCCCTCCATCGGCCCCATGCTGGCGATGACCTCCTGGATGTCGGGCAGGCCGAGCTTCTTCTGCGCCAGGATGTCCAGGCGGTACTTCATCAGGGTGTCGTAGTTCGGCTCGTCGCGGGTGGTGCGGCGCAGCTCCGGGATGCCGGTGCGCTCGGCGAATTCGATCCAGATTTCGGGGACCAGCACACCTTCGAGGTCGAGACAGACGATACGCACCGCGAGCTCCTGAGGGCAGATTCGGAAAGCCGCGATTCTAGCAGCCCACGGCCGGCCGGACGGGGTCGCGGCGAGGACGGCGCGGTGATGCGCGCGTACCGGGGCCGGTCCGTACACGCGCCGGACCCGATGCTCTGCGCCCGGATCACTCGACCGGAATCGCCTCCAGCGCCTCGTGCAGCTCCAGCCAGCGCAGCTCGGCCTCCTCGATGCGCTCGGCGAGCTCGGCCTGGCGCTTGTTGAGCGCCGGCACCTCGCCCGCCTGCGGCCCGGTGTACAGCGCCGGGTCGGCGAGCTTCGCGTCGATCTCGCCCTTCTCCTTGTTCCACGCCGCCAGGCGCTTGTCGATCTGCTCGATCTCCTTCACCAGCGGCCGGCGGGCGGCCAGGCGCGCCTGGCGGTCGGCGGCGGCCTGGGCACGATCGGCCTTGCGTGCGGCCTTGTCCGCCACCTGGTCGGGGCAGGCCGCGGCGGCCGCGACTTCGGCGCGCCGGCTGGCGAGCCAGTCGCGGTAGTCGTCGAGGTCGCCGTCGAAGGGCTGGATGCGCCCGCCGTCGACCAGCAGGAAGCGGTCGCAGGTGGCGCGCAGCAGCGCGCGGTCGTGCGACACCAGCACCATCGCGCCCTCGTAGTCCTGCAGCGCCATGGTCAGCGCGTGGCGCATCTCGAGGTCGAGGTGGTTGGTGGGCTCGTCGAGCAGCAGGAGGTTGGGGCGCTGCCAGATCAGCAGCGCCAGCGCCAGGCGCGACTTCTCGCCGCCCGAGAACGGGCCGCAGGGGGTGGTCGCCGGGGTGGAGGTGCCGCCCACGCCGTCGCCGCGGAAGTCGAAGCCGCCGAGATAGTCGCGCAGCTCCTGCTCGCGCGTCTGCGGGTCGAGGCGGACCATGTGCTGCAGCGCGGACTCGTCCGGGCGCAGGGTTTCCAGCTGGTGCTGGGCGAAGTAGCCGGTGGCCAGGCCCTTGCCTTCCAGGCGGCGGCCGCTGGCCAGCTGCAGCTCGTGCGCGAGCAGCTTGATCAGCGTCGACTTGCCGGCGCCGTTGCGCCCGAGCAGGCCGACGCGCTCGCCCGGGCGCAGGGTCAGCGTGATGCGTTCCAGCACCGTCTTGTCGCCGTAGCCCACCGCACCGTCCTCGATCTGCAGCAGCGGATCGGGCGCCGGCGGCGCGTCGCGGAAGGCGAAGCTGAAGGGCGTGTCGACGTGCGCCGCGGCGATGCGCTCCATGCGCTCGAGCGCCTTGATCCGGCTCTGCGCCTGGCGCGCCTTGGTGGCCTTGGCGCGGAAGCGGCGGATGTAGTCTTCCATGTGCGCGATGTCGCGCTGCTGCTTGTCGAACATCGCCTGCTGCTGCAACAGGCGCTCGCCGCGCTGGCGCTCGAAGTCGGAATAGCCGCCGGTGTATAGGCCGAGCTTCTGCTGCTCGATGTGGGCGATGTGGGTCACGCAGGCGTCGAGGAACTCGCGGTCGTGCGAGATCAGCAGCAAGGTGCCGCGGTAGTCGCGCAGCCAGGCCTCGAGCCAGATCACCGCGTCGAGATCGAGGTGGTTGGTGGGCTCGTCGAGCAGCAGCAGGTCGGAACGGCACATCAGCGCCTGCGCCAGGTTCAGGCGCATCCGCCAGCCGCCCGAGAAGTCCGAGACCGGGCGTTCGATGTCGGCGGGCAGGAAGCCGAGACCGTCGAGCAGCGCCGCCGCGCGCGCGCGCGCCGCATAGCCACCGATCTCGTGCAGGCGGGCGTGGAGCTCTCCGATATGCGAGCCGTCGTGGGCCGCCTCGGCCGCGGCCAGCTCGGCCTCGATGCGGCGCAGCTCGGCGTCGCCGTCGAGCACGTAGTCGATCGCCGGCTGCGGCAGGCCGGGGGTCTCCTGCGCGACGTGGGCGATCACCCAGCCGGGCGGCATGTCGAGGTCGCCCTGATCGGGGTGGAGCTGGTCGCGCAGCATGGCGAAGAGGCTGGACTTGCCGCTGCCGTTGGCGCCGGTGAGGCCTACCTTCCAGCCGGGATGGATCTGCAGCGTGGCGGCCTCGATGAGGACCTTGGCGCCGCGTGCGAGGCGCAGATTGCGAAGACTGATCACGAACGGATACACGGCCTCGGGGCCGCGGACGGTTGCAAAGGCGCTATTCTACGCGCCAGCCCGATCGAAGCCGGAACGCAGGTTCCGGAAACCCGAATCCAGAAAGCGCTCGCATGATCCGTCTCCGCCCGCCGTCTTCAGCCATTGCACGCCGTTCCGTCGCAGCCGGCCTGTTCGCTGCCCTGCTCGCCACCGCCGCCCTGCCCGCCCACGCCCAGACGCCGGACGAGGCCGCCCGCGCCGCCGAGCGCGCCCGCGCCGCGGCGCTCGAAGCCGAGGGCAAGGCCCTGCGCGCCGAGGCCGAAGCCACCTACCAGGCCACCGTGCCCGGCTGCTACGAGCGCTTCCTGGTCAACCGCTGCATCGACCAGGCCAAGAAGCAGCGCCTGGAGACGATCCAGCGCGCCCGCGCCGTGGAAGCCGAGGCCCGCCGCATCACGCTCGCCGAGCGCCAGCGCGTGGCGACCGAAGCCGGCGCCCGCGCCGCCGCGCCGCTGACACCGGCCGCACCCGGCGCGCTGCCGGCCATGCCGGCGACGACGGCCCCCGCCCCCGGCGCGGACACCCGCATCGTGCCCGCCCCCGAAGCCGAGCGCATCCGCGCCGAGCGCGAAGCCGCCAGCCGCGCGGCCGAAGCCGAGGCCGCACGCGCCCGTGCCGCGGCCGACGCGGAACGCGCCGCCGAACGCCGCGCGGCCGAGGAAGCCGCCGCGCGCCGCGCGCAGCAGGCCGCCGAAGACCGCGCGCGCTACGAGGAGCGCATCCGCAAGTACGAGGAAGAGCAGGCGCAGAAGAAGAAGTAGCGCAGGCTCAGCCCGCCACGCCTACGGGCAGGCCGGGCTGCTTCGCCCACGCGAGCGCATCGTCGAGGCGGTCGTTGCCCCAGAACAGCTCCTCGCCGACACGGAAGCTCGGCGCGCCGAACAGCCCGAGTTCGGCCGCGCGTTCGGTCTGGCTGCGCAGCGCGAGCTTGTTGGCGTCGGCCTGCGCCCGCGCCAGCAGCTCGCCCGCCGGCAGCGACAGCGTGCTCAGGATGTCCTCGATCACCGCCGCCTCGCCGATCTCCCGATCCTCGGCGAAATTGGCCGTCATCACCGCACGCGCGAAGGGCGCCACCCAACCGTCCTCGACCCCGATCAGCGCCACCCGCGCGGCAAGCAGGCCGTTGCGCGGGAAACGGGTCGGCCGCCGGAAAGGCAAGCCCTCGCGCGCACACAGGCGCTCGAGGTCGCGCCACATGTAGCGCCCCTTGGGCGGGTAGATGTTGAACGGCGAATCGTTCCAGCCCAGCGCCAGGAACACCGGCCCGAGCAGGAAGGGCTTCCACGCCACCTCCACGCCGGCCGCCTGCGCCGCGCGCTCGATGCGCATCACCGACAGGTAGGAATAGGTGCTGGCGAACTCGAACCAGAACTCGACGACGGGACGGGACATGGCGACGCTCCTCGTGGCACTGGAGTACCACTATAGTCCAGCGGCCCGGCCATTGGCCTGATCAGGCCGCGCGCACCGCGTCGCGGGCACGACGGCGGATCGAGACGCCCACCTGGTCGGTGCCCTCCAGGATCCCGGGCTTGCTGATGTTCACCGCAACACCGTTGAGCGCGAAATCGTTGATCAAGGTGTCGGCAAGATCCTGTGCGAACGCCTCCAGCAGCAATCGCCGGTTGAACAGCGCCAGCCGGTGCACGGCGGCCACGACGGCGGCGTAATCGACCGCGTCGCCCAGGTCGTCGGTGTGGCAGCAACGCGAACCGTCGAGTTCGAGCTCGAGGTCGATCAGCAGCGGCTGGCGCTGCTGGCGCTCGTACTCGTACACGCCAATCAGGGCGTCAACGCGCAAGCCGCGAACGAAGATGCGGTCGTCTCCCACCGTGCGCGAGCGCCCAGCGTCCGTCGCACACACGGCAATGCGTTCGAGAAACTCGATCGATCCGGTATTCATGCAGGGTCTCCTCGGCCAGTCAGTGCCGAGTTGAAGGTTGTTCGGTGACCGGCACGGCCGGGGCGATCAATTCCACCCCGGCCCGAGCCGATCAGCGCGCGACGTAGACGCCGAACTCCTCGCTGGCGTCGAGCAGCCAGCGGTACAGGTAGTCGGCGAAGCTGCGGCGGATGATCAGCTCCCACTGCGTGTCGCCGGTGCGCCGGATCACCGCCGTGCTCTTGGCAAGCGTCGTGCTGATCCCCTTGCCGACCGGGAAGCTGCTCGGATGGAAGTCGTAACCCGCCGACTTCATCAGCACCTGGCGGGCGTCCGGGCCGCTCAGCTCGAGCAGGGTCTGCGCGCCGCTGACGGTGATCACCGCATAGTGCCCGCTCAGCGCGCCGCGCAGGCTCAGCTCGGTGGCGTGGTCCTGGCCCTCGGGCACGACCACGAGCCACTCGTCGGGCGACATCCACTGCACGCTGACGCCGCGCCCATCGTCGCGGGACACCGTCCCCATCTTCAGCGGCAGCGGCACGCCGAGCGCAAGCTCGACCCCGGCGCGGAAGGCCTCGTCCGCGGCATTGCCACGCAGGATCAGATGACCCAGCAGGGCGCGCTCGCGGATGCACACCCCCGCGCCCTGCGCAGAAGCCTGCACGGCCACGCCGACTCGGTTGAAAGCGAGCGGAGACTCGGCCCGGACTGCCACCGTCGGGTGGGCATTGAAAGTTGCGACCTCAGACATGATGACGGGCTCCTTGGGGATCGTAGAACACGGGGCTGACCACTTCGGCGGCATGTACCTTGCCGTCCGCCATCGGCAGATAGACGGTCTGGCCGATGCGCTGGCTGCCGCCCTTCAACAGGGCGAGCGCAAAGCCGTGGCCCAGGATGGGACTGAAATAGCTCGAGGTGACGTGGCCGACCATCGGCATCGGGATCCTGATTTCCTTCTCGAGCACGATCTGGGCGCCTTCCTGCAACACCAGCTCGGGATCGAGCGGCTTGAGGCCGACGAGCTGCTTGCGGTCGTCACGCTTGGTGTCAGGTCGGGTCAGCGCACGCCGGCCGATCCACGAGTAGGGCTTCTTGTAGCCCACGCACCACTGCATGCCGAGGTCTTCCGGCGTCACCGAACCATCGGTCTCCTGGCCGATGATGATGAAGCCCTTCTCCGCGCGCAGCACGTGCATGGTCTCGGTGCCGTAAGGCGTCAGGTCGTACTTGGCGCCCTTCTCGAACAGCGCCTTCCACACGTGCATCGCGTAGTTGGCCTGGACGTTGATCTCGAACGACAGCTCGCCGGTGAAGGAGATGCGGAAGATTCGCGCCGGAACGCCGGCGACCTTCGCTTCGCGCCAGTCCATGTAGCCGAAGGCCTCGGCCGAGACGTCGATGTCGGCCAGCTCGGCGAGCAGCAGGCGCGCCTTCGGCCCGGTCACCGTCATCGCCGCCCAGTGGTCGGTGGTGGAGTTGAAGTACACCTCGAGATCCGGCCACTCGGTCTGGTGCCACATCTCCATCCAGTCCAGCACGCCTGCGGCGCCGCCGGTGGTGGTGGTCATGTGGAAGTGGTTCTCGGCCAGGCAGGCGGTCACGCCGTCGTCCATCACCATGCCGTCGTCCTTGCACATGAGGCCGTAGCGGCACTTGCCCGGCTCGAGCTTGGTCCAGGCGTTGGTGTAGAGGCGGTTGAGGAACTCGCGCGCGTCCTTGCCCTGGATCTCGATCTTGCCCAGTGTCGAGGCGTCGAGGATGCCCACGCCCTCGCGCACGGCGCGGCATTCGCGCTGCACGGCCTCGTGCATCGACTCGTTGCCGCGCGGGAAGTACCACGGGCGCATCCACTGGCCCACCTCCTCGAACTTCGCGCCACGCTCCACGTGCCAGCCGTGCAGGGCGGTGTAGCGGCGCGGGTCGAAGAACTCGTTGCAGTGGCGGCCGGCGATCGCACCGAAGGTGATCGGGGTGTAGTTCGGACGGAACACCGTCGTGCCGACTTCCGGAATCGACTGCCGGGTGACGCGCGCGGCGATCGCCATGCCGTTGATGTTGCCGAGCTTGCCCTGGTCGGTGCCGAAGCCCAGGCCGGTGTAGCGCTTGACGTGCTCGATCGACTCGAAGCCCTCGCGGGTGGCCAGCTCGATGCCAGAGGCGGTGACGTCGTTCTGCTGATCGACGAACTGCTTGGGCGCACGCATTGCCGGCTTGGTGTGCGGCACCTGGTACAGCGCCACCGGCTTGCCCTCGCGCACCGGGGCCACCGTCGGCAGCGTGAAGGTGCTGGCGGTCAGGCCGGTCTCGGCCGCCGCACGCACACCGACCTCGAAGCCGTCGGCGATCGCGTCGCGCAGCGTCCAGCGACCATTGACGCCGCCGGCCGGGATCTGACCGGGCACGCCGCCGGAGACGAAGCCGAGCAGGTCCTCGCGCCAAACCGGGCGGCGGCCGGTGTGAGCGGCCAGATGCACCACCGGGCTGTAGCCGCCGGAGCTGGCGATGGTGTCGCACGCCAGCTCGCTGGTGCTGCCCTTGACGCGGAAGCCGTCGATGTCGATCGCGGCCACGACCGCTGCGCTCACGCGCTTCTTGCCCTGCGCCTCGATGACGGCGCTGCCGGTGATGATGCGGATGTTGCGCGAACGTGCGGCGGCGACCAGGTCGCCATCCGGCCGTTCGCGGGCATCGACGATCGCCACCACCTGGCGGCCGGCGTCGTGCCAGTCGAGCGCTGCGCGGTAGGCGTGGTCGTTGGTCGTGCTCAACACCAGACGCTGGCCGGGCACGACGCCATAGCGGCGGACGTAGGTCGACACCGCCCCCGCGACCAGGTTGCCGGGCACGTCGTTGCGGGCATACACCAGCGGGCGCTCGTGCGTGCCGGTGGCGAGCACGACGCGGCCGGCACGCACCTTGTGCATGCGCGCCCGCGCCTGGCGACGGCCGGCGGCAGCCGGCGCCAGGTCGGCCAGATGTTCGGTGCGGCGCTCGTGCAGGGTGACGAAATTGTGGTCGTGATAGCCGTTGGCGGTGGTGCGCGGCAGGAGCAGGACGTCGGGCAACGCGGCCAGCTCTGCGATGATCGTGCCCACCCATTCGGCAGCAGGCTTGCCATCGATCAGCTCACGGCTGTCGAGCAGCGAACCGCCCATCTCCTCCTGCTCGTCGCACAGGATCACGCGCGCCCCGCTGCGTGCCGCGGCGAGCGCGGCGGCCAGGCCGGCGGGGCCGGCACCGACGACCAGCACGTCGCAATGGTGGTGCATGTGGTCGTAGATGTCGGGATCGGTCTCGACCGGGCTGCGCCCCAGGCCGGCGGCCTTGCGGATGTACTGCTCGTACTTCGGCCACGCCGAGGCCGGCGACATGAAGGTCTTGTAGTAGAAGCCCGGCGGCATGAACTGGCCGCCGAGCTGGCCGAGCACGCCCATGACGTCACGATTGACGTTCGGCCAGCCATTGGTGCTCTTGGCGACCAGGCCGTCGTAGAGGGCCTGCTGGGTGGCACGAACGTTCGGGACCTGGCCGGCTTCGGTGGCGCCGAGCTGGACGATGGCGTTCGGCTCGTCGGCACCGGCCGTCACCACACCGCGCGGACGGGCGTACTTGAAGCTGCGGTTCAGCACGTCGACGCCGTTGGCGAGCAGCGCCGAGGCCAGGGTGTCGCCGGCGTAGCCCTGGTAGCCGACGCCGTTGAAGGTGAAACGCAGCGGGCGCTTGCGGTCGATGCGGCCGCCGGTGGCGAGACGGTTGCGTTGGCTCATTTTGCCGCTCCCTGGTTGGAGGCCTGTGCGGAGGCCTTGGCCTTGCGCGACTCGGCGGTGATCGCCGGTTGCTGGCCAGGCTTGTAGGTTTCGAGGATCTCGTAGGTGACGGTGTCGCGCGTGGCGTTGAAGAACTTGCGGCAGCCGGCGGCATGGAACCACTGTTCGTGGTGCAGCCCGCGCGGGTTCTTGCGGAAGAACAGGTAATCGCCCCAGTCCTCGTCACTGGTGTTCTCGGGATCGGCCGGGCGCGCGATATGCGCCTCGCCCTTGGGCCGGAACTCCTCTTCCTCGCGATACTCTTCGCAATGCGGGCAGTAGATGTGCAGCATGGTGTCCTGCTCCTGTCAGTGCGCGACGCCGGCAGCGCCGTGCTCGTCGATCAGCTTTCCGGAGATGAAGCGATCGATGGTGAAGGGGGCGGCGAGCGGATGGGCCTTGCCTGCGGCCAGCGTGGCCGCGAACACGTGACCCGAACCCGGCGTGGCCTTGAAGCCGCCGGTACCCCAGCCGCAGTTGAAGAACAGGCCGCCGACCGGCGTGGCCGAGATGATCGGGCAGGCATCGGGCGTGGTATCGACGATGCCGCCCCACTGCCGGTTCATGCGCACGCGCGAGAAGATCGGGAACAGCTCGACGATCGCCTGCAGGGTATGCTCGATCGTCGGATAGCTGCCGCGCTGGCCGTAGCCGTTGTAGCCGTCGATACCGGCGCCGATCACCAGGTCGCCCTTGTCGGACTGGCTGACGTAGCCGTGCACGTGGTTCGACATCACCACGGTGTCGAGGATGGGCTTCATCGGCTCGGACACCAGGGCCTGCAGCGGGTGGGATTCCACCGGCAGCTTGAAGCCCGCCATCTTCGCCAGCACGCCGGAGTTGCCGGCGGCCACGCAACCGACCGTCTTCGCGCCGATGAAGCCGCGGTTGGTCTCGACGCCGAGCACCTTGCCGCCGCTGATGCGGAAGCCGGTGACCTCGGTCTGCTGCAGCAGGTCGACCCCCAGCGCGTCGGCACCGCGGGCGAAGCCCCAGGCCACCGCGTCGTGGCGGGCGACCCCGGCGCGCGGCTGCCAGGATGCGCCCAGCACCGGATAACGGCGGTTGGCCGAGCAATCCATGTGCGGCACGATCTCCTGGATCTGCTTCACGTCCAGCACTTCGCCATCGATGCCGTTGAGGCGGTTGGCGTTGACCCGGCGGTGGATGTCGCGCATGTCCTGCAGGGTGTGACCGAGGTTCATCACGCCACGCTGCGAGAACATCACGTTGTAGTTGAGGTCCTGCGACAGGCCTTCCCACAGCTTCATGGCGTGCTCGTACAGCCAGGCCGCCTCGTCCCACAGGTAGTTCGAGCGCACGATGGTGGTGTTGCGCGCGGTGTTGCCGCCGCCCAGCCAGCCCTTCTCGACCACCGCGATGTTGGTGATGCCGTGCACCTTGGCGAGGTAATAGGCCGTGGCCAGGCCATGGCCGCCGCCGCCCACGACGATGATGTCGTACTCGCGCTTGGGCTCGGGATTGCGCCACATGCGCTGCCAGTTCTCGTGGTAGCTCAGCCCGTGCTTGACGAGCCCGAAGCCGGAATAATGTTGCATGACACTCCTCCTTGTGCTGTCTGGCCGTGCTCTCAGCACTCGACAACATTCACGGCTAGCCCGCCGCGGGATGTTTCCTTGTATTTGTCCTTCATGTCGCGACCGGTGTCGCGCATGGTCTTGATGACCTTGTCGAGCGACACGAAATGCTTGCCGTCGCCGCGCAGGGCCATGCGTGCCGCATTGATCGCCTTGATCGCACCCATCGCGTTGCGCTCGATGCAGGGCACCTGCACGAGACCGCCGACCGGGTCGCAAGTCAGGCCGAGGTTGTGCTCCATGCCGATCTCGGCGGCGTTCTCGACCTGTTCCGGCGTGCCGCCCAGCACCTCGGCGAGCGCACCGGCCGCCATCGAGCAGGCGACGCCGACCTCGCCCTGACAGCCCACCTCGGCCCCGGAGATCGACGCGTTCTCCTTGAACAGGATGCCGATGGCCGCCGCGGTCAGCAGGAAGCGCACCACACCGTCCTCGTTCGCACCGGACACGAAGCGGTAGTAGTAGTGCAGCACCGCGGGGATGATGCCGGCCGCGCCGTTGGTGGGCGCGGTGACGATGCGGCCGCCGGAGGCGTTTTCCTCATTGACCGCCAGCGCATACAGGTTGACCCAGTCCATCGTGGTCAGCGGGTCGCGCAGCGAAGCCTCGGGCGCGCCGGACAGGCTGCGATAGAGCTCGGCCGCGCGGCGGCGCACCTTCATGCCGCCGGGCAGCACGCCCTCGACCTCGCAGCCCCGCCGCACGCAGGCCTGCATCACCTTCCAGATGTGGAGCAGGCCGTTGCGGGTTTCCGCCTCGCTGCGCCAGGCCTTCTCGTTCTCCAGCATCAGCCGGCTGATGGAGAGTTCATTCACTGCACATTGCGTCAGCAGCTGGTCGCCGTTGCGGAAGGGATAGGGCAGCTCGGTGCTGTCGTGCACGATGCGGTCGGCACCTGCCGCCTCCTCATTGACGACGAAGCCGCCGCCCACCGAGTAATACACCCGGTTCGCGATCTCGACCTCGCCCTCCCCGTAGGCGATCAGGCGCATGCCGTTGGGGTGGTAGGGGAGGCTCTGGCGGCGCAGGAAGACGAGATCGGTCTTCTCGTTGAATTCGACGGCCTGCAGGCCGAGCAGCGAGAGCTTGCGCGCATCGCGGATGCGGGCGAGCCGGCCGTCGATCGTGTCCGGATCGACGAGGTCGGGCGCCTCGCCCTCGAGGCCGAGCATGACCGCCTTGTCGCTGCCGTGCCCCTTGCCGGTCGCGCCGAGCGAGCCGTAGAGCTCGGCACGCACCCGCCGCACGCGGGGCAGCACGCCCTCGTCCTGCAGCCGGGTGACGAAGGTCAGCGCGGCGCGCATCGGTCCCACGGTGTGGGAGCTCGACGGCCCGATGCCGACCTTGAACATCTCGAATACGCTGATGGCCATCTCGGTTCTCCGGTGACGCGGATCAGCGGCTGGCCGGATAGACGGGGAAGCGCGCGCACAGGGCCTTCACCTTCTCGCGCACCGCGGCGATCACCGATTCGTCGTCGATGTCGTCGAGCACGTCGCAGATCCAGTGCGTCAGCTCCTTCGCCTCGGCCTCCTTGAAGCCGCGGCTGGTGATCGCCGGCGTGCCGATGCGGATGCCGCTGGTGACGAAGGGCGACTGCGGATCGTTGGGCACGGCGTTCTTGTTCACCGTGATGTGGGCGGTGCCGAGCGCGGCGTCGGCGGCCTTGCCGGTGATGCCCTTGGCGACCAGGTCGACCAGGAACAGGTGGTCGTCGGTGCCGCCGGAGACGATCTTGTAGCCGCGCTCGATGAATTCGCCCGCCATCACGCGCGCGTTCTTCAGCACCTGCGCCTGGTAGGTCTTGAACTCGGGCTGCAGCGCTTCCTTCAGCGCCACCGCCTTGGCGGCGATGACGTGCATCAGCGGACCGCCCTGGATGCCGGGGAAGACGATCGAGTTGAGCTTCTTCTCCAGATCCGGGTTGGCGCGCGCCAGGATCAGGCCGCCGCGCGGGCCGCGCAGGGTCTTGTGGGTGGTGGTGGTGACCACATCGGCGAAGGGCACCGGGTTGGGGTACAGGCCGGCGGCGACCAAGCCGGCGACGTGCGCCATGTCCACGAACAACCAGGCACCGACGGCGTCGGCGATGTCACGGAAGCGCTTCCAGTCGATGACGCGGGAGTAGGCGGAGAAGCCGGCGACGATCATCTTCGGCTTGTGCTCGCGCGCCAGCGCCTCGACCTGCGCGTAATCGATCTCGCCGGTGGTTTCGTCGAGGCCGTACTGCACGGCGTTGTAGATCTTGCCCGAGAAGTTGACCTTGGCACCGTGGGTCAGGTGACCGCCATGGGCCAGGCTCATGCCGAGCACGGTGTCGTGCGGCTCGAGCAGCGCCATGTACACCGCGGCGTTGGCCTGGGAGCCGGAGTGCGGCTGCACGTTGGCGTAGTCGGCGCCGAACAGCTCCTTGGCACGGTCGATCGCGAGTTGCTCGACCACATCGACGTGCTCGCAACCACCGTAGTAGCGCTTGCCGGGATAGCCCTCGGCGTACTTGTTGGTGAGCACGCTGCCCTGCGCCTCGAGCACACGCGGGCTGGTGTAGTTCTCGGAAGCGATGAGCTCGATGTGCGATTCCTGGCGCTCGAATTCCGCGTCCATCGCGGCCTTGAGTTCGTCGTCGAAACCGGCGATGCGGTCGGTCATGGCAAACATGTCGGGTTGTCTCCTGGTTGGTCTGGTATCCCGCCCGCAGGCGGCAGGTGCGTCGGTTCGCGACCTGTTGGAGCCAGATGTTAGGAAGTTCGCCCCGCGGCCTTTTGCCTGTACCCGTCACACGTTTGTCCGAGATGGACACAATTCCCATCACTGTTCCAGACCCGACATGTCATGTCGGTTTTGCTTTTCGAGCTCGATATAAACGATGTAAATGAACCCATGACAGACTTGCACAACATTGCACAAATCGCCGAAACGCCATTTACACAGCCTCCCTAGTCTGTGCATCGACCGCAAAGGTCACGATCAAAAGACCAGGAGACACCATGAGCACCAAAACGATAAAACGGCCGACCCTCGGCATGGCCCTGCTTCCCATCGCCCTGACACTGGGCGTACTGGGCATCCAGCTCTTCTATTTCAAGGACTTCACGCCCCACATTCCGCTCGCGTTCGGCCTGGCCATCACCGCCGCCATCGGCTGGCTGCAGGGTCACCGCTGGCACGACATGGAAGCAGGCGCATTGCGCGTGGTCACCATCGGCCTGCAATCGGTCGCCATCCTGATGGTGGTGGGCATGATCATCGGCACCTGGATCGCCAGCGGCACCGTGCCGTACATGATCCACGCCGGCCTCCAGCTGCTCACCCCGGCCTGGTTCCTGGCCGCCGGCATGCTGCTGTGCTCGGTGGTGTCGGTTTCGCTCGGCACCTCGTGGGGCACCACCGGCACCGTCGGCCTGGCGCTGATGGGCATCGGCGCAGGCTTCGAGATCCCGATGTACTGGACCGCCGGTGCGGTCGTGTCGGGCGCCTTCTTCGGCGACAAGATCTCGCCGCTGTCGGACACCACCAACCTGGCGCCTGCGGTGACCGGTACCAATCTGTTCGATCACATCCGCAACATGCTTCCGACGACGATCCCGTCGATGCTGATCGCCCTCGTCCTCTACATCATTGCCGGCTACAGCCTGATCGACGGCCGACCGGTGGACTTCGCCAAGATCACCGCGATCACCCAAGGCATTGAAAGCCAGTTCAGCCTGAGCTGGATCGTACTGCTGCCGGCGGTGCTGGTCCTGGTGCTGGCCCTGAACAAGATGCCGGCCATCCCCTCGCTGTTCGCCGGCGCCGTGGCCGGTGGCGTCGTGGCCATCTTCGTGCAGGGTGCGGATCTGCATCAGGTCTTCACCTACATGCACAGCGGCTTCAAGATCGAGTCGGGCATCACGGAGATCGACAAGCTGCTGAACCGTGGCGGCATCGAATCGATGACCTGGGTGATCACCCTGGTCATGATCGCGCTCGGCTTCGGCGGCGCGCTGGAGCACACCCGCTGCCTGGAAGTGATCGTCGATGCGGTGCTCAAGCGCACCCGTAGCTTCGGTTCGATGCAGGCGGCCGCCACCGGCACGGCCATCGCCACCAACCTGGTCGCCGGCGACCCCTACCTGTCGATCGCCCTGCCCGGCCGCATGTACGCACCGGCGTATCGTGGCCGCGGTTATTCGACGCTGAACCTGTCGCGCGCACTCGAGGAAGGCGGCACCCTGGTCTCTCCGCTGGTGCCCTGGAACGCAGGCGGCGCCATCGTCATCACCGCACTGGGCCTGGGGGTGTCGGACGGCAACTTCGAGAACCTGCTCTACATCCCGCTTTCCTTCGCCTGCTGGATGTCCCCGGTGATCGGCATCGTTTATGCTTACCTCGGTTGGTTCTCCCCCAAGGCCAGCGCCGCAGAACAGCAGCGTTGGCGCGACATGGGCGAAGCCATCCAGACCATCGACACCACCCCTGGCACGACGACGCTGAAACCCGGCTACGCGGCCAGTTGATCCGCCATCCGCGGCCCGGGGCCTTGTGCCCCGCGGCCCCGCGGCCGCGGAACGGAGCACGAGACGCGGCATGAGCAACGGAGAGCCGTTCAAGGCCCCCCTCGACCCCCACGGCGGACGCCGAGATTTCAACAGCCGCCTGCGCCACAGCAACCAGGCCTACCTGCGCGCCCGCGACAGCGACAGCGACCATCCGCCGATCAGCCGGCGGATCGGTTTCGTACTGCTCGAACACTTCTCGATGATGGCCTTCACCGGCGCAGTGGACGCCATCGTCACGGCCAACCTGCTGGCCCGCAACCCGCTCTATCGGTTCCAGGCCGTCAGCCTCGAAGGCGGCTCGGTACTCAGTGACCTCGGCATCAGCATCGCCGCCGACTGCGAACTGTCGGCCCTCGATGCCACTGAGCTCGACATGTTGATCGTGTGCGGCGGCTACCGCTCCGATCTGAACCCTCCGCGCACAGTCCTTGACCGCCTGCGTACCATCGCACGCAAAGGGACGACCATGGGCGGGTTGTGGAACGGTAGCTCGGTGCTGGCGCTGGCCGGCCTGCTCGACGGCTACGCCTGCACCGTGCATCCCGAAAGCCGGGCGGGCCTCGAGGAGAGCAGCCCACGCGCCAAGCTGCTCCCAATCCCTTTCGTCATCGACCGCGACCGCATTTCCTCCGCCGGCGCGAACAGCGCGCTGGGCATGATGCTGGCGGTGATCCGCCACCAGCACGGTGACGACGTCGTGCGCGGCATCGAGGAAATCCTCGCCTGCGACCGCGGCACAGAGGACATTCCCGACCGCCCGATGCCGGTGATCGAAGGCAGCACTACCCTGCCCGACGCCTTGCGCGCCATCCTCAAGCTGATGGAGAGCAACATCGAAGAGCCGCTGTCGATCGACGATCTTGCGCACTACGCGCAGGTATCGCGGCGCCAGATCGACCGCCTCTTCCATCGCCACATGAAGACGACGCCGTCGCGCTATTACCTCGAGCTGCGCATCACGCGCGCACGTCGGCTGCTGCTGCAGACCAACGCCCCGATCACGAACATTGCGATCGCCTGCGGCTTCACCGGCGCACCGCACTTCAGCCGCTGCTACCGGGACTTCTTCGGCGTCTCGCCCTCCAAGGCGCGTTCGACCCAGCGCCTTTGAGCACAGCCGCGGCGCAGGTTCAGGCGGGGGCCATGGCTGCGGCGTAGTCGCGCCCCGCAGCGATGTCCGGCTCGATACGGCCGTTGAACTGCTCGAGCAGGCTGCGGCAGGCGGACAGATCGTCGGCGGCCGCCGTCCTCTCCAACGCACGCAAGATGCGGCCGCATTCCCCCAGGCCCAGCAGCTCGCAAGCGCCGGCAAGCCTGTGCGCAACCGCCTCGGCCTCGTACAGATCCTCGCGCTGCAGCGCCTCGGCCAGCTGAGCGGCGCCGCTTTCCGCCTGCACCGCAAGTTGCGCCAGCATCGCCAACAGGCGCGCCGGGCCGAACACCGAGGCGTGCATCGCCAGCAGACGTCCATCCAGCGGACCATCCTGCAACGGGGCGCTCACGAGCGCCGGCGCGCACTGGCCACGCACCACCTTGGTCAGGGTCTGACGCAGGTTGTCGAGTCGGATCGGCTTGGCGACCACCGCGTCCATGCCGCTGTCGAGGTAGTGGCGGACATCTTCCGGCGCGACGCTCGCCGTCAGTGCCACGATGGGCGCGCCCGCATTCAGGCTGTCGGCGTCGCAACGGATTCGGCGACTCACCTCCGCGCCGCTCATGCCGGGCAGATGCATGTCCATCAGGATCGCATCGAAACCCTGCTGGCGACACATCTCCAGCGCCTGCACACCGTCCTCGGCGCTGAACACCAGGTGGCCGGCGTTCTCCAGCAAGCCGACCAGCACCTGGCGGTTGATGGCGACATCCTCCACCAGCAGCAGGCTCAGGCTAGGCCCGTCGGCCGCGGCATCGTCGCGCATGCCATCGACGACGCTTTCCGATCCGGTCGTGCGTTCGACGGCTGCGCGCTGCAGCGGTACGTCGAACCAGAAGCGGCTGCCCACCCCGGCGGTGCTGGATACATCGAGGGTCCCGCCCATGCCTTCGACCAGCTTGCGGCAGATCGCAAGGCCCAGCCCCGTCCCGCCGAAGCGGCGGGTGATGCTTTCATCGGCCTGGGTGAAGCGGTCGAAGATGCGCTCGATCTGCGCAGCATCGATGCCGATGCCACTGTCCTCGACCTCGAAACGCAGCCGCCCCGTGGCCTCCCCCGGCGCGAGGTGTACGCGCAGCGTCACCTGCCCGGCCGGGGTGAACTTGATCGCGTTCGACAGCAGGTTGGCGATCACCTGCCGCAGCCCGCCGACACTGCCGCACCATGCATCGGGCAGCGCCTCTTCCACCTCGGCCACCAGCGCCAGGCCCTTCTGGCGCGCGGCGGCATCCACCAGCCGGAGCTGACCGTCGACCAGCTGCCTGAGCGAGAACCCGACCGATTCGGGCAGGTAGGCACCCTCCTCCAGGCGCGCATAATCGAGCACGTGGTTCAAGGTGGCCAGCAAGGACTCGCCGGACTGATGCAGGACCTCCAGCTCGGCGCCGACCGGCGCCGGCAAGGGACGCTGGCGCAGGAGCTGGATCATGCCCAGCATGCCGTTCATCGGCGTGCGGATCTCGTGGCTCATGGTGGCGAGGAACTGCGATTTCGCGCGGTTCGCCGCCTCGGCCGCTTCCTTGGCCGCACGCAGGCTGCGGGTACGCTTCTCGACCCGGTCCTTGAGCTGGTCGCGACTGAAGGCAAGCTGCTCGTGGGCACGCTGGCGGCGACCGATCTCCTGGCGGATCGCCAGGCGCATGTCGTTGAGCGCGGCCACCACCGCATCCAGCTCGTCCGGCGTCTTCGCCGGAGCCCGGGCCAGCGTCAGCGGCGCATCGAGCTGCCCCTCGCCGAGCTGGCGGGCATAGCGCGCCATGCTTTCGAGGTGACGGGTCACCAGCCACTGGAAGATGACCACCAGCACGCCGGCGATCATCAGGAGGGTCAGGGTCTGGCTTAGGAAGATGGTGACGCCGCTCCATGCGAGGCGGCCGAGCACGGCGTCGAGGTCGATCTGCACCACCAGCCGCCCGAGTTCGCGCACACCTTCGGGGGCTGCGTGGCTGAGGATGAAGGCATGCTCGCGTGTCGACACCCGCGGCGCCTGCCCGGGCAGGCGCATCGCGCTCACCCCGGTGGCCTCGGTGCCTTCGAGTCGCAGTGCGCTCACGTCCGGGAAATACAGGATGCCCTGCATCTGCAGCCGCAGTTGCTCGTCGTCTACGTCCCACAGGCTGCGGGCCAGGCTGGCGACGTAGCCGGTGCGAATCAGCTCGAGGCGCTGCTCGATGAGGCGCATCTCGCGCCGATATTCGATTCCCAGCTGCAGCGCGGTCGAGAGCAGGGCGAACCCCAGGCTGCAGACGAGGACGTACATCGTCAGGCGGTGGGCGAGCGGGTGCTCCTGGCGATAGCCCGGCAAGCGGCGCAGAACGCGTTCAATCCAGCCTTTCATCGATGGCCTCCGCGTCCAGGGGCTCGGCCAGGTAGCGCTCCGCGTGCTCCTGCAACCAGCGGGCGATGCTGCCGTCGGCATGCAGTGCCGACAGGCGCAGGTCGATCTCGGGAAGCAGCACCTCCAGATCCGAGCCCTTGCGTACCGCCACATGGTAGTACTCGGTGACCAGCGCCTGCGGCAAGGCTTCGACCAGGTCGTCGTAACCCAGACGCCTGCTCTGCAAACGCCCGCTGTCACGCCCGATGGGCATGAAATCGATGCGTCCGAGCACGAGCTTGCGCACGTTCTGGCGGCCGGTGGACACGCGTTCTACCTTCAGCGCCGCCTCGGCGAAGCGGTCGAAACGCTCGCCGAAACTGTCCCCCAGCAGCAATCCGACGCTGCGGCCGCGCAGGTCTTCCCAGTCCTCGAAGGCGAAGCGGCGGTCTCGACGCACGAACAGCGCGATCGGGTCGGCGACGAGGTAATGCGCGGAAAACGCGAACTGCTGCTCACGCTCCCGGTTGCGGTAGGCCGCGACCACGATGTCGGCGCGCCCCGCGCGGACCTCCTGCAGACAGCGCTTCCAGTTGCCGAAGGCTTCGAGACGCACCCTCAGGCCGAGCTCACCGAACAGCTCGCGCACCAGGGTCGGCGCCAGCCCGCGCAATTCGCCGTCCGCGACCCAGGAAACCGGCGGATAGGCGGGGTGGCCGCAGGCGATCAGATCACGCGCTTGCGCCTGCGGCGCACAGACGGCGAGCAGGAGCAGCGCCAGCAGGCGCTTCATGCGCGCGCAGGCGCGGCGGGACTGAAGCGGTAACCAGCCCCGTGCACGGTGAGGATGATCCTGGGGCTGGCCGCATCGTCGCGCAGCTTGCGCCGCAGGCGACCGACGAGCACGTCCACGGTGCGATCGCTGGGCACCCATTCGCGATTGCGGATCTGGTCCATCAGCGCGTCGCGGCTCATCGTCAGCCCGGGGTGGGCCAGGAACGCGCGCAGTAGCTGGAACTCGCCCTCGGTGAGCGCCGTCAGCACACCGTCGGCATGGCTGAGCTGGCGGCCGTCCTCATGCAGGACACAGCCCTCGTACACCGGCAGGGCGGCACGCTCGCACACGGGGGCCGCCACCGCTGCATGACGCACGCGACGGATCAGGTTCTTCGCGCGCGCCAGGATCTCGCGCGGATTGAAGGGTTTGGTGACGTATTCGTCGGCACCGCATTCGAGACCGACGATACGCTCGACCTCGTCCTGCCGCCCCGACACCAGGATGATGCCGACCTCGGAGCGCACCCGAAGCTCGCGCGTCAGCGTCAATCCGTCCTTGCGCGGCAAGCGGATGTCGAGCAGCACCAGGTCGACCGACTCCCCGGCCAGTTGCCGCTCGGCGTCCTCGGCCGTCTCCGCTTCACGGACGTCGTAGCCCTCGGCCGCGAAGTAGTCGACCAGACACGCACGGGTCACGGCATCGTCGTCGACGACCAGCACCTTCGCATCAGCAGGCATGCACATTCACCCGGCCTCGAGCGTCTCGAGGCCCTAGAAAACCGAAAAATTCCTTATGGACGTTAACACGATTTCGATGCCCCGGTTTGTCCGGTCGGGACATGAAATTGACAGATGCGGACATCCGGGGCGCAGGGCGGCCAGCACGCCCCATCCCGGCGAAGCCAGAAAGCCCGGCAGCCACTTGACGTGACTGCCGGGCCGGACCGCGATCGACGCCGGTGCCGCGTCGATCCTGATCACGCCGCCGGATGCCAGGGGCCCGGCGGCAGCGTGCTCGGGGCGCTCAGCGGGCACCCGCCGCGACGGGCACCTGACCGCCGTCCTTTATGGTGAGGACATAGCCGTGCTCGTCGACCTTGATCTTCACGTTCGGGTCGGGGTTATTCACGACCTTCTCCAGGTCCCTGATCGCGCTGTCCCGCTTGAGCAGCCGCCGGATCGTATTGACGATCATCAGCAGGATCACGATCGAGAACGGGGCGCCGCCGATGATTGTGCCGGTCTGCACCGTATCGACCACGGCGGTACCACCCAGCGTCAGCAGCACGGTGGTGACCGACGCGATGCTGAACACGAGGACGACGCGGAAGCGCGCGCCCGAAGGTTTCGGCGCCGACACGAAGTCGGCCAGCGCGTAGGTGCCCGCATCCAGCGAGGTGATGTAGTAGGTCGCGACCAGCGCGGTCGCCACGATCATCAGCACGCTGCCGACGACAGGCATCGCATCCAGCATCACGAACAGGCCGCTGGAAACGTCCTTGCCAACCGCAGCGGACACCCCACGCGCGCTCAGGTCGTCATAGTAGATCGCGGCGGCCCCGATGACGGCGATCCACACCATGACGATCAGCGAGGGGATGACGGTGACGCCGATGACGAACTCACGCAGCGTGCGGCCGCGCGAGATACGCGCGATGAAGCCGGCGACGAAGGGCGAAAAAGCGATCACCCAGCACCAGATGAACACCGTCCACCAGCCGTTCCAGCTGTCCTTCCAGGACCCCAGCGCCTTGGCCGTGCTGGACGCATCCGTCCAGAAGCTCATGGCGACGAAATTCATCGCGTAGGCACCAAAGCTCTCGGTCATGTTGGACAGGATGAAGACCGTCGGGCCGAACACGAAGACACCGACGACCAGGACGATGCTCAGGATCGAGTTCATCTCGCTGAGCAGTCGCATGCCCTTGTTGATGCCGAAGAAGGCCGAGATCGCCGCCAAGGTGCCGAAGCCGACGATGACGAAGAGCCACAGTGCAGGCCCCGAAGTGAGCCCCGTGAAGGACGTGAGCCCGGAGGAGAACTGCATGGCAGCGAAGCCGAAGGAGGTGGACAGGCCGAGGATGGTGGCCATGATGGCCAGCAGCTCGATCACCACACCAGCGCCCCCGCGCGCCCACTTGGGCAACAGATCGACGGTGGCCTCGCGGAAGGTGAGGGTCTTGCCGAGGTTGTGGTGCGAATACGCCAGACACACCGCGACGACGCAGTACATGGCCCAGGCGGTGAACCCCCAGTGGAAGTAGGACCACACGAGGCCGTTGCCGGCAACATTGGCGCCCAGCGTCTGCACGACGGGGCTCTCGTCGCGCAGCATGATCGGCTCGGCCACCGACCAGAAGATCAGGCCGATGCCTTGGCCGCAGGCGAACAACATCGAGTACCAGGCGAAGTTGCTGTATTCGGGCTTCGCGTTGGGGCCGCCCAGGCGGACACGGCTGCCGACCTTGCTGAAGATGAGCCAGGCGCACACGGCGACGGCAAAAAGCGAATACACCACGAACAGCCAGGTGAATCCGCCGGTGACCAAGGTCCGCAGCTCGGAGATGACCGAGGCCACACCGTCCGGATTCATCAGCACCGTTGCGATGAGAAGGATGATGGCCAGCGGGGGAATGAACTGGATGAGGAATCGGCTCGCATCCGGCAGGTCGCGCCCGGTAAAGCGTGGAATCGTCACCGGTTCGAATGACGTTTCGTCACTCGACGGCCGGCTGTGGTGGGTTTCTCTGGTCGTCACTTTCGTCTACCTCTCGATTATTTAATTTTCTGCGTCCTGAACATCAGCGCGCTGCCAGCGCCCTTTCGATCGTCGTGCCCCGCTCTCGGGGATCCACGCTTCGCCGCGAGCGCCCTGCTCCTCCTTCGAACAAGTACCTCGGCGTATCTGACGATTTTCCCGCGATCAATCAATTATTCTTATTGATCGATAATCGAACGACCGTCAGGTGCAGTATGCAAATGCCGTCCAGGGGTAACTGTCCTGATGCCGCCAAATCTTTTCGCGTTATCGACACGGAACGCTCGCGGCGCCTGCTGCCTCAGGGTCAGAAGTTCCAGCGCACCTGCAAGGTCGGCATGTGACGGGAATAGCTGCCTCCCGCTTCGGCATCGGTCCTCTTGTATCTCGCGTACTCGTGGCGATAACCGATATCGAAGTGCGAATTGATCTTCAACCACAGATCGGGCTGGACGAAGACCGTGGTACCGCGATCCTCGTTATTGAAATTCACGAGCAGCAGGGGCGACCACGTGAACTGGAACCCGCCGACCTCGAACGGCAGGATCGCGAAGGTGCGCCAGAACAGCGTGTTGACCGCGTCCCCCCCATCGCCGGTGAATCTGGCACGACGGGCGTAGAAGTCCGTCTCGAAGAAGCTGAAGCCGGGCACGTCGAGATCCAGGGCGATGCCGAAGTTGTCCGCGCGGAAGTTCGCGTACGCTCCGCGCTCGAGGCGAGCAGCCAGATTCACGTCCTTGACGATCCCGAACGATAGATTCGCACCGGAGATCTTGGAAAGACTCAGGCGCGGATTCCACACGCCGAAATACTGGTTACTGGTGTCGACACCGAACGACCCGGCACCGTCCCCAAGATAGTTGCCGACGTCCTTGCCGTGATAGGTGTCGATGAAGAAGTAGTTGTCGCCGTACTCGTGGACGCCGAAATGCTCGAGACGCACGGTCGTCAGTTTCTCGTCCTCGGTGCCGGTGCCGAATACCGGGTCGAATTTCGACTGCGTCGTGTAACCGACGGTGACGTTCGTGTTCTGCCAGCTTTCCGTCGCGCTGGCATTCCCTGCGCTGACCGCCCACAGGGCAACGCAGCAAGTACTCAAAAGTGCGGTAAAGCTCTTCTTCGGAATCATGTCGCTCCTCATCCTCTTTACTTGTTTTCTTGAATCACCGTTTCAGCATGGGGATATGTCCGCCCGGACATTTATCCAGATCCAGCTGAATGCCTTGATCGATGACATGCATCGCATTGCGCATACCCTTCCCTGAAGCGGAAGATTGGTGCTACGGACTCTGCTGTTCGCCTCAGCTGATTCAGCCGCCTTATCCGCACATCAATTTGTATTTGCGGACTGAGTATGGGAATGTTCGGTCGATCCGCGTTGCTTGATCTCGACAGATCCTTTCGCGTTATCGACATGCTTTTGCGCGTCGGATGCAGTGAGGCGCGGGACTCGATTGGCGCGAAGGCACAGGGCTGCATCGACATGTGCGCAGGAGTAAGCCTCCCCTCCGCACGCTCGCGGAACGCGGACGAGATCGACTCAGCGCCGACTGCCGCCGAGAGGGAATTGCGAACGGATGGTCTAGGCCCGCATTGCGCGCGGCCCTAGCGAGACTCAGGTGGCGGATGCTGGGTCCGGCGCTGCTCAGCGTGTCAGCGCGGTGGTTGCACCGGCGCCCAACCTGGGGGGCAAGCCCAGCGCGCGCCAGATTTCGGCGACACGATCGCCGTCGTTGAGGCTGAAGAAGTGCAGGCCGGGCGCGCCCATCGCCAGCAACCGTTCGCACAGCCGCACCACCACCTCGATGCCGAAGGCGCGGATCGAGGCATTGTCGTCGCCGAAGGCTTCCATACGGCGACGGATCCAGCGGGGCACCTCGATGCCCCGCGCCTCGGAGAACTGCACCAGGCGCGCAAAACGACCGATGGGCATCACCCCGGGCACGATCGGCGCGTGGATGCCGGCCGCGGTGCAGCGCTCCAGGAAATCGGCGTAGGCGTCGGCATTGAAGAAATACTGGGTGATCGCCGAGTTGGCCCCGGCATCGAACTTCGCCTTGAAATGGGCGAGGTCCGCGTCGGCGGAGCGTGCCTGTGGATGGCACTCGGGGTAGGCGGCGACGTCGATGTGGAAGCGCCCGGCCGTCTCCTCGCGGATGAAGCGCACGAGGTCGGTGGCGAAGGTGAACTCACCGTGCGCGCGCAGCCCCGATGGGGCGTCGCCGCGCAGTACGACCAGCCGGCGCACGCCGGCGTCGCGGCAGGTGTCGAGCTGACTCCGCATGTCCTGCCGGCTCGCCCCGAGCGCCGACAGGTGCGGCACGGCGGCGATGCCTGCCGCCCGCAGGCGGTCCAGCGCGACCTGCGAAGTGCCGCGCGTGCTGCCTCCCGCGCCATAGGTCACCGACACGAAGTCCGGACCCAGTGCGTGCAAGGTTCGGACCGTCTGCTCCAGGCGCGCCAGGCCCGCAACCGTCTCGCTCGGAAAGATCTCGGCACTGAACTGCGGGACCGGACTCGTCATGACACCACCGCTGAAAAAGTAATGGAACGATGCTGACTCAGGCGTGACGAGCGCGTCTGCATGCACCCGCCACGCCCATGTCGATCAAGGGCACTGCGCGCCAGCGCGCTGCGTCACACGCGGCGCGCGGTTGCGTTCGCGCCTGCCGGCCGCCGTGTCGCCAGGGACACGACCACGTAGCACGCGGACGACGCCAGGCAGCCGATCAGCGGCCCTTCGACCCAACCCAGGCTGGTCAGCGTGAGCAGACCGGCACTGGTGAAGAAGCCCACCACCATCGCCGTCAGCGCACCGGCCACGTTGCCTTGCCAGAAGGTGGAGATGAAAACCGGCCCGATCATCGCCGCGAGCAAGGTGCCCGAGCCGAGAATGCCCAGCCAGGACAGCATGAAGGGCGGGGCGTACATCATCATCAGCAGCCCGAGCAGGCCAAGCACGACCACCGCCAGTCGGTTGATCGCCAGCGCGCCCGGCGAGTCGTGCTGCGCATGCTTGTTGAGCGCCAGGCGCAGATCGTGCGAAGTCGCGGAGGCCACGGTGTGCAGCATCGAGTTGGCGGTCGACTTCATCGCGAAGATGATGAACAGCGTGATCACCCCCTGGATGGCCGGATGCATGAAGGTCTGCAGGTACATCGGCATGGCCTGGTCGGCCTCGGCGAGCGCCGGACCGTAGGCGCGCATGTACAGGCCGACGATCGGGATCAGGCTCAACAGGCCGCCCATCACCGCCACATACACGCCCACATGGTGCATCCTCACGTCCGCCCGGAAGGCCAGGAAGCGCACCGCCATGTAGGGCAGCACGGCCGCGAACAGGAAGGCGTAGGGCAGCACGTAGAACACCGAAGCCTTGCTTTCGCCATAGGGCGCCGCGGTCTCGGGGTTGAGCAGGGACGGGTTGATCGCGTTGAGCTTGGCCGCCCATTCGCCGAGATCGACACTTAAGAACATCTGCGCGGTGATCACCAGCGCACCCAGCACCATGCCGCACACCATTACGGTGTCGGTCCACGCCACCGCCGCCAGGCCGCCCCACATCGTGTAGATGATGATGATCGAGATCATCAGCCAGGCGCTGGTGGTCATGTCGATGCCGAGCCACGACGCCCCCAGCATCCCCACCGCCTTGATCTGACTGACCAGGAAGACCATCAGCAGCACGATGGTGATGAAGGCGGCCACACCCTGCAGCAGGCGACCACCGTCTCCGCCGCCGTGGATCTGTGCGATGTACTCGGGAATCGTGTTGCTGCCCATCTTCAATGCGCGCTTGCGCATCGAGTTGGCGAAGAACAGCACCGCGATCATCATCGCCGGGGCAAAGAAGAAGTTGCCCAGCACTTCGATCGCACCGTACTCGTAGGTCACCCCGGGCGAGCCCATGAAACCCCAGCCGCTGAAGCCGGTGGCCACGATCGTGCTGGCGCCGACGAAGGGGCCGAGCGTCCGGCCGGCCAGCAGGAATCCGCCTTCATCGCTGTCGCTGACCTTGCGGGAGGACATTGCGCCGATACCGATCATCACGGCGAAGGTGACGATCATCAGCCCCCAGTTGAGCATGTTGTAGTCCATGGCTCACCTCCGGCCCTGACGACGCAGGCGCGACGAACGCACCCACGCTGTGCCGAACACGATGGCCAGCATCACGCCGTTGAGTAAAACGAATAGATCGAGTACCCATGAATTCATGTCTGTCTCCTCATTTTTCGGTTCGACGAAGGTTGATCCTTCTGTCGACCTGCCTGATGCCCGCCGCCACCAAGGGGAGAGTGTGGCGGCGGGCCCGGCGCAATAGCTCCCGCAATCGGGAGCGAACCTCGCTCATTCAGAACGGTATTGCTTGATCGTAGTGCGAGCCCTCCAGACGTGATGTCGCGGGACCTGCCGCGCGTCCGCGCGGCAGGCGGATCGCGAGCGCAGGCTTCAGTCGAAAGCAGTCGCCAGCTCGCGGCTGATGCCCTCGACGCAGACCTCGAGCAGGGTCTCGCCGTGCTCGGCCGAGGCGCGCTTGGCCGACGACAGGCAGCCCGAGGCGGGCGTCCATTCCGGCTTGATCGGAAAGAAGTCGTAGGGCGGGAACTGCGCGGGGGCGTGGTCGCACACCTTTTCCATGTCGACCAGTCGCGGATGCAGGTGCAGCATCAGCGAGGTCTCGAGCACGCCGCCGTGCTCCACAGCCCAGCCCGGAAATTCGCCCTGGTAGATGGCGTCGATCGCCTCCTGGGTGACGAAGTCCCAGTACGACAGGACCACGGTGGAGAAGTCCTTGATGCCGTCCCAACGCAGCTCGCGCTGCGCGAGGTCCACCCCTTCGACGATGAAGGCGGAATTCTCGTAGTGGCCATTGACCAGCACGGTCTTGCGCACCCCGTGGCGTGCGAGTTCCTTGAGGACATCCTTGATCGTCGAGGTCACGGTCTGGCCATCCAGGCTCGTCGTGCCCGGCATGTGGTTGCCGCCGCCGCTCTTTTGCTGCGACTTGTAGCCATAGGCGATGGGCGGCGCGACCAGCGCGTCGATGCGCTGCGCGACACGCTCCGAAATGGCCGTGGGCAGCAGCACGTCCGGGTTCATCGACATGTGGGGCCCGTGCTGCTCCAGCGCGCCGACCGGGATGAGCACCGGCGTCCTGCCGTCGCGGACCTTGACGTCGTAATCGGGCCAGGTCAGCTCGGAAATGTGCACACTTTTCATCTCTTGGTCTCCTCTTTCGATATTGGGCGGAGCGTATCCGGGCCGCCGCATGGCACCGACTTCAGCTTCCGTGCCTGCGGTGCACAAGACACTCCGTCATCGGAGCAAGGCTTGACTGGACCTTGTCCCGATGACGGAGTGTGCGGCTCGCGCTCAGCGCTTGATGATGTTGTGCGCGGGGCCGTACTTGAAGCCGGTGATGTTCTCGGCACCGTTCTCGGTCACGACCAGGATGTCGTGTTCGCGGTAGCCGCCGGCGCCCGGCATGCCTTCGGGCAGCATGATCATCGGCTCGATCGACACCACCATGCCCGGCTCGAGGACGGTCTCGATGTCTTCACGGAACTCGAGGCCGGCCTCGCGACCGTAGTAGTGCGACAGCACGCCGAAGGAGTGGCCGTAGCCGAAGGTGCGGTACTGCAGCAGGCCGTGCTCGGCGAAGATCTCGTTGAGCTGGGCGGCGACGTCGCAGCAGCGGATGCCCGGCTTCACCAGCGCCAGGCCGGCTTCGTGCACCTTGACGTTGACTTCCCACAGCTTCAGCGAGGCGTCGTCGCAGTGGTCGTAGAACATGGTGCGCTCGAGCGCGGTGTAGTAGCCCGAGATCATCGAGAAGCAGTTCAGCGACAGGATGTCGCCCTTCTGCACGCGGCGCGTGGTCACCGGGTTGTGGGCGCCGTCGGTGTTGATGCCCGACTGGAACCAGGTCCAGGTGTCCATCAGTTCCGAATCGGGGAAGCGCTTGGCGATCTCGCGGATCATCGCCTGGGTCGAGGCCAGCGCCACTTCGTGCTCGGGCACGCCTTCATGCACGGCCGCGGCGAGCGCAGCGCCACCGACGTCGCACACCTGGGCGCCGTGCTTGATGAGGGCGATCTCCTCGGCCGACTTGATCATGCGCATGCGCATGGTGCCGGCGCCGACATCGACGATCTGCGCATTGGGCAGCGCGGCCTTCAGCTTCTCCAGGCGCTCGACCGGGATGTGGTCGAACTCGACACCGACCCGACCCTTGTTGGGGATCTCCTGCTGAATCGCGCGGAAGTAGTTGTCACGGCGCCAGTCGGTGTAGACCACGTTGTAGTCGCCGAAGGTGCGGCGCCACGGCTGGCCACCGTCGATGTTGGCGCTGATCGACACCACCTTGTCCTGGGTCACGACCAGGGCGTAGGGGCGGCCGAAGGAGCAGTACAGGAAGTCGCTGTAGTAGTTGATGTTGTGCATCGACGTGAACAGCACCGCGTCGATGCTGTTGGCCGCCATGTAGGCGCGCAGCTTGGACTGGCGGTTGATGTACTCCTGATCGGAGAAGGTGTGCTTCACCTTCTCGCCGTTCTCGATGCGCAGCAGGTCCTTCATTTCGGTCATGGACTTGATGTCGCCAGCCAGATTCGTCATGTCTTCGCTCCTCGGTGTCGCGGATGGGTCGGGTTGCACGGTTACCGCCTGCGCGCAGGCATAAGTAACGTGGATCCAATGATAAGAAGGCCTGGAAGAACCCGATTTCCGCCTGCCGACGAGCGCTTTCGTGAAAACGACTTTGTCGGAAACAGACAAATTCCGCCGTCGGAATTCGGAAACCGACCGCCCGCAACAGGCGGTCATGTCGATGACGAGGAATGCTCAGGCGCGCGAACCAGGGACGTCGTCGGCCACTCTTACGGGCAGAAGCTCCGAGGACGCGCGGGCGTCGGCGGTGACGTTGGCGAAACGCTCACCTTCCGCATTGTGGCGGCGCCGGTCGGCACTCGGCGAAATGCCGAAGCCGGCGTGATAACGATGGGAAAAATGTGCAAAGGAGACGAAACCGCAGGCCATCACGATGTCGGCAATCGGGCGGTTGGTGCGGGTCAACAGCTGGCGGGCGCGCTCCAGGCGCAGCTGCAGGTAATACTGGCGCGGCGTGCAGTGCAGGGTTTCACGAAACAGGCGCTCGAGCTGGCGGGCGGAGAACTGCATGTGCGCAGCGACCTCTTCCATGGTCAGCGGCTCTTCAATGTTGCACTCCATCAACTTGATCGCCTCGACCAGCTTCGGGTGAGAGCTCGCCGCCACGTCGCGCAGCGCTGTCCTTTGCCGTTCTTCTGGCCCCCTGCGTTCGTAGATCATCAATTCCGCGACCGCGGAGGCGATCTTGTGCCCGCCACCGCCCAAGCCGATGAGGTGGATCATCATCTCCACCGGCGCGATGCCGCCGCTGCACGAAGCTCGGTCGCGGTCCACCTCATAGAGCTTGGTTGACACCACGAGCCGCGGAAAGCGGTCGAGCAGTGCGTCCATGTCTTCCCAGTGGATGGTGCTGCGGTACCCATCGAGCAACCCGGCGCAGGCGAGAAAGTAGCTGCCGGTGTCGACGCCACCGAGCGCCACCCCCTTAGCGGCCAGCGCGCGTAACCACCGCAGGATCGGCTCGCTGCCGGAGACGGGCAGCGGATTGGGACCGATGACGAACACCGCATCGAGCTCCATGGCGTCAGCGGCGGCGCAGTCGGGCGTGACGCACACACCCGCGCTGGAGCGCACCGGCGCACCATCCAGGGTCAGTGTGACGCACTGGTACAGTGTTCGCCTCGCCACCATGTTGGCGAGGCGCAAAGGGTCTACCGCCGCACCGAAACCGACCAGGGTGAACCCCGGCACCAGCAGGAAACCGAAGCGAGTCGGCTCGTCACCGCCCCGCCCCGACCAATGATTGACACCGCGGTCCGGGGCTAGCCCACCACTTTTCACCTGCGTCTCCTCACGTTCTTGTTGCCCACCGTCGATCTCGGGGGCGAGCGCGGCGAGTCATGGCTGAATACTGCCCATTTTAGGTCAGGACGACCGTACGTGCTCCGTTGAGGAACACCCTGCGCTCGACGTGGTAGCGCACTGCTCGAGCAAGCGCCTGGCACTCCATGTCACGGCCGACCGACAGCAGTTGCTCGGGACTGAAGGCGTGATTCACACGTTCGACGACCTGCTCGATGATCGGTCCCTCGTCGAGGTCGGTGGTCACGTAGTGCGCGGTCGCGCCGATCAGCTTGACGCCGCGGGCGTGCGCCTGGTGGTAGGGCTTGGCCCCCTTGAAGCCGGGCAGGAAGGAGTGATGGATGTTGATCGCGCGCCCTTCGAGCTGGCGGCACAGGTCCTCGGACAGCACCTGCATGTAGCGCGCCAGCACGACCAGTTCGGCGCCGGTCTCATCCACGATCCGCATCAGCTTCGCCTCCTGCTCGGCCTTGGTCGCCGCGCTGATCGGCAGGTGGTGGAAAGGCAGGCCGTCGACCTCGGCGAGGAAGCCGAGGTCCGGGTGGTTCGACACCACGCCGACGATGTCGATCCTGAGCTCGCCGATGCGCCAGCGGTACAGCAGGTCGCGCAGGCAATGGTCGAGCTTCGACACCATGATCAGGACCTTCGGCCGATCGGAGAGCGCATGCATGCTCCACTCCATCCCGAAGCGTTCCGCAAGGGGCCGGAAATCGTCGCGCAGGGTGGCCGGAATGCCGCGCCTGTCCGAACCGGGGCGGAACACGGCGCGTACGAAGAAGCGGTCGCCGCAATCGTCGTCGAAGCAGGAGAACTCGTTGATGTAGCAGCCGTGGCTGTCCAGAAACCCCGAAATCGCCGCCACCTGGCCCGACTCGCTCGGACACGCCACGGTCAGCACCCAGCGCTGGTCTTCACTCATGATCCTGTCTCCTTTTTTTATGGACGGATCAAGTTAAGCCAGTTGCAGGACAGTCACTTGTCTGAGCGCGACAGCTACGAGCGAAAATCGGACACGCTGCGCAGGGCGGGAAGGCGCGAGCGCACTCCAGCGCGATCAGCGCCGACGGGCAGGCCAGTTGGCCACGCCGATGCCGGTGCCGACCAGGGCGAGCGCGACGAACACGGTGCGGGACAGCGCCTCGTCGAGGATGAATCCGCCCGCCAGCACCCCCATCACCGGGGTCAGGAAGGAGAAGGTGGACAGGCGCGTGGCCGGGTAATGCCTCACCAGCCAGAACCAGCCCAGATAGCTGACGCCGGCCACGATCGCGGTCTGGAACAGGAGGCTCGCCCAAACGACCTTCGTCGCCGCGAACACGCCCGGCTCGCCGAGCGCCACGGACAGGACGGGCAGCACGACGGCGGACACGCCGAGTTGGTACAGCAGTGTCTTTTCCACGCTGCTGCGTGCCAGGCAGGTGACCTTCACCGTGAGCGTGGTCGCCGCCCAGAACATCGCCGCCAGCACGATCATCAGGTCGCCGATCCAGGCCCCGTCGGCGGACGTGAACAGGTGCTCGCCGAACAGCACCAGGATACCGGCGAAGGCGAGCGCCATGCCTGCCCACTGCGACCGCCGCATGGGTTCCTGCGGTAGCAGCCAGACCGCGCCGAGGGCGACGAAGAAGGGCGCGGTGTAGAGGAAGATCACCCCGCGCGAGGCGGTGGTGTGTTCCAGGCCGAGGAAGATCAGTGCGAACTCGATGGCGAACAGCAGGCCGGCGAGCAGGCCGGGCAGCAGCGTGCCGTCGCGCTCGAACAGCCGCACGCCGCGCAGCCAGGACCACAGCAGCACGATCACCGTGGCGCCGATCGAGCGCAAGCCCGCCTGCCACACTGGCGAGATCCCCGCGCTGGCGAGCTTGATCGCCACCTGCTGCAGGCCCCAGATGGTGCAGAACAACACCATCAGGCCGATGGCGAGGCGGTCGAGTTCGTTCTTGTGCATGGGATGCGGCCGGGCGGCACGCGCCCGGCCGGTTTCTCAGATGGCGTCGATGCGGGATTCGTGGCTGCGGGGCTTGGTGTCATCGACGTCCGGATCGAAGGCGATGCCTTCGGCCTTGCGCACGCGCTCGTCGGACTCGTCCACGGCGGACGAGTCCGACGCTTCCGCAGCGCCTGCGGCGGGCTCGGGCCGGGACACGGGAGCGGCCTCCGCCGTGTCCCCCGCGGGCATGGACTCGGTCGATCCGGGCATCGGTTCGATCTTGGCGGCCGGGTCGGCAGTCACGCCCGCTTCCGATGTCTCGCCGGCCGCAGCCGGAGCGGAGGTGGCGGCATCGGCCGTCGCCGCGCCCGCCGCGGCTGCCGCTGCGCCACCCGCCAGCAGCTTGCCGGCCTCGTCCCCGCTGCTCGCGCCGCGTGCGGAACCGATCAGCAGCGCATCCACGCGCTGCTGGAAGAGCTCGCGCGCCGAGCCGGTGGACAGCTTCTCGTAGCCCGAGGACAGGTGCTCGAACAGCTCCTTGTACGAGCCCGCCATCGACACGAACAGCGTCGCCGTCTTGTCGAAGTGCTGCTCGACCTCCTTGCGGTAGCCCTCGACCTCGGCCCGCCTGGTGCTCAGCTCGGCCTCCAACTCGTCGATGCGCGCCTTGGTGCCGGCAGTGCCGCGGCCGATGAAGAAGGCCACGACGCCCACGATGACGACGGCGAAAATGGCGACCAGCCAGGCGGTTTGCGGTGTCATGTCCATGATTCCCTCCCTTGGTTTCAATCGACGACCGTCACCTCGATCGGTGCCGGGAACTGCAGCCGCGCGCGCAGCGCACGGGTGACCTCGACGCGGCCGTCGGCCGCGACGCGCAACACGTGTTCGATGCCGAATCGGCGCGTGTGTTCGCGCCACTGCTCGCCGGCGAGGTAGGCCGGCTTGCTGGGCGCGTCCGACAGCGTGCCGGCGCCCGCGCGCGGCGTGATCAGGATGGTCAGCGACTGCGTGCCGCGCGCCGGCTGGCCGGTGCGCGGATCGAGGAGGTGGGCGTAGCGCTCGCCGTCGAGTTCGAAGTAGCGCTGGTAGTCGCCCGAGGTGCCGACCGCCTCGCCGTCGTAGAGCGGCAGCGTGGCCAGCGGCGCCGGCGTGCGCGGATGCTGGATGCCGATGCGCCACGGCTGGTCGCCCTTCTTCCCGAGCGCCATGACGTTGCCGCCGATGTTGATCAGCGCGTTGGCCACGCCGTTCTCGCGCAGGATGGCGGCGGCGCGGTCGAGCGCGTAGCCCTTGGCGTAGCCGCCGAGGTCGAGCTGGACCGCAGGGTTGCGGCTGCTCACCCGGTTGCCGTCGATGACGAGGTCGGCCATCGACGGCCGGGCATCGAGCAGCGCCTGCAGCTGCGCCGGGTCGGGGCGCTGCGGCACGAAATTGTCGGTATGGAAGCCCCACAGCGCGATCAGGCCGCCGAGCGCGGGGTTGAAGAGCTGGTCGCCGGTGGCGGCGATCTGCTGCGCGTCCTTCAACATCGCCGCCAGCTCGTCGGACACGGTGGCGGTCTCGCCGCGCGCGAGCGCTGCGTTCAACACGGTGAGTTCGGACGGCTCCCAGGCGTGGTAGGCGCGATGCAGGCGGTCGAACTCGCGCAGCACCGCCCCGGCGGCCGCATCGGCCTCGGCCTGGCTGTCGCCGTACACCGCGACGTCGACCCGGGTGCCGAACACGAAGGCCTCGTGGCGGAAGACCTCGGCGCGCGAGCACGCCGACAGCAGGAGCATGGCACACACCGCCAGAAGGAAATGGGGGACGGACCCCAATTTCAAGGGAATAGGGGTCCGTCCCCCATTCCCCCTGTTTCCCATCCCTAGCCGCACGCCTGCTCCAGCTTGTCGATCACCAGCCCGGCGACGTCGAAGCCCTGCTGCGCGGCGATCTCGACCATGCAGGTCGGACTGGTGACGTTGATCTCGGTGAGATGACCGCCGATGACGTCCAGGCCGACGATCAGCAGGCCGCGCGCCCACAGGATCGGGGCGAGGTACTCGGCGATCTCGCGCTCGCGCGCGGTCAGCGCCATCGCCACGCCACGGCCGCCGGCGGCGAGGTTGCCGCGCGTCTCGCCGGCCTGCGGGATGCGCGCGAGCGAATAGGGCACGACCTCGCCGCCGATGATCAGCACGCGCTTGTCGCCCTCGGCGATCTGCGCCAGGTAGCGCTGCGCCATGATCGTGCGCGCCCCTTCCTGGGTCAGCGTCTCGATGATGACGTTGCGGTTGGGGTCGTCCTTCCTGACGCGGAAGATCTGGCTGCCGCCCATGCCGTCCAGCGGCTTGAGGATCACGTCGCCGAGCTCGTCGATGAAGGCCTGGATGTCGACCGCATCGCGCGCGACCAGCGAGGTCGCCATGAACTGCGGAAACTCGGTGATCGCCAGCTTCTCGGAATGGTCGCGGATCGCGCGCGGGTTGTTGAACACCCGCGCCCCGGCCTGGGCCGCGTCCTCCAGCAGCCAGGTCGCGGTGACGTACTCGAAGTCGAAGGGCGGGTCCTGGCGCATCAGCACCGCGTCGAAGGCCGCCAGCGCCTGCGACTGCTCCGGTCCGGCCGCGGCGTACCATGGCGCGTCGCCCGCCAGCAGATGGATCTGCAGGGCGCGCGCGCTCACCGCGCCGTCGCGCCAGGTCAGCGCGGCGCGCTGCGTCGTCCACACCTCGTGCCCGCGCGCGGCGGCCGCGCGCATCATCGCGATGCTGGAATCCTTGTAGGCCTTGAGCCCGGCGAGCGGGTCGAGGATGAAGAGGAACTTGAGCTTGCGGGTCATGGCTGCGTCACCGTTCCGTCACGCCGCCAGCGCGTCCTCGTCCTCGACCGGGGCGGTCTCCTCGATCTCGACCGAGGCCGCCAGCAGCGCCAGGCGCGCGACCACGCCGTAGGCGTAGAAGCGGTTCGGCGGCGCATCCGGGCCCTGGGCGGCGTCGGGCATGGTGCCGCTGGTGTCGAAGGCGAGCGGCTTGAAGTGCATGCCCGGGGCGTTGAGGTTCTCGTCGCGGCCGCGCTCGGTGTGCACGCGGTAGAAACCGCCCACCACGTAGTGGTCCATCATGTAGACGACCGGCTCGGCGACGCCGTCCTCGACCGTCTCGAAGGTATGCACACCTTCCTGGATGATGACCTCGTGCACCTGCAGGCCCTCCTTCACCACCGCCATCTTGTTGCGCTGGCGGCGGTTGAGGCCGACCACCTCGGAGGCGTCCTTCACCGTCATCACGCCCATGCCGTAGGTGCCGGCGTCGGCCTTGACCACCACGAAGGGCTCGTCGGTGACGCCGTATTCCTTGTACTTGGCGCGGATGCGGGTGAGCAGCGAATCCACCTGCGCCGCCAGGCACTCCTCGCCGGTACGCTCCTGGAAGTTGATCTGGCCGCACACCCCGAACTCGGGGTTGATGCGCCACGGGTCGATGCCGATTTCTTCTGCGAAGGCGCGCGCGACGCGGTCGTAGCACTCGGCGTGCTTCGACTTGCGGCGCTTGTGCCAGCCGGCGTGCAGCGGCGGGATCAGCCACTGCTCGTCGAGCCCCTTCAGCACCTGCGGGATGCCGGCCGACAGGTCGTTGTTGAGCAGCACCGCGCACGGGTCGAAGTTGTCCAGGCCGATGCGGCTGCCGCTGCGGCGCAGCGGCTCCAGCGTCAGCGCGGCGCCGTTGGCCAGTTCGAGCACGGTCGGCTCGGCGATCTCGGGCAGCAGGCTGCCGATGCGCACGTCGAGGCCGGTCAGGCGCAGGATGGACACCAGCTTGGCCACGTTCTGCAGGTAGAACTGGTTGCGGGTGTGGTTCTCGGGGATCAGCAGCAGCTTGCTGGCGTCCGGGCAGATGCGCTCGATCGCCGCCTGCGCGGCCTGCACGCACAGCGGCATGAAGGCGTCGTTGAGGTTGTTGAAACCGCCGGGGAACAGGTTCAGGTCGACCGGCGCGAGCTTGAAGCCCGAGTTGCGCAGGTCGGTCGAGCCGTAGAAGGGCGGCATGTGATCCTGCCACTGGGTGCGGAACCACTTTTCGATATCGCAGGCGTTGTCGAGGAACTGGCGCTCGAGCTCGAGCAGGGGGCCGGTGAGTGCGGTGGTGAGGTGCGGGACCATGAATGTCTCTCGGGAGTACCGGCTGCCGGACTGGCAGCGGCGAATGCTTTGGCCGGAATGTTACACCAAGGGCGCCTGGCGCCGCCTGCGCGGCACCGCGCGCCCTGGCGTGTCAGACGGGCGGGCGCACCGGCAGGCTGCGCTCGTCCTTCACCACCTCCATCACCACGTAGGTGTGGGTCTGCTTGACGCAGGGCAGGCCGGAGATCTGCTCGCCCATCACGCGCCGGTACTCGTTGATGTCGCGCGTGCGCACCTTGAGCAGGTAGTCGAAGTCGCCGGCGATCATGTGGCAGGACTCGATCTCGGGGATGCGCCGCACCGCCTCGTTGAAGCGGCGCAGGTCCTGCTCGGTGGTGCTGGTCAGCAGCACCTGGACGACGACGATGTGACCGGCACCGACCGCGTCGGGGTCGAGGTCGGCGTGGTAGCCGCGGATCACGCCGCTCTTTTCCAGCCGGCGGACGCGCTCGGCGCAGGGTGTCTTGGTCAGGCCCACCCGGCGCGACAGCTCGACGATGGACAGGCGGGCGTCGGCCTGCAGCTCGAGGAGAATCTTCTGATCGATGCGATCCATTGCAGTGCAACAGACGTTCTGTCTGCAAAATAATTTCAGTACAGGAATTATGGCTCTATAAACGCAAACTTTGGAGCCATTAACTGCGGTTTTTGGCGAAGAATTCGGCCGTTCGGGCGGATGTCCCGCCCCCCTTCAACCGCTCGCCGCGGTGCGCCCGCAAAGCGCGCCTCCGTGCCCAGGAGTGCCCGGCCGTGACCGACCCCATCCCCTCCAGCGCCCCTGCCGCCTTCGACGCCGCAACCGCGGCCCTGCCCGCCACGGCGCGCAGCGCGCTCCGGTGCGCGATCGACGCCGCCTGGCGCACGCCGGAACCGGTGTGCGTGCCGAAGCTGGTCGACGCCGCGCGCCTGCCCGACGCCCTGCGCGAACCCGTCCGCAGCCTCGCCCACGAGCTCGTCAGCGGCCTGCGCGCCACCCGCTCGCGCTCATCCGGCGTCGACGCGCTGATGAAGGAGTTCTCGCTCTCCAGCCAGGAAGGCGTGGCGCTGATGTGCCTGGCCGAGGCCCTGCTGCGCGTGCCCGACAAGGCCACCGCCGACCGCCTGATCCGCGACAAGCTCGCCGACGGCGACTGGCGCGCGCATATCGGCAACAGTCCCTCGCTGTTCGTCAATGCCGCCACCTGGGGCCTGCTGATCACCGGCCGGCTGGTGTCGACCAGCAGCGCCGAGGGCCTGTCCTCGGCCCTCACCCGCCTGGTGGCGCGCGGCGGCGAGCCGCTGATCCGCAAGGGCATGGACCTGGCGATGCGCATGCTCGGGGAACAGTTCGTCACCGGCCGCGACATCGATGAAGCGCTGAAGCGCGGCCGCGAGCACGAGAAGCAAGGCTACCGCTACTCCTTCGACATGCTCGGCGAGGCGGCGATGACTGCGGCGGACGCCGAGCGCTACTTCCGCGACTACGAACGCGCGATCCAGGCCATCGGCGCGGCCTCGAAGGGCCGCGGCGTGGTCGACGGCAACGGCATTTCGGTGAAGCTCTCCGCCCTGCACCCGCGCTACACCTGGTCGCAGCGCGAGCGCGTGCTCGCCGAGCTGCTGCCCAGGCTCAAGACCCTGTGCCTGCACGCCAGGCGCCACGACATCGGCCTCAACATCGACGCCGAGGAGGCCGACCGCCTCGACCTCTCGCTCGACCTGCTCGAGGCGCTCGCCCTCGACGACGCGCTCGCCGGCTGGACCGGCCTGGGCTTCGTGGTGCAGGCCTACCAGAAGCGCGCACCGCAGGTGCTCGACTTCGTCATCGACCTCGCCCGTCGCAGCGGCCGGCGCATGATGGTGCGCCTGGTCAAGGGCGCCTACTGGGACGCCGAGATCAAGCGCGCGCAGATCGACGGCCTGGCCGGCTACCCGGTGTATACGCGCAAGGTGTACACCGACGTCTCCTACCTCGCCTGCGCGAAGAAGCTGCTCGCCGCGCGCGACGCGATCTATCCGCAGTTCGCCACCCACAACGCGCACTCGCTGGCGGCGATCTTCCACCTCGCCGCCGCCGACGGCCGCGCCTGGCAGCCGGGCGACTACGAGTTCCAGTGCCTGCACGGCATGGGCGAGCCGCTCTACGACCAGATCGTCGGCCGCGCCGACCGCCACCGCCTGGTGCGCATCTACGCCCCGGTGGGCAGCCACGAGACCCTGCTCGCCTACCTGGTGCGCCGCCTGCTCGAGAACGGCGCCAACACCAGCTTCGTGAACCGCATCGTCGACGAGCGCGTGCCGGTCGAGGAGCTGATCGCCGACCCGGTCGAGCAGGCCGCGCCGCTCGCCGGCGCGCCGCATCCGAAGATCGCGCTGCCTTCCGAGCTGTTCGGCGCACAGCGCATCAACTCCGCGGGCCACGACCTCGCCAGCGAGCCGGTGCGCGCGCGCATCGCCGCGGCACTCGCCGCGACCCACGGCAGCCCCTTCACCGCGGGCCCCATCGTCACCCTGCCCGCCGCAGCCGGAGCCGGAACTGGAGCCGAGGCTGAGCAAGGAGCCGGGACCACCGCCGCGCACGATCGCTCAGTCGGCACTGCGGCACACGATGCAAGCGCACCGCAGGAACCGGCGGCTGCGCAAGTGGTGCGCAACCCGGCCGACCACGGCGACATCGTGGGCAGCGTCGCCGAAGCGCAAGCCGCCGACATCGAGTACGCCCTCGCCGCCGCCAACGCCGCAGCGCCCGAATGGGCTGCCACCCCGGCCAGCACGCGCAGCGACGCGCTCGTCCACGCCGCCGCCCTGTTCGAGCGCGAGGCCGACACCCTGCTGGCGCTGGCCGTGCGCGAGGCCGGCAAGTCGTGGGCCAACGCGGTCGCCGAGCTGCGCGAGGCGGTCGACTTCCTGCGCTACTACGCCCAGCAGGCGCGCGGCTTCGACGCCGCCAGCCACGTTCCGCTCGGCCCGGTCCTGTGCATCAGCCCGTGGAACTTCCCGCTCGCCATCTTCACCGGCCAGGTCGCCGCCGCGCTCGCCGCCGGCAACCCGGTGCTCGCCAAGCCGGCCGAGCAGACCCCGCTGATCGCCGCCTTCGCGGTGCGCCTGCTGCACGAGGCCGGCATCCCGCCCGCCGCGCTTCAGCTGCTGCCCGGCCGCGGCGAAACCGTCGGCGCCACGCTGGTGGCGGATGCACGCGTGCGCGGGGTGATGTTCACCGGCTCCACCGAGGTCGCCGCGCTGATCAACCGCAGCCTCGCCGCGCGCGGCGGCAACGTGCCGCTGATCGCCGAGACCGGCGGCCAGAACGCGATGATCGTGGACTCCACCGCGCTCCCCGAGCAGGTGGTGACCGACGTGCTCGCCTCCGCCTTCGACTCCGCCGGCCAGCGCTGCTCGGCGCTGCGCGTGCTGTGCCTGCAGCAGGACATCGCCGACGGCGTGCTGCACATGCTGCAGGGCGCGCTCGCCGAGCTGCGCGTGGGCAACCCGGCGGACGTCCGGGTCGACATCGGCCCGGTGATCGACGCCGATGCGCGCGACGGGCTGGAAGCCCACGTGGCCGCGATGCAGGCGAAGGGCGCCCGCGTCACCCGCCTGCCGCTGCCGGCCGCATGCGCGCACGGCACCTTCGTCGCGCCGACGATCATCGAGATCGGCGCGCTGTCCGAACTCGGCCGCGAGCAGTTCGGCCCCATCCTGCACGTGCTGCGCTACCGCGCGTCCGAGCTCGACGGCCTGATCGACGCGATCAACGCCAGCGGCTATGGCCTCACCATGGGCGTGCACACCCGCATCGACGAGACCGTCGAGCGCGTCGCCGCGCGCGCCCATGTCGGCAACCTGTATGTGAACCGCAACATCATCGGTGCGGTGGTCGGCGTGCAGCCCTTCGGCGGCGAGGGCCTGTCCGGCACCGGGCCGAAGGCGGGCGGCCCGCTCTACCTGCATCGCCTGCTCGCGCGCACGCCGGGCCCGGTGCTGGCCGACGGCGCGCTCGCGGTGACCGAGGGCGACGAGACACGCGCCGCCGATGCCGCCCTGGCCGACTTGCTCGAATGGCTGGACGGCGCCGGTCGCGGCCTGCTCGAGGGCGACGAGCTCGCCGTGCTGCGCGACCGCGCCGACGCCTGCCGCGCGCGCCGCATCAGCGGCCTGCGCCTGGCCCTGCCCGGCCCCACCGGCGAGGACGACAGCCTGCGCTTCACCGCGCGCGGCACGATTGCCGGCGTCGCGGACAGCGCCGCCGCCGTGCTGCATCAGCTGATGGCCGCGCTGGCCAGCGGCAACCGCCTGCTGCTCGCCGACCGCGACGCTGCGCGCAAGGTGCAGGCGGCGCTACCCGACGCGCTGCGTGCGCACGTCGCGGTGGATGCGGCCTGGTTCGACAGGGCGCTCGGCGCGGTGCTCCTCGACGGCAAGGACACCGAGGCCGACGCGCTGCAGCAGCGCATCGCCGCACGCGGCGGCCCGCTCCTGCAGCTGCTGCGCCCCACACCCGAATACGACCTCGGCCGCCTGGTGCACGAGCGCACGCTGTCGATCAACACCGCCGCCGCCGGTGGCAACGCCAGCCTGATGGCCATGGGGGCGTAGTCGCGACGCAACACCACCATGCCGGCCCGGAGGCGCCCCGATCCGGACCGGAATCACCCAGCTAGGGGCATCACGGATGGCAAGACTGAAAAATTCGCTTACCTTTGCCGGGCGCTGACGGCCCCGTATGGCGCCATCGGCCCCGTCCAAGGCACAAAACCACAGCCACGAAGGAGACGTTTCATGAAAAAAACCCTGCTCGCCACCGCCGTCCTCGCCCTCGGCGGCCTTTCCACTTCGGCCCTGGCCGACCTGTCGGTCGCCATCGCCGGCCCGATGACCGGCCAGTACGCCTCGGCAGGCGACCAGATCCGCAAGGGCGCGGAGATGGCGATCGCCGACATCAACGCCCGCGGCGGCGTGCTCGGCGAGAAGCTCAAGCTCGAAGTCGGCGACGACGCCTGCGACCCGAAGCAGGCGGTGTCGGTCGCCAACACCATGGTCAACAAGGGCATCGTGTTCATGCACGGCCACTGGTGCTCGAGCTCGACCATCCCGGCCTCCGAGGTCTATGTCGAATCCGACATCCCGATGGCCACCGTGTCCACCAACCCGCAGGTCACCGAGCGCGGCCTGAAGAACATCTTCCGCATCATGGGTCGGGACGACCAGCAGGGCCTGGTGGCGGGCAACTACATCGCCGACAACTTCAAGGGCAAGAAGGTCGCCGTGGTCGACGACAAGAGCGCCTACGGCAAGGGTCTGGCCGACGAGATCGCCAAGGCGATGGAAGCCAAGGGCGCCAAACCCGCGCTGCGCGAGTCGATCACCGCCGGCGAGAAGGACTACTCGGGCATCGTCACCAAGCTCAAGCAGGCCGGCGTCGAGGTCATGGCCTACGGCGGCTACCACACCGAGGTCGCGCTGATCCTGCGCCAGGCCCAGGCCGCCGGCCTGCAGCTCACGGTCATGGGCGGCGACACGATGACCAACTCCGAGCTCGTCACCGCTGCCGGCCCGGCCGCGGACAACGTGATGTTCACGTTCTCGCCCGACCCGCGCAAGAACCCGGACGCCGCGCCGGTGGTGGAGAAGTTCCGCGCCGCCAAGACCGAGCCGGAAGGCTACGTGCTCTACGCCTACGCCGCGATGCAGCTCTTCGAGCAGGCCGCCACCGCGGCCAAGAGCACCAAGTACGCCGACCTCGAGAAGGCGATGCGCGGCGGCAGCTTCAAGACCGTGATCGGCGAGCTCGCCTTCGACGCCAAGGGCGACCAGAAGGCGCCCGGCTTCGTGGTCTATCGCTGGCAGGGCGGCAAGTACGACTACGCGAAGTAAGCCTCCGGCTCCGCGGCGCCCACGACGGCCCTGAACAGAGGGCGGGCGCCGCACCGTGGGCGGTCATCGTGGGAGCGGGCTTGCCTGCGAAGCAGGCCTTCAAGCTCCGCTTTCGCGGGCAAGCCCGCTCCCACGGTGCCCGCGCTCACTCGCTCCCTCATCCGCGGCTTCCGCCGCTCCTACAGGGCGCGGCCCCGCGCGGGGTCCGCGCCGTCCGCACCGCCACAGCAGGAGACATCGTGGCCTACGCACTCCAGCAACTGATCAACGGGCTCACGCTCGGCGCCATGTACGGCCTCATCGCCATCGGCTACACGATGGTGTACGGCATCATCGGCATGATCAACTTCGCCCATGGCGACATCTTCATGGTGAGCGCGTTCATCGCGGTCACCGCGTTCACGATCCTCGCCGCGGCCGACGTGACCTCGATCCCGCTCGCGCTGACCTTCGTGCTGATCGTGTCGATCTTCTTCACCTCGGCCTACGGCTGGGCGGTCGAGCGCACCGCCTACCGTCCGCTGCGCGGCTCGACCCGGCTGGCGCCGCTGATCTCGGCGATCGGCATGTCGATCTTCCTGCAGAACAGCGTGCAGCTCACCCAGGGCGCGCGCGTCAAGCCGATCCCGCCGGTGCTGGAAGGCGGCATCGTGCTGTGGGACGCACCGGGCTTCACGGTGCAGATCGGCTGGAGCCAGATGCTGATCATCGTCACCACGGTGATCCTGATGAGCGCCTTCACCTGGATGATCACCCAGACCCCCTTCGGCCGCCAGCAGCGCGCCTGCGAGCAGGACCGCACCATGGCCTCGCTGCTCGGGGTCAATGTGGATCGCACGATCTCCTACACCTTCATGCTGGGCGCGGCGCTGGCCGCGGTGGCCGGAGTGATGGTCACGGTGTATTACGGCGTGGTCGACTTCTTCATCGGCTTCCTCGCCGGCATCAAGGCCTTCACCGCGGCGGTGCTGGGCGGCATCGGCTCGCTGCCGGGGGCGATGCTCGGCGGGCTGCTGATCGGATTGATCGAATCCTTCTGGGCCGCCTACCTGTGGGCGGAATACAAGGACGTCGCCACCTTCGGCATCCTGTGCCTGGTGCTGATGCTGCGCCCCTCCGGCCTGCTCGGCCGTCCTGAAGTGGAGAAAGTGTGATGAGCGCCGTCGTCTTTGCGCGTCATGCGATGACGCCTGCCGAGCGCCTGCGCGACGCCGGCTGGGTGGCCTTCGTCGGCCTCATCCTGGGCATCCCGCTGGTCGGCCTCACCACGGTGGACGTGGGTGGCCGGCTGGGGGTGGAGACCCGCTTCGGCCTGCTCGCCGCCGCCGTCGCCGCGGTGTTCGCCGGCCGCCTGCTGCTGCGCTGGGCGATCGACCAGGCGCGCAACCGCAAGCAGGACCGCGACCGCGCCAGCACCGCCACCGCCGCCGACCGCGCCCACGGCGCGCAGCGTGTGGTCAATGTGCTCGGCTGGGTCGCGCTCGGCGCCTCGATCGCGCTGCCGATCGTGTTCTCCGACAACCGCTACGTGGTCGACACCGCCACCACGGTGCTGATCTACGTGATGCTGGGCTGGGGCCTCAACGTCGTCGTCGGCCTGGCCGGCCTGCTCGACCTCGGCTACGTCGCCTTCTACGCGGTGGGCGCCTACTCCTACGCGCTGCTGTCGACCCAGTTCGGGTGGAGCTTCTGGGAAGCGCTGCCGGTGTCGGGCGCGATGGCGGCGAGCTTCGGCATCCTGCTCGGCTACCCGATCCTGCGCCTGCGCGGCGACTACCTGGCGATCGTGACCCTGGGCTTCGGCGAGATCATCCGCATCATCCTGGTGAACTGGACGGATTTCTCCAACGGCCCCAACGGCATCAGCTCGATCCCGCGCCCGAGCTTCTTCGGCCTCGACTTCACCCGCAGCGCGCCGGAAGGCAGCCAGACCTTCGCCGGTTTCTTCGGTCTCGAGTTCTCGCCGATGCACCGCCTGATCTTCCTCTACTACCTCATCCTCGTGCTGGCGCTGCTGACCCACGCCTTCGTTTCACGCCTGCGCAAGCTCCCCGTCGGCCGGGCCTGGGAGGCGCTGCGCGAGGACGAGATCGCCTGCCAGGCGATGGGCATGAACACCACCAACATCAAGCTCTCGGCCTTCGCCATCGGCGCCATGCTGGGTGGCTTCGCCGGGGTGTTCTTCGCCGCGCGCCAGGGCTTCATCTCGCCCGAGAGCTTCACCTTCACCGAGTCGGCGATCATCCTCGCCATCGTGGTGCTCGGCGGCATGGGCTCGCAGATGGGCGTGGTGCTGGCGGCCACGCTGCTGGTGCTGATCCCCGAGTTCGGCCGCAACTTCGCCGAATACCGCATGCTGCTGTTCGGCTTGGCGATGGTGCTGATCATGGTGTGGCGCCCGGGCGGCCTGCTCTCGCACCGCGAGGCGACCGTGCGCCTGAACGCGCTCGGCAAGGGCGCCGCAACGAAGGAGGCCACGCGATGAATGCACCCGCCACCCTGCTGTCGGTGCGCAAGCTGACCATGCGCTTCGGCGGCCTCACCGCGATCGACGACCTCTCGCTGGAGGTGCCGGCCGGCAGGATCACCGGCATCATCGGCCCCAACGGCGCGGGCAAGACCACGCTGTTCAACTGCCTGACCGGCTTTTACAAGCCCACCACCGGCACCCTGCGCCTGGCCCATCCGAGCCGCGGCGAGATGCGCCTGGAAGCGCTGCCCAGCCACCGCGTCGCACGCGACGCCCAGGTGGTGCGCACCTTCCAGAACATCCGCCTGTTCCCGAAGATGACGGTGCTGGAGAACCTGATCGTCGCCCAGCACAACGTGCTGCAGCGCGCCTCGCAGTTCTCCATCGCCGGGATCTTCAAGCTGCCCGGCTACCGCAAGGCGGAACGCCAGGCCATCGAACGCGCGGCGATGTGGCTAGCGCGCCTCAAGCTCACCCACCTCGCCGACCACGCCGCCGGCGACCTGCCCTACGGCATCCAGCGCCGCATCGAGATCGCGCGCGCGCTGTGCGTCGATCCGGTGCTGCTGTGCCTGGACGAGCCGGCCGCCGGCCTCAACCCGCGCGAATCGGCGGAATTGAACGAGCTGCTGCTCTACCTGTGCGGCGAGCTGGGCATCGCCATCCTGCTGATCGAGCACGACATGAGCGTGGTGATGAACGTATCCGACCACATCGGCGTGATCAGCTACGGGCGCAAGATCGCCGAGGGCACGCCGGCACAGGTCAAGCACGACCCGCAGGTGATCAAGGCCTACCTGGGCGAGGACGAGGAAGAGGAAGTGACGGGAGGGGCCGCGGCATGATGCTCAAGATGGAGGGCGTGCACGCCCATTACGGCCACATCCACGCGCTGCGCGGCATCGACGTCGAGGTCCAGGTCGGCGAGATCGTCACCCTGATCGGCGCCAACGGCGCCGGCAAATCGACGCTGATGATGAGCCTGTTCGGCAACCCCAAGGCCAGCGCCGGGCGCATCGTGTTCGACGGCGAGGACATCACCCGCGTGCATACGCACGAGATCGCCCGCCGCGGTATCGCGCTGGTGCCCGAAGGCCGGCGCATCTTCCCGCGCATGACGGTGATCGAGAACCTGCAGATGGGCACCGCGCACGCCGATCCGGCCAACTACGCCGCCGACATCGTGCGCGTGTTCGCGATGTTCCCCATCCTGCAGGAACGCCAGACCCAGCGCGCCGGCACGCTGTCGGGCGGCGAGCAGCAGATGCTGGCGATCGGCCGCGCGCTGATGAGCCGGCCCAAGCTGCTGCTGCTCGACGAGCCCTCGCTCGGCCTGGCGCCGATCTACATCCGCAAGATCTTCCAGATCGTCAAGGAGCTCAACCGCGACCACGGCATGACCATCCTGCTGGTGGAACAGAACGCCAACCAGGCCCTGCGCGTGGCCGACCGCGGCTACGTGCTGCAGCACGGCGAGATCACCCTCGCCGGCACTGGCGCCGAACTGCTGGCCAGTCCCGAAGTGCGCGCCGCCTACCTGGAGGGCGGCCACGCCTGAACACCGACAAGACACAGCCGTCAAAACACCCCCTGCCCAAGGCCGGGCGGCGGGGCGGGTGGTGCCAACTTCATGAGCGCCGAGGCGAAAGGCGGCGCGGGGGAAACAAGGCGACGCATGTCCGAGGCGCGCAGCGCCGAGTTTGCGTCGCCGCCCCCGCGCCGTCTTTCGCCGAGGGCAGCCGCAGGCCGCGAATGCAGGCGGCGCCACCCGCCCCGCCGCCCGGCCGAACCGTAGCCGCGCACACGTTCGAAGGCGCCTCATGACGGGTCGAAGCAACCCACCCGACTACCCGACGAGATCGCAATAAGCGCTCCTCCCCCATCCATCCCGCGTTACTCGATGCCCCACACCGCCCAACCCGCCCGCTGGCTCCCCTTCGTCGTCCTCGGCATCGGCCTCGTCGCAATCTCCTTCAGCGCCATCTTCGCCCGCCTCGCCCAGGCCGAGGGCGTCAATTCGCTCGCGGTGGCCACCTGGCGCCTGGGCCTGGCGGCGCTGATCGTCACCCCGGTCGCCCTCCTGCAATCGCGCCACGAACTCGCCCGCCTGACCCCCAGGCAGATCGGCATGGCGCTCGCCGCCGGCTTCCTGCTCGCCCTGCACTTCGCCACCTGGATCAGCTCGCTCGAATACACCTCGGTGGCCTCCAGCACCGCGCTCGTCACCACCAACCCGCTGTGGATCGGCCTGGCCTCCTTCCTGATCTTTCGCGAGACGCCGACGAAGATGATGATCGGCGGCATCGCACTGTCCTTCGCCGGCAGCCTGTTCATCTTCTGGAGCGACAGCCAGACCGCCGGCGCGGGCAGCGACCCCATGTTCGGCAACCTGCTCGCGCTCATCGGCAGCTGGTGCTTCTCCGCCTACCTGCTGATCGGCCGCCGGCTGCGCGCCGGACTGGGGCTGCCGGCCTACATCTGGCTGGCCTACGGCGCGGCGGCGCTGTTCCTGTTCGCGGCCAGCGGCGCGGGCGGGGTGGAGCTCTTCGCCCTGTCGAACACCGCCTGGCTGGTGCTGCTGGCGATGGCGCTCGGCCCGCAGCTGCTCGGCCACACCGCCTACAACTGGTCGCTGCGCTACGTCTCGGCCACCTTCGTCGCGGTGGTCACGCTCGGCGAACCGGTGGGCAGCGCGCTGATGGCCTTCATCATCTTCGGCGAAGGCTTCGCGCCGCTGCAATTCGTGGGATTCAGCCTGCTGCTGGCGGGGATCTACCTGGCGGCGAAGGGCGAGCGGAGCTAGGCCGACGCGCTCGCCGGCATCGGCCTCGTCCCGAAACGGCGCTTCCGGGATCGGCACCATACCGACGCCAGCTGATCGAGACACTCACGGGCCGCTTGCCGCGCCACGGTGCGACACCACCGCATCGTCCAGCCCGATACGTCCGATCGCCGGCAGGCGCAGGCCGGGGCTGTTCAGGTCGAGGCCGAAGTTGAGGCCGAGCAGGTTCAACTCGATGCCCTCCTGCACGCCGACGCTCAGCCCCAGCAGGCCGAGCAGCGAGAACTGCAGGCCCGAACCCGACGGCGAAACGCCGAGCGGCCGCGTCACCGGCCGGTAATCCTTGCCGATCGCGTTGGCCGGCAGATCGAGCCGCAGCGCCGGCACCTCGCGGCCGATGTGGGCGAGGAAGGTGTTGCTGTTCGGGCCCGGATAGCTGCGGTACTCGTCGGCATGAGGGTAGCTCGCGATCGCCGCCTCGATGTCCTCGATCATCGCCTCCACGCCCGCGCCGCGATGATCGACCAGCACCCGCGGCATCGCGCCGAACCACAGCCCGTCAGGCAGCGCGTAGTTGCGCCGCACCACCGTGCCGCGTCCCCAGCCGATCACGTCGTAGCGGGTGTAGGCGGTGTCGCCGGCGCGCTTGTAGATGATCCACGGGTGCACCGCGAAGTAGCCGCGCCAGCCGTAGGTCGCCGCCGCATAGACCTGCACGATCGCGGTGTCGGCCAGCGCCGTCGGGTCGGGCGCGATGCCGGCGGAGTGGCGTGCCGCGCTGCGCCAGCCGCCCTCCCCGGTGGCGGCGGGCGGACGGGGGTCGTTGGCCAGGCTCAGACCCACCGACAGCAGCAACAGGGTGGCGAGGCCGCGGATCGCGAGCGGGACGGTCTTGAAGGTGTTCACGCGCGGGGCGCCGCTTAGGCGGCTGAAAGATGTCGTTCCTTGCCGTTCGGATTGCCGGCGGCGGACGGAGTTCAATCGCCGCCGATCACCGCGGGACAAATTTCGATTCGTTATAAGCAAGTGATCCGACAGACCTTCAGAGTATTTCAGTTTTCCCGTATTCTGCGTCGCACCATTACAAGGCCCGCGGCATCGACCCGGCGCCCTGCCCCGACCAGCGAACTCGAAGGAAGAACCGACCATGTTCAAGCGACTCGCCCCCCTGCCCCTCGTCATCGCCCTGACCGCCGGCGGCCTCGGCCTCGCCGCCCCGGCCTTCGCCAACACCACGACGCCCGCCAGCGCCCAGGCCCTGTCCGTCGCGCCTGCGCCGCTGCTGCAGGCCGCCGAACTCAAGGCCCTGATCGGCCAGCCCGGCGTGCGCGTGCTCGACATCCGCGCCGACAAGGACTATGCCACCGGCCACATCCCGGGCGCGGTCAACACCCCTTACGGCAAGTACCGCGGCCCGAAGGAAAACCCCGGCCAGCTGCCTTCCGAAGCCGCGCTGAGCGCGCTGCTGCAGGCCGCCGGCGTCGACCGCGACAGCCACGTGGTCGTGGTCCATGCCGGCACCGACCACACCGACTTCGGCGCCGCCGCCCGCGTGTACTGGACGCTGAAGGTCGGCGGCCTCACCCGCCTGTCCATCCTCGACGGCGGCACCAAGGCCTGGAAGAGCGCCGGTGGCGCGCTGGAGACCACGACGCCGCAGGTCGCCGCCAGCCAGTTCGCCTACCGCTACGACCAGGAGCAGATCGTCAGCGGCGAGGAGCTCGCCGCCGCGCTCGAGGCCGGCAAGGCGCCGCTGCTCGTGGACGCCCGTCCGCCGAAGTTCTTCGCCGGCGAGGCGCGCACCGACGCTGCCGCGCGCTATGGCACGCTGCCGGGCGCGAAGTCCTTCGACAACGCGCAGTTCTTCCCCAAGGACGGCACCACGCTGAAGCCGGCGAGCGAGCTGAAGGCGCTGGTCGCGCTGTCCGGCGCCGACAAGGCGCCCGCGGTGTCCTTCTGCAACACCGGCCACTGGGCGGCGACCAACTGGTTCGTGATGTCCGAGATCGCCGGCAACAAGGCGGTCAAGCTGTACCCGGCCTCGGTCGTCGAGTGGAGCCAGTCCGAGCGCCCGATGGAGAACCAGCCCTCGCGCGTCACCGCGCTGGTGCAGGACGTCAAGCGCGCCTTCGACAAGTAAGACGGAGGCCCATCGATGCGCTGGCTCAATCGAACCTTCCTGATCACCGGCGGCCTCGCCGGCGTGCTCGCGGTGACGCTCGCCGCCGGCCTGCGCCAGGGCCTGCTCGCGCTGCTGGGCATCGGCTTCGGCGTGGTGCTGCAGGGCGCACGCTTCGGCTTCACCACCGGCTGGCGCGACTTCATCGAGCGCCGCGACCCGCAGGGCCTGTGGGCGCAGATGCTGCTGATGGTGCTCGCTGCGGCGCTCACGCTGCCGCTGATCGCCGGCAGCGGCGGGGAGCTCGTCGGCGCGGTGGCGCCGCTGACCATCAGCCTGGTGCTCGGCGCCTTCCTGTTCGGCGCCGCGATGCAGCTCGCCGACGGCTGCGGCTCGGGCACGCTGTACAAGGCGGGCGCCGGCTCGCCGCTGTCCTTCGTGGTGCTGCCGACCTTCGCCTTCGGCAGCTTCCTCGGCGCCTCGCACCAGCCGGCGTGGATCGCCGCCGGCGGCCTGCCGGCGGTCGATCTGCTCGCCTTCGGCTGGCCCACCGCGCTCGCCATCACCGTGGCCGGCTGCGGCCTGGTCGCCTGGCTGGCCGGACGCGCCGCGCGCAACGCACGGGCCGCTACGGCGCAGGATGACGCCGCACCGACTTCACCGCAGGCGGTCGCGCAGCAGCTGGTGCGCGCCGGCACCGCGAGCTTCGTCACCACCGCAGCCGCCGGCAAGGCGACGCGCTGGGCGCGGCGCTGGTGGCTGGGCGCACTGCTGCTGGCGGTGCTCTACCTGCTGCATCTGGTCGTCGCCGGCCAGCCCTGGGGCATCGTCTATGGCATGGGGGTGTGGGGTGCGAAGGCGGTGAGCGCGCTCGGCTGGGACCTGTCGGGCGACGCCTTCTGGGGCGTGGCACCGCACGCGCAGCGTCTGGTCGATCCGATCCTCGCCGACGTCACCTCGGTGACCAACATCGGCCTGATCTACGGCGCCATCGCCGCCTCGCGCTGGAACGGCGCGGCCGACTTCAGCCTGCCCTCGGGCAAGCGCCTCGCCGCCGCCGCGATCGCCGGCCTGGTGATGGGCTACAGCGCGCGCATGGCCTTCGGCTGCAACGTCGGTGCCTACCTGGGCGGCATCGCCTCGGCCAGCGTGCATGGCTGGGTGTGGTTCGCGCTCGCCTTCGCCGGCTCGATCGTCGGCGTGCGCATCCGTCGCCGCGTCGGCGCCTAAGGAGGACGACATGGACAACAAGAAGGCTTTCCGCGTCGGCTTCGCGCTGTTCTGGCTGGTCGCCCTCGGCCTGCTGGTGCTCGACACCGCGCGCAGCAGCGGCGTGCGCGTCGAGCCGCCGCCGATCGCGCTCGGCAGCGGCCAGGCAGCCTCCGGCGGTCACTGCTCGGGACGCTGATTCCGCAGCGACGGCCCGCCGGCGGGCCGTCGCCCCCCTGCCCTCACCCGGCGCCGTTGCGGGCCCCGATCCACAGCACTCCGGCGACCAGGCCCAGCCCGACCGCGCCCATGCCCACCGCCGCCTTCAGGGCGAGCTCGCGGCCGCCGATCACCGCCGCCATGCCGAGCTTGAAACCCAGGTTGGCGAGCATCGCGATGCCGATCGCAGTCACCGTCACCCCCATCTCCAGCCGCTCGAGGGCGAACAGGCGCAGGCTGGACAGCGTGATCGCATCCACGTCGGTGAGGCCCGACACCAGCGCCAGCACGTACAGCCCGCGGCTGCCGGCGAAGTCCGACAGCCACGCCGCGGCGAGCAGCACGACAGCGTAGAGCGCGCCGAAACCGAGCGCGGTCTTGAGTTCGGTCGGGTTGGAGGTCGCCGGCAGCACCGGCTCGGCGCGCTCCAGCAGTCGCCGCCAGTGCCAGACCACGGCCAGCACGCCGAACACGATCGCCGGGGCGGCGACCTGCGCCAGCGTGACTGCCACCGCGGGCGCGACCAGGACGGCGATCACCCCCACGCGCAGCACCATCACCAGGTTGGCGATGACGATGACCAGCGCCGCCATCGCGGTCATGGCGGGGAATTCGCGCGCCTGGCGCGCGTACAGCATGGTGGTCGCGGTGCTCGAGGCCAGGCCGCCGAACACGCCGACGAAAGCCGCACCGTAGCGCACACCGGCGATCTGCAGCGCAGCATAGCCGGCGAGCCCGACGCCTGCGATCAGCACCACCATCCACCACACCTGGTGCGGGTTGAGCGCGCCGTAGGGCCCCATCTCCTCGTTGGGCAGGATGGGCAGGATCACCAGCGACAGCACCCCGAACTGCAGGATCGAGATCCAGTCGCGCGCGCCGAGCCGGCTCGCCATGCCGCGCAGCTGGGCCTTGAAGTACAGCAGCACCGTGGTCGCCACCGCCAGCATCACCGCCAGTTGCGCGTGGCCGAGCCAGGTCGCCGCACCGAGGCAGTAGCAGACGACGAGCGCCGCCACCGAGGTGGTGCCGGGATCCGAGGGGTCGGGATGGCGCAGGTAGGCGGCGACGATGGTCAGCGCGACGATGACCAGGCCGGCGACGAAGGGCGCGAAGCTGGCGAGCTGCTGGCCCAGCATCGCCACCAGGGCGCCGAACATGCCGACCAGGGCGAAGGTGCGCAGGCCGGCGCGCGCCGAGGGCACGCGTTCGCGTTCGAGGCCGATCAGCAGACCGATGCCGGTCGCGATCAGGAAGGCCTCGATCTGTTCGGCATCGAGCGGCTGGCTTTCGGGCATGGCGGCAGGCCGGGCGCGAAAGCCCGGAGGGCGGAACGAGGACCGGCTCATGATACGCCGATGGCCGGCGGCGATGCGCGCACCGGCCGCCATCGGCAGCCCCTTCCTTGCGCCGACGCGCCCCTTGCACGGCTCTTGCTTCGTTTCCTGCGACGGCCCGTCCGGCCGTCGTCGCGAACACCCCGCTGGAGCCCCGCATGGAATCGACGCTCGCCTTCCTGGTCGCCGCCCGCCGCTGCGAAATTCACGATCTCGAACAGCTCGCGCGCGCCTGCGAGCTGGTGCAGGCGGTCAGCGCGCTCGTCCACCGCCTGCAGGACGAACGCGGCGCCACGAACCTTCATCTCGCCTCCGGCGGCGCCCGCTTCGGTGCCGAGCGCGCGGCGCGCGCCTCCGCCAGCGAGGCCACCGAGCTTGCGGTGCGCGCCTGGCTGGCGCAGCCCGCAGTCGGCGATCCGGCGCTGGCGATGGCCGGCGGCACACGGCTGTTCACCCGGATCGCACTCGCGCTGCATGCGCTCGACGGGCTGGTGGCGCTGCGCGCGGAGATCGCGACCCGGGGCTGCAGCGCCGAGGCGGCGACGCGGCGCTTCACGCACGCGATCGCCGCGCTGCTGGCCCTGGTCTTCGAGGCCGCCGACATCGCGACCGACCCGGCGGTGTCGCGCCTGCTGGTGGCGCTGTTCAACCTGATGCAGGGCAAGGAGCTGGCCGGCCAGGAGCGCGCCGCGGGGGCGGCCGCGTTCGCCGCCGGTGCGCCCGGGCCGGCGGGCGAGCACGCCCTGCTGCACCTGATCGAGGCGCAGGAGGCCTGCTTCCAGCGCTTCGCCGCCTTCTGCCCGCCGGACACGCTCGCCGCCTGGTCCGCGGCGCAGGCCGCGATGCCGCTGGCCGAGCTCGAGCGCCTGCGCCGCAAGCTGCTCGCCGCGGGGCCGGGCACCGCGTTTGTGCCGGCGCTGGCCGAGACCTGGTTCGCCTGCTGCTCGCAGCGCCTGGACCGCATCCGCGAGCTGGAGGCCGCGCTCGCCGGCGGGCTGCGCGCGGCCTGTGCTGCGCGCATCGCCGCGCTGCGGCGCGATCCCGACGACCCGCAGAGCCTGATGCAGGCGCTCTCCGGGCTTGCCGACACGGTCGCGCTCCCCGGCGCCGCGCTGCCCGCCACGGCGCTGGAGGGCACCCCCACGTCCGCGCAGGCCGACGCGCCGGCGAGTGCAGCCGGCCCGCTCGGCCCCCAGCTCACGCGCTCGATCGTCGACCTGCTGCACGCGCAGTCGTGCCGGCTGCAGGCGATCGGCGACGAGCTCGCCGCGGTGCGCGCGACCCTCGACGAACGCAAGCTGGTCGAGCGCGCCAAGGGCGTGCTGATGCGCCACCAGGGGCTGAGCGAGGACGAGGCCCACCGCCTGCTGCGGCAGACCGCGATGAACCAGGGCCGGCGGCTGGTGGAGGTGGCGCAGGCCGCGCTGGCGATGGAAGCCTTCCTGCCGCCGCACGGCTGAACGCGCGCCGCGGGAGTCGCGCCGGGCGCCGTCCGCACGCCGCTGGTGCAGCGCGTCCCGATACTGCACTGCAGCAGTGCATGCGCGCACGGCGCCGCCACCGCGCGGAACGGCACTGACACCCGCACGGCCTTGTGGCGCCGGGGATTCCCGGTACCTGGCACGCTTGATGCATTACTGCGATCGAGTCCGGACCAAAGGCGGTCCGGCAGGCATCGACATCGGCCCCGCAGAATCCGCGGGCGAGGACAACGGCGTCCATCTGCACGGCGCGCGCTTGCGGCGCGTCCGGCGCAGTGGGCGCCGTTCGTCTTTCCGGCATCGCCCGCGAGGGCGGCAGGAGCGGGGATGAGGGCCTGAAGAATCGTTTTCGGTAGCGGTGTTCCCGAGGAGCAAGACCATGAAGAAGATGAAACTCGTACTCGTCGGCAACGGCATGGCCGGCGTGCGCACGATCGAGGAGCTGCTCAAGCTCGCCCCCGACCTGTACGACATCACCGTGTTCGGCGCCGAGCCGCACGGCAACTACAACCGCATCCTGCTGTCGCCGGTGCTGGCGGGCGAGATGAGCCTGCCCGAGATCATGCTCAACGATCTCGACTGGTACCGCGACAACGGCATCACGCTGCACGCCGGCAGCAAGGTAACGAAGATCGACCGCGTCAAGCGCAAGGTGATCGCCGAGGCCGCCGACGGCAGCCTCACCGCGGCCGACTACGACCGCCTGCTGCTCGCCACCGGCTCCACGCCCTTCATCCCGCCCATCCCCGGCAACGACCTGCCCGGCGTGCTCGGCTACCGCGACATCGCCGACACCGAGGCGATGATCGAGGCCGCCGGCAGGTACCGCCACGCGGTGGTGGTCGGCGCCGGCCTGCTCGGCCTGGAGGCCGCCAACGGCCTGATGCTGCGCGGCATGGACGTCACCGTGGTGCATATCGGCGACTGGATCATGGAGCGCCAGCTCGACAAGGCCGCGGCCGACATGCTGCAGGCCTCGCTCGAGGCCAGGGGCATGAAGTTCCTGCTCGCGCGCCACACCGAGGCGCTGCTGCCGGCGCGCAATGCCCACGGTGAAATGGCCGAGCGTGTCGGCGCGGTGCGCTTCAAGGACGGCATGGAGATCCCCGCCGACCTGGTGGTGGTCGCCGCCGGCATCCGGCCCAACTATGCGCTCGCCGAGTCCGCCGGGCTGTATTGCGGCAGCGGCCGGGTGCGCGGCATCCATGTGTCCGACACCCTGCAGACGGTGACCGACCCGCGCATCTACGCGGTGGGCGAGTGCGTGGCCCACCGCGGCGTCGCCTACGGCCTCGTCGCGCCGCTGTTCGAGCAGGGCAAGGTGTGCGCCAACCATCTCGCCAACTTCGGCATCGGGCGCTACGAGGGCTCGGTGACCTCGACCAAGCTCAAGGTCACCGGCATCGACGTGTTCTCGGCGGGCGACTTCGGCGGCGGTCCGGGCACCGAGGAGATCGTGCTGCACGACAGGCAGGGCGGGGTGTACAAGCGCGTGGTGCTCAAGGACGACCGCATCGTCGGCTCGGTGCTGTACGGCGACACCGCCGACGGCGCCTGGTACTTCCAGCTCATGAAGGACCGCCAGAGCGTCGCCGAGATCCGCGACCACCTGATGTTCGGCCAGAACAAGCTGGGCGACGCCGGCCACAAGGGCGAGAACCGCGCCGCCAGCATGCCCGACAGCGCCGAGGTGTGCGGCTGCAACGGGGTGTGCAAGGGCAGCATCGTCAAGGCGATCAAGGAGCAGGGGCTGTTCACCCTCGACGAGGTCAAGAAGCACACCAAGGCGGCCTCCTCCTGCGGCTCCTGCACCGGCCTGGTCGAGCAGATCCTCGCCTCCACCGTCGGCGGCGCCTACCAGGCGGTGAGCGCCAGCGACAAGCCGGTGTGCGCGTGTACCGAGCATTCGCACAAGGTGGTGCGCGAGGCGATCTTCAAGCACCACCTCACCGGCAAGCAGGCGGTGTTCGAGACCCTGGGCTGGCGCACGCCCGACGGCTGCGACAAGTGCCGGCCGGCGATCAACTACTACCTGATCTCGTCGTGGCCGCACGAGGCCAGGGACGACCCGCAGTCGCGCTTCATCAACGAGCGCGCCCACGCCAACATCCAGAAGGATGGCACCTACTCGGTGGTGCCGCGGATGTGGGGCGGGCTGACCACGCCTTCCGAGCTGCGTGCGATCGCCGATGCCGCCGAGAAATACCAGGTGCCCACGGTCAAGGTCACCGGCGGCCAGCGTATCGACCTGCTCGGCGTCAGGAAGGAAGACCTGCCCTACATCTGGGCCGACCTCAACGCCGCCGGCATGGTCTCGGGCCACGCCTACGGCAAGTCGATCCGCACCGTGAAGACCTGCGTCGGCGCCGAGCATTGCCGCTTCGGCACGCAGTTGGCGATGGACATGGGGGTCAAGCTCGAGAAGATGCTGTTCGACATGTACGCGCCGCACAAGGTGAAGCTCGCCGTGTCCGGCTGCCCGCGCAACTGCGCCGAGGCGGGCATCAAGGACGTGGGCGTGATCGGCGTCGATTCCGGCTACGAGCTCTACGTCGGCGGCAACGGCGGCATCAAGACCGAGGTCGCGCAGTTCCTGTGCAAGGTCGGCAGCGACGAAGAGGTCATGGAGTACGCCGGCGCCTTCCTGCAGCTCTACCGCGAGGAAGGCTGGTACCTGGAGCGCACCGTGCATTGGCTGGCCCGCGTCGGGCTCGACCATGTCAAAGCGAAGGTGGTCGAGGACGGCGACAACCGCCGCCGCCTGCACGCCCGCCTGCTCGACGCGCTGAAGGACGCCCGCGACCCCTGGCAGACCAGCCGCGAAGGCGAGGCCGTGAAGCAATTCATCCCGATCCGGGTCGAGGCCTGATCCGCCGCATCCCTCACCCCATCCATCACGCCCAAGGACCGATCACCATGACCGACTGGACACGCATCTGCCCGCTCGACGACATCCCGCGCCTCGGCGCCCGCGTGGTGCAGCGCACCGGCGGCGCCGACATCGCCGTCTTCCGCACCGCCGAGGACGAGGTGTTCGCGCTCCACGACAAATGCCCGCACAAGGGCGGGCCGCTGTCGCAGGGCATCGTCCACGGGCGCAAGGTGAGCTGCCCGCTGCACGGCTGGAACTTCGACCTGCAGGACGGCGAGGCGGTGGCGCCCGACGTCGGGCGCTGCGCTCGCCTCGCGGTGAAGCTCGAGGACGGCCAGGTCTTCCTCGCGCTCTGAGCCCGCGCCCTCCGCTCCGATCGCTGCCGACAGGCGCGGGCGCACGCCGCTCGCGATAGCATTGCGTACTCGCGCGCGAACGGCCGCATCCGGCCGCGCAGCGCGCTCGCACGCCGGCACGGCGGAGATCGAGAGGACGACATGAAGCTTCTGCTGGTTGAAGACGACCCGACCCTGGCCGAGGTCATCGCCGAGTTCCTGCGCGGCCAGGGCGACGAGGTCACGGTCGAGAACGACGGCATGCGCGCCGACCGCCTGCTGCAGGAGGGCGCCTTCGACTTCGTGCTGCTCGACCTCGGCCTGCCCGGACTGGGCGGCTACGAGGTGGTGCGTCGCGTCCGCAAGCGCGGCCAGCGCATGCCGGTGATCCTGATCACCGCGCGCGACGCGCTCGACGACCGCATCTACGGGCTCGACCTCGGCGCCGACGACTATCTGGTCAAGCCTTTCGAGCTCGCCGAACTGAGCGCGCGCATGCGCGCGGTGCTGCGCCGCGGCGGGACGAGCGCTGAAGCCGCGCTCGGCTTCGGTCCGCTGGTGCTGGACATCGACGGCCGGCTCGCCGAGCTGGCGGGCGAGCCGCTCGCCCTCAGCGGCCGCGAGTGGGAGGTGCTCGAGGCCCTGGTGCGCGCCGACGGCCGCACCGTCGCGCGCGAGCGCCTGCAGGGCGATGGCAGCAGCAATGCGCTCGAGGTCTATATCTCGCGCCTGCGCCCGCGCCTGCAGGCAGCCGGGCTGGTGATCCGCACCGTGCGCGGCTTCGGCTACCGGCTCGAACGCGTCAAGGAGCGCCGCGACGGTGCAGATTAGCCTTCGCCGCAAGCTGCTCAGCGCGCTTGCGGCGCCGTCCGCGGTGCTGCTGGTCACCGCCGGCGCGGTCGCCTACAGCAGCGCGAAATGGGTGGTGGGCAACGCCTACGACGGCAACCTGCTGAACCTCGCCCAGGCCATCGCCACCCATGTGCATGCCGCACCCGACGGCCTGACCCTGGCCCTTTCGCCCGAGGTCGAGGCGGTGCTGCGCACCGACAGCGTCGACCGCATCTACTTCCGCGTGCGCGACGCACAGGGTCGGCTGCTCGGTGGCGATGCCGAGTTGCCGACCCTGGACGAGACGGACGCCCTGTCCAGCCTGCCCGTGCCCTACACGCCCGTGGGCCGGGAAACCCCGTCGCGGCCGCCGATACCGGCGGGCCGCCCGCTGTTCCGCGACCTCGCCCACGCCGGCCAGCCGATCCGCGCGGTCCGCCTGTACCGCGAGAACGGCGCCGGCGGCTTCTACGTCACGGTCGCCGAAACCCTGGGCAAGCGCGACGCGGCGATGGACAGCCTGGTGACCGGCTTTGCCTGGGCCGGCGCGCTGCTGCTGATTGCCGCCGCCGTGGCGGCGCGCTTCGGCATCCCGAGCGGGCTGGCTCCGCTGCAGCGCCTGGAGGACTCGCTGCGCGCGCGCTCCGGCACCGACCTGTCGCCGATCGATCCGGCCAGGGCGCCGCGCGAGGTGCGCGAGGTCGTCGCCGCGCTCAACGGCCTGCTCGAGCGCCTGCGCGCCGCCAACGCCCAGCAGCGCGAGTTCCTGCAGGATGCCGCGCACCAGTTGCGCACCCCGCTCGCCGGCCTGCAGATGCAGCTCGAGCTGCTCGAGGCGCAGCCCGCGGACGCCAGCGCGCGTGTCCGCCTGCGCCAGTCGGTCGCCCGCGTCACCCGACTCGCCAACCAGCTGCTCGCCCTGGCCCGCGCCGAGGCCGGCGAGCGCCTGATCGCCGACGCGACCGAGGTCGACCTCGCCGCGCTGATCGACGCCATGGTCGAGGACTGGGTGGACCGCGCCGACGCGCGCGACATCGACCTCGGCATCGAGCGCGAGCCGCTGCGCCTGCACGGCGATCCGACCCTGCTGCAGGAGCTGATCGCCAACCTGATGGACAACGCCCTCAAGTACGGACGCAGCGGCGGCGTGGTCGGCCTGCGCTGCGTACTGCAGGGCGGGGAGGTGCTGATCGAGGTCTGCGACGACGGCCCCGGCATTCCGCCGGCGGTGCGCGAGCAGGTCTTCGAGCGCTTCTACCGCCACGCAGACAGCCAGGCGAGCGGCAGCGGGCTCGGGCTGTCGATCGCGCGCGAGATCGTGCGCAGCCACGGCGGGCAGATCGCGATCGACGACGGCGGGGACAATGGCCAGGGCGGCCGCGGCACCTGCGTGCGCGTGCGCCTGCCGCTGAACCACGGCGCGCACGCCTGAGCGCTCCCCGGCACGGAAAGACCGCGGGGCGGTGAGCCTGCGCCCACCGCCCCGCGGTGCCTTGCGCCGCCTGCCGGCACCCTAGCGGATGCCGGCGGACAGGCTTGCTGCTTAGTGCGACGAGGCCGCAGCCGCGCCGATGCCGGTCTCCGAGCGCACCTTCTGCGCCATGTAGCCGGCACGGTCGGCCTTGGCACGCGCGCTGTTGTCGAGGATCGAGAACAGCCAGATGCCGATGAAGCCCGCGGCCATCGAGAACAGCGCCGGCGAAGCGTAGGGGAACAGCGCCGAACCCTTCGGGTTGCCCAGCGTGGCTTCCCACACCGAGGGCGACACGATGGTCAGCACCACCGCGGTGATCAGGCCGATGAAGCCGCCGATGGTCGCGCCGCGGGTGGTGCAGTCCTTCCACAGCACCGACATGAACAGCACCGGGAAGTTGGCCGAGGCGGCGATCGCGAAGGCCAGCGACACCATGAAGGCGATGTTCTGCTTCTCGAAGGCGATGCCCAGCACCACCGCGATCATGCCCAGCACCAGGGTGGTGATGCGCGACACACGCAGCTCCGAAGCCGAGTCGGCGTTGCCCTTCTTGAACACCGTGGCGTAGAGGTCGTGCGACACCGCCGAGGCGCCCGACAGGGTCAGGCCGGCCACCACCGCGAGGATGGTCGCGAACGCCACCGCCGAGATGAAGCCGAGGAACACGTTGCCGCCGACCGCGTTGGCGAGGTGGATCGCCGCCATGTTGCTGCCGCCGATCAGGCCGCCCTTGGCATCGAGGAAACCCGGGTTGGTCGACACCAGCACGATCGCGCCGAAGCCGATGATGAAGGTCAGGATGTAGAAGTAGCCGATCCAGGTGGTCGCCCAGAACACCGACTTGCGGGCTTCCTTGGCGTCCGGCACGGTGAAGAAGCGCATCAGCACGTGCGGCAGGCCAGCGGTACCGAACATCAGCGCCATGCCGAAGGAGATCGCCGAGATCGGATCCTTGATGAAGGAGCCCGGGCCCATGATCGACTGGCCGATGGTGGAGGCCTCGGCCGCGCTCTTGCCGGCAGCGGTCGCCACTTCGGTCTTCACGCGCACCGCGTCGGCGAACATCGCCTCGGGCGAGAAGCCGTAGTTCAGCAGCACCATGAAAGCCATGAAGCTCGCGCCGGCGAGCAGCAGGCAGGCCTTGATGATCTGCACCCAGGTGGTCGCGGTCATGCCGCCGAACAGCACGTAGACCATCATCAGCGCGCCGACGATGACCACCGCCATCCAGTACTCCAGGCCGAACAGCAGCTTGATGAGCTGGCCGGCACCGACCATCTGCGCGATCAGGTAGAAGGCGACCACGACCAGGGTGCCCGAGGCCGCGAAGGCGCGGATCGGGGTCTGCTGGAAGCGGTAGGCCGCCACGTCGGCGAAGGTGAACTTGCCGAGGTTGCGCAGGCGCTCCGCCATCAGGAAGGTGATCACCGGCCAGCCGACCAGGAAGCCGATCGAGTAGATCAGGCCGTCGTAGCCGCTCGCCATCACCGCCGCCGAGATGCCCAGGAAGGACGCCGCCGACATGTAGTCGCCGGCGATCGCCAGCCCGTTCTGGAAGCCGGTGATGCCGCCGCCGGCGGTGTAGAAGTCGGCCGCCGACTTGGTCTTGGAGGCCGCCCACTTGGTGATGTACAGCGTGCCGAGGACGAACACGCCGAACATCATGATGGCCGTCCAGTTGGTGGCCTGCTTCTCGGCCTGGCCGAGGTCGCCGCCCGCGGCGAGTGCCAGCGAGGACAGCAGGGCGAGCGCGATGCCGCCCGCGAGTTTCACGTTCGTGCCGCTCATTTGCCGGCCTCCTCGACGATTTCACGGGTCAGCCGATCGAACTCGGAGTTCGCACGGCGGACGTAGAAGCCGGTGATCAGGACGGTGAAGAAGATCACCCCGAGACCGACCGGGATGCCGACCGTCATCACGCCCTCGCCCAGGCGGGCGGCGAGCACTTCCTTGTTGAAGGCGATGATCGCGATGTAGCCGTAGTACACGACCATCATGATCGCGGTCAGGATCCAGCCGAAGCTGGAGCGCGTACCCACCAGTTTCTGGTACTTGGGGTTGGCGGCGATTTTTTTCGCCAGATCGTTTTCCATATCTCCCTCCTTCAGCGGTGAAAGGACCGGACGCCTGCCCGGTTAGGGCGAACCTTAGGTCGGGAGACTTACGTTCTGCTTACGCGTGCAGTAAAATAATTCTTTATTTACCGACACTTAATGAAACATTAAGGAAACCTGAACCGCCAGCACGCCGCCCATGCGACGCAAAGCCATCGCGACAGGAGAGCCGAGCGAGAGGCGCCCCCCTGTACCCGGGATTGGTCGTGGGCTAACGTCGAGCACTCAGCGAAGGACAGCCTTCCTCAATTCGGACCATGACCTCGAACCGTCCGTTGATGACGACTGGCCAGAACGCACTGATCGAAACCCTGGAAAAGCATGACGACCGTCTCCCCACTTGAACGCCCGAGACGCATCAAGACCAAGTTCATCGCGCCCTACGCGCTGGTGCTGCTGGTCGTCCTCTGTGTCTTCGTGGCCGCCTTCTACGCGGTCGAGACGCGCGTGCGCGACCGTGACCTCAGTGAGCGCTCGGCGGCGGTGTCGCAGCTTTTCGAACAAAAGCTCGCCAAGGACACCAACCTGATGATGGCGACCACGCGCGCCCTGATGACCAACGCGGCGATGGAGTCAGCCTTCGAGCGCGGCGACCGCGAGGCGATCAGCCGCCTCGGGGACGGTCTGTTCGCGATCTTGCAGGCCGAGCACCGCATCACCCACCTCTACTTCGTCCGGCCCGACCTTGCGACCTTCTACCGCTTCCACAGCCCCGGGCAATCGGGCGACAAGATCACACGGGCAACGATGATGAAGGCGCGCGACAGCCAGGGCCCCGTGCGCGGCCTCGACCTCGGTGTGATGGGTACGCTCACGCTTCGCCTGGTGCTGCCCTGGAAGCGTGGCGACAGGCTCGTGGGCTACGTCGAGATCGGCGAGGAGATCGAGCATCTGATCGACGAGATCAGCCAGAGCCTGGGCGTCGAGCTGCTGGTGCTGGTCGACAAGGGGCGGCTCTCGCGCAGCCAGTGGCAACAAGGCCAGGCGCTGATGAAGCGCACGGGCGACTGGGACCGCTTCGATACCCGCGCCCTCATCGCGAAGACGAGTGACCACATACCTGCCACGCTCGACCACGCCAGGCTCGCCGCCTTGCTGGCGGGTGATACGACGGAGATCCAGGATCAAGGACGCACGCTGCACCTCGCCCCGGTTCCGCTCAGGGACACCGAGGGGCGCGAGCTGGGTGAGCTGGTGGTGCTGCGCGACATCACCGCGCTGGAAGAGATGTTTCAGCTCTCGATCGGCGTCTCCATCCTCGTCAGCCTGCTCGTGGGGCTGGGCCTGCTCGGCGTGCTTTACGCCGCACTCGACCGCGTCGAGCGCGACTACCGCCGGCAGCACGAACTCGAACATCAACTGCTGCGCCTGGATACCGAGCACCAGCGCATCCTGCAGCTCGAGAAGCTGTCGGCCTTGGGCACGATGGTCGGCAGCATCGCCCACCAGCTCAACAATCCGCTCGTCGGCGTCGTCAACCTCGCCCAGCTTGCCGAGCGCGACACGGATGTACCGTCGCATCTGCGCGAGCTGCTCCACGAGATCCGCACCGCGGGAGAGGACTGCCGCGACTTCGTCAAGCGGATGCTGGCCTTCTCACGGGTATCCGGCTTCGAGGGCAAGCCGACCGACATGACGAGCCTGATCGAGGACACGGTATTGCTGTTCCGCCAGGCCGAAAAACAGCACCTGCCGGTGGGGATGGACCTGCCCGCGACAGCCGTCAATCTGGCGGTCGATCCGGTGCTGATCCGGCACGCGCTCTTCAACCTGCTCATGAACGCCAGCCAGCACTCGAGCGCGGACGACACCCCGATCACGATCTCGCTGACACCGCATACCGACGCCACGCGCGGCGTGCCGGGCTGGTCGCTCACCGTCACCGACCACGGCCGGGGCATGACGCCCGAGGTCCTGGCGCAGATCTTCGTGCCCTTCTTCACCACCCGCACCGATGGAACCGGCCTTGGCCTGCCGGTCGTGCAGCACGTCGCCCTGCTGCACGGTGGCCAGGTGACCGCCAGCAGCGAGCCCGGCAATGGCACGCGAATTGCGTTGTGGTTGCCAGACTCGCCTTCGAACGCTGCCTCAGCAGGCTGACATGCCCCCCAAGATACTTATCGTCGATGACGACCGGCACACCCGGGTCTTTCTCGAACGGCTCCTCGCCAAGACCGCCGAATTGAGTCTCGCCGTCGACGCGCGCGAGGCCCGACAGCGATTCGCAGCGACGGATTTCAACCTGGTGCTGATGGATCAGCGCCTGCCCGACGCCAACGGCATCGACCTGCTGCGCGAGCTGCGCCGGCAGCGCCCGCGCCTGGTCGCGATCCTGATGACCGGCTTTGCCGACGTACGCGACGCGGTCGCCGCGGTCCGCGAGGGCGTCTTCGACTATCAGACCAAGCCCTTCGAGGACATAGACGCCCTCGAGGCGGTCATCGGCAAGGCACTGGAGCTCGATGAGGCCTACAGGGACATCGACACCTTGCGTGCGCAGCTCAACACCGGAACTCACCTGCCGGTCATCGTCGGCCAGTCACCGGCGATGGCGCATGCGCAAGCTCAGCTGCAGCGCGTCGCCGGCCTCGACATCACGGTGCTGCTCGAAGGCGAGAGCGGCACCGGCAAGGACCTCGCGGCGAAATTGATCCACGGCCTCAGCGCGCGTTCGCAACAGCCCTACCTCGAGGTCAACTGCGGCGGCCTGCCCGAAACCCTCCTCGAGAGCCTGCTGTTCGGCTTCGAGAAAGGCGCCTTCACCGGCGCCGGGCAGGCCACCGCCGGCTACTTTGAAAAGGCGCACGGCGGCACGCTCTTCCTCGACGAAATCGCCGACATGAGCCCCAAGCTGCAGAGCAGCCTGCTGCGCGTGCTGCAGGACAACTCCTACACGCGGATCGGCAGTGCTCAGACGCGAAAGGCGGACTTTCGCCTGGTCTGCGCCACGAACCGCCCGCTGCAGGCAGAGGTCAGGTCGGGCCGCTTCCGCGAGGACCTGTACTACCGCATCGCAGTGGTGACCATCGTGATGCCGCCCCTGCGCGAACGTACCGGGGACATCCTGACGCTAGCGATGCACTTTCTCGAGGCCTTCAACGCCAAGTTCGGCCGCCACTGCGGGCCCTTTACCCCGGCGGCAGTCGAGGCGCTCGAACACCACCCGTGGGAAGGCAACGTCCGCCAGTTGCAGCATTGCATCGAGCGTACCGTCGCACTGCATGGCGATGGCCCGATCGACGACATTCATCTCTTTCCGGAAGGTTTCGACGCCCCGAGGGCCGGCCTCGAGCTCGGCCCCGGGCCGGCGGAGTCCTCCCAGGCTGCGCTGGGCTATCAGGACGCACGGGCGTCGTTCGAGCGCGACTACATGGTCCGCCTGCTCGAAGCGGCACACGGCAACGTTTCGGAAGCGGCCCGCCTGTCCGGCATCCCACGACAGAATCTCTACGTACGCATGAAGCGCTGGGGGATTGTCACCGAACGGTGACGACTGTCGCTGAAACATGACAGCTCCAGGCCGATCGATCGCCCCAAACCGCCGTAGGCACGGCCCGAAACCGTGGCATGAACCTTGCATGATGTCAGTCACCTGACAACAACCATGTAGGGGCCATCGTTATGAAAAAGACAGCAGTGTTTCTGGGCGTTTCCGTGATCGTCGCCGGCTGTGCCTCCATGGCGACCGGCCCGCAAGCGATCGACTGGAACAAGATTCCCGCGACCAAGGTCGCGCTGTTCTATCCCGGCCAGTCTTCCTACCAGTGGTTGCGCAGCGAGGCCCATGCGGGTGCCGCCAAGGAGACCGCGCGCGGCGATGCCTGCACCTCCTGCCACGACGATCCCAAGGAAGAGCAGCGCCAGGGCGCCAAGATCCTGCGTGGCGATCATCCGCTCGAACCGCATGCCGCAGTCCTGAAGGGCAAGAACGGCCACATCGACATGACGGTGCAGGCGGCCTACGACGACAAGAACGCCTACCTGCGCTTCCAGTACAAGACGAATAACCCGAACCACCCGGGCAACGACTATCCGGGCTACCGCTTCGACGGCAAGGAATGGAAAGCCTACGGCGGCATGCGCCTCAACAAGAACGTGCTGGCCGGCAAGACCGGGGTCGTCTATGAGAACCGCGTGAACATCATGCTCGACGATGGCAAGGTGCCCGGTTTCGCCCAGCAAGGCTGCTGGCTGACCTGCCACACCGGCGAGCGCGACATGCCGAAGGAGCCGACGAAGGCGGAGGTCGAGGCGAACGCCCTGATGCAGGCGATCAAGAAGTCCGACGTGCGCAAGTTCATTCCAGGCACCCGCACCAATCCGATGGACTGGTCGACGGGCAAGTCGCTCGAAGAGATAGCGAAAATGAAGGCCAATGGCGAGTTCCTCGAACTGATGCAGTGGCGTTCCCATCGCAGCGACAAGGTCGGCGGCGCGGATGATGGCTTCGTGCTCGAGTACCGCAACTTCGATGCCGGCAAGAACCACTTCAGCTCGAACATGGACGGCAAGACCAAGCTGCCGAAGTTCATGTTCGATCCGGCCAAGTTCGGTGGCAAGGCGTTCGCCGCGAGCGACTACGGTAGCAAGAAGGAGCTGATCCTGATCCAGGGCGTCAATGCCGTGCCCTTCGATCCGAACGCAGGCTGGAAGGAAGGCGACATCCTGCCGCAGTACGTCCTGAGCGCCGCGGATGCGACGGGCTCGGCCGCCGACAACAAGGCCATTTCCGAATGGAAGGATGGCGTGCAGACGGTGGTGTTCATCCGTCCGCTCGGCCTGACCAACGCCGACGACAAGGCCCTCGAGCCGGGCGGCGTCTACAACGTCGGTTTTGCCATCCACGACGACAACATGACCGGACGCGGCCATCACGTGTCTTACACCAAGACGCTGGGCATCGGCACCAAGGCCGACATCACGGCCGTCAAGCTGAACTGATTCCCACCCCACCGGCCGTCCGCGGACGGCCGGTTTCTTACCGCATCAAGGGGCAAAAAATGAACATCCGAACCCTTATCGTGTCCGCCGCCATCGGCAGCCTGTGTCTCTCCGCGCCCGCCTTCGCCCAGGTGGATGCAGAAGAGGTCTTCAAGGACAACGATTGCCATAAATGCCACCACGCCACAAAAGCGAAAAAGGGCCCTTCGCTCGAGAAGATCGCAGCGCGCTTCAAGACCGAGAACCTCGGCACCGACGAAGCCATCAAGCACATGACGAGCGGCGGCAAGGTCAAGCTGACGGATGGCACCGAGGAGGACCACAAGATCATCGACTCCAAGGACCCCGCGGTCCTGAACGCCGTCGCCAAGTGGATGCTGGATCGCTGATCACCCGACAAGAGTCAACACATCATGCGTAGCCCGGGACTCCGATGGCAGTTGGTGGCAGGCTTGGCCTGCCTTTTTTTCGGTGCGCTTGGCGGGGAGGCGCTTGCTGCAGACACCGGCTCGCTCGACAACGCGAGTTGTCTCGGGTGTCACGAAAAGTCCAAGCCGCCGATCGAACTCGCCGACGCGGATGGCGAGGCGCGGACGCTGCGCCCCGTCGACCCGCATCGCTTTGACGCGGGCGTACATGCCGGGCTGCAGTGCCTTGCCTGCCACACGGAGATCACCGACAGCCAGGCCAGGCACCAGAAGAAAGCGGGCGCCGAACGGCCGACCTGCATCGGCTGCCACGAAACGCTGTGGAAGGACGCGCAAGCCAGCGGGGCGGCGGCACAGAAGCCCCGTCTCGGCGTCGTTGTCCAGAACATCGAAGCCTACAGGACCTCGTTCCATGCCCGCCCCAGCGAGGACGAGCCGGGACGGCCGATGGCGGCCTGCGAGGACTGCCACACCAGTCACGACTTCAACGTGCCGGCCGACGTGTCGCAGCGGCGCAGCGACTGGCATGCGACGGTTCCGGAGACCTGCGGCGGCGCCTGCCACGAGGACCAGCTCGAGTCCTACGCCGAATCCGCACATGGCAAAAAGGTCCTCGACGAGGGCGACACGAAAGGCGCCGTCTGCACCGACTGTCACAGCGCGCATTCGGTCCTGAACACGTCATCGGAAAAGTTCAAGCTCGCTGCCGTCAACACCTGCGGCGGCTGCCACGACGACAAGCTCGCGAGCTACGCGGACACCTATCACGGCCAGGTCAATCGCCTCGGCTACGCCCACACGGCAAAGTGCGCCGACTGCCACGGCAGCCACCGCATCCTCGGCGTGGACCACCCCAAGTCGATGATTCATCCGAACAACCGGATGAAGACCTGCATGCAGTGCCACAGCGACAAGAAGCCCGGCATGCGCGACGCTACGGCCGGCTTTGCGTCCTTCGCCCCGCACGCCACCACGAACGACTTCGACAAGTACCCGCAAATGTACGTCGCGTCGAAATTCATGGTCGGCCTGCTGATCTTCGTGTTCGCCTTCTTCTGGGCCCATTCCGGGCTGTGGTACTACCGCGAGTGGAAGGACCGCAAGCAAGGCAAGACCATCCCCCATGTCGACCTCGCCGCCCTGGGCATCGACCCGAGCAAGCACTTCCGCCGCTTCAACTGGGGCTGGCGCCTCGCGCACCTGCTGTTCGCGCTCGCCACCATGACCCTCGTCCTCACCGGCTCGACCGCGCTGTTCGCCGAGAGCCCATGGGCGCCGAAGGTGGCGGACCTGGTGGGCGGACCGAAGGTGCTGGCCGTGGTGCACCGCGTTGCCGCGGCGGTCTTCATCGCCATCTTCCTGGTGCACTTCGTCCATGTGATGCAGAAGCTGCTCCGTGACCGCAGCTTCCGCTGGTTCGGCCCGGATTCGCTGCTGCCCAACTGGAAGGACTTCGCCGACTGCTGGGGCATGTTCAGGTGGTTCTTCGGCAAGGGGCCGCGCCCCGAGTTCGAGCGCTGGGCCTACTACGAGAAGTTCGACTACTGGGCGGTGTTCTGGGGCGTGAATGTGATCGGCTGGAGCGGCCTGATGCTGGCCTTCCCGCACGTCACGGCGACCTACCTGCCAGGCTGGGTGTTCAACGTGGGGACGCTGGTGCACGGCGAAGAAGCCTTCCTCGCCGCCGTCTTCCTCTTCACGGTGCACTTCTTCAACAACCACTTCAGGCCCGACAAGCTGCCGCCGCCGGACGTGGTGATGTTCACCGGCACGCAGTCGCTGGACGAGTTCCGCCACGATCACCCTGCCCACTTCAAGCGCATGGTGGCCACTGGCGAGATTCAGAAGTATCTGATCGACCAGCCGTCGCGCCCCTTCCACATCGGCTCGGTGGTACTCGGCCTGGTCCTGATCGGTATCGGGCTCGGACTGCTGTTGCTGGTCGGAGTCGGGTTCTTCACCGGCTGATGCCTGCATCCGCCGGGCGGCGCACACGATGCGCGGCCTGGCGGATCGGGGCATTCGCTCCGGCGGAGGCGGGCTTCAACCTGCGGGCAGGAAGCGCTCGAACGCCGCCGGCAGCGGCGCGTTCTCCAGGCTGCGCTGGGTGAACAGGAAGCGCCCGTCGCACACGAAACCGAGGTCCGCCCAGTCGACGTCGTTCAGCGCGTCGCGGAAGGCCTCGAGGTCGACATCCGCGCGGCGCGGAAACACCGCCATCACCGCGCCGTCGTAGTCGGTGCACGGATGCACGAAGAAGGGCCTGGCCACCCGCGTCCTGCCATTCACGTACACCCGCGGCTGCGTGCTGCGGTAGTGCATCCGTCCCCACATCCACCAGTTCGACTCGTCGAACTTCGTCACCTTGCGCTGCAGCAGGCGCACCTTGTGCGGCAGCAGCACCGCCGGCGGCTGCTCGCCCGGCTCGCTCCAGATCATGCGCCGGGTGTGCCCGGTGCTGACCGTGGACGAGCACACGAAGTCGCGGCTGCCGTGTGCCGCGTCGGCGTACAGCTCGTCCGCGCCCGACACCGCACCGACCTTGACGAAGGCCACATCGGACAGGCGCAGCGGATAGTCGCCGCGGGCGAACATCAGGTGGCCGCCGGCTTCGACGAAGTGGCGCTCCACCCACACCGGCGCGGCGAGCGCGGCGTCGAGCGCGTCGCCGACGCCGATCTCGCAGTAGCGCAGGCTGCGCTCGCTGCGGCCCTTCTCGAAGCGCCAGATCAGGCAGTTCGGCACCGCATCGGGGAACACGCGCGCGTCGCCCAGTTCGATCGCATCGGTGATCGAGCCCGCCTCGAACAGCAGGCGGTTGAGCTTCACCGCCGAGGTCGCCTTGAGGAAGTCGCGCGGCGTGATGAAGATCAGCTCGCCGCCGGGCTTCAGGTGGCGCAGGCACTTGTCGATGAAGAACAGGTAGAGGTTGGCGCGCTTGTCCAGGCAGGCGCCGTAGTGGCCGCGCGCGATCAGCGCCCGGGTCGGTTCCGGGATGTCCTGGAAGCGCACGTAGGGCGGATTGCCGATGATGGTGTCGAACTGCTCGCGCTCGGGATAGGCGAAGAAGTCGATCGCCTGCGCACCGGGCGGGCAGTGGTCGGGATCGAGTTCGAGCCCGACCGCGCCCAGCAGATGGCGCAGGAAGGCGCCGTCGCCGCAGGACGGCTCGAGCACGCGACCGTGCTTGCGGCGCAGCGCGAGCATCGCGCGCACCACCGGCTCGGGGGTGAAGATCTGGCCGAGGGCGGCGACATCGCGCAGGCCGAGGGCGAGCTGATCAGGCATGGGGCGCTCCTCGGCGGGGAACCACCCGGGGGGAGCGGGAATCAAGGCAGGCAGACATGGGCGGCGATGTTACCAAGCCCGCCGCCCGCCGGGGCGGTGCCGAGTGCGACACTGGCCGCCCCATCCCCTGGCCCCGAGCCGCCCGGCGGCGCGCACCCGGACTTCGCCGCGATGCCTGTACCTGTGACGCATGCACCTCCTCTCCACGCTTCCCCGCCCGACGCCGACGCGCTGTTGCGCCTGGTCGACGAGGTCGTCCGCGAGCTGCAGCCCGGCACCACGCGCCACGCCAGCCTCGACAGCGCGCTGGACCGCGAACTCGGCCTCGACAGCCTGAGCCGCGTCGAGCTGCTCGCCCGCATCGAGCGTCGCTTCGCCCTGCGCCTGCCCACCGAGGTGCTCGCCGCCGCCGAGACGCCGCGCGACCTGCTGCGCGCGCTGGCTCAAGCCCCCCGCGCGCCCGCGCCACCGTCCGGCGCGGCAGGCGGTGCCGCCGATGCGCACACCGCCGACACCGATGCCGGCGCAGCGCAGACCGGCGCGTCCGAGCCGACGCCGGCCCGCGCCGCGCCCCGGTTCCCGGAATCCGCCACGACCCTGGTCGAGGTCCTCGAATGGCATGTCGCCCGCCACCCCGGGCGCACCCACGTCCGCTTCCTGGTCGATGACGAGCACGCGGAGACACTCAGCTACGGACAGCTGCACGAGGCCGCCATGCGCCTCGCCGGCGCACTCGTCGCGCTGGGCGTGCGCCCGGGCGACTGCGTGGCGCTGATGCTGCCCTCGGGGCTGGACTTCTTCCGCTGCTTCTTCGCCATCCTGTTCGCCGGCGCGGTGCCGGTGCCGATGTATCCGCCGGCACGCCCCAACCAGATCGAGGAGCACCTGCGCCGCCAGGCCGGCATCCTGCGCAACTGCGAGGCGCGGCTGCTGATCACCTTCGACCGCGTACGCCCGCTCGCACGCATGCTCGCCGGACTGGTGCCCACGCTCACCCATGTCGGCACCCCGGCCGCACTCGGGGCTGCGATCGAGACCGCCCGCGCCCGTCCGCTGCCGCCGCAGCCGCTGCGCAGCGCGGCGCTCGGTCTGATCCAGTACACCTCCGGCTCCACCGGCGACCCCAAGGGCGTCGCCCTCAGCCACGCCAACCTGCTCGCCAACATCCGCGCCTGGGGCCGCGCCGCCGCGGTCGTGCCGCAGGATGTGTGCGTGAGCTGGCTGCCGCTGTACCACGACATGGGCCTGATCGGCACCTGGCTCGGCAGCCTGTACCACGGCTGCACCCTGGTGCTGATGTCGCCGCTCGACTTCCTCGCCCGCCCCGAGCGCTGGCTGTGGGCGATCCACCACTACCGCGGTACGGTCACCGCGGCGCCCAACTTCGCCTTCGAGCTGTGCGTCAAGCGCCTGGCCGACACCGCGCTCGACGGCCTCGACCTGTCCTCCTGGCGGCTGGCCGCCAATGGCGCCGAACCGGTCAACCCCGACACCCTGGCGCGCTTCGCCGCCGCCTTCGCCCGCTACGGCCTCGATGCGCACAGCCTGATGCCGGTCTATGGCCTGGCCGAATGCGCGGTGGGGCTGTGCGTGCCCCCGCCCGGCCGCGGCGTGGTGGTCGATCGCGTGCGGCGGGCCAGCGTGCGCCTGGGCGCGCGGGTCGAGCCCGCGACGGCGGACGAGGCCGACACACTGCGCCTGGTGTCCTGCGGTCCGGTCCTGCCCGGCCACGCACTGCGCGTCGTCGACGGCGAGGGCCATCCGCTGCCCGAGCGCTGCGTCGGCGAGGTCGAGTTCCGCGGCCCCTCGGCCACCGCCGGCTACTACCGCAACCCTGCGGCCACCGCCGCGCTGATCCGCGACGGCTGGCTCGCCACCGGCGACCACGGCTACCTGGCCGAGGGCGAGCTCTACCTCACCGGGCGGGCGAAGGAGATGATCATCCGCGCCGGCCGCAACCTCTATCCCTACGACCTCGAGCAGGCGGTGGGCGAGCTGCCCGGCGTGCGCAAGGGCTGCGTGGCGGTGTTCGGCACCCACGCGCCGGGCGAAGCCGACGAGCGCCTGGTCGTGGTGGCGGAGACGCGGGTGCGCGATGCGCAGACGCGGGCGGCGCTCGAGGCGCGCATCACCGCCGCGGCGATGGACGAACTCGGCCTCGCCCCCGACGTGGTCGTGCTCGCCCCGCCGCATGCGGTGCTCAAGACCTCCAGCGGCAAGATCCGCCGCGCCGCCATCCGCGACGCCTACATCGCCGGCACCCTCGGCGCCCCCAGCCGCGCCACCTGGCTGCAGGTGCTGCGCCTGCAACTGGCGAGTGTCGGCGGACGTGCCCGCCGCGCGGCGCTGGCGGTGCCGCACCAGCTCCAGGCGGCGTGGGCGTGGGCCGCATTCATGGCACTCGCGCCGCTCGCGACCCTGGCCATCCTCGCGCTGCCACGGCTCGCGCAGCGCTGGGCGGTCTGCCACCGCCTCGCGCGCCTGCATGCGCGCCTGTGCGGCTGCCCGCTGCGGGTCGAGGGCGCCGACCGCCTGCCGGCCACCGGCTGCGTGCTGGTGGCCAACCACGCCAGCTACATCGACGGCCTCGTGCTCGCCGCCGCGCTGCCGCAACCGGTGCGCTTCGTAGCCAAGGCCGAGCTGCGCGACAGCCGCCTGCTGCGCCCGCTGTTCGAGCGCATGGGCGCGCATTTCGTGCGCCGCTTCGACGCCGGCCATGGGGTGGAGGACGCCGACACGCTCGCCGCCGGCGCCGGCACCGGTGCACCACTGCTGTTCTTCGCCGAGGGCACCTTCAGCGCCCGCCCCGGCCTGCAGGCCTTCCGTCTCGGCGCCTTCCAGGCCGCCGCGCGCCAGCGCCTGGCGGTGGTGCCGGTCGCGCTCGCCGGCACCCGCGCGGTGCTGCCCGACGGCAGCTGGCGGCCGCGGCCCGGGCCGCTCGCGGTCACGATCTGCGCGCCGCAGTACCCCGCCGGCGAGGACTGGCACGACCTGCTCGCCCTGCGCGACACGGTGCGCGCCGACATCCTCGCGCACTGCGGCGAGGGCGATGCGACACGGGACTGAAACGGCGCCGACACCCGCATGCCTGCCGGCAAGGGGCTTCGCAGCGGGCGTGGACCTTGCCGCGCGACATGGCGGGCAGGCGCCCGCCTTGCCTATACTTCGGCCACGGGCACAGTCCCTCCGTCAGCCTTCCCCATGAGGAAATCCGCATGTCCCACTGGTACCCCGACAACGCCGAATCCATCGGCCACACCCCGCTCGTCCGCCTCAACCGCGTGCTCGACGGCGCGCCGGCCACCGTGCTCGCCAAGATCGAGGGCCGCAATCCGGGTTACTCGGTCAAGTGCCGCATCGGCGCGGCGATGGTGAAGGACGCGATCGCCCACGGCCGCCTCGGCCCAGGGCAGGAGGTGGTCGAGCCCACCAGCGGCAACACCGGCATCGCGCTCGCCTTCGTGTGCGCCGCGCGCGGCACCCCGCTGACCCTGACCATGCCCGAGACCATGAGCATCGAGCGCCGCAAGCTGCTGGTCGCCTACGGCGCCAGGCTGGTGCTCACCGAGGGCGCCAAGGGCATGAACGGCGCGATCGCCAAGGCGAAGGAAATCGTCGACAGCGACCCGGGCCGCTACGTGCTGCTGCAGCAGTTCGAGAACCCGGCCAACCCGGCGATCCACGAGACCACCACCGGCCCGGAGATCTGGAACGACACCGACGGCGCGATCGACATCCTGGTCTCGGGCGTCGGCACCGGCGGCACCATCACCGGCGTGTCGCGCTACATCAAGCGCGTGCGCGGCAAGGACATCCAGTCGATCGCGGTCGAACCCGCGGCCAGCCCGGTCCTGACCCAGCACCTCGCCGGCCAGCCGCTCACCCCCGGGCCGCACAAGATCCAGGGCATCGGCGCCGGCTTCGTCCCCAAGGTGCTCGACCTGGCGCTGATCGACGGCGTCGAGCAGGTCAGCAACGAGGACGCCGTCCTCTACGCCCGCCGCCTCGCGCTCGAGGAAGGCATCCTCTCCGGCATCTCCTGCGGCGCTGCCACGGCGGTTGCGGTGCGTCTGGCACAACGGCCCGAGAACGCCGGCAAGACCATCGTGGTGATCCTGCCGGACTCGGGCGAGCGTTACCTGAGCTCGATCCTGTTCGAGGGGCTGTTCGACGAGAAGGGCATCGCGATCTGATCACGCCATGAGCCTGCGCGTGCGCCGCGTCTACGACCCGCCCGCAGCCGACGACGGCTGCCGGGTTCTGGTCGACCGCCTGTGGCCGCGCGGCCTCGCGCGCGAGGCCGCGGGCATCGACCACTGGCTGCGCGAGCTCGCCCCGTCGAACGAACTGCGCCAGTGGTTCGCCCACGACCCCGAACGCTGGGACGGATTCCGCCAGCGCTACGCGGACGAGCTGCAGTCCCCTGCAGCCGCCGCAGCACTCGCCGAACTGCGCGGCCTGATCGCCGCGCATGCGGTCGTCACCCTGCTCTACGGCGCGCGCGACACCGCGCACAACAACGCCGAGGCGCTTCGCATTTTGCTGGCCGCGCAAGACGAAGAGGGCTGAACCGGCTCACCGCCACATGTCGCGCATCTTCGCCGCGAGGTCGATCGCCGCCTGGCGCGAGGCCGGCGAGCCCTGGAGTTCGGGCGGCGGAGGCGGCCAGCCGATCTGCTCGAAGTTGCCGAGCAGGCGGTTGGGGATGAAGCGCGTACGCCCGGCATACACGTGGCGGTCGCCCATGCCCATCTGCTGGGTGACGTAGAAGCGCTGCGGCACGACGAGGTCGAGGTTGTCCCTGGCCCGCGTCATCGCCACGTACAGCAGCCGGCGCTCTTCCTCGATCTCGGCGCTGTTGCGGGTGGCGACGTCGGACGGGATGCAGCCATCGACCACGTTGAGCACGCTCACCGCGTTCCATTCCTGGCCCTTGGCGGAGTGGATGGTCGACAGGATCAGGTAGTCCTCGTCGAGCAGCGGCATGCCGGCCTCGCCGCTCGTGGCGCTGGGCGGGTCGAGGGTGAGCTCGGTGAGGAAGCGCTGGCGGCTGGGCGAGGACGCGGCGATGCGCGCGAGCTGCTGGACGTCGATCACGCGCACCGCGAAGTCGTCGTACAGGCGCGGCATCTGCGCCTCGTACCAGCGGCAGGCGAGCTCGAAATCCGCCGGCCAGGCGGGGCGTTCGGCCAGGCCATCGATCAGCGCGGCGAACTCGCGCCAGCCCGCGCGCGCCGCCTCCGGCACCGGTTGCTCATCCAGCAGCATGCAGCCCGCGGGCGCGGCGCAGACGTTGTCGAGCACGCGGCCGGCGGTCTTCGGGCCGATGCCGGCGAGCAGCTGGATGGCGCGGAAGCCGGAGATGCGGTCGCGCGGATTCTCCGCCCAGCGCAGCAGCGCGAGCACGTCCTTGACGTGGGCGGCCTCGAGGAAGCGGAGCCCGCCGAATTTCACGAACGGGATGTTGCGCCGGGTGAGCTCGATCTCCAGCCTGGCGCTGTGCGCCGAGGCGCGGAACAGCACCGCCTGCTGCTTGAGCTTGAGCCCCTCCTCGCGCCGCGCCAGCACGGTATCGACGACGAAAGCGGCCTGGTCGGCGTCGTCCTTGACCGAAACGATGCGCGGGCGCTGGGCGGATTCGCGCTCGGACCACAGGTTCTTGGTGAAGCGCTCGGCGGCGAGCGCGATCACCGCGTTGGCCGCGTCCAGGATGGGCCTGGTCGAGCGGTAGTTCTGCTCCAGGGTCACCACCCGCGCGGGCGGTTCGAAGGCGGCAGGAAAGTCGAGGATGTTGCGCACCGTCGCGCCGCGAAAGGCGTAGATCGACTGCGCGTCGTCGCCGACCACGGTCAGGCCGCGGCCGTCGGGCTTCATCGCCAGCAGGATGGCCGCCTGCAGCGCGTTGGTGTCCTGGTACTCGTCGACCAGCACGTGATCGAACAGGCCGCCGATCTCGGCGCCGAGTTCCGGCTCGGCCACCATCTGCGCCCAGTACAGCAGCAGGTCGTCGTAGTCGAGCACCTGCTGCGCCTGCTTGGCCTCGACGTAGGCGCGGAACAGGCGCTTGAGCGCGTCCGCCCACTCCGCGCACCACGGGAAACTCGCCTGCAGCAGTTCGGCGAGCGGGGCCTGGGTATTGACCGCCGCCGAGTAGATCGCCAGGCAGGTGCCCTTCTGCGGAAAGCGCTGCTTGGTCGCCGACAGGCCGAGCTCGTGGCGCACCAGGTTCATCAGGTCGGCCGAGTCCTCGCGGTCGTGGATCGTGAACCCGGGGTCGAGCCCGATCCGCCCCGCGTAGTCGCGCAGCAGGCGCGCGCCGATGGCATGGAAGGTGCCCGACCAGTGCAGCTCGGCCTGCGCCAGCCCCGGCCGGCTGGCGGCCGCCTGCGCCAGGATGCGCCTCACCCGCCGCCCCATCTCGTCCGCCGCACGCCGGGAGAAGGTCAGCAGCAGGATGCGCCCGGGATCGGCGCCGTGGGCGATCAGGTGGGCCACGCGGTGGGCCAGGGTGTTGGTCTTGCCCGAGCCGGCGCCGGCGATGACCAGCAGCGGCGGCGCCGGCTGCGGGGCGGTCGCCGCCCCCGCCGTGATCCCGTGCTCGACCGCCGCGCGCTGCGCCGGATTGAGGCGGGCGAGCGGGTCGGGAGCGAGACGGTCGGAGACTGCCGCAGAGGGTGCGGCAGCAGGAGAAGACGAAGGCGGCATGGCTGTAATTATATTCAGCCGATGCCGCCGACGATAGAGCAGGCGTCGGCCCCCTGGCCCGACCTCGCAGGCCGGCGCCGAAGTCCGGGCTGACGCGCCCGGCTCAGGCGGCCGCCCGCAGCGGCGCGGCGCGCTGCAGCAGCAGCCGGGTGAGCGGACTGTGCGGCCGGGCGTCGACGCGCTCGTTGCACAGCGCTAGGGCGAGCGCCTGCTGGCCGTCACGCAGCGCGGCCTCGATCAGCGTCAGGTCGAGCAGGCTGCGCTGCGCGTGGCTGCCGCCGAAGCGGTGGGCGATCTCGCGCACCTCGCGGATCAGGCGCACGGTCTCGGCGTAGCGGCCTTCGCCGAAGGCGCGCATCGCCCGCGTCAGCGGCTGGCCCACCTCGCGCGTGAAGGCGGCGTTGTCGCCCTCGCCCGCCATCGCCGCGCGCTGCGCCTCCAGCACCGTGTCGACCAGGTCGAAACGCCCCGCGCCGACGAAGGCCAGGGTCGCATGCACGTCGTTGAAGGCGTAGTTGCCGGCGGCCGCGAGCGGCGCCCAGTCCTCGGCGAGCTGCTGCCAGCGCGTGCCGACATCGATCCCGCGCAGGTGCAGGCGCCACAGCATCGCCGAGGCGTCGATCATGTCCAGGATCACGGTCGAGCGCTCGCCGCGGATCGGCCCGTCGTAGAGCGCCAGCACCTCGTCGATCTCGCCCAGCTCGAAGTGGTAGAGGGCGAGATGCCACCAGTTGTGCACGCGGAAGAAGCTGTCGGTGGACCACGCCGCGGGGTCGGCGCGCATCCAGTCGATGCCGTCATGCTCGCGGCCCTGCATCTCCATCACGTGCGCCACCGCGTGCTGGGCCCAGCCGTCACGCGGCTCGAGCTCGACCCCGGCACGGCCCTGCGCCTCGGCGCGGGCGTAGTCGCCGCACTCCTCGAGGCCGAAGGCGTGCATGCCGAGCAGGGCGTGGTAGCCCGGCATGCCGCGCGACCACGACGGCAGTGCGCGGGCGATGCGGTCGCGCAGCATGCGCGCGTTGCCGACGTAGAAGTCGAGCAGATGCCCGGCCTGCAGCGCGAGGGCGTCGCGCGGATGGTCGATCGCGACCTCCTCCAGCACGCGTGCGGCCTGGCGGAAGCGGCCCGCCACCAGCGCGCCGACCGCCTGCAGGTGGCCGCGCTCGCGCGCGTTCGCCGGCAGCCGGGCGGCGGCGGCGAGGCAGGCGCGCGCCACCGGGATGGCGGCCGGCTCGGTGCCGAGCAGGTGCAGCCAGGCCTTCAGCGCATGGGCCATGACGAAGTCGGGGCGCAGCGCGAGTGCGGCATCGACGCTCGCCACCGGATCCTCGATGTAGCAGCGGAACTGGTGCAGGGCGCGCCGGTAGTGGGCGGCGCTGTCGGCGTCGGCACCGGTGCAGGCCAGGCCGTGGTCGTCGTGGAAGCTCATCTTCGTTCTCCTTGCCGGGGTGGGGATGACGCGCCTTCTACCCCCGGCCAGCGAAGATCGGCCGGGGCGTGCGCGCAGTGCTAAGTTAAGTCCATGGCCGCATGGCCGATATGTCCGCGACGCCGGAAGTCTTGACCGCGGCGCCGCGGATCGCAGCAGGAGAGGGAGCGTGGATGCACTGTCCGACGTCTTCGCCGCGGTGCGCCTGTCGGGCGGCGTGTTCCTCGACGCCGAGTTCAGCGCGCCGTGGTGCGTCGAATCCCAGGTCGGTCCGGAGGAGTTTCCGCAGGGCGAGGCCCCGGCGCACCTGATCGCCTACCACTACGTGGTGACGGGGCGCATGTTCGTGCAGGTGGGCGGCGAGGCGGTCGAGGTGGCGGCGGGCGAGATCGTCATGCTGCCGCGCAACGACGGCCACCTGCTGGCGAGCGCGCCGGGCCTGCGACCGACGCCGATCGACGCCCACCTGCAGGCACCGGACGCCGGCACGCCGGCCGCGCTGCGCCTGGGTGGCGGCGGCGAGCACACCCGCATCGTGTGCGGCTTTCTCGGCTGCGAGGCGCCGCACAACCCGCTCGTCGCCACCCTGCCGCCGGTGCTGAAGCTGGAAGTGCGCGACGGCACCGGCGGGGCCTGGATCGCGAGTTCCTTCCGCCACGCCGCCGAGGAATTCGCCGCAGGCGGCATCGGCTCGGCGGCGGTGCTCGGCAAGCTCGCCGAACTGCTGTTCGTGGAGGCGGTGCGGCGCTATCTGGCGAGCCTGCCCGCGGGTCAGACCGGCTGGCTCGCCGGGCTGCAGGACCGCATGATCGGACGCGCGCTGGCGCTGCTGCACGGTCGCGTCGCCCATCCGTGGACCACCGAGGAACTGGCGCGCGAGGTGGGGCTGTCGCGCTCCGCCTTCGCCGAGCGCTTCACCGCCCTGCTCGGCACGCCGCCGATGCACTACCTGGCCAGCTGGCGGCTGCAGCTCGCCGCGCTGCGCCTGCGCGACAGCCCGGCAGCCACCGCGCAGATCGCCTTCGACGTCGGCTACGACTCCGAAGCCGCCTTCTGCCGCGCCTTCAAGCGCGCCTTCGGCACCACCCCGGCGGCGTGGCGACGGCAGGGCGGGCGCTGACCGGCCCGCACCCGGGGCGGTCGCGCGCTCAGCGGAAGCACGCAGCCTCGCCAGCCCCCGGCGCGCGCTCCTATGATGGCGTACCGCCCCGCTGCAGCAATCGTCTCCGCCGTGAGGACCGCAACCGTGCCCGACTCGCCCGCCCCGCCCGCCCCACCCGGTTCGCGCCGGGTGATCCTGTTCAGCGGCCACATGGTGGATGCGCCCGGTCGCGCGCTGCCGCGCTTTCCGCCTGCCTGCGTGCCGGCCGCGGCGCAGCGCATCGCCGCCGCGCTCGACCAGCTCGGTGCCGGCCCGGGGGACCTCGGCCTGACCCAGGGCGCGGCCGGCGGCGACCTGCTGTTCGCCGAGGCGGCCCAGGCCCGCGGCCTGCCGCTGCAGCTGCTGCAGCCCTTCGCGGAAGACGAGTTCGTCGCGCGCTCGGTGCGTCCGGTCTGCGACGGCGAGGACTGGGTGGCGCGCTATCGCGCGGTGGCCGCCCGCCTCGCCGCGCCGCCGCGGGTGATGCCGCCCGGGCCGCCCGACGACAACCCCTACGAGCGCTGCAACCGCTGGCTGCTCGACACCGCGCTCGCCCACGGCGGCGAGCAGGTGTGGCTGCTGTGCCTGTGGGACGGCCAGGGCGGCGACGGCGCCGGCGGCACCGCGCACATGGTGGGCGAGGTACGGCGCCACCACGGCCACGTCATCCACATCGACTGCCGGCGGCTGTGGCAGGGCGCAAGCCCCTGAACTAGGCTTAAGCAGTGGCGCGGGCGCCCGCAGGACCTGCCCGCGGCGACTCGTTGCGCATGCCGCCTCACGGCCGCGCGGCGCCGACCCGACGAGCTTCCGGAGGTCCCATGTCCACCCGCAGCTTCCGCATCCGCGGCACCCCCTCGACCCCCGAGCACGCCGTTCGCAAGGCGGGAGGCGGCGGCGCCCCGGCCACCGTGCTCAGCCATCGCGTGCTGAGCCCGGGCCGGGCACGCGACGGCGTCACCGGCGAGCTGGAAGTCGCCGCCGACGAGGTGGTGCGCATCGAGCTGGACAACGGCTTCGAGCTGTGGAGCCGCGCCGATGCGCTGGTGCGCGAGCATGGCCGGCGCAGCCTGGCGCGCGACGGCGGCGACGCCTGGGAGTTCGACACCCTGGGCGACACGCCGGGCGGCGTGCCGGGCGACACCCGCGCACCCGCCGGCGGCGAGGCCAGCCGCGGCGAGCGCGGCGCACTCGGGCTCGGGATCCGCGTGCTCGAGTTCTTCGGCATCCGCGTCGAGGAGAAGGCGGCGAGCAAGCTCGGGCGCTGGTTCGAGGACCGCAAGCTGGAAGGCGGCAAGCCCGGGCTCCACGCCCTGGGCCTGGACGGGGGCTTCGCGCTCGCCCCGCTCGCCCCGCTCGCCGCGGACGCAACGCTGCCGGCGACCACCGAACCGCTGCTGATCCTGCTGCACGGCACCGCCTCCAGCACCCGGGGCAGCTTCGGCAAGCTGTGGGCCGCCGACAACGCCGCCGGCCGCGACGCCCGCACCCGCCTCGCCACCACCTATGCCGGACGCGCCTTCGCCTTCGAGCACCGCAGCCTGACCGAAAGCCCGGTGGCCAACGCGCTCGCGCTGGTGCGCCGCCTGCCCGCGGGCGCGCAACTGCACCTGGTCAGCCATTCGCGCGGCGGCCTGGTCGGCGAGCTGCTATGCCTCGGCCAGTGCGAGGGCGTGGCACAGCAGCTCGACAAGACGCGCCTCGCGCAGCTGTTCGCCGCCGATCGCACCATCGCCGACCAGCTCGGCCTGCTGCCGCTGTCGCCGGACGAAGTGAAGGAACGCGATGCGGCCTACGCTGCCGACCGCGACGCCCTTCTCGAGCTCGTCGGCGAACTCGTCGCGCGCGGGATCCGCGTCACCCGCTTCGTGCGCGTGGCCTGCCCGGCGCGCGGCACCACGCTCGCCTCCGGGCGGCTCGATCGCTGGCTGTCGATGCTGAACTTCCTCGCCGGCAGGGCGCTGGGCGAGAGCCCCTTCGCCGACGCGCTCGAGTTCCTGCTCGCGGTGGTCAAGGAGCGCACCGACCCGCGCACCCTGCCCGGGCTGGAGGCGATGATGCCGGGCTCGGCGCTGACCCGGCTGCTGCACCACCCGGAGCTCGTCTCCGCCGCCGATCTCAGCGTCATCGCCGGCGACGTCGAGGGCGACTCGCCGTGGCAGAAGATCAAGCTGCTGGTCACCGACTGGTTCTACGGTGCCGACCACGACCTGGTGGTCAATACCGGCGCGATGTCGGGCGGCCTGCGCCGCCCCGAGGGCGGCGCGCGCTTCCGCCTCGACCGCGGCGCGCAGGTCAATCACTTCAGCTACTTCCACAATCCGGACAGCGTCCGCTGGCTGCTCGCCGGGCTCACCCGGCGCGACGACGACGCGGCCGGCTTCATGCCGATCGCCGCCGCGCCGCACACCCCGCCGCGCTGGCGCGAGGCGGTGGCGCGCAGCCGGCAGCAGGCCGGACCGCGCCCGCTGGCGGTGGTGCTGCCGGGCACCATGGGCAGCGGCCTGTCCGCGGCCGGGCGACCGGTCTGGCTCGACTACCGCGCCCTGCTGCGCGGCGGCCTGGGCGAGATCGCGATCGACCGCCCCGAGGTCGCCGCCGGGCACCTGATCGACGACTTCTACGGCCCGCTCATCGAATTCCTCGCCGCCAGCCATCGCGTCGAGCTCTTCCCCTACGACTGGCGGCAATCGGTGCGCGAGGCCGCCGCGCGCCTGGCGAACGCGCTCGAGCAGTGGCTGCCGCAGGCCGAACAGGCTGCCCAGCCGGTGCATCTGGTCGCGCACTCGATGGGCGGCCTGGTGGTGCGCGCGATGATCGCCGACGGCGGCCGCGGCGCCGCGCTGTGGCAGCGCATCACCCGCCTGCCCGGCAGCCGCCTGCTGATGCTGGGGACGCCGAATGCCGGCTCGTACGAGGCCCTGCGCTGGCTCACCGGCACCAACCCGACCGAGGCGCGGCTGGCGCTGCTCGACTTCACCCGCGGCATGGACGACATCGTCGACCTGGTGCGCGACTACCCCGGCCTGGTCGAGCTGCTGCCCTTCTCCGCCGCCGACCCCGACTTCGCCGATCCGGCGCGCTGGCGCACGCTGCACGACACCCTGCAGCCGCGCTGGAAGACGGTGCAGGCGCCGGTGCTGCGCGCCGCGCGCGAGACCTGGACATTGCTGCGCCAGGCGCGCGCCGATGCCGAGCACATGTGCTACGTCGCCGGCAGCCAGCCGGCCACCATCGTCGATTACCAGTTCGCCGACTACGATTTCGCGAACCCCGCCGACGAGCAGGCCTGGCTCGCCGGCCGCAAGCGCCTGGCCTTCATCGCCAGCGCCGAGGGCGACGGCACGGTGAGCTGGGCCTCGGGCCGGCTCGACGGCGTACCGATGTGGTATCTGGAAGACACCGCCCACGACGCGCTGTGCGTGCAGCAGCAGGCCTTCCCCGCCTACCTCGACCTGCTGCAGACCGGCACCACGAATCGCCTGCCTTCGACGCCACCGCTGCGCGCACGCGCAGGCGGCGACCAGGCACGGCGTTTCGAACTCCCCGCCACACCGCCGGCCGACGGCCTGCCGGGCGAGGACGAGCTGCGCAGCCTCGGCTTCGGCGGCGGGCTGCGGCGGGCGCCGTCGGATCTCCGCCCGGCGGCGCCGGTGATCGAGATCAGCATCCGCCACGGCGACCTGTCCTACGCCCGCCATCCGGTGCTGGTCGGCCACTACCACGGCGACACCATCGTCAGTGCCGAGGCCACCCTCGACCGCCAGCTCGGCGGCGCACTGTCGCGCCGGCTCGAGCTCGGCCTCTACCCCGGACGGCTCGACACCTGTGCGCTGTTCTTCAACGTGCGCCGCCAGGCCAAGCCCGAGGGCGCGATCGTGGTCGGCCTCGGCCAGGTCGGCGAGCTCACCCCCGGCCTGCTCGAAGCCGGCGTGCGCGCGGCGCTGCTCGACTACGCGCTGCAGGTGTCGCAGTGGCCCAACTCGCGCTTCGGTCCGGCGGGCGGCACGCGCCGCGCCGCGGTGTCCTGCCTGCTGGTGGGCACCGGCGCGGGCGCGCTGAGCACGCGCGATTCGCTCGAGGCCATCCTGCGCGCAGCAATTTCGGCCAACGTGCAACTGCAGGACACCCGCCTCGACAACCCGGTCGCCATCGACCGCCTGGAATTCATCGAGCTGTTCGCCGACGTCGCCATCTCCGCCGCCGAAAGCCTGCACGCGATCCTCGCCAATGGCCAGATCGCCGCCGCGGTGCGCTGGCCGGCTCGGGTGGTGGAGGCCGGCCGCGCCGGCCGCCGGCGGGTGCGCTTCGACGAGGCCCCGGAATGGTGGCACCGGCTCGAGATCGTCGACGAGGACGGCCGCCGCAACGCGCTGCGCTTCATCTTCACCACCGACCGCGCGCGTGCCGAGGAGACGCTCGCCACCGGCCAGCTCGCGCTCGCCGACGCCTTCATCCGCACCGCGTCGAGTTCGCCGAGCGCCAACCCCGAGGCCGCGCGCACGCTGTACGAGATGCTGCTGCCGCTGCGCCTCAAGGAAGCCGCGCCGCGCCAGGGCGACCTGGTGCTGCTGGTGGACGAATGCTCCGCGCGCTACCCCTGGGAGCTGCTCGAGAACCGCTGGAGCGACAACGGCCGCCCGCCCGCGGTCGATGCCGGGCTGATCCGCCAGCTGCGCACCGCGGACTTCCGCCCGCGTCCCGCGCACGCCTTCGAGGCGCGTGCGCTGGTGGTCGGCAACCCCGATCTCGAAGGCTGGGACGCCTTCCCGCCCCTGCCCGGCGCCCAGCACGAGGCCTTCAAGGTCGCCGACCTGCTGCGCGGCCGCGGCTGGCAGGTCGAGGACTGCATCGACCGCCGCGCCGACAAGATCATCGAGCGCCTGCACGGCGACGCCTGGCGCATCCTGCACCTGGCCGGCCACGGCGAGCACGACTACGCGCTGCCGCCGCGCACCGAGCGCCCGTGCGCGGAGCCCGACAAGGACCGGGCAGCGCTCAAGGTCTCGGGCATGATCATCGGCCGCGACATCTTCCTCACCCCCGGCGACATCGAGCAGATGCGCTGGGTGCCCGAGCTGGTCTTCATCAACTGCTGCCACCTCGGCAAGACCGGCCCCGGTACCGACCGCGGCGCGCTCGCCGCAAACCTCGGCATGCAGTTCATCCGCATGGGCGTGCGTGCGGTGGTGGCGGCCGGCTGGGCGGTGGACGATGCCGCAGCGCTCGCCTTCGCCGACGCCTTCTACCGCCGCATGCTCGAGGGCGAAGCCTTCGGCGAGGCGGTGCGCGCGGCGCGCGAGGAGGTTTGGCTGCGCTTCCCCGGGGTGAACACCTGGGGCGCCTACCAGTGCTACGGCGACCCCGCCTACACCCTGCAGCGCAACGGCCCCCAACGCCAGCGTCAGCGCCTGCCCTTCCACGCGCCGGACGAGCTCGTGACCGAGCTCGACAACCTGACCCAATGGCTGCGCGCCGGCGCCGGCCCCGGCACCGCGGGCCGCGACGAAGCCACCGCGGCGCGCATCAACCGCCTGCTGGCGCGCATCCCCGAGGCCGAACGCACGCGCTGGCTGGCGCGCGCCGACGTCGCCGCCGCGCTCGGCTTCGCCTGGGGCGAGGCGCGCTTCTGGGAGGCGGCGATCGACGCCCTGGTCACCGCACTGAGCGCCGCCAAGGGCAACTGCCCGCTGCGCGCGCTCGAACAGCTCGCCAACTTCCGTGCCCGCCATGCCGCCGAGCTGTGGGGCGCGCGCGGCGCGGCCGAGACCGCCGACGAAACACGGGCGCGCGAGGCGCTGATGGCGAGCGCGATCGCCGACCTCACCCAGCTGTGCGAGCGCGCACCCACCGCCGAACGCCTGGACCTGCTCGGCAGCGCCCACAAGCGGCGCGCACTGGCGGCAGAGTCCGAGCCGGCGGAGCGGCTGGCCGCGCTCGACGCCTGCGCCGCCGCCTACCTGCAGTCCTTCGACCTGGGCGGCCGGCAGGAGGCCTATCCCTTCACCAACTGGGCGAGCGCCGCGCTGCTTGCCGGGCGGCTGGACCCCGGACGCCCCGACACCTGGCGGCAGGCACTGGAAGCCGACATCGTCCGCCTGCAGGCCGACCTGCAGGCGCGCTACGACCGCGAGCCCGACTTCTGGGACGGCGCCGCGCTCGCCGACCTGGAGCTTGTGCGCCTGCTCGAGCGCTGCATCGGCGCGTCCGCCGTCCGCGCGCGCCCACGGCGCACGACCAGCCTGCCGGCCCCATGCGCGGAGATCGCCGAGCGCATCCGCGACGGCTATCGCGGGGTGATCACCCGCGGCGCCAGTCCGCGCGAACGCGCCTCGGTGATCGAGAACCTCGACTGCCTGATCACCCTGCTCGGCCAGGACCTGGCCGCGCTGCGCAAGACGCTGGAGGAGATCCGCGACGCGCTGTGAGGCGCACATGGCCGACGCCAGGCGCGACACCGGGGACTAGCCCGCCTCGCCCCTTCGCCGCCCGGACGGGCGCTGGCGAGCCGACGTCAGCGCCGCGGCACGCCGTGATCGAAGGCGCCGGTATCGAGGAAATGGACGGCCTGCAGCAGGCAGGCGCGTGACCACAGCAATTGCAGGTGGGTGACGGGCAGCACGATGTGGTCGCGCGCGCCCGGCCAGCGCGTCTCCGCCACCGTAACCATGCCGTCGTTGGGCCTGGGCACGCCGGGCACGATGCGCCCGAGGCCGATCGGCAACCGGCCCGCAACCACACCGATCTCATGGTCCGGCGGCACCACGGGCCGCACCCGCGCCAGCCATTGCGGCAACACGCGGCCAAGCGCATGGCGCAGCACCGGCACACGCAGGATGCGCTGCGCCGGGTAGGAGCCGAGCGCCGGCGATCCGAGCAGCACCACTCGCCGGATCCCTTCGGGGCGGTGACGAGCGAGCATGTCCAGCACCACACAGCCGCCCAGGCTGTGCCCGACGAGATGCAGCGGGCGATCGAGGCGCGTGATCATGTCCGCCAGCCCATCGGCCGCCCCCGCGAGCGAACCACGCAGCGAGGGATACGAATACGCATGGCTGCACCGCCCCATTTCCCGCAGCCGGCGACGGTGCAGCGCGAACACGCAGCCGTGCATCCACAGGCCGTGGACGAAGAGGATCTCGGGACGCGGTGCGCTCATCGGTACTCCGCAGAAGACATTCGGCTGATCCCGATCACCAGGATCGACGGACAAATATTGACACCGAACCGACCGACTTCCACCATCGCCCGCCTGCACGGGCGCATGAACCCAACGCACTATCCGATTCGAAACGCACGCCGGAGAACCAAGCCGATGACTGCCCTGAACGCCACTTCCCCTGCCGCGCTGGAATCACTGACCGTCGCCTTCGGCGCCGACGTGCTCCCCGGCGACGCCAGCCCGAAATACCTGCAGGACTGGAGCGGCTGTGCCGGCGGCCAGCCGCTGGCGATCCTGCGCCCGCGCAGCACCGAGGAGCTGTCGCGCATGCTGGCGATCTGCCACGCCCACGGCCAGGCGGTGGTGCCGCAGGGCGGGCTCACCGGCCTGGTCGGCGGCGCGGTGCCGGCCGGCGGCGAGGTCGTCGTCTCGCTCGAGCGCATGAACCGCATCGAGCGCATCGACGTCGATTCGGGCACGGTGATCGTCGAGGCCGGCGCGATCCTGCAGACGGTGCAGGAGGCCTGCCGCGACGCCGGCGCGTTGCTCGCGGTCGACCTCGGCGCACGCGGCTCGTGCCAGGTGGGCGGCAACGTCGCCACCAACGCCGGCGGCAACCGCGTGATCCGCTACGGCAACACCCGCGACCTGGTGCTCGGGCTCGAGGTGGTGCTCGCCGACGGCACGGTGCTGAGCATGCTCAACCAGATGGTCAAGAACAACGCCGGCATGGACCTGAAGCACCTGTTCATCGGCAGCGAGGGCGTGCTCGGCATCGTCACCAGGGTGGTGTTCAAGCTCCAGCCGCTGCCCAGGGGCGTCAGCACCGCGGTGGTCGCGCTCCAGGACTACCCCGCTGCCTTGCGCTTCCTGCGCCACGCGCAGCAGAGCCTGTCGGGCCAGGTGAGCGCCTTCGAGATCATGTGGAACGACTACCTCGTCACCGCCGTCGACGCCGGCAAGCTGCGCGCGCCGCTCGACACCGGCTATCCGGTGTATGTGCTGATCGACATGCACTGCGGCCAGCCCGAGACCGACGCCGGCCGCTTCGAGGCCATGCTGGAGCAAGCGATCGAGGCCGGCTGGATCCTCGACGGCGCGGTGGCACAGTCGGTGGCCGAAGCCGAATCCTTCTGGGCGATCCGCGACGGCGTCGCCGAGGTGCTGCGCGACTACGCGCCGACGCTGAACTTCGACGTCTCGGTGCCGATCGCACAGATCGGCGAGTGCGCCGCGCGCATCCGCGAGAACCTCGACCGCGACTGGCCCGCGCTCAAGGCGCTGTTCTTCGGCCATGTCGGCGACGGCAACCTGCACGTGGTGGTGTGCAAGGTGCCGGCCGACCACGACAGCCTGATGCGCATCGAGGACGCGGTGTATTCGGTGGTGCGCGGCTACGGCGGCTCGATCTCGGCCGAACACGGCATCGGCACCCTGAAGCGCGACTGGCTGCACTACTCGCGCAGCGAGGCCGAGCTGGCGCTGATGCGGGCGCTGAAGCAGACGCTCGATCCGAAGAACATCCTCAACCCTGGGAAGATGCTCTGAGACGGCTGCCATGTTTCGCCACGCTGCGCGTGCACCACGGGCGCCCCGCTGCGCGGCGCCTGCCCCTCAATTGCCTTTCAGCTGCCGCGCCGTCAGCGCGGGATTGTCGCCGCTGTAGGCGGCCTTGATCGCGTCCCAGGCCTCCTCGGCAGTCTCGGCGTAGTGGAACAGGTTCTTGTCCTCGGGGCTGATCACGCCGTGCTCGACCAGCACGTCGAAGTCGATCAGGCGCTGCCAGAAGTCGCGCCCGATCAGCACGATCGGACGGCGGCGGATCTTGCGCGTCTGGGTCAGCGTGAGCACCTCGAACAGCTCGTCGAGCGTGCCCAGCCCGCCGGGGAAGCTCACCAGCGCCACCGCGCGCATCAGGAAGTGCATCTTGCGGATCGCGAAGTAGTGGAACTGGAAGCACAGCTCGGGCGTGATGTAGGGGTTGGGCGCCTCCTCGAAGGGCAGGAAGATGCTCATCCCCATGCTGCGCCCGCCGGCCTCGAAGGCGCCGCGGTTGCCCGCCTCCATGATCCCCGGTCCGCCGCCGGTGGCGACGATCACCGGCTCGCCTAGCGCGTCCGCCTCGCGCGTGACCAGCTCGCCGAAGCGGCGCGCTTCCTCGTACCAGCGCGCGTTCTTCACCATCTGCTGCGCGCGCCGGATGGCCGCCTCGTCGCGGCTCGCCACCGCATCGTCGAGCATCTGCGCCGCCACCTCCGGCGCCTTGAAGCGCGCGCTGCCGAACACCACCACTGTCGATTCGACACCCTGCTCCTGCTGCACCAGCTCGGCCTTCAGCAGTTCGAGCTGCAGCCGCACCGGGCGCAACTCCTCGCGCAGCAGGAACTCGGTGTCGGTAAAGGCCATGCGGAAGGAACTGCCGGGGCCGTCGTAGCGGCCCTGCGGTTGGGCGGCCCTGGCCTCGTCCTCGGCAGACGGGAAGTTGCGGGCGCGCAGGGGAAGTTTGTCGCTCATCGGGGGATCCATGTCGGTCGGGACCGGCATCATCGCATCCGCGCATTACATGAGGCGAGTCCCGGCGCCCGCGCCGCACACCCTTACCCCAGCAGGGCCACCGACTTGATCTGCGCCCACATGCGCCGCCCCGGGCGCAGCACCAGCTGCTCGGCGGCGCGGCGGGTGATGCGGGCGATCAGCGCGGTGCCGCCGGCATCCAGTCCCACCAGCACGTGGGCCGGCGAATCGGCGCCGACCACCTCGGTGACCGTCGCCGGCAGCAGGTTCTGGATGCTGGTGCCCTCGACCTGGTGGTCGGCGAGGCTGACGTCGCGGGCGTGGATGCGAAAGCGCAGGCGGCGGCCGAGCGCCACCGCCTGGCGCTGCACCCACACCGCGCCGCCGGGAAAGTCGAGCCGGGTGAGGTGGTAGTGGTCGTCGTGCGCGGCCACCGTGCCGTCGATGACCACGCCGGCATCCTCGGTGAAGGCGGTGGGCAGGTCGAGCCGCGCCATGGTGGCGTGCAGTTCGCCGGCGGCCATCACCTTGCCCTCGCCGAGCATGACCACGTGGTCGGCCAGGCGCACGACCTCGTCGGGCGAGTGGCTGACGTAGAGCACCGGGATGTCGAGCTCGTCGTGCAGGCGCTCGAGGTAGGGCAGGATCTCCTGCTTGCGGCGGTGGTCGAGCGCGGCGAGGGGTTCGTCCATGAGCAGGATGCGCGGGCTGGTGAGCAGCGCGCGCGCCATGCCGACGCGCTGGCGCTCGCCGCCGGACAGGCGATCCGGCATGCGCTCGAGCAGATGGTCGATGCCGAGCAGCGTGGTGGCCTGCGCCAGCGACACCCTGCGCGCCGCGGCCGGGATGCGGCGCAGGCCGAACTCGAGGTTGCGCCGCACCGACAGGTGCGGGAACAGGCTCGCCTCCTGGAACACGTAGCCGAGCGCGCGGCGGTGGGTGGGCACGCATACGCCGCGCGCGTCGTCCTGCCAGCACTCGCCATTGACCACCAGCCGCCCGCGCGCCGCCGGCTCCAGTCCGGCGACGCAGCGCAGCAGCGTGGTCTTGCCCGAGCCGGAGTGGCCGAACAGGGCGGTGACGCCGCGCCCGGGCAGGTCGAGGTCGACGTCGAGGCGAAAGCCGGGGAAGACGACCTCGAAGCAGGCGCGGATGCCGACCTCCGCCATCAGCCCAGCCCTCCACCCGCCTGTCGCCCCCGGCCGTACAGCGCCAGCAGCACGAGGAAGCTGAACACCAGCATGCCGGCCGACAGCCAGTGCGCCTCGGCGTATTCCAGCGCCTCGACGTGGTCGTAGATCGCCACCGACACCACCCGCGTGCTGTCCGGGATGTTGCCGCCGATCATCAGCACCACGCCGAACTCGCCCACCGTGTGCGCGAAACCGAGGATGGTCGCGGTGACGAAGCCCGGGCGCGCCAGCGGCAGCGCAACCGCGAAGAAGCTGTCCCAGGGTCCGGCGCGCAGCGTGGCGGCGACCTCCAGCGGGCGGCGGCCGATGGCCTCGAAGGCGTTGTGCACCGGCTGCACGACGAAGGGCAGCGAGTAGATCACCGAGCCCACCACCAGGCCGGCGAAGGAAAACGGCAGCAGGCCGATGCCGAGCGCCTCGGTCAGCCGGCCGACCGGCCCCTCGGGCCCCATCGCCACCAGCAGGTAGAAGCCGATCACCGTCGGCGGCAGCACCAGCGGCAGCGCCACCACCGCGCCGACCACGCCCTTCCATTGCGAGCGCGTGCGCGCCAGCCACCACGCGATCGGCGTGCCGACCAGCAGCAGGATCACGGTGCTGACCGTGGCGAGCTTGAAGGTGAGCCAGACGGCGGACCAGTCGGCGCTAGTCAGGGAGGGCATGGGGCGGAAGGGTCATCGGCAGGGACGCGCCGTCGGGACGGCCAGGGCCCCATTGTGCCGCGCCGCCCGCCCGCCGGGAAAGCGCGGTGCCGCGGCGTGACGGCCGCGAGCGGTCAATCCGGGGGCAGTTCGAAACCGTAGCGCCGCAGCACCGCACGCGCGGCCTCCGTGCCGATGTAGTCGGCGAAGGCGGCCGCGAGCACCTTGCCCTCGGCCTTGCGGGTAAGGATGAAGCCCTGCTCCAGCGGCGCGTGCAGCGCGGCATCGATCAGGTGGTGGCCGCCCTGCGCGGCGAGCGCCGGATTGAGCGCCAGCGACAGTGCGATGATGCCGACCGTGGCGTTGCCGGTCTGCACGAACTGCGCGGTCTGGGCGATGTTCTCGCCCTGCACCAGGCGCGGCTGCACCGCCTCCCACACCCCGGCGGCGCGCAGCGCCTCTTCCGCGCGCTTGCCATAGGGCGCGTGGCGCGGGTTGGCGATCGCGATGCGGCCGATGGCCGGGTCGGCGAGGTCCTGCAGGCGCAGCGCGCTGGCATCGCGGCTGCGGCTCCACAGCACGATGCGTCCCACCGCATAGGGCCGGGTCGGGCCCAGCGCCAGGCCTTCGGCCTCGAGCGCGCGCGGGTAGGCGATGTCGGCGGAGAAGTAGAGATCGAAGGGACCGCCCTGGCGGATCTGGGTGGCGAACTTGCCCGAGGAGCCGTAGACGACATCGACCGTTCCTTCGGGATGCGCGCGGCGGAAGTCCGCCACGATCTCGTCGAGCGCGAACTTGAGGTCGGAGGCCGCCGCCACCGTGATGCGCTCGCCCGCCACCGCTGCCGGCACGAGCGCGTGCAGCGCCAGCAGCAGGGGCAGCCCGAGCAGGCGCAGCGCAGCGCGCAGCCGGGCACCGCAAGCTCCGAACCTCTCATTCACCGTATCGACTCCTTTCCTGCCGTCATGGCGCCGCGCTCGCGCGGACGCCTCCCGCCCTCATCCCTTCCTCGCCCCTCGGCGCCTTCAAGCCCGCGCCCGCCGCCGCACGCCCTCCGCGCCCGGCAGCTGCGCCGCCACGAAGCGCCAGATCAGGCGCGAGGCGTCCGGCCCGCTCGCATCGCTGAACGCTTCGCCGGCCTGTCCGCCGCTCCAGGCATGGCCCAGGCCATCGACCTCGCACAGACGCACGCACAACTGCCGCCCGCGGCTGAAATCGGTGACCGTCATCGCCCGGCGCGCACCGCGCTGGACGAGGCGCGCCTCGCCGGGCACGGCACCGAGCGCCGCCGCCCACTGCGCCGCCGCGGCCCGGGCATTGCGCGGCGAGACCACGAGGTCGTCGCGACCATGGACGACCAGCAGCGGCGGCCAGTTCCCCGGCCCCCCGTCTGGCGCCAGCGCATGCGTGCCGGCGCGGGCTAACTCGGCCGCCGGCAGACGGCGCCCATGCATCGCGGCCAGCGCACCGGCCGCGGAATGCGCATGCCCGGGCGGCACGCCCGCATGCATCGCCAGCGCACGGAAACGCTGCGGATGAGCGACCGCCAGCAGGCCTGCCATGCTCGCCCCGGCCGACAGCCCGGCCACCGCCACCGCGTCGCGGTCCACCGGATACAGCAGGCAGGCCTGGTCGATCGCCGCCATCAGTGTCGCGGCCTCCGCATCGGCGTGGTAGTTGCGGGTGTCGTACCAGTTCCAGCACCCCTGCGGGTTGGCAGTCCGGTCCTGCTCCGGGTACAGCACCAGGAAGCGCTCGCGCGCGGCGAGCCGGTTCATGCGCGTGCTGCGCGCGAAGCTCGCCGCGGTCTGGCCGCAGCCGTGCAGCATCACCAGCAGCGGCAGGCGCTCGTCGTCACGCACGCCGGCGGGGCGGAACAGGAAGAAGCGGCGCAGCCCGGCCGGCCCGATGGCCTGGCCGGCGATCCAGTCGCCGGCGCCGGGCGGCGGCCGATACGGCGCCGCCATCGCGTCGACCGTGCGCGCCACTGCCTTGCCCGCCGCCTTCGCGCCGGCGTGGAAGGCGTGGCGGGTCATCGAGGTCGCGGCGCGCTGCAGCGCACGGGCAAGCGGCGACTTGCGGACGCGCGGGCTCATGGATGGGCGCTCAACGGGAATTCACGCGACGCGCCGGCATCGCTTCGGCGCGCAGGATGCGTCCGACGTGGCCGGCACCGACCGCCCGCGCATCGTCACGCGCTGCACGCCGCCGCGCATCGCCTCATCGCTCGCCGCGCTCCTCGCGCGCCACCGCCGACAGGTCGCGCAGGTACCAGGCCGCATAGGCGTAGCCGACCACGGCGATCAGCGCGGTGAACACCAGGCTGCCCTCGAAGGGCACACCGGCCAGCACGTTGCTGACCACGACGAAGCTCAGGTAGAGGGCGGCGACCATGCCGCCGAGGATGCGGATCAGGGCGAAGGTCTTGCGTTGCTTGAGGGTGGGCTGGGCCATGGCGCAGGCGCCGGACGGCGCATGAAAAGGGTACAGGCCGCAGGGTAACGGATTCGCGCGCTGCTGGCATCGGCCGCGGCGGTCCGGCCGGCAAGGCGGGTGCGCACCGGGCCTGTGCCGCGTCCGCTCAGGCCCGGTGCGCCGCCTCGCGCATGCGGTCGCGCAGGCCGGAGGCGCGCACCGTGCGCGCCGCGCAGCCGGCGACGAACACCGCGCCCGCGCCCGCCACGGTCACCTTCTTCGCCGCCCGGGTGACGCCGGTGTAGATGAGCTCGCGCGTCAGCACCCGCAGCGGCTGCGCCGGCAACACCAGCACCACCTCCTCGAACTCCGAGCCCTGGCTCTTGTGCACCGTCAGCGCAAAGGCGGTGTCGTGCGCCGGCAGGCGCAGCGGCGCGATCGCGCGGAAGCCGCCGTCGGCCGCCGGGAAGAACACCCGCAGCGCCCCGGTCTCGTCCGGCAGGCACAGGCCGATGTCGCCGTTGAAGAGGCCGAGCAGGTAGTCGTTGGCGAGCACGATCACCGGCCGCCCGGGATACCAGCGTCCGCCCGCGCTGCGATCGGGCGCAAGGCCGAGCACGGCGCGCAGGCGCGCCTCCAGCCAGGCGTTGAGCGCGCCCAGCCCGCGCCCGCCCTCGCGCACCGCGACCAGCACGCGGAAGCGCTCGAAGGCGCCCATCGCGGCGGCGACATCGACGCCGGGCGCACCACCGGGTCCGGCGCGCAGCAGTTCGAAGTAGGCGGCGAAGCCGGCCTCGATGCGCGCCAGCGTCGCCGCAGCGGGCCGCGCCTCCGCATCCTCGATCCACTCCGCGGAGGCATCCTGCCCGGCGCCCAGCCAGGCCAGCGCCGCCTCGCCGCGCCCGGCGCGGATGTCGGTCGCCAGCCGGCCGATGCCGGAGTCGGCGCGGAAGCGGTGGCTCTCGGTGAGCCAGACCACGCAGTCCGCCAGCACGCCGCCCGTCGCGCCCGCGGCAGGCGGGGACCCCATGGGAGCGGGCGTGCCCGCGAACGAAGGCTCGGTGACCCCGTTCGCGGGCACGCCCGCTCCCACAAGGTCCGCTCCCACAAGGTCCACGCTTCCAGGGCCGGCTGCTTGCGGAGGCGCGGTACCCGCGGCCTCGCTCCCCAGCCCCAGCCCCAGCCGGGCGCGCATCGGCGCGCTGAACACGCATTCCGCCGACAGCTCGGCGAACACCGCGCCGGCCTCGACCGCGGCGAGCTGGTCCTTGTCGCCGAGCAGCACCAGGCGGGCGGTGGGCGGCAGGGCGTCGACCAGGCGGGTGGCGAGTGCGAGGTCGAGCATCGAGGCCTCGTCGACCACCAGCACATCCACCGCCAGCGGATTGCCGGCGTGATGGCGGAAGCGGCCGGGTTCGGGGGTGACGCCGAGCAGGCGATGCACGGTGTGGGCCTCCGCGGGCAGGCGGGCGACGAGCGCCGCGGGCAGCGTCTGCGCGCGCTGGCGCAGGGCCTCGAGCATGCGTGCGGCGGCCTTGCCGGTGGGCGCGGCGAGCGCGATGCGCAGGCCCGGCTGCGCCTCCAGCAGGCAGGCGAGCAAGGCGGCGACGGTGGTGGTCTTGCCGGTGCCGGGCCCGCCGCTGATGACGGTGAGCCGGCCCTGCAGCGCCAGCATCACCGCGCACTTCTGCCAGTCCGGCGCCGAAGCGGAGCGCGGCGGGAACAGGGTGTCGAGCAAGGCCGGGCGCACTGTCGCCCCCTCCGTACCCGGAACACCTCGGGCGCCCGCCTGGCCCTCGACGAGGACAGCCCCCCCGGCCACCGCCACGCCCTCGACGAAGTCGGCGCCCTGCCCCCGCGCCACCAGCGCCGCCGCCAGCGCGCGCTCCTGGTCGAAATGCCGGCGCAGGTAGAGGCGATCGCCCGCGTCCACCACCAGCGGATGCGCCGAGCGCCCGGGCACGGCCTGCTCCGCCTCGATCACGACGGCGCTGGCGAGCAGCCGCCGGCGCAGGTCGGCGAGCGCCGCGCCTCCGCCCGCAAGCCCGGCATCGGCGAATCCGCCCTCGTCCCACGCGGGCGGCGCTTCGTCGTCCGGGCGCGGGAAGTCGTCCTCCAGCGCGGAGGGTTCCGGCGCGACGAACGCGGCGAGCGGCACGCAGACATGGCCGGCACCGGTCGCCAGCGCCAGGCGTCGGGCGACGCGGTCGAGCAGCGCCAGGCTGTCGGCCGGTGCCCCGAGGCTTGCCGCCCAGTCGAGCAGGTGGCGCGTGAAGCCGTCGGCAAGATCGTTCATGCGACCGCCTCCGCGATCGGCTCGTCCCGGCCGGCGAGCAGGGCGTCGAGCGCATGCAGGGTGGCGGCGGGGCAGCGGTGGTGGAACACGCCGGCGGGCCGGCCGTCCACCCGCCAGCCCGGGCGCACGCCGCGCACGAAGAGGTAGAGCACGCCGCCGAAGTGCCGGTCGTAGTCGTAGCCCGCCAGGCTGCGGCCGAGGTGGCGGTGCAGGGCCACGGTGTACAGCAGGTGCTGCAGGTGATAGCCGTGGGCCTGCATCGCCGCCTCCAGGCGCGCCGGCGCGTAGTCCTCCGGGCGGTCGCCGAGGTGGTTGGACTTCCAGTCCAGCACCCAGAAGCGGCCGTCGTGCTCGAACACCAGGTCGATGAAGCCCTTGAGGTAGCCGTCGAGATCGGCGAAGGCCAGCCGCGGCACGCCGTAGCCCCGCGCCGCCAGCCAGGCGTTGAGCTGCGCCGCCGTCAGTCGCGGCGCGGGCAGGTGGAAGCCGAGCTCGACCAGGCGGCGGCCGTTCGGGACGCTGTCCAGGCGCAGCGCCGCGCATGCTTCATCGGCCGCCAGCAGGGGCGTGGCGAGCACGTCCGCCAGCAGGCCGCGCAGCATGCGCGCGAGCCGCGCCTCGCCGCCGTCCTCGCCTGCGCGCGCGGCAGCCCCCCCCCACGCCCGCCACCCTTCGTCCGCCAGGCGCTGCGGATGGGCCGCCAGCGCGCGCGCGATCGCGGCCTCCCAGCTCGCCGGGTCGGTGAAATCGGCGGCCTCGAACATCGCATGCATGCAGTCGCCGGCGGCGGGGCCGCGCGGGAAGCGCAGGATGTCGTCGGCCGCCACCGGCTGCGGCGAAGCTGCCTGCAACCCAGCGCCCTGCAGCGGCAGATTCCGTGGGAGCGGGCTTGCCCGCGAATCGAGCGCGCCGTCCGGCTCCTCTCCCGCCAGCAGCCGGATCTCCGCGGCCGGCAGCGCGCTCGCGTCATGGTCCTGCGCCGCGCGCTCGTGGGCGGCGCCCGACAGCAGCGCGCTGAAGCTGCCGATGCGCCAGCCCGCCGGCAGCGGCGGCGGGCGCTGGGCGCGCGGGCGCTGGCCGGCGGTGTCGGGCGCGGGCAGCGCGGCGCCGTCGCCCCCGGGGAGATCGTCCACCGCCATCACCGGCTGCCCGTCCACCGTGCTCGCCGCCACCAGCGCACGCCAGTGCGCATCGGTGCCGGCGGGCGTGGGCTTGTGCGCGGCCCAGGCCTCGGCGTCCATGCCGGCGCCGGCCACCATCCAGTTGAGCAGGCTGCGGCCGGCCTCGGTGTGGCTGATCCGGCCGAAGCTCTTGCTGGCGTAGCTGCCGACCACCAGGTAGCAGCGATGCACCGCGCGCGTCAGCGCGACGTAGATCAGGCGCAGGTCCTCGGCCTGCTGCTCGTGGCGGATGCGCGCCTTGACCGCCTTGTCCGCGGAGGCGCCGGCGCGGTAGTCGAGCACCAGCTCGCCGTCCTCGTCGTGCCAGGCGCGCATCGGCCCCTCGTCGCCCTTGCGCGCGTAGCCGTCGAACAGGAAGGGACAGAACACGATGCCGTACTCCAGGCCCTTGGCGCGGTGGACGGTGACGATCTGCACCAGGTTGCGGTCGGACTCGAGCCGCAGCTGGGTGGCCTCGCCGCCCTTGCCGTCGGCGCGGCGGCCGGCGAGCGTGCGCAGCAGCACCTCCGGCGTGGCGCCGCCGGCGTCCTGCTGCAGCAACTCGGCCAGGTGCATCAGATTGGTGAGGCGGCGCTCGCCGTCGGGGCGGGCGAGCAGGCGGGCGGCGACGCCCTCGTCGCTCATCCACTGCCGCAGCATCACGCCGAAGCCGCGCGTCAGCCACAGCTCGCGCCAGCGCGCGAAGGCGTCCAGGGTGGCGAGCAGCGCGGCCTCGTCGGCGGCCAGGCGGGCGAGCGCGGCGGCGTCGTGGCCCATCGCGGTGGTGGCGAGCGCGGCCTTGACGCGGCGCTCGCGCAGCGGCTCGGCGATCGCCAGCAGCACGCGTTCGAGTTCCTCGGCATCGTCGGTGTGATACACGCTGGCCTGCGACAGCTCGACGCTGCCGACGCCGAAGGCCGCCAGCGCCCGGCGCATGCGCGCGCCCTGGCCGTGGCTGCGCACCAGCACCGCGATGTCGGCGGGGGCGAGCGGGCGCTCGCCGATGCGGATGCTGCCCGCGGCACCGGCGGCGAGCAGGCGGGCGATCTCGGCCGCGCTGGCCTGCGCCGCGCGCTGCATGGCGATGGCACGCGGCAGCCGGGTGCCGCCACCCGCCTCCTCGTCCTCGCTCCCCTCCTCGTCCCCGGGTGTCTCGTCGTGCGGGATGCGCCACAGCTGCAGCGGCGGCACCTCCCGCGCCGCCGTGTCGTCGACCAGCGGCTTGCGCGGCCGGCTGCCGGCGCCGACGTGGATATAGTCCAGCCCGTCCATCATGAACACCGCCGGGTTGGCGCCGAACAGGCGGTTGCAGGCTTCGATCAGCGCGGGGGCCGAGCGCTGGTTGTGGCGCAGCGTGTAGCGCGCGTCGGTGCGCTCGCGCGCGGCGAGGTAGGTGAACAGGTCGGCGCTGCGGAAGCTGTAGATCGCCTGCTTGGGGTCGCCGACCAGGAACAGCGTGCCGTGGCGGTCCTCTGCGCGGTAGATGCGGTCGAAGATCCCGAATTGCAGCGGATCGGTGTCCTGGAACTCGTCGATCAGCGCCACCGGGTAGCGCGCATGCAGCGCCGCGGCGAGCCAGGGCTGGTCGCCCGAATGCAGGGCGCGGTGCGCGTTCCACAGGATGTCGTCGAAGGCGATCTGGCGGCGCTCGGCCTTGCGCCGGCGCAGTTCGGCGGTGGTGCGCTCGACGAAGCGGCGCAGCAGGCGCAGGCGCGCGCTCGCGCATTGCGCATCGACCGTGGCGCGGGCGGCGAGCAGCTCGGCGGCGAGCTCGAAGAAGGCGTGGCGCGGCGGGGCGATGCCGCTCTTGCGGCCGGCGGCCGTGGTGCGCCTGGCGAGCGCGTCGGCGGCGAGCAGCGCGAGCTTGTTGTCCTTTTCGCCCGCCAGCGGATGCAGCGCATCGCCGGCCCCCAGCCAGTCGGCCCATTGCCGGGCGGCCTTGGCGACCGACTCGGGCGAGTAGCTGTTGGCGTTGAGGCCGCCGAACGCGGCTTCGACCGCGGCGCGCGCGTCGCCGAGCGTGCCGGCGGCGGCACACGCCGCGGCGTAGGCCGAGTGCAGACGCGCCTCGTCGCCACGAAGGCCGGCACCGACGCAGGCAGCGTCCACCGCTTCCGCGCCATCGCTCGCGGCCTCCAGCGCTACCGAAGCCGAAGCGCCGGCCGCGACCTCGTCCTCATCGGTCTCCGCATCCCACAGGGCGCGCGCGCACGGCCGCGCCATGTGGCGCTTCAGGATCTCGGCCCAGGCCTCGGGGCTGTCGCCGGACTGCAGCAGGTGCGCGGCGAGCAGCGGCGGCAGCCCGCCGCCGGCGACCTCGCGCCGCCAGAAATCCTGCGTGGCTTCGAGGCGCAGCGCGCTGTCGTCCTCGACCAGCTCGAGCTCGTAGGGCAGGCCGGCGGCGAAGGGCGTGTCGGCGAGCGCGCGCTGGCAGAAGCCGTGGATGGTGAAGATCGCCGCCTCGTCGAAGGTCTGCAGCGCCAGGCGCAGGCGGGTGGCGAGCTGTTCCTGCGCGTGGCCGGCGGCGGCGAGATGCGCGAGCAGCTGGGGCACGAAGGGATCCGCCCCCGGCGTGCCGCCGTCGAGCACCTGCAGGGTCTCGACGATGCGCTCGCGGATGCGCCCGGACAGCTCGGCGGTCGCCGCCTTGGTGAAGGTGACGACCAGCAGCGACTCCACCGGCAGCGCACGCTCGAGCAGCAGGCGCAGGTAGAGGCCGCAGATGTTCCAGGTCTTGCCGGTGCCGGCCGAGGCCTCGACCAGGCGGATGCCGTCGAGCGGGCAGGAGAAGACGTCGAGTTCGGGCGCGGCGGTCATGGGCGGGGATGGTAGCGGTCGGGCGCGAGGGTCGCCAGCCCGGGCGGACCACAGCCCGGGCGGACCGCAGCATCCGAACGCCCTCGGGATCCCCGGCGGACATCCCTGCCAGGGCGGGCGGCGCAGTGAGCACCCGGTGGATCGCTCGACAACCGAAAAGAACGATCGGCGACGGATGTTGCCGGACAAAGCAAAGGCCGCAGAAGCCGCATTTACTATCCTGCAAGCATGACGCACAAAACCTTTCCGAGGTCATTCCGCCCCGAAGACAGGAATCCAGTCGGCCCTCGACGAGCTGGATGCAGGCAAGCAGGTGCCGCGCCCGCTCAACGCGCGGCGCGCGCGTCCGCCGACGCAGCGCTGGACGGCGCTGCGATTCCCACAGCCGTCCAGCTGCCCAGGCGGTGATGCTGCGGCCGCCGGTCCGCCCACGCGGCGAGGCGTTCCATCCAGCTCACAGGGGAAGTCGCGGACCGCGGCGCGGACTTCTCGAACGCCGGGGCGAGCGCGATGCGAGGCAGGTTGATGATGTTCATGGGGACCTCCGGATCGGCAGTGCCTGCATTTTGGCAATCGACATCTGCGCACACAATTGGGCAAACTGCGAACGAACTTTGCGAATTTGCAAAGTCCTTGCGGAGACCTTGTCATGCCCGATCTGGAATGGAGTGACCTCAGGCACGCGCTTGCAGTGGGCGAAACAGGCTCGCTGGCGGGCGCCTCACGCCTGCTCGGCGTCAACCACACGACCGTGCTGCGCCGGCTCGACGCGCTGGAGGCGAAGCTCGGCACGCGCCTGTTCGAACGCAAGCGAAGCGGCTACGCGCCCACCGACGCCGGACAGACCGTGCTGGCGCACGCGCGCCACATGGCTGACCGGGTGGACGAGATCGAGCGCCAGATCCTGGGCCGTGATCGCGAACTCACCGGGCTGCTGCAGGTCACGACCGCCTTCGTCATCATGGAGCACCTGCTGCCCGCGCCGCTGGCCGACTTCGCCCGTGCCTATCCCGGCATCGAGGTCGAGGTGTCCGAGAACGCGTATCTCGTCGACCTGTCGTGCAGGCGGCCGGAGCTCGTCGGCCAGAGCCTGGCGCAGCGGGAGGCGGACGTGGCGCTGCGCATGTCGGGCCAGGTTTCCGAACACCTCGTCGGGCGCAACCTGGGCGTGACGCAGTGCCGCGTCTATGCCCGTCGCGGCGCGCCCGGGCTGCCGCAATCCGTGCAGCCCCTCCCGGCATTGGTGCGCGATGCGCCCTGGGTCGCCTTCGAAAAGAACCAGCAGGACCGCATCTACGACCGCTGGATGCGCGCGCAGATGGAACACGCCCGCGTCAGGGTCCGCGTGGATATCTTCAACGCAACCGCCGCCATGTTGCGTACCGGCATCGGCGTCGGCGTGCTCCCCACCTTCATGGAAACCGCCAACCCTGATCTGGTACCCGTGTCCGAGCCGATTCCCGAACTGGCTGCACCGATCTGGATGCTGACGCACCCCGATCTGCGGCAGACGGCCCGGGTGCGCGCCTTCATGCAGCACGTCGGCGATGCACTGACCGAACGCTTGCGCGCGATCTAGAAGCGCCCCCGGGGCGCGCAACGCGCCAACCGTTGCAGCTCTCTGGAGTCGGACGGGTCACTCGAACAGCAGGGGGCTTTGTGGTCCGAGTGGCGGATCATGGCCGAACCGAGACTTCCGCCCGCCGCCCTGAGCACCTATGCGAACGATCTGCGACAGCGGGAACCATGCGGCCCACGGTGCATCGCAGACACATCGGTTTCACGGCCCCTGGCAGAGCCGCCTGCTCGGCCGCTTCGATCCTCCAGCGGCGCAACTCAACGCCCCCGCGCTCACCCATGACCACCCTCCGCCTCATCCTCGGCGACCAGCTCAACGCCGCCCATTCCTGGTTCCGCGTCCCGCGCGCCGACGTGCTCTACCTGATGATGGAGGTGCGCAGCGAGACCGACTACGTGCGCCACCACGCGCAGAAGGTGCTGGCGATCTTCGCTGCGATGCGCGCCTTTGCCGCCGCGCTGGAGGCCGCCGGCCACCGGGTGCGCTACCTGAAGATCGGCGACGCCGACAACCGCCAGGCCTTCGCCGCCAACCTGGCGCAGGTGGCGGCCGAATGCGGCGCAACGCGCTTCGAGCGCATGGAGGCCGACGAGTGGCGGGTGGAGCGCTTGCTGGACGAAGCCGCGCAGACGCTGGCCCTGCCGCATGCGGTGGTCGGCAGCGAACACTTCCTCGCCGACCGCGTCGAGCTCGCTCAGCGCTTCGCCGCCAAGGTGCCGCGCATGGAGTTCTTCTACCGCGACATGCGCCGCCGCCACCGCATCCTGGTCGATGCCGAGGACGGCCCGGTGGGCGGGGTGTGGAACTTCGACGCGCAGAATCGCGAGAAGTGGCCGGGCGATCCGCCTGCGCCGGAGTGGCCGTGGGGCGGCCACGACCTGACGACGCTCTGGGACGAGATCATCGCTGCCGGCGTGCAGACCATCGGCACGCCGCACGCCGAGCGGGTACGCTGGCCGCTGACTCGCCGCGAGGCGCGCACCGGCCTGGCGCACTTCGTCGAACACGCCCTGCCCTGGTTCGGCCCCTACCAGGACGCGATGAGCACGCGCTCGACCACGCTGTTCCACTCCGGGCTCTCGTTCGCGCTCAACATCAAGCTGCTGCATCCGCGCGAACTCATCGATGCCGCGGTCGGGGCCTGGCAGGCGGGCAAGGTAGAGCTGGCGAGCTGCGAGGGCTTCGTGCGCCAGATCCTGGGCTGGCGGGAATTCGTGCGCGGGGTGTATTGGGCGCGCATGCCCGGCTATGCGCAGGGCAACGCGCTCGATGCGCGACGTCCGCTGCCAGGCTGGTACTGGACCGGCGACACGAAGATGGCCTGCCTGCGCTACGCCATCGGCCAGTCGCTGGACACGGCCTACGCCCACCACATCCAGCGCCTGATGATCACCGGCAACTTCGCGCTGCTCGCCGGCTGCGACCCGGACGCGGTCGACGCCTGGTACCTGGGCATCTACGCCGACGCCTTCGAGTGGGTGGAGATGCCCAATACCCGCGGCATGAGCCAGTTCGCCGACGGCGGCGTGATCGCCAGCAAGCCCTACGCCGGTGCGGCGAGCTACATCGGAAAGCAGTCGGACTACTGCAAGGCCTGCGCCTACGACCCAAGGCGCCGCCATGGCCGCGATGTCGGCAAGAGCGGCGAGCCCGCCTGCCCCTTCAACAGCCTGTACTGGGACTTCCTGCTCCGTCACCAGGCCCGCTTCGCGCGCAACCCGCGCATGGCGATGCCCTACAAGGCGTGGGCGAAGATGGATGAAGCGGAGCGCGCCGCCACCCTGGCGCAGGCGGCGCACTACCTCGGCAGGCTCGACACGCTCTGACGCGCGCGGGCGCATGGCCGCGCCATGCGGCGCTCGAAAACCTCCGCCCAGGCCTCAGCACCGTCGCCGGGTGCAGGTCCGGACGCTCCGTGCGGCCCCTGGCCCGCTTCTAGGCCAAGCCCTTGAGGATCTCCCGGAAGCTGTTCAGACCCGCCTCGATGTTCTCGATGATCTCCTCGGCCAGGTCATCCGGCTCCGGCAGGTTCTCCAGGTCGGCCAGCGACTTGTCCTTGAGCCAGAAGATGTCGAGGCTGGTCTTGTCGCGGGCGAGGATCTGCTCGAGACCGTACTTGCGCCAACGGCCTTCCGGGTTTTTCGTCTCGTGCCAGGTTTCCTGGCGCGCGTGACGGTTCGCCGGGTGGTAGCAGGCGATGAAATCCTGCAGATCCTCGAAGCGCAGCGGCTTCTTCTTCAGCGTGTGGTGGATGTTGGTGCGGTAGTCGTAGATCCACACCTCCCGCGTCCACGACTCCTTGCGCGCCGGCTTGTTGTCGAAGAACAGCACGTTGGCCTTCACACCCTGGGCGTAGAAGATGCCGGTCGGCAGGCGCAGGATGGTGTGCAGCTCGGTGGTTTCCAGCAGCTTCCTGCGCACCGTCTCGCCGGCGCCGCCCTCGAACAGCACGTTGTCCGGCAGCACCACGGCCGCCTGGCCGGTGGTCCTGAGCATGCTGCGGATGTGTTGCAGGAAGTTGAGCTGCTTGTTCGAGGTGGTCGCCCAGAAATCCTGACGGTTGTAGGTCAGCTCGTCGGTTTCTTCCTCGCCCTCGGCGTTGGTGAAGCTCATCGAGCTTTTCTTGCCGAACGGCGGGTTGGCCAGCACATAGTCGAAGCGCCGGCCATCGTCGGCAATCAGCGCATCGTTGGGGGAGATCGTGCTCTGGCCGTCGATCTCGCCGATGTTGTGCAGCAGCATGTTCATCAGGCACAGGCGGCGGGTGCTGGCGACGATCTCGTTGCCGTGGAAGGTCGAGTTCTTGAGGAAGGCTTTCTGTTCCTTGTCCAGCGCCGGGTTGGCGGCCAGGAAGTCATAGGCGGCGAGGAAGAAACCGCCGGTGCCGCAGGCGGGGTCGGCGATGGTCTTGCCCGGCGCGGGGCGCACGCACTCGACCATGGCGCGGATCAGCGCGCGCGGGGTGAAGTACTGGCCGGCGCCGGACTTGGTGTCCTCGGCATTCTTCTCCAGCAGGCCCTCGTAGATGTCGCCCTTCACGTCGGCGCCGAGCTTCACCCAGCGCGTTTCGTCGATCATGCTGATCAGCCGGCTCAGCTTGGCCGGGTCCTGGATCTTGTTCTGCGCCTTGGTGAAGATCTGCCCGAGCATGCCCGCACTGCCGCCGAGCCGCATCAGCGTGGTGACGTAATGCACTTCCAGTTCGGCGCCGCGCTTATCCAGCAGGCTTGCCCAGTCGTGGCCTTTGGGAATGCCGATGTCGCGCCTGTGGGGCGGCCTTGCGTATTCGTCGGCCATCTTCAGGAAGATCAGGTAGGTCAGCTGCTCCAGATAGTCGCCGTAGCCCACGCCGTCGTCGCGCAGGGTGGTACAGAAGCTCCAGACTTTGGAGACGATGGCATCGGTGCTCATGAATAGGTCAGTCCTGGGAATTCAGTTGCGCCCGGCCGGCGGCGGTCAGGCGGTATTTTTGCAAACGGCTGTTGGGCTTGTCGGGCAGGGTGTATTCGATCAGGCCGGCGTCGAGCAGACTGCGTATGCTGCGGTTCAGCGCGCCGCTGACCGACGGCAGGGCGAGCCGGCTGGCCAGCTCGGCCTTGCCTAGCGCGCCTGCGCTCAAGGCCGCCAGCACGCGGCGCGCCTGCGACTCTGCCCCTGACTCTGCCCCTGACTCTGCCCCTGACTCTGCCCCTGACTCTGCCCCTGACTCTGGCTGCGGCTTGACGCCAGCCTGGCTGGCTGTCGCACTAATCGGCAGGGTTGGCAGCATCACCGTCACCCGAAAGATCGACTCCTCGCGCAGGATCGGGTCGTGCCCGCCGAAGGCGCGGGCGTACTTGAACAGGTTGCGCACGCCGGAGCCCAGCTCCTCCGCCCACTGCATCTCGCGGAACACGCGGGCGATGGCCGGGTTCTTCGGCGAGGGAGCGAAGTCGTCGGGGCGCAGCAGGCCCAGGCCGTGCGGGTTGTTGCTGTTCTCGGTGATCACCCGGTCGCGCTGGATGATCAGCTTGGCCGGGAAGGGGTTGAGGTATTCGCGGTGGATCAGCAGGTTGGCTACCACCTCGCGGAAGATGCGGTCGCGCAGGCTGACGCGCCGGTTGCCCTCCAGATAGAAGGGGTCGGCAATGTGCTTGTTCACGAAGGCCATCAGCCGGTCGTAGCTTTCCAGCAGGTTGGTGCGGATATCGTCGCGGTCGTCGTAGCGGTCCAGGTCATGCACGCGCAGGATGGCGTCGGTGCGATGGTGCGGGACCACGCCCAGCACCACCTCGTCACGGCCGAACAGCAGGGCGCCGGCCATGGAGATGCCTTCGGCCCCGGTCTGGTAGTCGCGCTGGTACAGGCGGGCGCTTTTCAGCAGCTCCAGGTCGTCCAGCTCGGCCCAGGGGTGGCCGGCGCGTTGCAGGCGCACGTTGCGGCGCACCCGCTCGATCAGATCGCTGCGCAGGTCGTTCAGGCGGATATGGGGAAAGATGCGGTTTTCGCTGTAGCCGACCTGCTTGCGCAGGTACAGCTCGGCCAGTAGTTGCCCATGGCCGGTGATGTCGAAATCGCCATCCTCGTTGCGGCTGAAGATGCGGTTGTTGCAGCTGTGTACCTGCGAGCTTTCCGGCACGCTCAGCACCAGCAGGGTCTGCCCGTCCAGCGCCACCGGCTCGGGCACCAGCGGCATGGGTGGGTTGATCTTCTGCGGGTTGTGCAGGGTGTTGGCCAGATCCTTGCGCATCTGCGCCAGCGCCTCGGGGGCGATGCCGGTCACCTGGCCGTCATCCGCCGCGCCCAGCACCAGGGTGCCGCCGCGCTGGTTGAGGAAGGCGCAGATGGTCTCGTAGATGTCGCGGTTGAGCGCCTCGCGGGCGCGCTTGAACTCGACGGTCAGCCCTTCGCCGCCGCGCAGCAGTTGGGCCAGATGGTCCGGGGTCATGCCTCAGCCCTGCGCTGGCGCCCGCGCCTTGCGGTGGGCGGTTGGGCGGCGCGTTCGGCGCGGATGCGCTCCAGCAGCGCGCTGGCCGGCTCGTCGTCGGGGTTCTGTGGCACCAGTTGGCCGGAGAAGGCCTTTTTCAGGATGGACTGGCGCAGGGCTTCGGCCTGTTGCATGGAGTTGGCGATGGTTTTTTCGAGTTGCTCGAGGTTGGAGAGCTTTTCATCCAGCAGCCGGGAAAGCTGCTCCTGCTCTTTGGCGCCACAAAGCGGAATGATGGTATCTCGGCATATTTCGAGTGTCAGGTTGAACTGGCCTGCCGTGGCTTTTGATTTGCTCATCATGCGGCGGACATTGATCTCGCTCGACAGGAATGCGGCCAGCAGCTTGTTTTGAATTAGCTCGCTTCGGTAAATGGCAATCGCTTGGTTAATATTCCACTCCGGATAGGTCTCAGGGACAATCGAGACCTTGCCAAGCGGGGGGCCGACAATGTTCATTAGAACGTCGCCGGGATAAACCTTGGATCTCGCCAGGAAGCCGTTGTGGGTGTCTTGGCTGACAAAAGTGGGAGACACCGTGAAGTCTAAAGTCCCGGTTTTGGTGAGGTTGTAGACTTTTATGAATGGGATTTCCCCAGTCCCATCAAACAGTAGTTCCTTTCCAGGGGTCGTGCCCTTCGTGATGAAGTCGCTGATAGCCTCAGCCTTGACATAAACCCATCCCTCCGGAAGTTCCGGCAACTCTGCCAGCTCCTCGGCCGTCAGCGGCGGCAGCGCTTTCGGCTCCTTGGGCTTGGCCGGCTTGCTGCCGGTCCTGCCGGCGGCTTCCCAGGCCTGCTGCGCTTCTTCCCATTCCGCCAACTGCTGCTGATAGCGTGCCTCGCGCTTCTGCTGAATGCGCGCCAGCGGCGCTTCGGCGCTTTCCAGCTTGTCGGGATTCCGCGCCCGCCACTCGGCGGTCAGCTTGCCCTCGAAGGCGTGCTTGAGCAGGGCCTGGCGGTAGACCTTGAGTTGTTGCTGGGCGGTGCGCAGGGTTTCCACGCCTTTGTCCAGTTCGGAGAACAGTTCTTCGAGTTTGTTGGTAATTCGGCCCTGCTCAGGTGCTGGCGGGATAAGTAAGTCGAAATCACCAATCTGTTCGAAGCTTACCCTTGGTCTGTCGCCTTCGTTCAAATGGTTGGCGAATCTGACAAAATCACGGGCATTCAGGCGATATTTCAGGAAGGAGCTTTTGATTAACTCATTTTCGGGGAAAACTATAAACTCTGCAGAAGCAAGTCCGTCACTTTTTGGTTGTGCAATCTTGTTGAGGTAAGGGCGCAGTCGGCCGTACAGGACGTCGCCTGCGTAAAAGCGCGCAGCATTACTTTTCATCTCCCGCGCCGGAACGGAGCCGATGATTTTAGTGGTGTGCGCCTCTACATGATCCATGCCTATAAAAGGCAAATCTGGAAAGCTTTCTGGGCTAACTTTTTCTCCGCGAGGCTCTATTGCACCGCTGAGCTTTAGCTTCACCCAGCCACTTGGTAGTGGTTGCTTTTCTGTCAGCTCATTATCCAGCGATTCACTCATCACGCCACCAACGCCTCATTGATCTCATCCAGCACCGCTTCATAGTCGTCGCCGAACTGCTCATAGAACTCGCCCAGCCCGCCCGCGCGGTCGAAGGGCGCGAAGTCTAGCGCGTCGGTGTCGATATGTACCGAGCTGGCGATGTGGTCGCGGATCATCTGCAGCCACTCCATCTGCTGCTCGTTGAACTTCTCGCCCTTGCCGGCGTGGCGCTTGAAGATCCAGGTCTTGAAGTTGCGCGCCACCGTCTCCTCGAAGGGCGTCAGTTTGTCGTCCAGCCCGCAGGCGCGGCGGATCAGCGCTACCAGCGCGGTGAGGTCGCTGACCGGGTGCTTGCCCTTGTAGTCTTCCAGCCGGGCATAGGCATGCCAGACATGCAGCGGCGCCAGCTTGGGGCGGTCAGCCTTGAGCGCGTCGAGCACCGCGCGCAACTGCTCGAAGGTGACTTCGCGGCGGCGCTGCGGCACGTTGAAGTAGATGGTCAGTGCTTCCAGCTCGTCGCGGTGCGCCTGCAGCCAGGCGGCGAAGTCTTCGGTCTGCTGGCGAGCCACCTCGACGCTGTCAGCTTGCCAGCCGGCATGTAGCACCTCGTCCAGGGTGTCGTGGTCGATGATCTGCTCGCGCTCGCGGCGGATGCGGTCGATCAGCTCGATCAGTTCGCCGTTGAGCACCTTGGCCGCCTGCTTGACCAGCTCGGCCTGGGCCTGGTCGCGCAGTGCCTCGCCCGGATCGCTGCCCACTGGCATGCCAGCCAGCTCCAGGGCGCGCGCTTCGACCCGGTCGGCGTCGATGGCGTTGAACAGCCCGGCGACGATATGGCTGAGTGGCTTGCCGCCGGTATGCGCTTCCAGCTTCTTGTGGTCGGCGGGCTCCAGTTGCTTGGCCAGCCGCGCCAGCCGGCCGGCCAGCGAACTGACGGTATCGCTGTCGCTGGCGCCCATCATCACGCCCATGGCGAGATCCTTGAGCGGCACGCTGGGCTTGGTGATCAGCGGCTGGCTGGCGGTCTTCAGCGACTTGGTGACACCGATGGCATCGACGATGACGTAGTGGGTCTTGGCGGTCTTGGCTGCCGAGGAGACTTTCTGCAGGTCGTCCTTGTCGAGGGTGCGGGTGCCGCGGCCCTTCATCTGCTCGAAGTAGTTGCGGCTCTTCACGTCGCGCATGAACAGCAGGCACTCCAGCGGCTTCACGTCGGTGCCGGTGGCGATCATGTCCACGGTGACGGCGATGCGCGGGTTGTACTCGTTGCGGAACTGGGCGAGCACCGAGCGGGGGTCTTCGCCTTCCTCGACGATGTTGCCCTCGGCATCCTTGCGCCCATCGGCGACCCGGTAGGTGACCTTCTTGCAGAAGGCGTTGCCTTCGCCGAATTCCTCGCGCACGCACTGGATGATGTCGTCGGCATGGCCGTCGGTCTTGGCGAAGATCAACGTCTTGGGCACCTGGTAATGACCATCGGCTTCAACGCGGTCGGGGAAGATCTCCGGCAGCCTGTCGCGGAACGTGCGGATGACGGTGCGGATCTGGTCGGGGCTGACGATGTCGCGGTCGAGCTGTGTGCCGCTGTAGGCCTCGTCCTCGTCCTGCTGCTCCCAGCGTTTGCGGCGGGTCAGGCGCTCGCGCCGCTCGACCTGCTGTTCGGCCTTGAGCTGGCCGCCTTGCTTGGTGACGGCGGTTTCGATCAGGTAGACCTCGTTGCCGACGTTGACGCCATCAGCCACCGCCTTCTCGTGGCTGTAGTCGCTGACCACGTTCTTCCTGAAGAAGCCGTAGGTGCGGTTGTCCGGGGTGGCGGTGAGGCCGATCAGGCTGGCATCGAAGTAGTCGAGCACTTGTTGCCAGAGGTTGTAGATGGAGCGGTGGCATTCGTCGATGAAGATGAAGTCGAAGAACTCCGGCGGGATGGCCGGGTTGTAGGCCACCGGCATCGGCTTCTTCGGCTGGGTCAGCTGCTCGGCCGGGCTGCGCTCCTCCAGCGTCTCGTCCAGCTCCTCGCCCTTGAGGATGGCGTACATGCGCTGGATGGTGCTGATGCAGACCAGGCTGTCTCTGGCGATGTAGGAGGACTTGAGGCGCTGAACCGGGTACAGCTCGGTGAACTTGCGGGGGTCGTCGATGGGCAGATAGCTCATCATTTCCTGCTCGGCCTGTTCGCCAAGGTTCCTGGTATCGACCAGGAACAGCACTCGCCTGGCGCCAGCGTACTTGAGCAGACGGTAGATGGCGGTGATGGCGGTGTAGGTCTTGCCGGCACCGGTGGCCATCTGGATCAGCGCGCGCGGCTTGCCCTCCCTGAAAGACTCCTCGAGTTTGCCGATTGCCTTCTCCTGGCAGTCGCGCAGACGGAGCTCACTGGCCGGCCGCTCGTCCGGGTTGAGTAGCGGCATGCCTTGCAGGCGCGCACGCAGAGTGGCGGTCTGGCCGAGCCATTCACGCAGGGTTTCCGGGCGATGGAAGCTGAACACCTCGCGGGAACGCGGCTTGGGATCGCGGGCATCGGTGAAGCGGGTGATGACGCCGGTGGCCTCATAGAGGAAGCGCAGCGGCTCGCCGGCCTTGACCCATTTCAGCCGGGCGCTGGCATAGCCCTCGGTCTGGTCCTCGACGGCAGTGATGTGATGACCGGCGGTCTCGGGCTTGGCCTCGATCACGCCGACCGGCTTGCCCTCGACGAACAGGATGTAGTCGGCAGGGCCGACGCTGGTCTGGTATTCGCGCACGGCCACACCGATGCCCGCGCTGAAGTCGATCTTCGTCTTGGCCTGCACTACCCAACCGGCGGCAGTGAGCTGTGCGTCGATCTTGTCGCGGGCGCGTTGTTCGGGGTTCTGGTTGAGGGCCATCGAGCAAGCTTCCATCACTGCGTGCATATGTTGCCCGGATGGTATTCCCTTTCGGTTGTCGGCAGCGAGACCGCCTAAGCGCGCCACATCCGGCGGCTGATGATCACCGGCAACTTTGCGCTGCCTGCGGACTGCGACCCGGACGAGGTCGTCGCCTGGAAACTCGGCATCAACAGCGACGCCTTCCAGGCATACGATCGCCATCGAACAAAACGCCCGCAACAGGCCTCCCCATTGCGGGCGTCATTGCGGCACCAGGCCGCGCGCCCAGCGCACGGCGGTGACGTTGACTGCGGACAGAAAGCTCAGGCGATCTGCACCTCGATCCGCTTCGGCTGGGCGTGCTCGGCCTTGGGGATGCGCAGCGTCAGCACGCCGTGCTCGAACTTGGCCTCGACCTTGTTGGGGTCGAGTTCGCGCGACAGCGTGAACACGCGGCGGTAGCGCGGCAGCTTGACCTCGGCGTGGGTCGCCTCCATGCCCTCGGGCACCGGCAACGCCAGCTCGCCCTCGATGCTCAGCGTGTCACCCTCCACGTGCAGGTTCAGGCGCTCCTTGGGCACGCCGGGCAGGTCGGCGTACAGGGTGATGCCGCCGGCGTCCTCGATCACGTCGACGGGCGGCAGCAGTGCGGCGTCCTCGCGCGCCTGGTCGGCGGCCTTGGCGGCGGCATTCGCGATATCGGGCTTGGTGCTCATGGTCGGTCCTCCGTGATCCTTACTGGATGGCGATGCGGCGCGGCTGGGCTTCTTCCTTGCGCTGGATGCGCACGTGCAGCACGCCGTCGCGGTACCTGGCCTCGATCGCATTGGGATCGACATCGTCGGGCAGGTTGACGACGCGACGGAAACGGCCAGCGAAGCGCTCGCCGATATGCACGGTAGCCTTCTCCGCTACCTCCGCCGCCTTGCGCTCGCCGGCGATGGTCAGCGTGCCCTTCTCGAGCTGGACGTCGAGCGTGGCCGGATCGAGGCCGGGCGCGAAGGCGTAGACCTCCACCGAGGTCGGCGTGCCGCCGACGTTGAGCGCGGGATAGCCGCGGGTCAGGCCGCGAATGCTCGGGCCGGTGTCGAAGGACTGCTGCATCTCGCGCTGCAGGCGGTCCAGTTCCGCGAACACGTCGCGGGGAAACAGGGAACGGGCGTACATGCGAACCTCCGGTCGTGGTGTGGAACGGGCGCCGCAGCGGGCGCCCGCACCCTCCCTAACTAGGGTGCCACGGAGGCGATTTCAAGCCCCGGCCCGCCCCCGCCATCTAGAATTCACGCAGACGATCGCTGCGCCGCGTGCTGCAGGAGCCGCATCGGAACGACGGGCGGGACCACACGGAGAACGGCATGAAGAACCATCTCGACGAGCTGCTCGCCGGCATCGCGGCGCTCCAGGAGGAGCTGGAAGCGGAATACCGCAGCCGGCGCGAGGAGCTGGTGCGCAAGCGGATCGAGCTCGCCGACCGCTTCCTGCGCGAGCAGCAACGGCACAAGATCGGGCTTTTCCGCTATCTGCGGCGCTCGCGGCTGCCGGTGGCGCTGACCGCGCCGCTGATCTACCTGGGCTGGATCCCCTTCCTGCTGACGGACCTCTTCGTCACTCTCTATCAGACGGCATGCTTCCCGATCTACCGCATCCCGAAGGTCAGTCGCAGCGGATACATGGTGTTCGACCGCAGCGATCTGCCCTACCTGAACCTCATCGAGAAGTTCAACTGCTTCTACTGCGCCTATGCCAACGGCGTCGCCGCCTACGCGCGCGAGGTGGCCGCGCGCACCGAGCAGTACTGGTGCCCGATCAAGCACGCCCGCCGCATCGGCCACGCGCACGAACGCTATCCGCACTTCTTCGACCACGGCGACGGCGAGGCCTTCCGCGCCGGGCTGGAGCGCCTGCGCCGGCAGTATGAAGCAGAAGACGTGCAAGGCCGTCCGCCCACGGACGATGAGCCGCCGCGCTCATGAAGGCGGGCGGGCGTACGGGCGCCGCCGCCGGCGCGCGCCGCGCGGGGTTCAGCCGGCCAGGGCGCGCACGTCGGCGAGCAGCGCGTCCACGCTCGCGGGCAGGGTGTCCCAGCCGCACATGAAGCGCGCGCCGCCGGCGCCGATGAAGGTGTAGAAGCGCCAGCCGCGCGCGCGCAGGCCGTCGAGCACCGCCGGCGGCAGTTCGCAGAACACGCCGTTGGCCTCGACCGGGAACATCAGCTTCGCGCCCGGCACCTGCACCAGGCCGGCCGCCAGGCGCTGCGCCATGGCATTGGCGTGGCGGGCGTGCTCGAGCCACACCTCGTCTTCCAGGATGCCGAGCCAGGGCGCGGACAGGAAGCGCATCTTCGAGGCGAGCTGTCCGGCCTGCTTGCAGCGGTAGGCGAAATCCTCGGACAGCCTGCGGTCGAAGAACACCACCGCCTCGCCCACCGGCAGGCCCATCTTGGTGCCGCCGAAGCACAGCACGTCGACGCCCACCTTCCAGGTGATCTCGGCCGGCTTGACGCCGAGCGTGGCCACCGCATTGGCGAAGCGGGCGCCGTCCATGTGCACCCGCAGGCCGTGTTCGCGCGCGCAGGCGGAGATCGCCGCCACCTCGTCCGGTCGATACACGGTGCCGACTTCGGTGCTCTGCGTCAGCGTCACTACGCGCGGCTTGGGGTAGTGGATGTCGCTGCGGCGCGAGATCACCTCCAGTACCGCGGCGGGGGTGAGCTTGCCATTCTCGCCGTGCGCGGGCAGCAGCTTGGAGCCGTTGGAGAAGAACTCCGGCCCGCCGCACTCGTCGGTCTGCACGTGGGCGAGCTCGTGGCACACCACGCTGTGATAGCTCTGGCACAGCGAAGCGAGCGCCAACGAGTTGGCCGCGGTGCCGTTGAAGACGAAGTAGACGTCGCAGTCGGTTTCGAACAGTTCGCGCAGGCGGTCGGAGACCTCGCGCGTCCATTCATCCTCGCCGTAGGCAGGGGCATGTCCGGCGTTCGCCGCCACGAAGGCCGCCATGGCCTCCGGGCACACGCCGGCGTAGTTGTCGCTGGCGAAATGTTGAGTCGGGTGCATGACAGATCAGGCGCGGTCCAGGTTCAGCGGCTCGCCGCTCTCGGCGGCGCAGGCCGCGGCGGTGAAGAGCACGTCGGTCGAGGAGTTGAGCGCGGTCTCGGCCGAATCCTGCACCACGCTGATCACGAAGCCGATCGCCACCACCTGCATCGCCACGTCCGCCGAGATGCCGAACAGCGCGGTCGCCATCGGGATCAGCAGCAGCGAGCCACCGGCCACGCCCGACACGCCGGCGGCGGCGAGCGAGGACACGATGCACAGCAGCAGCGCGGTCGGGAAGTCGACCGGGATGCCCAGGGTGTGGGCGGCGGCCAGCGACATCACCGAAATCGTGATCGCGGCGCCGGCCATGTTGATCGTGGCACCGAGCGGGATCGAGATCGAGTAGGTATCCTCGTGCAGGCCCAGGCGACGGCACAGCTCGAGGTTGATCGGGATGTTGGCGGCCGAGCTGCGGGTGAAGAAGGCGGTGACGCCGCTCTCGCGCAGGCAGGTGAACACCAGCGGATAGGGGTTGGTGCGCAGCTTCCAGAACACGAACAGCGGATTGACCACCAGCGCGACGAAGACCATGCAGCCGACGATCATCAGCAGCAGCTGGCCATAGCCGAGCAGCGCATCGACGCCGGCTTCGCCCATGGTGGCGGCGACCAGGCCGAAGATGCCGAGCGGGGCGAAGCGGATCACCACATGGACGATCTTCGAGACCGCGTCGGCGAGGTCGTTGAGCACCTTGCGCGTGCCGTCGCCGGCGTGGCGCAGCGCGATGCCCAGGCCGATCGCCCACGCCAGGATGCCGATGAAGTTGGCTTCCATCAGCGCCTTGACCGGGTTCGAGACCGCGCTCAGCAGCAGGTTCTTGAGCACGAGCAGGATGCCGCCCGGCGGGTTGCCGGTGGCGGCCGGGGCGTCGAGCACCAGCGTGGTCGGGAAGGCGAAGCTGGCGAGCACCGCGACCAGCGCGGCGGCGAAGGTGCCGAGCAGGTAGAGCATCAGCACCGGGCGGATGTGCGTGGGCTGGCCCTGCTTGTGGTTGGCGATCGCCGCGGCGACCAGCACGAACACCAGCACGGGCGCGACCGCCTTCAGCGCGGAGATGAAGATGTCGCCGAGCAGGGCGACCGACTTGGTCGCGCCGGGCGCGACCAGCGCCAGCACGACGCCGAGGACCAGACCGATGGCGATCTGGGAGATGAGGCTCATGCGCATCAGGCGCTGGAAAGCCGTGGGGGTTGCGGTGGTCATCTGGGTGTCTCCTCGTGGATGACGTTGTGGTTAGGGATGCCGGGTAGGGCGTCGCCCCGGCGCGGCGGGGATGCACCGCGCACGGGCTGGGATGAATCGGGTGGGTTGAATCGGTGAGGGTTCGTGTTCCGTCGTGTCGCGCTCAGCATTCGGGGAAACTGACCGCGAGGCCGCCGCGGGAGGTTTCCTTGTACTTGTCGAGCATGTCGCGGCCGGTGTCGCGCATGGTGCGGATCACCTGGTCGAGCGAGACCGTGTGCGCGCCGTCGCCGCGCAGGGCGAGCTGGGCGGCGTTGATCGCCTTGATCGAGGCCATCGCGTTGCGCTCGATGCAGGGCACCTGCACCAGGCCGCCGACCGGGTCGCAGGTCAGCCCGAGGTTGTGCTCGAGGCCGATCTCGGCCGCGTTCTCGACCTGCTCGGGCGTGCCGCCGAGGACCTCGGCGAGGCCCGCGGCAGCCATCGCGCACGCCGAGCCGACCTCGCCCTGGCAGCCGACCTCGGCGCCGGAAATCGAGGCGTTCTTCTTGCACAGCACGCCGACCGCGGCGGCGGCGAGGAGGAAGTTCTCCACGTCGCGCTCGTCGCTGCCGGGCATGAAGTTCATGTAGTAGTGCAGCACCGCGGGGATGATGCCGGCCGCGCCGTTGGTGGGCGCGGTGACGACGCGGCCGCCGCCGGCGTTCTCTTCATTCACGGCGAGCGCGTACAGGTTGACCCAGTCGAGCGCGGCCATGGTGTCGCTGATCAGGTTGTGCTTGCCGCCGCGCTCGCTGAGCTTGCGGTGCAGTGCGGCGGCGCGGCGGCGCACGTTGAGTCCGCCGGGCAGCACGCCCTCCTGGGTGATGCCGCGCTCGACGCAGGCGCGCATGACGTCCCAGATGCGCTTGAGCGCGGCACGGGTCTCGTCCGCGCTGCGCCAGGCCGATTCGTTGGCCAGCATCAGCTCGCTGATGCTCAGGCCGTGGCGGCGGCACTGCGCGAGCAGCTCGGCGCCGGTGTCGAAGGGATACGGCACGACAACCTCGGCCTCGGCCGACGTTCCCGACTGCGCCTGCGCCTCATCGACGACGAAGCCGCCGCCGACCGAGTAATAGGTGTTCTCGTACAGCACGCCGCCCTCGCCGTGCGCGGCCAGGCGCATCGCATTGGGGTGGTAGGGCAGGCTCACCGGCAGCAGGCGCATGTCGCGCGCCCACTCGAAGGGGATGGTGTGGCGGCCCAAGAGCGCGAGTTCGCCGTCGAGCTTGACCAGGTCCACCGCGTCCACGACGAAATCGGGATCGACCTCGTCCGGACGCGCGCCCATCAGCCCCGCCACCACCGCACGGTCGGTGCCGTGGCCGATGCCGGTCGCCGACAGCGAGCCGTAAAGCCTGACCTCGATGCGACGCACCTGGTCGAGAATGTCCTGGCGCTCGAGCGCGGCGGCGAAATCGTGCGCGGCGCGCATCGGCCCGACGGTGTGGGAGCTGGACGGCCCGATGCCGATCTTGAACAAGTCGAGGACGCTGATGGACATGGGAGGCTCCTGTTGTAATTCGCTGCTTGCTTTAACCAGGCTAATCGCGAAAATGCTTATCGGTGTATCAATGCATTTTGCGCGCACGGAAAACGGCACTCAATCGATAGTTTTTCACCGTCGCTTCAGTATTTCTAAACCATGACGCCGAACGCACCCTCACAGATCCACACCCGGCTGCGCGTCTTCCTGGCCGCCGCCCGCCACCTGTCCTTCACCCGTGCGGGCGAGGAACTGAACATCACCACCGGCGCGGTGAGCCAGCAGATCAAGCTGCTCGAGGACTGGCTCGGCCAGCGCCTGTTCCGCCGCCTGCCGCGACGGCTGGAACTCACCGACGCCGGCAACCGCCTGCTCGCCGCGGTCGATCCCGCCTATGCCGCGGTGGAGCTCGCCATCGGCCGCCTGCGCGGCGGCGCGCTCAGCGGCGTGGTGCGGGTGCGCACCCTGCCCTCCTTCCTCGCCACCTGGCTGGTGCCGCGGCTGCCGCGGCTGATGGAACGGTTCCCGCAGATCGAGCTGCAGGTCGAGGCCGAGGACAGCACCTATTCGCTGCGCGACGGCGAGTTCGACCTCGCGATCGACCTCAACGACGGCAGCTATCCGGGCTTCCAGAGCACGGTGCTGCTGGAGGAGGAGATCTTCCCGGTGTGCTCGCCGCGCCTGCTCGAAGGCCGGCCGCCGCTGCTCACCGCCGAGGACCTGCGCCACTACCCGCTGCTGCACGACATGACCGCCTGGCGTGGCAGCCCGCCCTACGCCGAATGGGAACGCTACCTGCGCGCGATCGGCGCGCCGCAGGTGGAGGTGCGGCGCGGCTACATGTTCAACCGCAACCACATCACCATGCAGTGCGCGATCGCCGGCATGGGGGTGGCGATCGCGCGCCGCACCCTGATCACCGACGAACTCGACAGCGGCCGCCTGGTGGCGCCCTTCGCGCAGTCGGTGCGCACCGGCAAGCGCTACTGCGTCATCCATTCCGCCGGCGCGCTCGCCGACCCGCGCGTGGCCACGGTGCATGACTGGCTGGTGAGCGAGGCGCGCACGGCGGAACTGGCCGCCGGACCGTCCGCAGACGCGACACCCGCGACCGGCGAGTAAACCCCGCCAGCCGCCGGCGTCGAGCCAATCACCCGATCATGTGCCCGGGAAGCCAGGTCACCAGGCCGGGGAAGGTGTACAGCAGCACCACCGCCAGCACCATCAGCAGGAAGTAGGGCAGCGCATAGCGCGCGATCACGGTCATGTCGCGCCCGGTGAGGCCCTGCAGCACGAAGAGGTTGAAGCCCACCGGCGGGGTGACCTGCGCCATCTCCACCACGACCACCACGAAGATGCCGAACCACAGCGGATCGATGCCCGCGGCCTGGATGGTCGGCATCAGCACCGCCATCGTCAGCACCACGATCGAGATGCCGTCGAGGAAGCAGCCGAGCAGGATGTAGAAGATCGCCAGCGCCACGAGCAGCATCGCCGGGCTGAGGCCGAGGGCGCCGATCCATTCGGCGAGGTGGCGCGGCAGACCGATGTAGCCCATCGCCAGAGTCAGGAAGGCCGAGCCGGCGAGGATCAGCGCGATCATGCAGTACAGCCGGGTCGCGCCCATCAGCGCGCCGAAGAAGCTCTTGCGGTCGAGCGTGCGCTGGCTGGCGGCGATGATGAGGCTGCCGATCACGCCGATCGCGGCCGCCTCGGTGGCGGTGGCGATGCCGCTGTAGATCGAGCCGAGCACGCCGCCGATGAGCAGGATCACCGGAATCAGGTTCTTCGAGGCGGCGAGCTTCTCGACGAAGGTGGTCTTGAGATCGGCCGCCGGGATCTTGCCCGGGTTCATCAGCGACCACACCACCACCCAGCCCATGAACAGCGTCGCCAGCAGGATGCCGGGCAGCACGCCGCCGATGAAGAGCTTGGAGATCGACACGTCGGCCGCCACGCCGTACACGATCATGATGATCGAGGGCGGGATCAGCAGGCCCAGCGTGCCGGCGCCCGCCAGGGTGCCGAGCGCCATCGACTCGGGATAGCCGCGGCGCTCGAGCTCGGGCAGCGCGATCTTGCCGATGGTGGCGCAGGTGGCCGCCGACGAGCCCGACACCGCGGCGAACAGCGTGCAGCCGATGATGTTGGTGTGCAGCAGGCGGCCCGGAAGGCGCTCCAGCCAGGGCGACAGGCCCTTGAACATGTCCTCGGACAGCTTGGTGCGGAACAGGATCTCGCCCATCCACAGGAACAAGGGCAGCGCGGTCAGCGTCCAGCTCGAGCCGTGGCTCCAGATCGCCACCGCCATGCCGTCGCCCGGCGCGCGCGGCGTGAAGCCGAGCATGCCGAGGATGCCGATCGCCATCAGGGCGAGGCCGATCCATACGCCGCCGGCGAGCAGCGCCAGCATCAGGCCGATCATCACGGCCGCAATCATGACTTCCATGGCGCGCTCCTCTTATTCCATGCGCGCGGCTTCGCCGCTGTGGGTGGCGAGTCGCGCCGGTGCGCGACCCAGCATGGCCATCACCAGATCGTCGAGCAGCGCGATCAGCAGCACGACCGAGCCGATCGCCATCGACAGCTGCGGGATCCACAGCGGGGTGGCGTCCACGCCCTGCGAGATCTCCTCGAATTCATGCGACTGCAGCACCATGCGCACGGCGTAGAAGGCCAGCGTCGCCGCCACCGCGGTGCCTGCCGCGAGCGAGAACCACTCCAGCGCCGCGCGCATGCGCGGGCCGACGCGCTCGAGCACCAGGCTCACGCGGATGTGCTCGCCGTGCTTGAAGGTGTAGGCCAGCGCGAAGAAGCCGCAGGCCGCCATCGCGTAGCCGGCGTAGTCGTCGGTGCCCGGCAGATAGATGCCGAGCGGCCGGGTCACGACGCCGGAGGTGACGAGCACCAGCGTCGCCACCATGCCGATCGCGGCCAGCGCACCGGACAGGCGGTACAGCGAATCGAGGAACGCTCTCATGGGCGATCTCCTGAATAGTGAAGGCCCCGCCGATGGCGGGGCCGATGCAGCAGCGGATTACTTGAGCTTGCGGTAGGCGTCGAGGATGGCCTGACCGTCCGGGCCGGCCTTCTCGACCCACTCGGCGGTCATCTTCTCGCCGACCTTGAGCAGTTCGGCCTGCAGCGCCGCCGGGGCCGGCTGCACCTTCATCTTGTTGGCCTTGAGCTGCTCGACGTACCAGGCGGTCTTCTCTTCCGAGACCTTCCAGCCGCGCTCCTCGGCAGCGGCGGCGGCCTTGAGCAGGGCGTCGCGCGCGGGCTGGTCGAGCGCATCGAAGGCCTTCTTCGACACGAACACGATGTTCTTCGGCAGCCAGGCCTGGATGTCGTAGTAGTGGCTCAGCTGCTCCCAGCTCTTGGTGTCGTAGCCGGTGGCCGAGGAGGTCAGGTTGGCGGAGACGACGCCGGTCGACAGCGCCTGGGTGAGGTCGGCGGCCTGCACCGTCACCGGCTGGCCACCCATCAGCTCGATCATGCGCGCCACGGTCGGGCTGTAGGAGCGGATCTTCATGCCCTTGAGGTCGCCGATGGTGTTGAGCTCGGTCATGGAGTACAGGCCCTGGGGCGGCCAGGCCACCGAGTAGAGGACCTTGAGGCCGTTCTTCGCCAGGCGCGCTTCGACCGCGTCCTTGGAGGCCTGCCACAGCTTCTTCGAGTCGGCGTAGCTGGTGGCGAGGAAGGGCACGGTGTCGAGCGCGTAGAGCGCGTCCTCGTTGGCGAGGCCGGAGATGATCAGCTCGCCGATCTGCGCCTGTCCGGACTGCACCGCACGCTTGATCTCGTTGGCCTTGAACAGCGAGCCGTTGGCATGGACGGTGATCTTGAGCTTGCCGCCGGTGGCCTCGTCGACCTCCTTGGCGAACTGCTGGATGTTCTCGGTGTGGAAGTTGCTGGCCGGGTAAGGCGTGGGCATGTCCCAGGTGGTCTGGGCGTGGGCGGCGGCGGCAATGCCGAAGCCGAGCAAGGAACCGGTGATCGCCTTGAGCAGAGGATGCGAGAAGGTCATGGATGTAACTCCTGATTGAAGTGGGGCAGCGCCCGGAACACATTGTCGGAGGCGGCGACCAGCTATCCATAAGTCACCGTTATTGCACAATAGAGATTTTGTGGGTATCTTGTCAACAAAACGTAGAGGTTTTTTACGCGAAACGTCTTCAAAACCTAATCGGAGGCTCCCATGGGCGACAGCGGCCCCATCGTTTCTTCACAGCACCTCGTCTCGGCGAAGTCGCCCCAGGTATCCGAATTCGAGTTCGGTCTGATCATCGCGTGGCACGCCTTCGCGCGCTGGATGATGCGTTGCATGACCGCCGCCGGCGTCAAGGACATGACCCCGATCGACGTGCTGGTGCTGCACCACGTCGCCCACCGCGACACCGAGAAGCGCCTCGCCGACATCGGCTTCGTGCTCAATGTGGAAGACACCCACGTCGTCTCCTATTCGCTGCGCAAGCTCGGCGGGCTCGGTCTGGTGCACAGCACCAAGCGCGGCAAGGAAGCCTTCTATTCCGTCACCGAGAAGGGGCGAGAGATCTGCCTCGCCTACCGCGACGTGCGCGAGGCCTGCCTGATGCCGGGCTTCACCGGCAGCGCCGACGAGAACCGCCGCATCGCCGAACTCGCCCAGCTGCTGCGCACGGTCTCGGGGCGTTACGACCAGGCCGCGCGCGCGGCCTCCACCTCCCCGCTCTGAATCCAGGAGGCCCGCCATGAGTTTTCGCATCCTGGACGCCGGCGACGCCGCGCTGACCATCGAGTTCGGCACCGTCATCGATCCAGCCCTGCTGGCTGCGGTCAATGCCCTCGACACCGCCATCCTGCGCCTGCAGCAGGCGGGCGCATTGCCGGGCGTGATCGAGACCATGCCCACCTTCCGCTCGCTGACGGTGTTCTTCGACCCGCTCGCCACCGACCGCGACGCCGTGCTCGCCGCGCTGCAGCCGCTGATCGCCGCCGCCGAGCACGGCGCGCCCGCCGACGGCCGCCACTGGCGCCTGCCGGTGTGCTACGAGGGCGAGGCCGCGCCCGACCTCGCCGAGGTGGCCGCCACCCTCGGCATCGACGAAGACGAGGTGGTCGCCCTGCACAGCGGCACCGAATACCTGGTGTACATGCTCGGCTTCCTGCCCGGCTTCCCCTTCATGGGCGACCTGCCGGCGAAGCTGCGCCTGCCGCGCCGCGCCCAGCCGCGCGTGCGCGTGCCCGCCGGCAGCGTGGCGATCGCCACCGGGCTGACCGCGATCTATCCCTGGGAAAGTCCGGGCGGATGGCACCTGCTCGGGCGCTGCCCGGTGCCGCTGTTCGACGCCCGCCGCGCCTCGCCCTCGCTGCTCGCCGCCGGCGACCGGGTGCGCTTCGTGCCGGTGAGCGCCGAGCGATGCCGCGCGATCGAGGCCGCCGCGCGCAACGCCGACTTCGACCCGATGCAGTGGCTGGACGCCGCCCCGACCCCCGCGGAGAACGCAGCATGAGCACGCAGACCGAACTCGAGATCGTCACCCCCGGCGCGTTCTCCTCCATCCAGGACGAAGGCCGCCGCGGCTTCCGCCGCATCGGCGTGCCGTGGGCGGGCGTGCTCGACCGCCGCCTGATGCGCATCGCCAACGCACTCGCCGGCCAGCCCGAGGACGCGCCGGTGATCGAGTGCTTCGACGGCGGCCTGCATGTGGTGGCGCACGGCGGCGCGGTGAAGCTCGCCGTCGCCGGCGACGCGGTGGTGGAGGTGGACGGCCCCGACGGTCGCCGTCAGCTCGCGCCCTGGCGCTCGGTGACGATCGCCGAGGACGAAGCGCTGCGCATCCGCAAGATGGGCAGCGGCCGTATCGCCATGGTCGCGGTGGCCGGGCTGGCGGTCGCGCAGGTGATGGGCAGCGCCTCGACCTATGTGCGCGCCGCCCTCGGCGGCGCAGACGGCAGCGGCCACGCGCTGGCAGCGGGCATGCGCCTGGCCCTGAGCGAAGCCGATGCCTGGGGCAGCGACCGCGTGCTGACCCAGCCCCCGGAAACCGACACGGGCCCGATCCGGCTCGTTCCCGGGCCGCAGGACGACCACTTCAGCGCCGCGGCGCTCGAAGCGCTGGTCGGCGGCGACTACCGCGTCACCGCCGAAGCCGACCGCATGGGCGTGCGCCTCGAGGGCGCGAAGCTGGAGCACAGCGGCGCGGCCGACATCGTGTCCGACGCCACCGTGGCGGGCTCGATCCAGGTCCCCGGCGCCGGCCAGCCGATCGTGCTGCTCGCCGACGCCCAGACCGCCGGCGGCTATCCCAAGATCGCCACCGTGATCACCGCCGACCTCGGCCGCCTGGCCGCGCTGCGCCCCGGGCAGACGCTGCGCTTCGCCACCGTCACCGCCGCCGAGGGCGCGCAGATCGCACGCGCCGCCGAAGCCGAGACCCGCGCGCTGATCGCCGCCATCCGTCCCCTGCCGGCCGACGGCATCGACCTGGTGGCGCTGTACACCGGCAACCTGGTCGACGGTGTCGTGCACGCCCTCGGCACCGAATACCGACCGCTGTATTGAGAAGCCCACCCACCCTGTAGGAGCGACGCAAGTCGCGACCCCCCCTCAATCCGCGCCCGCCCCCCATCCCCTCGCCCACCCCACGGAGCCCCGCCCATGACCCACACCATCAACCTCAACGCCGACCTCGGCGAATCCTTCGGCGCCTGGACCATGGGCGAGGACGAGGCCCTGCTGCAGGTGGTGCGCTCGGCCAACATCGCCTGCGGCTTCCACGCCGGCGATCCGGTGGTGATGCGCCACACCGTGCGCACGGCGCTCGCCGCCGCGGTGAGCCTGGGCGCGCATCCCGCCTACCCCGACCTGCAGGGTTTCGGCCGCCGGCAGATGAAGATGGCGCCCGCCGAACTCGAGGCCATGGTGATCTACCAGGTCGGCGCGCTCGCCGGCATGGCCGCGGCCGAAGGTGGCCGCGTCACCCACGTCAAGCCGCACGGTGCGCTCAACAACCAGGCCTGCGAGGACGCCGCGCTCGCCGACGCGGTGGCACGCGCGGTCAAGGCGATCGATCCCGGCCTGATCCTGCTCGCCCCGGTGCTGTCCGAGCTCCACGCCGCCGGCGAGCGCGCCGGGCTGAAGGTGGCCGGCGAGATCTTCGCCGACCGCGCCTACACCGACCGCGGCACGCTGGTCCCGCGCGGCCAGCCCGGGGCGGTCATCCACGACCACGACGAGCTCGTCGCCCACGTGCTGCGCATGCTGGACGCCGGCGGCGTGGTCAGCCAGAGCGGCAAGGTGCTGCCGACGGCGATGGACAGCATCTGCGTGCACGGCGACACCCTGGGCGCGGTGGAGAGCGCGCGCCATCTGCGCAGCGAACTGGAGGCACGCGGCTGGAAGGTGACGACGCTGCCGGAGGTGGTCGCCGGGCGTTGAGCAGGTTTCCCCTGTGGCGGGCGCGGGCTTGCCCGCGAGTTCGACCACGCCCGGTGGGCGCTTCCCCCCGAGTTCCGCAGCGCCCTGTGGGAGCGGACACGCCCGCTCCCACGACACCGGAAAGCGATGCGATCGAGCCTGCTCAGGCGACCTCGTCCGGCGCGGCCAGCCACTCGATCCGCCCCTGCCCCGCCTCCGCGAGGCGAGCGCGCAGGGCGGCGGCGGAATCCTCGGGCAGGCTGAAGCACAGTTCCACCGCCTGGCCGTGCGCCACCGTCAGCAGCGTCGCGCCCGCCGCATCGAGCTCGCGCCGCAGCAGGCCTTCCAGCGCGTAGGGCAGCACGCAGCGCAGCGTCGCCAGGCGCACGATCGGCACCTTCTCCGCCTGCAGCAGCGCCTGCGCCACCGCATCCGTGTAGGCCCGCACCAGGCCGCCGGCGCCCAGCTTGACCCCGCCGAAGTAGCGCACCACGGTGGCGAGCACGCCTTCCAGGTCCTGGTGGCGCAGCACGTCGAGCATCGGCCGCCCGGCGGTGCCGCTCGGCTCGCCGTCGTCCACCGCCGCCGACTGCCCGCCGGCGAGCAGGGCCCAGCACACGTGGCGCGCGCCCGGGTGCTGCGCCCACAGGTCCGCCACCACCTTCTGCGCCCCGGCGCGGTCGGCCATCGGCTGCACGCAGCCGATGAAGCGGCTCTTCTTGATGATCAGTTCGCTATGGACGGGGGCGGCGAGGGTCTGCGGCATGGCGGCGATTCTAGCCGACGCCCGCGGCAAGGGCCGGGTGATCCGGTCGCAGTCCCCTGACGGGCTCGCGTACGGCGACGCCCCCCCCCTCAGCCCAGGCGCTCGTCGTCCAGCGCCTCGAACAGCGGCATGAACACCGCGCCGGCAAGCGCGCAGAAGCGCTCGTCCAGCGGCTGCTCGACGCCGCGCAACGCCAACCGGTAGGCCGGGTCGGCGGCCTCGCCGAATTGCGGGCGCATGCCGCCGCTCCATCGGGCCGAGGCCTTGTGCAGGCTGTCCCCGTTCGTCACATAGGCCCAGCCCGACTTGGGGAAGAAGTGCAGCGGCCCACGCAGCCCCTCGCGGTACAGGCCGAGCAGGGCCTCGAGCTGCGCACGCGCGTGCGCGGGCTCCAGCGCCGCGAAGCGGAACTCGCCATCGCGCGACAAGCCACGGGTCTCGCAGCGCACGCCGGGCGCCGGCGCCGCGCACAGCAGCAGGTGGGCGAGCCAGGCGCCGAGGTAGTCGCCGGCGCGGGTGTCGTCGTAGCGCGCGCGCAGCAGGCCGTCGGCACGCAGGTCGGCAAAGCTCGCGCTCAAGGACCAGGCCTCGCCGTCGATGCCGCACTCGAAGCGCGCCAGGTGCGGCGGCTGCGCCGGCGCGGCGAGCAGCGCGCGCTGGCGGCGGGCGAAGGCGAGGAGGCAGTCGAACTCGCGCGCGAGCGCGGCCTCGCCGAGGCTGCCGACGGGGTATTCGTTGCCGGCGCACGCGAGCGCCCACAGGCGGGCGTGCGCCACGGACGCCGCTTCCATTCGCGACGGCAGGCCGGCGGCAGCTGCGGCGGCAGCCCCCTCCTCCTCGGCCAGCATCACCGGCAGCAGGCGTGCGGCGAGCGCGCGCTGGCCCGGCCAGTCGGGCAGCAGCGGCTCGACGTCGTCGAGCGCCTCGGCGGATTCCGGCAGGTCCAGCCCCAGGCGCTCGCGCAGCAGGTAACGGCAGGGGTTGGCGAAGAAACGGGTCAGCTGCAGCAGGTCCACTTCCCGCCAGGCCGCATCCGGCGGCGGCAGCGGCGCGGTGAAGAAGGGCGCGGCAGCGGCCGGATCGGCGACCGCCTCCTCGTCGCCTGCATCCTCGACGCCGGCCGCATCGTCCTCGTCCTCGGCCGCCGCGATCACGGACGCGGCCGGCCCGGACGCAGCGCCCGCCGGCGAGGCGGAGGCCGCCAGCCGGCTGGCCAGCGCCTCCGCGTAGTCGGCGTTGAAGCTCGCCAGCCTATCGTCGGCGCGCGCACCGGCGATGAAGTAGTCGGCGGCGAAGGCCTGCAGCGGATGGACCACGGTGAGCCGCTTGCGCGCCTCGGCCAGCGCTTCGGCATCGCCCGCCGTGCTGGCGCAAGCGGTGGCGAGGGTGTCGAGCAGCTCGTCCACCAGCACCGAGGGCGGCAGCGCGCTGCCGTCGCGCACGCTGCGGCCGACGTAGGACAGGTGCAGCACCTCGCGCGCGGACAGGATCAGGTCGAGGAACAGGTTGCGGTCGTCGAGCCGGCGCTGGCGGTCGCCGGCCTGCGGGCGGGCGGTCATCAGGTCGAACTCGGCCGGGCGCTCGCTGCCGGGGAAGGCGCCGTGGTCGAGCCCGATCACGCACACCACGCGGTAGGGCAGGCTGCGCAGCGCCGGCAGCGCGGAGAAGGTGACCGTGCCGCCGGGCACGCCACCGCGCGCCGGGTCGTCGAGCAGCGCGGCGAGCGCCGGATGCACGACCGCCAGCGGCAGGGTGGCCGCCAGCTCGGCGGCGGCGATGTCGTCGGCGAGCGCGGCGATCGCCGCGCGCAGCTCGCGCAAGGCATCGGCGTATTCGGCGGGGTCGCCGACCAGGCGATCGAGCACCTCGTTGAGCACGCTGCGCCAGCCCTCGCCATCGTGCTCGCGCAGCAGCAGGTCGCGCACCCGGCGCAGGCTGTCGGCGTAGCGCCACAGGCTGCCGAGGGCGAGTGCGGCCTGCCCCTCCGGCGCGGCGGCGCCGATGCGGCCGGCGAAGCTGGCCTGATCGGCGGCCTCGCCGGCGGCCCAGGCCAGGAACAGGCGGTGCAGGCCTTCGTCGAGCGTGTGCGCGGGCGCCGCGCCGGCCTCGGTATCGGTAGCCGCGTCCAGCCCCCAGCGCACACCGGCGGCGCGCAGCCAGTCATGCACCGTCTCCAGCGCCGCCTCGTCGAGGCCGAAGCGCGCCGCCACCGGCGCCTGCTGCAGCAGGTCGAACACCCGGCTCGCCGGGAAGCGGCTGGCGGCCAGCTCCAGCACCTGGTCCAGCACCCGCGCCACCGGGTTGTCGCGGGTGCCGCCGAGGCCGGTGATGCGCCACGGAATGCGGCGTGCCGGCGGCGCGGTGCCGAACACCGCCTCGATCAGCGGCGCGGTGGTCTCGAGATCGGGCGTCAGCACCACCACATCGGCCGGGCGCAGCGCATCGGCGGTGCCGGCATGCATCTTGAACAGGCCGAGCAGTCGGTCGTGCAGCACCTCCAGCTCGCGGGTGCGCGAGTGGCAGACGTGCACCTCCACGCTGCGGTCGGTCGCGGCCAGGCGCAATCCCGCCGGAGGCAGCTCCTGCAGGTCGAGGATCGCGTTCTGCAGCCGTGCCAGCAGCTGGCGGCCGGGATGGGGCGCGAACGCGGCGTCGTCCTCGACCGCGTGCTCACCCTCGAACAGCAGGCCGATGTGGGCGCGGGTCTGCTTGCCCCAGGCCGCGAGCAGGCCGTTGCCGGTCTCGAAGAACATGTCCTTCTGCTGCGCCGCCAGCCAGGACAGGCGGCGCGCATCGACGATGTCGAACCAGAACTCGCGGCAGGGATTGAGCGCGTACAGCCGCACCTCCACCACCCGCGACAGCTCGCGCAGCAGGTCGAGGTAGAGCGGCGGCAACGCCGGCAGCGCGAACACGTGCACCGTGGCCGGCAGGCCGACCGCAGCCAGCTCCTCGGCGCTCATCGCGGTCACGCGGCGCAGGAAGGCCTGGGCCGGATGCTCCTGGCGCAGCCCCATGCCGTCGCGGATGCGCCGCCACAGCTCGGCCTGCCAGGCCTCGTCGGCACGCTCGACGGCACTCGCCCCCGGCCCCAGCGCCGAGCCGCGCCCGTCCGCCCACAAGGCCAGCCACTGCGGGCGGTAGGTCAGGTAGTGGTCGAACACGCGCGCGATGCGCCCGGCGAGCTCGAAGCGCATGCGCGCGTCCGCGCCCTCCAGGTAGCGCGCCAGGCGCGGATGGGCCGCCACCCAGGCGCCGCGTTCATGCACGGCGTCGAGCAGGCCATGGATGCGCCAGGCCAGCAGCGCGGCGGAGAACGGCGAGCGCTCGGCCACAGGCACCACGCGTCCGATCTGCGCCCACAGCCACTGCGCGAGGTAGTCGAAGCGCAGGTTGGCGCACACGCCCTCGCGGTCCGCCATCGCCAGCTCGACCTTGCGCCGCAGCGCGCTGCTCGGCACCACCACCTGGCGCTGGCCGAAAGGCCCGGGCTGCTCGGCACCGAGGCGGTCGAGCAGGGTATCGAGCAGGATCTCGAAGCGGTTGGAGAAGCTCAGGTGGAACATGGCGGGCGCGGAGGAGCGCGCAGGCGAGCGCGCGGCGTCGGGTGGATCGCCATTATACGGAGCCGGCCACGCCCCCCCGCGGCACGCGAAGCAGGCGTCGCCCGGCCGCCGCGCGCAGCGCCCCTCATTCGGCGGGAGGCGGCGCGGCGGCATCCGTCGGCCGCCAGGCCATGGCCCGTCCCCGCCCTTCGCGCTTGACCGTGTAGCAGGCCTGGTCGGCCGCACGAACGATGTCGGCGACGCTGTCCACCGAGCCGTCGATCATCGCCAAACCGATGCTGGCACCGATGCGGTACTCGCGCCCTTCCCATTCGAAGCGCAGATCCCGCACCACCGCGCACAGGTCGTCGGCGATGCGTTCGGCATCCTCCGCGGTACAGCCGTGGAGGATCAGCGCGAACTCGTCGCCACCGACCCGGCACACGATGTCCTCGCTGCGCAGGCGGCTGCGGATCAGGTCCGCCACGACGCGCAGCAGGGCGTCGCCCGCCGCATGACCGCCGGTATCGTTGACCGGCTTGAAGTGGTCGAGGTCCATGAAGCACAGCGCGCCGCGATCGCCGGCACGGCGCGAGGCGGCGAGCATCTTCTCCAGCGCCTGCTCGAAGGCGCGGCGGTTGGGCAGTGCGGTAAGCGGGTCGTGCAGCGCCTGGTGGGCGAGGCGCGCGGTGGCCTGCTCGATGCGGGCCTGCAGCGTCTTGTGCGCATTGGCGATCGCGCGCGCCATCGAGTTGAAACCCTGCTGCAGCGTGTACAGCTCCTCGCTGCCCGCGCGCCCGCCGACCTGCACGTCCAGATCGCCCCGCGCCATGCGCTGCACGGCCTCGACCAGGCGCGCCACCGGCGCGCCGACGACGTTCGCCAGGCGGATCGCGAGCAGCATCGCGAGCACCACCGCGCCGGTCGCGAGCCCGATCGCGGTCAGCACCGTGGCGCGCCAGCGCGCGTCGTAGGCGCGGGTGTCGAGCTCCACGTAAACCCAGCCCACCGGCAAGGGCGCCAGCACCGACTCGGCGCCGGCGAGCTCATCGACCTCCACCGGCACCGACATCACCGGCGCGGCAAAGGCGGCGCGCTGGCCCCGCCGCCACAGATGCACGGCGGCGCTCGCCGAGCGCGCTTCCGCGGCGTCCTCGAGCATCGGCTCTCCCATGCGTGCGAGCTCGTCGCCGCGGCGATCGTAGAGCACCGCGGCGGCCACGTCGCTCTGCGCCTGCAGCGCCTGCATCAGGCCGTCCAGGCTGCCCCGGCTGCCCGAGATCACCCCGTACTCGGCCGCGGGCGCGAGGAAGCGGACGATGGCGAGACCGCGCTCGGCGATCTCGCGGTCGGCCACGCGCGCGCCGCGGAACAGCGAGACGCCCGTCATCGCCACCGACAGCAGCATCACCGGCAGCAGCACGGTGAGCAGCAGACGGATGCGCAGCGTCAGTCGATCGCCGCTCATGGCTGGCCTCCTTCCGCGGTGAGGCGCAGCAGCTCCCCGTCGTCCGCAACGTTGATGCCGAGCGCGCGCGCGACCTGACGGTTGACCGCGATCTCGAACGAAACCGGGGCGCGCGGCGGCGGCAGGACGAGCGGCTTGCCGTTCTGGCTGCGCAGCCAGTCGATGAGGTCGCCGGCGACCTGCTCGGGGGTGATGAACACCGCCGCCAGCGCGCCGGCGTTCACATAGGCGCGCGAGAAGGCGATGATCGGCTTCTGGTAGCGGTAGCTGGTGAGCAGGATCGAGCGCGCCGCGGTCGGGCTGGTCAGCATCGGATCGGGCAGCGCCAGCAGCACCTCGCTGGCGCTCAGCACCTCCTCCAGGCTGGCGATCACCTCCTTGTCGTTGCGCACCACGCGGGTGGCGAGGCTGAGGCCGAAGTCGGCGGCCACGCCGTGCAGCCGCGCCTCGGCATCGGCGTTGGCGCCGAGCAGCAGACCCACCCGTTTGCGCTCGGGCAGCACCGCGCGCAGCAGGCGCAGCTGGCGCTCCAGCGGCTGGTCGAGCAGCCAGGCCGACAGCGGCGCCTGCGGGTGCGCCTTGCGCAAGGCCTCGAAGCGACTGCGCGCGATCATCGTCACCAGCGTCGGCCGCAGGTGGCGCGCGAGCGCGAGCTCGGCGGCCGCCTCGCCGCTGGCGACGACCAGGTCGGCGCGCGCGAGCGCGACGTCGTCCAGGCCCTCGGCCGGGCTGCCGATGTCGAAGACACGGTGGCCGAGGCTGGCGGCCGCACGCTTGAAGGCGTCGGCGAAGGCCTTGTGCGCGCCCTCGCGCTGCGACACCACGACCGCGACGTCGAGCGCGAAGGCGGGTGCGCACAGCAGTGTCAGCGCGAGCGCGAACAGGCGCAGCAGCCCCTGCATACCCCACCGCCGCCGCTGCATCGATCGACTCACCAGGACAGGCGCAGCGTGGCGAAGAGCTGCGGCTCGTGGCGGAACTTGCGGGCGTAGAACTCGGGATATCGCCCATTGATGCTCTGGGCCACGATCGCGACCTCGTTGTCGGCACTCGGCGGGCCAAAGCGACGCGCAAGGCGCAGATCGAAGCGGTTGGTCGCCGGCACGCGGTCGCCCTGGTTCAGCCAGTACATGTCGCTGTGGCGGTAGTAACCCAGGCTGGCCTGCCAGCGCTCGGGCAGCTCCTTGAGCACCAGCAGGGAGGTGATCGTGGTCGGCGAACTGCGGTCGAAGTCGCGGTCGGACGCCTCGGCGTCGGCATCGATGTCGATGAAGGCCTGCGACAGCACGATCCGGCCCCAGCCGGGACGGCGCCAGTCGACGCTGAACTCGGCGCCGTGGCGGGTGAGCGCCGCGGAGTTCACGAAGCGGAACTGCTTGGGCGGTCGGTCCGCTGCATGCGGGAAGGGATCGTAGTCCTCGGGCGGCGTGCAGCCCGGCTCGCCAATGATGCAGCTGCGGCTGTCGAGGTAGCGCAGATAGCGCTCGTGGAAGGCGCGCACGTCGAGGTTGAGGCCAAGCTCACTGAACTGCGCCACATAACCGAGCTCGAAATGGCGCACCCGCTCGGGCTCGACCGGGGTGGTCTGGCGGACCCCGACCCAGCGCACCTTATCGTCCATGCGGATTGTCTCGTACGCACTCGACTCGAAGAAGCCGGGCGCCCGGTAGGACACACCGGCCGACGCGCGCACGGCCGACTCGGGCGTAAGCGCGTAGTTCATCGCCACCCTGGGCGAGAAGGTCGAGCCGCTGTAATGGTGGTCCTCATAAGTGCCACCAACATCGAGCTTGAGCGCCGCAAGCGGGTTCCAGCTCAGCGAACCGAAGAGCTGGCTGCTGGTCCCCGACAGCGAGGTGCCGGTGTTGAAGTAGCGCAGCGAGCGCACCGTCTCGCGACGCACGCCGGCGCCGAGCAGCAGGCGCCAGTCCTCGGCGGGGCGATTGGTGTACTGCAGCTCGAACTCGTCGCGGCGGCCGTCGGTGTTCATGTCGATCGGCACCATCACCTCGCCGGCCGTCATCCAGGCCGCACGGAAGCGCTCGTCCTGGTGGCTCAGGTGCAGGCTGAGATCGGATTGGGCCGAGAGGGTATGCCGCCAGGACAGATGAAGGAAACGCGAGCGCGTCTCCTCGTCGCGCGGCTGCTCCTGCCAGTCCTCTACGGTGCCGCGCTCGGCAACCCCGTCGTTGAGCGCCACGTACGCGTCGAGCTCGTCGCGCGCGCCTAGCTGCGCGGTGGCACTGAAGTTGAGAAGCGTGTTGCGCACATCCTCCCCGTAAGTCGGCTCGCCGGTCTTGTCGTCGGGGCGGGCGCGAAAGTTCTGCGCGCGGCGGTGCGAACCGGACAGCCGCCAGTCGATCGCGCCCTCGGTGTGGCCATTGATGCGGAAGCCGTGATCCTGGAATGCATTGCGTCCGACGCGCGTGACCAGGGCCGTACCGTCCTCGGTGGCCGGCGAGCGCGTGATGATGTTGATCACGCCATCGAAGGCATTGACGCCGTAGGCTGCGCCGTTGGCACCGCGCACGACCTCGACGCGCTCGATGTCGTCGACCCGCACCGGCAGGTCCGTCCACGCGGTATCGCCCGACAGCGGGCGGTTCACGGTGACGCCGTCGACCATCACCTTGATGCGGCGATCGTAGGCATCGCCGAGCCCATGGCGCGCCACCACCGGCGAGCCCTCCGGCCAGTCCGCGACCAGGAAGCCGGGGACCAGGCGCAGCAGATCGTGGATCTCGGTGAAACCGGAGGCGCGGATCATCTCGCGGTCGATCACGCTGACCGCCACCGGCGCATCCAGCGGCGACTGCGCGATACGCGAGGCGGTGAGCACGATCGGGATGTCTTCGAAGAACAGGTCGGCAGCCTGGGCGACACCGCCGGCGAACATGGCGATCGTCACGGCGGCGGCACGCGGCGGAAGGCGGTGGGCGGGCACGATGGGGTCCTGCAAGATTCTGAATGGATTAGCCAAAAGCTTTACATGCGCCGGGGATGGCGTCCAGCGGCGCGCGGCCACGAGTGCGAGAATATGCACACTCGGCACCGGGTCGGCGCCACCGCCTTGCTAAACTGCGGACGCGCCGCCCGGCACCACACGCAACCCCTACCGAACCGCGTCCGCAGCCGCCGGCACCCCGACGACATCCCCATGGCCCGAACCCACCCCGAAGGCTGGCAACAGCTCCCCGCCGCCGGCGCCCGCGGACGCGAGCGCGCCACCCTCGCCCTGCTCGCCGCGGCCCTGCCGCGCGCGTGGACGATCTACCACGGCCTGCACTGGACCCGCGCCGAGGGCGCGCAGCTCATCTTCGGCGAGATCGCGTTCGCCGTCGTCGGCCCCGACGGGCGCGTGCTGCTGATCGAGCAGCATGCGGGCTTCCTCGACGAGACCGCCGAGGGCCTGATGCGACCGGGGCGCAGGCGCGCGCAGCACATCAGCGTCGAACTCGCGCGCAGCGCCGACGAGCTGCGCACCCGCCTGCGCCCGCTGCTGGACGGCGCCGAGCCGCAGCTCGACATCCTGCTCTTCTGCCCCGACTACCACGTGCGCCAGCCCGGCAGCGCCGGGCTCGATCCGGCACGCATCGTCGACGCCAGCCGGCGCGACGCCTTCGCCGCCATCGTGCAGGAACTGACCGCCGCGCAGGCGGGCGATGCGCCCACCGAGCCCGCCCGCCTGCAGGCGCTGCACCGCTTCTTCGCCGACATCCTGGAACTGGTGCCCGACGTGCAGGCCCACATCGGCCAGGCCGACGACCTCACCACCCGCCTGTCGGGCGGCCTCACCGAATGGGCGCGCCGCATCGACATGCACCCGCACCGCCTGCGCGTGATCGCCACCGCCGGCAGCGGCAAGACCCAGCTCGCGCTCGCCGCCTACACCGATGCGCTCGCCGCCGGCCGGCGGCCGCTCTACGTGTGCTACAACCGCCCGCTCGCCGACCACTTCGCCCGCATCGCGCCGGCCGGCGGCGAGGTCGCCACCTTCCACCAGCTGTGCGACCGCCGCCTGCGCGATGCCGGGCGCAAGCCGCACTTCGGTGCGCCCGGTGCCTTCCGCCGCATGGAGGCGGACTTCGCCGCGCTGGTCACCACCCACACCACCGCCGACTGGCAGTTCGACGAACTGATCATCGACGAGGGCCAGGACTTCATGGAGCCCTGGCGCGACGCCCTGCTCGCGCTGCTCGAGCCCGGCGGGCGGGCGTGGTGGCTGGAAGATCCGCTGCAGAACCTCTACGACCGCCCGCCGGTGGCGCTGCCGGGCTGGGTGGGCCTGACCGCCGACACCAACTACCGCACCCCGGCCGACGTGCTCGCCCTGCTCAACGCCCGCCTGCCGCTGCCCGCGCCGATCCGCGCCGGCAGCCCGGTCGCCGACAGCGAGCCCGAGCTCTTCGCCTGGCACGACGACGCCGGTCTGCTCGAGGCCACGAAGCGCGCGATCACCCGTGCGCTCGGCCTCGGCTTCAGGCGCGAGATGATCGTGCTGCTCACCTTCCGCGGCCGCGAGCACTCGCGCTTCACCGCCCTCGAGCACCTCGGCCCCCATCGCCTGCGCGCCTTCACCGGGCGCTACGACCTGCTCGGCGAGCCGGAACACTCGCAGGGCGAGCTGCTGATCGACTCCGTCTACCGCTTCAAGGGCCAGTCCGCGCCCTGCATCATCTTCACCGAGATCGACTTCGAGGCCATGGACGAGCTCACCATGCGCAAGCTCTTCGTCGGCGCCACACGGGCGACGATGAAGCTGATCATGGTGGCGTCGGAGCGCAGCGCGGCGCAGCTCGCACCACCCGGACCGTGATGCCTCGCCCCCGGCCGACTAAGATGCAGACAGGGGGTTTCGATCGACAAGGCCGGCGCAGGGGGCCGACGCCCGCGGACACCCGGACACCATCACCATGAGCACACCGGAACGCAAGCTCACCGTCTATTACGACGGCGCCTGCCCGCGCTGCGTGCACGACCGTGAGCGCTACGAAGCGCTCGCCGGCACGGAGGCGGACACGGTGTGCTGGGTGGACATCACCGGCCGCGACGACGAGCTGCGTGCCCGCGGCATCGACCCGCAGCATGCCCTGCGCGAGCTGCATGTCGCCGACGGCGAGGGGCGGGTACGGCGCGAGCTCGACGCCTACATCCTGCTGATGTCGCGCGTGCCGCGGCTGCGAGCGCTTGCCTGGCTGATCGGCCTGCCCGGCGTCCGCCCGCTGCTTTCCGCGCTCTATCGCGCCAGCGTGCTGCGCCGCCTGCGTGCGAGCGGCCGCATGCCGGCCGATGCGGGCGCGGGGGTGCCGCCACAGCGCGGGGCCCCGCATGGCGACAGGTCCGCGCCGCCCGATCGATAGCGGACACCGGATGGACGGGCGATCGCGCAGGAGACTCCCATGACAAGCGCCTCGGGCGTGGTGCTGCTCGCCTGTGTCGGACTGGTCGGATGTGCGACCCTGGATGCCGGACCGCCCGACACCGCCTACCAGGCGACGCTGGGCGAGGTTGCCGTAGTCGCGACCGAACAGTCGCCGACGCTGGGCTTCCACGGCTTTGCCCATGGCAAGGGGGAAGGTGCGCTCACCGGCGCGGGGGGCACGTTTGCCGCCTGCCTGTCGGGCGGGGGCGGTGGCTGCAGCGGCGCGGCCTGCGGTGCGGCCTTGCTGGTGATACTCGGCCTCTGCGGCGTGGCCGGCCTGGTGGGCGGCATTGCCGGCGCGGCCGAGGCGCCTGACGCGAGCGTGGCAGCGGCGAGTGAGGCGCACCTCGCGCAGGCGGTGGAGATACGGACCGTGCAGGCCGCCCTCCGCGACCAGGTCTCCGCTGCCGCCCTGCTGCGCGGCGCCCGTCTTCGCGATGTGCCCCCCGCGTTGGCGCAGGAGGCCGCGGCCACCGGGGACTACCGTTCGTTCGCCGCGTTCGGCGTCGACTCGGTGGTCGAGACCGGCCTCGTCGAGGCGGGTACGCGCGGCAGCGGGATCAACGCGCCCGTCGGCGTCCACCTGCGCGCACGCGTGCGGGTGCTGGCCACCGCGGACGATGGCGAACGCCTCGTGGCCGACTACCTGTACCAGGGCCGCCACCGCACGCTCGCGGAATGGGCCGCCGACGACGGCCGCCCCTTGAAGACGGAACTCGAGGCCGGCTACCGCGCGCTCGGCGAACACATCTACGAGCAGGTCTTCGAACTCCTCCCGCTGCCCGACCGTCGCGCCCATTCCGCCGGTGGCGCGCTGTCGACCGCCTTCGGGCTCGCGCCCATCTCGCCTCCGACGCGCGGCCAGCTCAGCGGCGAGTCCGTCCTCGGTGACATCCTCGAATGGACTGCCGTCGATACCCTGCGCCCGACACTGCGCTGGCAAGCCTTTCCGCGCGCGAGCGATGTCGCCCTCGCACCGGCGGAAATGGCACGCGTGCGCGAGGTCAGCTACGACCTCGTCATCGCGCAGGAGATGCACCAGGCGCCGGAGCGGATCGTGTATCGCCGCCAGGGTCTGCCTGCACCCGAGCACCGGCTGGAAACCGCGCTGGAGCCGGGCACCCGCTATTTCTGGACCATCCGCAGCCGCTTCCGGCTGGACGGCCGTTCCCGCCTCACGGAGTGGGGCAGCACGCGCGCGCTCGACGGCGATTCGGTCGTCGCGCCCTCGGCCTTCGCCTACCGCTTTCGCACGACGAAAACCGCCTTTTGAAGCGCCCCGAGCAGGCGAAATTTTCCCAATGGCCCACCGCCAGGCGCTGCCATGACGGACTACGATGAAGCAGTCGCCATTGCCTCGAGAGGTCCGCCATGAGCAGCAAGCACCGCCACACCCTGGAAGCGATCTTCCGCGATCCCCCGGTTGGAAACCTGCAGTGGCGCGAGGTGGAGTCGCTGCTCCACCACCTTGGCGCGGTGGTCGAATCGGGCCACGGTGCGCGCTTTCGCATCGTCATCAACCGCCACGAGTTCTACCTCCACCACCCGCACCACAGCAACGAGTTCGGCAAGCAGGCGGTGAAGGCCTTGCGGGAGTTCCTCGCCAGCGCGGGCGTCACGCCCTCGCAGTACGAGGAGGGTGGACAATGAGCGGCCACCATGCGGCGTCGCGTTGCCGTTAGCCGAGTCGATCGACCTGCAATAGAACCCGATGCCAAGCGTCTGACCGTCTATACGACGGCGCCCGTCCGCGCCGAGTGCGCGACCGCCAGCAGCACGAGGCACTCGCCGGTAACGAGGCCGACACCGTGTGCCGGATCGACATCACCGGACGCGACGAGGAGTTGCAGGCGCAGGGCATCGACCCCGGCCTCGCCCTGCGCGAACTCCACGTCGCCGACGCCCAGGGGCGCATCCATCGCGAACTGGACGCCTACATCCTGCTGCTGTCGCATGTGCGCTTGCTGCGTCCGCTCGCCTGGCTGATCGGCCTGCCAGGCCTTCGCCGTCTGCTGTCGGCGCTTTATCGCGCCAGCGTGCTGCGCCGTCTGCGTGCGAGCGGGCGCGACTAGTCAGCATTTCCCGCCCGCCTTCGACTTATTTCCTTGCCCCGCCCGCCGCACGGTGACGCTTGTCGCATCTGTCGCAAGCGGGACGCGACGGCTGTCTCAGCACCAGCCGCCGCACTTCCAAGCCAGTGATGGTCCTGGTCATGACTGCAGCGCGCACTTCGATGCGCCCGGTCGCGGGCGATGGTGCTGATGCATGGGAGTCTCCTTTTCTTCTCGTGCAATTGGATGAGATCGGGGAGGCCGGCCCGGCATGGAACGCAAGCCGGGCACTGTTCCCCGAGGCTGCGTCATCGCACGTTCGATGCCATGCAGGCGGCCCCCAATGAATCAACACCTTAGCCTGCACGACCGCTCGCATCTCAGTCGCATCTGTTGCACCCCGCACGCGACAGGTGTCGCCCCCGCTGCGACAGTCGTCCGCCGCACGCAGCGCCCCAGGCGCCCCGCCGGAGCGTGCCCAGCTCATACCAAGTAGCTGTTTTTGTTGCTTCTTCCAGGAGCTGCAGAAACCTGCAGCCGCAGTGGCACCGAAGTTGCAATGCAAGCCCCAGACGCAGTGGCAAGGCGGGGCGAGCACGGACAGCACGGCCAACCCCGCTTCCCGACCACGGCGCGACCAGACCACCCAATCGACGAGGAGGCTTTGCAGCGATGGAAGCGACAAGCGAGCAACTGCTGTGGATGTACGAAAAGATGATCGAGATCCGGGAGTACGAGGAGACCATGGCCCGGGTCTACCTCGAGGCCAAGCTCCCGCCAAAGATCCAGAAGGGCCTGGCCTTCGACATCGGCGCCGGCCCGGTGCCCGGCGAGATGCACCTGGCCGCCGGCCAGGAACCGGTCGCGGTCGGCGTGTGCGCCCACCTGCGCCGCGACGACACCGTGGTCGGCGCCCACCGCCCGCACCACTTCGCCATCGCCAAGGACGTCGACCTGAACGCGATGACCGCCGAGATGTACGGCAAAGCCACCGGCCTGGGCCGCGGCAAGGGCGGCCACATGCACCTGTTCGACCCGGCGGTGAAGTTCTCCTGCAGCGGCATCGTCGGTGCCGGGGCGCCGCAGGCCTGCGGTGCCGCGCTGGCGGCGAAGAAGCTGGGCACCGATGCGGTGGCGATCGCCTTCTTCGGCGAGGGCGCCGCCAACCAGGGCGCCTTCCACGAGGCGCTCAACCTCGCCGCGCTGTGGAAGCTGCCGGTGGTGTTCGTGGTCGAGGACAACAAGTACGGCATCTCGGTCGAGAAGTCCGCGTCCACCGCGATCGCCTCCAACGCCGATCGTGCCGTGGCCTACGGCATTCCCGGCGTGCTGGTGGAGCGCAACGACGCGCTGGCGGTGTTCGAAGCCGCCGGCGAGGCGGTGGCGCGTGCCCGCCGCGGCGAGGGCCCGACCCTGATCGAGGTCAAGACCGACCGCTACTTCGGCCACTTCCAGGGCGACCCCGAGACCTACCGCCCCAAGGGCGAAGCCAAGGCGTTGCGCCAGCACGACCCCATCCCGGCGCTCGGCGCCACGCTGCGCGCGCGCGGCCTGCTCGACGACATGGCCGACGCCGCACTGCGCGAACGCGTGTCGGCGCGCGTGCAGGCCGCCTACGACTTCGGCCGCAACAGCCCCTACCCGGAACCGCAGGACGCGCTGCTGCACGTCTTCGCCGAATAAAGACCAGGAGACCGCAATGAGCACGACCACCACCACCCGCCGCCTCACCATGGCCCAGGCGATCTCGGAAGCGACCGCGCAGGAGATGGCGCGCGATCCACGTGTCTTCGTCATGGGCGAGGACGTCGGCAAGTACGGCGGCATCTTCAGCGCCACCACCGGGCTGCTCGAGCAGTTCGGCCCCGAGCGCGTGATGGACACGCCGATCTCGGAGACCGGCTTCATGGGCGCCGCGCTCGGCGCTGCCGCCGAAGGGCTGCGGCCGATCTCGGAGCTGATGTTCGTCGACTTCTTCGGCGTCTGCTTCGACCAGATCTACAACCACATCGCCAAGAACCACTACATGTCGGGGGGTGCCTGCAAGGTTCCGCTGGTGATCACGACCGGCATCGGCGGCGGCTACAACGACGCCGCCCAGCACTCGCAGTGCCTGTACTCGATCTTCGCCCACGTGCCCGGCCTCAAGGTGGTGGTGCCGTCCAACGCCTACGACGCCAAGGGCCTGATGACGTCCGCGATCCGCGACGACAACCCGGTGGTCTTCCTCTACCACAAGGGCATCATGGGCCTGTCCTGGATGTCCTACTTCGAGGGCAGCACCACCGAGGTCCCGGAAGCGCAATACACCATCCCCTTCGGCCAGGCGCGGGTGGTGCGCGAAGGCCGCGACCTCACCATCGTGACCCTGTCGCAGATGGTGCAGAAGTCGGTGCTCGCCGCCGACCAGCTCGCCGCCGAGGGCATCTCCGCCGAGGTGCTCGACCTGCGCACCCTGGTGCCGCTCGATCGCGCCGCGGTGCTGGCCTCTGTGGCGAAGACCGGCCGCCTGCTGGTCGCCGACGAGGATTACCTCAGCTACGGGCTGTCCGGCGAGATTGCCGCGCTGGTCGCCGAGAACCTCGACACCCTGCGTCTCAAGGCCCCCGTGCGCCGCCTCGCGGTGCCCGATGTGCCCATTCCCTTCAGCCGCCCGCTCGAGCAGTTCGCCATTCCGCAGGTGGACAACATCGTCGCCAGCGCGCGCGGCCTGATGAGCTTCAAGCTCGACTAATCAACCAGGAGACACAACATGACCGACATCATCCTCGACGACGCGGTGTGGGCCGACGTCGATGAAGGCACCGAAGCCCTGCTGCAGGAATGGCAGGTGAAGGAAGGCGATCAGGTGGAGGCCGGCCAGGTGCTGGCCGTGGCCGAACTGGTCAAGACCAGCCACGAGATCTTCGCCCCCTCGTCCGGCCGCATCGTCAAGCGCTGCGTGGCGGAACAGGACACCTTCGGCCGCGGCGCAGTACTCGCGCAGCTGGAGGCCTGAGCCATGGCAGCGAGCGCGGCGGCGAGCGCCGCCCCCTCCAGCACCGCCCCGGCCGAGCGCCGTGTGGTCGCGCTCAGCGGACTGCGCGGCGCGATCGCGCGCAACATGGCGCAGGGCTGGCAGGCGCCGCGGGTGGCACACTCGGTGGACGTCGACCTGACCCGCGTCGAAGCCCTGCGCGCCGAACGTGCCGCCGCCGGCGAGAAGCTCAGCGTGAACGCCTTCGTGATCCATGCGGTGGCGCGGGCGCTACGCAGCCATCCGCGGCTGAACGCACTGATGCGCGAGAAGGAAGTCGAGCTGATCGACGACATCAACATTGGTGTCGCGGTCGCGCTCGACGAGGGACTGATGGTGCCGGTGATCCGTCAGGCCGACACCAAGTCGGTGGCGATGCTGGCGGCGGAAACCCGCCAGCTGGCCGAGGGCGCGCGCGCCGGCGCGCTCACCGGCGGCGCCTACCAGCGCGGCACCTTCACCGTGACCAACCTCGGCAGCACCGTGGTCGATCGCTTCAGCCCGGTCATCAACCCGCCGCAGGTCGCCATCCTCGGCGTCGGGCGAACCCGCCAGCAGGCGACGGTGAGGGATGGCGCGATCCTTGCCGCCCCGCTCGCCAACCTGACCCTGGTGTTCGACCACCGCGCGGTGGATGGCTACCCGGCGGCGCTCTTCCTCGGCGAGATCGTGCGCCGGCTGGAACAGGCGGAGTTCGACTGATGCCGGCCGCCGCCCTCGCCCCCACTGCCGTCGCCTGCCCCGCGCGCGGGGCGGCGCCCACCGGCACCGCGTTGACCGTCGCCCGCGCCAGCGCCGAGCAGGCCTGGAACAGCCGCCAGCTTGCAGCGCCGATCAACGTTCCACGCGTGCGGGTGTGGACCTACCCCGCGCCCGGCGTGGTGTTCGGCTGCGCCCAGGCGGCGCTGCTCAGCGAGGCGGCACGGGCGGCGCGCACCCACTGCGAACTGGTGCAGCGCCGCGCCGGCGGCGGCGCCGTGCTGACCGGACCGTGGATGCTGTCGTCCTCGGTGGTGCTGCCGCCGGACCACCGCCTGCTTGCCGGCGGCACGGTGGCGAGCTACCGCTGGCTCGGCGTGCTGCACGCCGGCCTGCTGCGCGACCTCGGCATCCCTGCCCACGCGCTGGCGCCCGAGCAGCTCAAGGCACGCCCGGCCGACCCGGCACTGGCCTGGGCCTGCTTCGGCGGCCTGTCGCCGTGGGAGGTGATCGCCGACGGCCGCAAGCTGGTCGGCCTCGCCCAGTTGCGCGGCCGCCATGGCGTGCTGCTGACCACCGGCACCCTGCTGTGGCGGCCGGACTGGACGCTGCTGTGCCGCGCGCTGGACCGTCCGGAGACGGACGTGACCCGGCTCGATGCCGCGACCACGTCCTGCGCCGAACTGCTCGGCGCCCGCATCCACATCGAAACGCTCGCCGAGGGCCTGCGGCAGATGCTCGCCGACGTGCTCGGCGACTGCGCGGAGGGCGCCGCCGCCTGAGGCGACCCTGCCGCACCCACGTCCACACAGAAAGGCCATCCCGGCCGCCAGAAGATTACGGAGACAAGCATGAGCACCGAATACACCGCCACCCCGATGCGCATCGTCGACAAGCGCATCACCCTTTCACGCCGCGGCTTCCTCAAGGGCGGCGGCATGGCCGCGCTGGGCGTCGGCACGCTGTCGGCGACGACGCTGATGACGCCGGCGCGCGAGGCGCTGGCACAGGAGTTCAAGGTGCTGGGCGCCGCCACCGGCAACACCCTGCTGGTGCTGGCGCGCGACATCTTTCCGCACGACCGCATCTCGGACCGCTACTACCTGCAGGCGCTCGAGCCGCTGGAAGCGCAGGCCGCCGCCGACGACAAGCTGAAGTCACTGTTGAGCGAGGGCGTGGCCGCGCTCGATCGCCTGGCCAAGCTGCGCTTCAGGAAGGCCTACGCCGCGCTCGACAAGGAAAGCGAGCGCGTGAGCCTGCTCTATGTGATCGAGCACGGCGCCTTCTTCCAGAAGGTGAAGGGACACCTGGTCACCGGTTTCTACGACAACAAGGCGGTGTGGCCGCTGTTCGGCTACGAGGGCTCGTCGTGGGAGAAGGGCGGCTACCTCAACCGCGGCTTCGACGACATCGACTGGCTCGAGCAGGCCTGAACCGCCCCCCGATCAAGACGACATAACGGAGACAAACCATGAGCGCTAAATTCTCGCTGGACGACGACAGCGTGGTGGTCATCGTCGGCTCGGGCGCCGGCGGCGGCACGCTGGCGGACGAACTAACCCGACGCGGGGTGAACGTCGTCATCCTCGAAGCCGGCAAGCATTACACCCAGGCCGATTTCGAAAATGACGAGTGGGCGATGTTCCACAAGATCTCGTGGCTGGACAAGCGCATTTCGGCCGGTGGCTGGCATCACACCGAGACCTATCCCAACCTGCCGGCGTGGATCGTGAAGGGCGTGGGCGGCTCGACCATGCACTTCTCCGGCCTGGCGCTGCGCTTCCTGCCGCACGACTTCCGCACCAAGAGCACCTATGGCACGGTCGATGGCGCCAACGTGCTCGACTGGCCGATCAGCTACGAGGAGCTGGCACCCTACTACGACATCGCCGAACGCAAGATGGGGGTGGCCGGCACCAAGGCCAGTGGCCTGCCCGAGATGCCGCCCAACAACCACTACAAGGTCATCGCCGCGGGCGCGAAGAAGGTCGGCTACACCGACATCAGTCGCCCGGTCGCGTCCAACACCCGGCCCAATGACGGCCGCCCGGCCTGCCAGCAGATCGGCTTCTGCATGCAGGGCTGCAAGATCGGCGCCAAGTGGTCGACGCTGTATTCGGAGATCCCGCGCGCGCTCGACACCGGCCGCGCCGAGCTGCGCCCGCAGAGCATGGTGCTGAAGATCGAGCACGACAGGTCGGGCAAGGCCAGCGGCGTGCTCTACGCGGACAAGGATGGCCGCCAGCACCTGCAGAAGGCACGCGTGGTGTGCGTCGCCGGCAACTCGATCGAGTCGCCGCGGCTGCTGCTCAATTCCGCCTCCAGCCTGTTCCCGAATGGCCTGGCGAACTCCTCCGGCCAGGTCGGCAAGAACTACATGAACCACACCACCGCGGCCGCGGTGGCGATCCACAAGGGGCCGGTCTACATGTATCGCGGCTTCGACATCGCCGCGGTGATCTCGGACGAGGCGCAGCTCAATCCCGACCGCGGTTTCCTCGGCGGCTACCACCTCGAGGGTCTGGCCCTGCACCTGCCCTTCACCGCGGCCTTCATGAAGCCGGGCGGCTGGGGACGCGAAGTGAGCTCGGCGCTCGAGCAGTACGACCACATGAGCTGCGTGTGGGTATGCGGCGAGGACATGCCGCAGGAAGAGAACGGCATCACGCTGCACCCGACCGAGAAGGACCAGTACGGCCTGCCGATCCCGATCGTGACCAAGACCGACCACACCAACGACGCCGCGATGCGCCGCCACGGCCTGGCGCAGTGGCGGAAGGTGTCGGAAGCGGTAGGCGCCACGCGGGTGATCGACATGCCGCCCTACCCCGCCAGCCACAACATGGGCACCAACCGCATGAGCGCCAATGCACGCGACGGGGTGGTGAACAAGTGGGGCCAGACGCACGACATCGGCAACCTGTTCATCTCCGACGGCAGCCAATTCACCTCGAGCTCGGCCGCCAATCCCACCCTGACCATCGTCGCCCTCGCCGTACGCCAGGCCGAATACATCGCCGGCGCGATGCAGCGGCGCGAACTCTGAGCCACACCGTGCAGTTGCGGATCCACACCGCGGACTGCACCTCCCACCACAAGAAACGGAGACACCCATGAAGCAGAAGAACCGCATCCGCCGCATCCTGTCGGCCGCCACGATCACAGCCGGCCTCGCCACCAGCCTGGCGGCAACCAGCCTCCCCGCACAGGCGGAGCCGATTCCGGGCATGCGCGGCATCCAGCACATCGGCATCACCGTGCCGAACATGAATGAGGCCGTCGCCTTCTTCCGCGACGTCCTCGGCTGCGAGCCGTCATTCACCTTCGGCACCTTCAAGTTCGAGGACGACTGGATGGAGCGCCACCTCGACGTACACCCGCGCGCGACGATCAGCGACTTCCAGATGGTCCGCTGCGGCAACGGCACCAACCTCGAGGTCTTCGAGTACACCGCACCCGACCAGAACCGCCGCGGGCCCCGCAACAGCGACATCGGCGGCCACCATCTCGCCTTCTATGTGGACAACATGGACGCCGCGGTGAGCTACCTCAAGGCCAAGGGCGTGCGCGTGCTCGACACGCCCAGCACCTTCACCGAGGGCCCTGCGGCGGGGCTGACCTGGGTCTATTTCCTCGCTCCCTGGGGGCTGCAGCTCGAGCTCGTCAGCGCACCGAATGGCATGGCCCACGAGAAAGCCCTGCAGCGCAAGCTGTGGGACCCGCGCTTCCCCGCCAGCTGAGCTCCTGCCCGCACGCGCATGCCCCCGGGGACGCCGCGCGGCCTACCCGGGGGCATCGGTTTCCCATGCCTGACTCCTCCAGGCGCTTTGCGGGGCGCGCCGTCAAGGCCGCCCCGTCCTTTCTTGTTGAGCCGCCGGGACGGGAGGAGTAACTTGCAAGGTCACACAGAGACCGATCCATGGTCCGCACCGGGCGCCAAGGTGAAACGGCCCGGAAGAGGAGACAAGATGCTGGCCCAATCCCAAAGGGAGCACATCGATCATGTGCTTGCCGTCTCGAAGACCGGCGCGCCCCCATCCGATCGCATCGGCCGTTCGTGGGTACGCTGTATCCGCGACTACGGGCTCGACCCTTGCCGTCCGACGCGGGCCCACATCGTCGAACATGCGCGCCTGCGCGAACACCAGGACCACATCGAGGAATTCCTCGGCGTCGCCCGCACCGGCATGGAGCAGTTGTACAAGCGCATGGCCGGCATCGGCTACGTCCTGTTGCTGACCGACGCGCACGGGATCGCGGTGGACTTCATCGGCAACGACGCCTGGGCGCGCGAGCTGAAGCAGGCCGGGCTCTACCTTGGCGCCGACTGGAGCGAGGCGCGCGCCGGAACCTGTGCGGTGGGCACCTGCATCGTCGAGAAGGCGCCGATCACCGTTCATCACGCCGACCACTTCGACGCCACCCACATCGCGCTGACCTGCAACGCCGCACCCTTGTTCGACCCCACCGGGGGCTTTCTCGGCGTGCTCGACGTCTCCGCACTGACGTCGCCTTCGCCGCGCGACGGCCAGCATCTGGCGCTGCAGATGACCACGATGTTTGCGCAGATGGTGGAGGACGCCAACTTCCTGCGCTATTTCCGCGATCGCTGGGTGCTGCGCCTGGGCTCGGCGTGGTCGATGGTGGATGTATCGGCAGAGATCATGCTCGCCTTCGATGCCGACGGGGTCATCGTCGGCACCAACAGCGGAGCGCGGAGATCATTGCGACCATTGCACGGCGGCGGTAACGACGCCCTGGTCGGCCGCCCCCTGGGCGAGATCTTCCGTGAAGGCATGGATTCGATCTGGCGCATCGCCCGGGCAGGCTTCGCCGCCGACCGCACAGCGCTGTCGACCGGCAGCGGCGAGGTCTACTACGGCACTGTCGTGCAGCCTCGGGTCGCACCGCGCGCAGCGCGACCGAGCGTAACCGAGACCGCCGTGCGCGCACCGGCGCTCGAGCGCCTGGCTGGCGATGATCCGCAGATGCAGCGCCTGATCGCGCAAGCCTCCAGGCTGGTCAACCGCCCGGTGAACATCCTCGTCCACGGCGAGACCGGCACCGGCAAGGAGGTGCTGGCCAAGGCCCTGCACGAATCCAGCGATCGGGCCGCGAAGCCCTTCGTTGCCGTCAATTGCGCGGCCATTCCCGAGTCCCTGATCGAGAGCGAGCTGTTCGGCTATACCGCCGGAACCTTCACCGGCGGGCGCAGCAAGGGCATGCGCGGTCTCATCCAGCAGGCAGACGGTGGCACCCTGCTGCTCGACGAGATCGGCGACATGCCGCTGCACCTGCAGACCCGGCTGCTGCGGGTCCTGGCCGAGCGCGAGATCCTGCCGCTCGGCGCCGAAAAGCCGATCCCCGTGAACCTGACCGTGGTCGCCGCCTCCCATCGCGACTTGCGCAAGCTGATTGCCGAGGGCAGCTTTCGCGAGGATCTCTACTACCGCCTGTGCGGCGCCATCCTTTACCTGCCGCCACTGCGCGAGCGCCGCGACCTCGACTACCTGATCGACCGCTTGCTGGCGGCGGAGGGGGGTGAATTGGGCACCAGCGCAAGCCTCGGACCGATTGCGCGCGCCGCCCTGCTCGAATACAGCTGGCCAGGCAACGTCCGCCAGTTGCGCAACGTGTTGCGGTTTGCGCTCGCGGTCTGCGACGGCGGCACGATCACCACCGACGACCTGCCCGCCGAGCTCATGTCCGCGAGTCACCATGACACCCCGTCACTCGAGACGACGCAGCCGCCGCGCGGCGAAGCCGCCGAACTGGAGGCCGCCCTGCGCCGCCATCGCTGGAACGTCACCGCCGCCGCCGCGGAACTCGGCATCGTGCGCGCGACGGTCTATCGGCAGATGAAGCGCTTCGGGATCGTGCCACCGAACCAGCTCTAGCCGATCCTGGTCGGGCGCGCATCAGGCGGCCGCCAAGGCGCGCAAGGGAAGCGCCGGGAAGCCGGCCTCGGCCTCTGCGCTCAGCGCGGCCTGGGCTGCCGCGGAGATCCGCACCGCCCCCCGACTGAACCCCGCCCGCCCTCGGCGCATCGCGCCAGAACTCGAGGCGCTCGCTCGTTTCGAGTGCCCGGGAGAAGCGGTGGGAGGACTGAAGCTCGATATTGAAGGCGGCAATCTTCACGGACGGACCTGTGCGCTGCGTGGGGACGGGTGCTTAACGGCATCTGGATCAAGGCCTTGAGCTCGCGACCCCGGATCAGTGACGCGCCCACCCCACAGTCGGTCCGAGCCAGGCGGCCATGCGCCGCGGGTCACCCCGTTGGCGATCGCGACCCAGAGCGCCGCTCCGCGCTCGCACCCAAGCCGTCACGCCGAATCAGCCCAGTGAGAACGGGCGACTGAACTATAAAAGGACTCATGATCGTTCTCCGTACGTGAGCCCCTTTTCAGCGCCCCCCAAGGACAGGGACCGAACTCGGACATCTGTACTTCTTATTGCACGCCCTGTTGTGAGGTCCGAACCGGCACCAATGAAAACGCGCGCGGCTCAGGACCCTAAATCGATTTTTTTCATCGATGAATTCCATGACAAATGTCAAATGCTGCACCGCAAGGTCTCCGTATGGTGAGGACTCGCCACTCGACGTGTTCCGCCCCGCCGGCGCATGATGACAGGAGCACCCGCATGAAGCCGATGATCACCATCGACGGCAACGAGGCCGCCGCCTCAGTTGCCTTCCGCGCATCCGAAGTGATCGCGATCTACCCGATCACGCCCTCGTCCAACATGGGCGAGCTCGCCGACGAATGGGCCGCCCACGGCAAGGCCAACATCTGGGGCAGCGTGCCGCGGGTGGTGGAGATGCAGTCCGAAGGCGGCGCTGCCGGCGCGGTCCACGGTGCACTGCAGGCAGGCGCCCTGGCGACCACCTTCACCGCGTCGCAGGGCCTGCTGCTGATGATCCCGAACATGTACAAGATCGCCGGCGAACTCACGCCCACGGTCTTCCATGTCGCGGCGCGCGCGCTCGCCACCCATGCGCTGTCGATCTTCGGCGACCACTCCGACGTGATGTCCACCCGCGCCACCGGCTTCGCGCTGCTCGCGTCCAACTCGGTGCAGGAGGCGCACGACTTCGCCGCCATCGCCACCGCGGCCACGCTCGCCGGGCGGGTGCCGGTGCTGCACTTCTTCGACGGCTTCCGCACCTCGCACGAGGTGTCGAAGATCGACTTCATCCCCGACGAGGTCCTGCACGCGCTGCTGCCGGACGCGCGCATCGCCGCCCAGCGCGCACGCGCGCTGTCGCCCGAGCACCCGGTGATCCGCGGCACCTCGCAGAACCCGGACGTGTTCTTCCAGGCGCGCGAGGCGCAGAACCCCTGGTTCGACGCCTTCCCCGCCGTGGTGCAGCAGGCGATGGACGAATTCGCCGCGCTCACCGGCCGCCGCTACACGCTGTTCGACTACGTCGGCGCACCGGATGCCGAGCGCGTGATCGTGATCATGGGTTCGGGCGCGGACACGGTGGAAGAGACCGTCGCCCACCTCAACGCCCGCGGCGACAAGGTCGGCGTGCTCAAAGTGCGCCTGTTCCGCCCCTTCGCGCCCGCCGCCCTGCTCGCGGCCTTGCCGCAGAGCGTGCGCAGCCTGGCCGTGCTCGACCGCTGCAAGGAACCCGGCGCCGACGGCGAGCCGCTGTTCAAGGACGTGATGGTGGCGCTGGCCGAGGACCAGGCGGGCGCGGCGCCGCGCTTTGCCGCGATGCCGAAGGTGATCGGCGGCCGCTACGGCCTGGGCTCCAAGGAATTCAACCCGGCCATGGTGTGCGCGATCTTTGCCGAGCTGCAGCAGGCCGCGCCGCGCCGCCGGTTCACCATCGGCATCGAGGACGACGTCACCGGCCTGTCCCTGCCCTGGGACCGCGCCTTCCGCACCGACGCCACCGCCAGCGCCTTCGCCGCGGTGTTCTACGGCCTGGGTTCGGACGGCACGGTGTCGGCCAACAAGAACTCGATCAAGATCATCGGCGACGAGACCGCGCTCTTCGCCCAGGGCTATTTCGTCTACGACTCGAAGAAATCCGGCGCGATGACGGTGTCGCACCTGCGCTTCGGCCCGCAGCCGATCCGCTCCGCCTACCTCACCGGCGCGGGCGATGCGAAGTTCGTCGCCTGCCACCAGCCGCTGTTCATCGCGCAGCACGACCTGCTCGCCCACGCCGCGCCGGGCGCGGTGTTCCTGCTCAACGCCAGCGAGCCCGCCGACAAGGTATGGGCCGCGCTGCCGCCGACCATGCAGCGCACCATGGTGGAGAAGAAGATCAGCTTCTGGGTCATCGATGCCTACCAGGTCGCGCTGGAGGCCGGCATGGGGCGGCGCATCAACACCGTGATGCAGACCTGCTTCTTCGCCATCTCCGGCATCCTGCCGCAGGACCAGGCGATCGCCGCAATCAAGCGCGCGGTCGAGAAGACCTACGGCCGCAAGGGCCGCCGCATCGCCGAGCAGAACTACCGCGCCATCGACGCCACCGTGGCCGCGCTGCAGCGGGTGGCGGTGCCCGAAACGCTGGCCGCGCTCGATGCCGTGACAGGCGAAGCGCCGATCACGGCCGCCGGCCTCGATGCCTTCACCCGCCGCGTCACCATCCCGCTGATCCAGGGCAAGGGCGACGCGCTGCCGGTGTCGCTGCTGCCGGTCGACGGCACCTGGCCGACCGGCACCGCCCGCCACGAGAAGCGCAACCTCGCGCTCGAGATCCCGGTGTGGGACGAGAAGCTGTGCACCCAGTGCGGCAAGTGCGTGTTCGTGTGCCCGCACTCGGCGATCCGCGCCAAGGTCTTCCCGGCCGAGCGCGTCGCCGACGCACCTGCCGCGTTCAAGCACGTCCCGGCGCGCAGCAAGGACTACGCGGCGGGCACCCACATGAGCTACCAGGTGGCGCCCGAGGATTGCACCGGGTGCACGCTGTGCGTGGACGTGTGCCCGATCCGCGACAAGTCGAACGTGTCGCACAAGGCGCTCAACATGGCGCCGCAGCCGCCGCTGCGCGCGCAGGAGGCCGAGAACTGGGACTATTTCCTGCGCCTGCCCGACCTCGCCCGCCGCGACGCCAAGCGCAGCACCATCCCCGGCTCGATGCTGCTGCAGCCGCTGTTCGAGTTCTCCGGCGCCTGCGTGGGCTGCGGCGAGACGCCCTACATCCGCCTCGCCACCCAGCTCTTCGGCGACCGCATGATGGTGGCCAACGCCACCGGCTGCTCGTCTATCTACGGCGGCAACCTGCCGACCACGCCCTACACCACCGACGCCGACGGCCGCGGCCCGGCGTGGAACAACTCGCTGTTCGAGGACAACGCCGAGTTCGGCCTCGGCATGCGCCTGGCCACCGACCAGCTCGCCGCCGCCGCGCGCACGCAGTTGCAGGCGCTGGCGGCGACGCAGGGCGAGGCGCTCGGCAATGAACTCGTCGCCGCGCTGCTCGACGCCGACCAGCATTCGGAGGCCGGCATCCACGAGCAACGCGAACGCGTGGCGCTGCTCAAGCAGAAGCTCGCGACTATCGACACCCCGGCCGCGCGCCAGCTCGCCGCGCTCTCGGAATACCTGATCCGGCGCAGCGTGTGGATCATCGGCGGCGACGGCTGGGCCTACGACATCGGCTTCGGCGGCCTCGACCACGTGCTGGCCTCGGGCGAGGACGTGAACATCCTGGTGCTCGACACCGAGGTCTATTCCAACACCGGCGGGCAGAACTCCAAGGCCACGCCGATGGGCGCGGTGGCCAAGTTCGCCGCCGGCGGCAAGCCCGCGCACAAGAAGGACCTCGCAAAGATAGCGATGGACTACGAGAACGTCTTCGTCGCCAAGGTGGCCTACGGCGCCAAGGACGTGCATACGCTGAAGGCCTTCCTCGACGCCGAGGGCTACCCGGGGGTGTCGATCATCATCGCCTACAGCCCCTGCATCGCCCACGGCGTGGACATGTCCTTCAACCTGCACCAGCAGGATCTGGCGGTGAAGTCCGGCCACTGGCCGCTGCTGCGCTACGACCCACGCCTGCGCGCGCAGGGCCGCAACCCGCTGTCGGTGGATAGCGCTGCGCCGAGCGTGCCCTACCGCGATTTCGCCCGCAACGAGGCGCGCTTCACCGTGCTCGAGCGCCAGAACCCGGAGGCCTCCGAGCGCTTCCTCGACGAGGCCGAACGCCACGCCCGCCACCGCCACCACGAGTACGTGGAGCTGGCCGCGCTGCCCGGGGTGGACGAGACTGAGCCCAAGGACGCTGCCACCGACGGCGCCGCACAGGACGCCGCCCCCGCCGCCCGCACCGGAGACACCCAGAATGGCTGACCCGAACGCCCCCGACCTGCGCACCACCTACCTCGGCCTGGCGCTGAAGAATCCGATCGTGCCCTCGTCCACCCCGCTCAGCCGCAGCCTCGACCCGGTGCTGCACCTGGAGGATGCCGGCGCGGCGGCGATCGTCATGCACTCGCTGTTCGAGGAGGACGTCGTCAACGACGAACGCATGCTGGACCGCTTCCTGATCCACCCCGACACCTTCGGCGAGGCCGCCGGCCACCTGCCCGCCGACGCCGGCTACCGGAGCAGGCTCGACACCTACCTCGAACAGATCGAGCGCCTGAAGGTGCGGCTGTCCATCCCGGTCATCGCCAGCCTCAACGGCTCATCGCTGTCGGGCTGGGTCGAGCTCGGCCGCGAGATGCAGGCGGCCGGGGCCGACGCGCTCGAGCTCAACGCCTGGTACATGGCGGGCGACCCCAGCTTCTGCGGCGACGAGCTGGAGGAGCGCTACCTCGCGCTGCTGCGCGAACTGAAGACGGTGGTGAGCATCCCGGTGACGATGAAGCTGTCGCCCTTCTTCTCCGCGCTGCCCAACTTCGTCGCCCGCATCGAGCGCGCCGGCGGCGCCGGCGTGTCGCTGTTCAACCGTTTCTTCCAGCCCGACATCGATCTCGACACCCTGTCGGTGGTCGATCGCGTGCAGCTGTCCTCGTCCGCCGACGGCCTGCTGACCATGCGCTGGATCGCGCTGCTGCACGGCCACACCGGGCTGAGCCTGGCTGCGACCGGCGGCGTGCATCGGGCGGAGGACGCGCTGAAGATGCTGCTCGCCGGCGCCGACGTGGTGCACATGGCGAGCGCCCTGCTGAAGAACGGCCCGCAGGCCATCACCGAGGTGCTGGCGGGCATGACGCGCTGGATGAGCGAGCGCGAGTACGAATCGGTCGCGCAGTTGAAGGGCTCGATGAGCCAGCGCAATCTCGCCGACCCGGGGGCCTTCGCCCGCGCGGCCTACCTCAACGCGATCGACTCCTTCTCGCCGCCGCCAGGGGTGCGCTACTGAGGGCGGCCGACGCGCGGAGCCGACGCCCCGGCGCGCCGGGCGGCAGCGGGCCGGAACGGGTGGCAGGCCGGCGCTCCGGCTACCGTCGCTGCATCAGGCGAGCGTCTCGGCCAGTTCGGCGATGGCCCCGTCCTTGCCCTCGTCGTTGCCGTCCTGCGCCCACTCGGGATGGGCGCGCGCACGAACCAGCGCGGCGGGCAAGGTCCCGCTGCGCCACTGCCGGGTCGCGGGATCGGTCGCCTCCGCCACCGGCAGGCGAGTGCCCGACTCCCCCGCGTTTCGCGCACCGCCCCTGCCGAGCTCGATCGGCGTCAGCGCCGCATGGCCGCGGCCTTCCAGCGCCGCCAGCAGCTCGCGCTGGCGCAGCGCGACGATGCGCAGGATGGCGTCATCCACGCTGAGCTCGCGGTGCCCGCGCAGCCTGGCAGCGATGCGCTCGCCGTAGTGGCCGAAGGTCTGCCACAGGCCGCCGGCGAGAGCGCCGAGCGCGGCCGCGGCGCCCAGCGTGAGGCCGCCGACCATCAGATCCACACCCAGCCCGGCCGCCGCGCCCGCCGCGGCGCCGGTGCCCAGGCGCACCCCCATCTGGCGCAGGGTCTCGGCGTTGAAGAGGTCGTCGTCCCAGCGCCCTTCGGTCAGCGGCAGCGCATCCATGCGCGCATCGTCGGGACGGAAGCGGTACAGGCGCAGCAGCGCATCGACGCAGGCCTGCTCGCGGCGGCGCACGTCCTCGCGCAGGCGGGCGACGGCGGCCTGCAGCAGCGCTTCGGCATCGCTCTCGGACGCCTCCTCGATGCGGTCGCGGCGGGCCGCGAGTTCGACCAGCAGCTCGGCGACCAGGCGGCGCGCCGCCTCGCGGCGGGCATCGGCCTCGCGCGCGCGCGCGTCGATCAGCGCCTGCAGGCGGGCGCGGTGGGCGTGGATGAGCGTGGCCAGGGTGTCGAACAGTTCGCGCTCGCCATCCAGCGGCGGCGCCACCGTGTCGAAGCTCACCACCGCGTGCAGACCGAGGCGGGCAAGCGCGGCGCGCCAGTCATCCACCCGGGCCGTGGGCGCGGCGACGAAGTTGAGCACCGGCAGCAGCGGCCGCGCGCAGGCGGCGAGCAGTTCGAGCTCGTCGCGGTGCTTGGGCAGCACCGGGTCGCGCGCATCGACCACGTACAGCGCCGCATCGCTCGCCTGCATCTGGCGCAGCACCTTGGCCTCCTGCTCGAAGCGGCCGGCGGCCTCGTCGCGGGCGAGGAAGCGCGCCACCCGCTCCGGGCCGTCGATACGCTCGCCGGGCGCCACCAGGCCGTCGATGAACTCGAGCAGCGCGATCGCGTCCTCCATGCCCGGAGTGTCGAACAGCTCTACCGCCGCCACGCCGTCGGCCATCAGCCGCAGGCCCTCGACGTGTCGGGTGGTGCCGGCCGAATCCGACACCTCGCCGAAGCCGACGTCGCGCGCCAGCGTGCGCAGCAGGGAGGTCTTGCCGGTGTTGGTGTGGCCGACCACGGCCACGCGCAGGATGTCGCTCATCGCGCTTCGTCTCCGTGTTCCAGCCAGGCCCGTGCGGCGGCGGCATCGACGAACACGGCCGCGCCGGGCGCGCCGGCGTTCGCCCCGCCCTGGCCCGCCGTGCCCGTTTCACCGAGACCGATGCCGGCCAGGCCCTCGCGCCACTGGCGCAGGCGCCCGGACGGTGCCGCGCCTCCGCCATCAGCCGCGCCCCGCTGCTCGCCAATGCCCGCGCCGGCGTTCCGAGCGGCCATGGGGGAGGCCCCAAGCCCGGCCAGCCAGACACGGATCGACTGCGCGTGATCGGCCAGCTCGGCGATCAGGCCCAGGCTGCCGCGGTCGGGGGTCTGGCGGGCGTCGACCGCCACCAGCAGACGCGCCGGCGGATGGGCGGCGAAGCGTTCGCGCGCGGCGCGACGCTGCTCGCGGCCGTCGAGGCGGCCACCGTCGGTCCATACGGAATCCGCTCCGGACGCGGGCGTGGCGAGGACGTCCGGCCATGACAGATCGTCGCCGAGTTCGAGCGCCACCGCGACCGCGCCACCATCGCCGGTGGCGACCGCGGCGTGGCGCAGCGGCCGCGGCATCGCCGCCGGCGCGGGGTCGCGCACGCCGATGCGTTCGCTGTCCGGCATCAGCAGCGGGCGCAGGCGGGCGTAGCCCGGACGCGACAGGTCGAGCGCCAGTCGGCGCGTGCCGCGCCGCCACATCAGCGCGCACAGCACGACGAGCACGAGGCGCGGCAGCACGCCGTAGACCACGAGCGCCCCCACCAGCCACCCCGCCCAGGCGCGCCGGCCGGCCTCGTCCACCATCGGTGCGTCGCCGCTCGCCACCACCGTGGCCGCGTCCGGCACCGGAAAACCGAGCGAGGCGGGCAGCGCGCCGAGCGCCGCGCTCAGGCCGACGAAGCTTTGCGCCGGCAGGATGGTGGTCTCCCACACGAAGCCGTAGCGCCGGGTGGCGAGCAGCGCGAGCACGCCGAGCGTGGCACCGAGCAGCGCCGCGAACCACAGCGCGTGGTTGGCCGCGCCCACGCCCCAGGCCGCGAGCCGCCCGCGCCCGAGCAGGCCGCCGAGCGCCAGCGGCAGATCGGCCGCCGCCTTGCTGCGATCCAGGAACCCGGTCAGCGCCAGCCAGGCGCGGCCGAGCACGCCACCGTGCTGGAAGCCGCCACGCGCGCCACCCTGCAGCGCCAGACTCAGCAGCCACAGCAGCAGGCTCAGCAGATGCACGCCGAGCAGCCCGCCCAGCGTCCACACCACGTTCACCGGCCGCGCGCCGTCGCCGAGCACGCCGGCCGCCGCGCCGAAACCGAGCACCAGCGCCAGCAGCGCCGCGGCGACCAGCAGCACGCGCGCGCGCGCCTGCCAGCGCAGGATCGCGTCGCGCCAGCCCATGCCCCCGGCGAGCGCGTCCGCGCGGTGCAGCAGCCGGCCCTCGAAGTCGGGCGCCGCCGCGCGCGCGGCAGCATGCACGCGCTCGTCGTCGAGCGCCGCATGACGCTCCTCGTGGCGACGCACCACTTCGGCGAGCCAGCGGGACTGGAGGGGGGGCAGACGCGTGTGCTGATGCGAGCTCAAATCGGCAGGGGCGCTCAAGGCGTGTCGTTCATGCGGTATCCGAGGACCACATGGTAACGCGCACCGCGCTCATCATCGCCGACTCGATCCGCATGCCGGGGTGCCGACAGCAGCACGAGCACACGCCGGTCAGGCGCCTCCCGGGAGGCGCATGTCATGCCCAGGACATTGCGATGCGAGAAATCGGTCACGGAAACGGTGGCAAACACAGGGGAGCAGACCAGACATCTTGATCGTGATCAAGCTTCCCCATGCAGAAGCGTTTAGCCTTCGGAGCCTGTAACAGCACTCCGGCACAGATCATGACCACCGACCTCTTCCACTGGTCCGACGAATTCAGCGTCGGCCTCCAGGAAATCGACGAGCAGCACAAGGAGCTCGTCGACCTGCTCAACCAGCTCCACACCGCCATCCAGGAGCATCACGGCTCCACCACCTCGCGCCAGATCCTCGACAAGCTGGCCGACTACACCCGCACGCATTTCGCGGTCGAGGAAAGCCTGATGCGGGTGTCGAACTATCCCGACTTCGGCGCGCACAAGCAGAACCACGAGGACCTGATCGGCCAGGTCCAGGCCCTGCAGGACAAGCTCGACTCCGGACAGACCACGATCACCTTCGAACTTCTGCACTTCCTGAAGGTCTGGCTGACGCGCCACATCAACGAGGCGGACAAGCGTTTCGGTGCATACTTCCTCGAGGCCGGCGGCGCCAGCAAGTGGTCCGATCACGTCGAGGACGCGATGCGGAAGCGCAAGTGGTGGTGGAAGTTCTGGTGAGGCGCCCGTGCCCCACCAGTTCCACTGCGACGCCCACGATCGCCCGCTGCACCCGGCCCGCGGCCGGGTCCGGGCACGACCGTTCCTGAACCGACACACAGCCAGACGACCATGACGATGCCTTTCAGCGCCCGCGCCCGACTCGCCCTCCTGTCCCTCGCCCTGCCCGCCTGCGTGCTCGCCACCCCGGCGCAGGCCGAAGCCGTGTCCTGCCCGGCGCTCGACACCGCCGTCCAGGTCGCCGCCTGCCCCAGCGACGCCGAACTGCATTACACCTTCGTCGGCTACTGCAGCGACAACGCCCGCCTCTACGGCCGCGACGTGATGACCTGCGCCAGCTTCGAGAACTACAAGGCGGTCAAGAACACCGCCCTGTGGGAATCGGGCGACGGCGCCTTCAGCGGCTACCTGGACTGCAATGTCGAGCCGGGGGTCCTGCGCGCCGCGAAGGCGGTGAAGATGAGCGTGGAGCGCAAGAGCAACCTGACCCGGCTGATCTGCGACTACGACAACGACCAGCGCATGGTGATGCGCACCAAGGCCAGCTGCACGGTGGACGCCGCGGACTGCAGCGCCGGCGAATGCCGTGCGAGTTGCGAATGAGGCGAATGAGCCTCGTGCGGCGGGCACGCGCGTCATGAGCGGCACCACCTCCCCCGAGCGGCCAGCGGCGGGCGCACGCGGGGCCCGGCTGCTGGTCGCCATCATCGGCGGCGGCTTCCTGCTGCTGATCGCGGCCTTCGTCGGCATGATCTTCTTCGTGCACGACGAGGCGCGCCTGAACGCGGTCGGCCCGATCGCCGCCGCACCCGGCGCCGAGCGCGGCGGCGTCATCTTCCACGGCACCGCCAACATCTGGGAGGTGCGCGGCCGCCTGAGCCAGGACGGCGCACGCCAGGCGAGTGTCGCGATCGACTTCGTCGGTCCCACCGGCCAGCCGGCACCGGCCGACCTGGCGGTCCGCCTCGGCCTGGAGCGCGCCGACGACGGCAGCGCCGCGCAGGCACTCGAGCATCGCCTGCTCCGTCCCGGCAGCCTGGTCGCGACCAGCGCGCCGCTGGCGCCCGGACGCTGGCGGCTGCGCATCACCCTGCCCGAGATCGAGGCGGTGCAGGAGTTCCGCGTCGAACCATGAGCACTGAAGCCGCCCGCGCAGGGGCGGCGCGCCGACTCGCGGGCGCGGCGGGTGCGCCTCAGCTCGCCAGCTGCGGCATCTGCCCGGTGAAGCTGGCGAGGATGGAGACCACCTCGTCCTGCGCCAGGTCGCGCACGATGAACACCAGCCGGCTGCGACGGTCGTCGTAGGGCGGCACGTCCGGCCAGGCCGGCAGGCTGGAGGGCGGATAGACGCTGTGCTGCACGCATTGCAGCACCCGCGGCAGCGGGTCGCCGGCCACGTTCAGCAGGCCCTTGATGCGCAGGATGCGCACCCCATAGACCTGCAGCAGCAGCGCCAGGCCATCGGAAAACTCGTACCACGCCAGTGGGTCGTCGAAGCGCAGCACGAAGCTGGTGACGCCGGCATCGTGGCGCGGCGGCGCGCTTTCGTGCGCGGCGTGCGCGGGCGAGCCCGCTCCCACCGGCGCCACGCCCGCTGCGCTCCGATCCCCGTCAGCCGAGGTCGCGCCCGGCACATGCGCCGGCGTCCCGCCCGCCCGCAGCCGCGCCCACGTCGTGCCGACCGGCCGGCGCCCGGCGGCGCGCACCGCCTCCTCGCCCAGCCAGGCGGCGACGTCGGGGACCTTGGCCGCCGGATCGTAGAGGCCGCAGCCGAACACCGCGTCGGCCGCGACCACGCCGCCAGACACCTCGACCTGGCGCGCGCCGGGATTGAGGATGGCGATGCGGTCACCCACCGCCTCGCGTTGCGCCGCGTCGGCCAGGTCGCACTTGGTCAGCAGCAGACGGTCGGCCATCGCCACCTGGCGCACCGCCTCCCTGTTCATGCCGAGCTGGTCCAGCGCGTGGGTCACATCGACCGCGGTCACCACGCCGTCGAGCCGGTAGCGCTCCGACAGGAAGGGCTCGGCCATCAGCGTATGGATGACCGGCGCCGGGTCGGCGAGGCCGGTGGTCTCGATCAGCACCCGGCGCAGGCCCTTCAGCTCGCGCCGCAGCGCGCGCATGAACAGGCCCTTCAGCGCCCGCACCAAGTCGCCCTGCACGCTGCAGCAGATGCAGCCGGAGTCGAGCACGACCAGGCTCTCGTCGACCTTCTCCACCAGGTGGTGGTCGACGCCGACCGCGCCGAACTCGTTGATCAGCACCGCGCTGCCGTCCATCTGCGGCTGGCGCAGCAGGTGGTTCAGCAGCGTGGTCTTGCCGGCGCCGAGGAAGCCGGTGAGGATGGTGACCGGGATGCGGCGGTCGGGTTCGGCGGAGGTGGGCGTCGTGTTCATGGCTGCGAAGTGTAGCGCGACCATGCCCGGACCCGGGCGCGCCGCGCTACTGCCAGCCGCCGCCGAGCGCCTTGTACAGTTCGACGCGGTTGGTCGCCTCGAGGAAGCGGACACCGATCAGCTCCAGCTCGGCCGCGTACAGGCTGCGCTGGGCGTCGAGCAGGCTCAGATAGCTGTCGACGCCACCGCGGTAGCGGGCGTCGGACAGCTTCAGGCTGTTCTGCGTCGCCGCCACCTGCTTGCGCCGGGCGTCGATGCGCTCGGTGACGGTCGCGCGCTCGGCAAGCGCGTCGGCCACTTCGCGGAAGGCCGACTGGATCGCCTTCTCGTACTGGGCGACGTTGATGTCGCGCTGGATCTCGGCGAGATCCAGGCTCGCCTGCAGCCGTCCGGCCTCGAAGATCGGCAGGCGCAACTGCGGCACGAAGCTCCAGGCACCCGAGCCGCCGTCGAACAGGCCGTCGAGCGTGCTGCTCGCGGTGCCGGCGGTGGCGGTCAGCGTGATGCGCGGGAAGAAGGCGGCGCGTGCGGCACCGATGCTGGCATTGGCCGCCAGCAGGGCACGCTCGGCCTGCAGGATGTCGGGGCGACGCGCCAGCACTTCGGAGGGCACCCCGGCGGGGAGCTCCGCCACCGTGGCGACCGCCTGCTCGAGCCCGTCCGGCAACAGAGTGGCCGGGACACCGCCGCCGACCAGTTGCGCCAGTGCGTTCTGATCCTGTGCGACCACGGTCTCGAAGCGCGCCGCATCGGCGCGTGCGCCCTGCAGCAAGGTCTCGGCCTGATGCACGTCGAGGGCGGACACCGCACCCAGCTCGAAACTGCGCCGCACCAGATCGAGGGATTCCTGGCGGGTCTGCTGCGTGCTCTTCGCCAGCGCCAGGCGTTCGCGGTCGGCGGCGAGGCGCAGCCAGGCGTTGGCGACCTCGGCCACCAGGCTGATCTGCGCGCTGCGGCGAGCCTCCTCGGTGCCGAGGTAGGTCTGCAACGCCTGCTCTTCCAGGCTGCGCACGCGGCCGAAGAAGTCGAGCTCGTAGCTGGCGAAGCCGAGGTTGGCGCTGTACTGGCGGCTGATGTCGGCCTGCTGGCTGGCGTTCAGGTCCGCCGGCAGGCGCTGCGCGCTCTGCCCGCCGCTGACCGCGATCGACGGGAACAGGTCGGCGCGCTGGATGCCGTACTGGGCGCGCGCACGCTCGATGTTGAGCGCGGCCACGCGCAGGTCGCGGTTGTTGTCGAGGGCGAGCGCGATCACCTCGCGCAGGCGCGCGTCGGCGAAGTAGTCACGCCAGGCGATGGTGTCGGCCAGCGGCGCGATCGCCGAGGCCGTGGTGGACTGGGCCTGCGGGAAGCTCGCCGGCACCGGCGCCGCGGGGCGCTCGAAGGCCGGGATCATCGAGCACGCGCCCAGGGTGGTGGCAGCCAGTGCCACCACCAGGGCGCGCAGGGGCCGCTTCGTTTCCTGCTTGTTCATCTCAACGTCCCTCCTGGGCGGTCGGCGCCACGGCCTCCTCCCTGGACTTGTCGGGGAAAATGCGCTTGATCACGACATAGAACAGCGGCACGAAGAAGATGCCGAGCACGGTCGCCGCGATGGTGCCGCCGAGCACGCCGGTACCGATCGCGTTCTGGCTGCCGGCACCGGCGCCGGTGGCGATCGCCAGCGGCAGCACGCCGAAGCCGAAGGCGAGCGAGGTCATGATGATCGGGCGCAGACGCATCCGCACCGCGGTCAGGGTGGCCGCGACCAGATCCTTGCCCTCCTCCATCTGCGCCTTGGCGAACTCCACGATCAGGATCGCGTTCTTCGACGACAGGCCGATGGTGGCGAGCAGGCCGACCTGGAAGTAGATGTCGTTCGACATCCCGCGGCTGGTGGCGGCCAGCAGCGCGCCGAGCACGCCGAGCGGCACCACCAGCATCACCGCGAACGGCACCGACCAGCTCTCGTACAGCGCCGCCAGGCACAGGAACACCACCAGCAGCGACAGCGCGTACAGCGCCGGCGCCTGCGAGCCGGAGCGGCGCTCCTCGTAGGAGGTACCCGACCAGTCGTAGCCGATGCCCGGCGGCATCTTCGCCATGATGTCTTCCACGGCCTGCATCGCCTCGCCGGACGACAGTCCGGGCGCGGACTGGCCGAGGATCTCCATCGACGGCTGGCCGTTGAAGCGCTCGAGACGCGGCGAGCCATAGGTCCAGCGCGCGGTGGCGAAGGCCGAGAACGGCACCATGTCGCCCGCCTTGTTGCGCACGTACCACTTGTCGAGGTCTTCCTGCGTCATGCGCGCGGGGGCGTCGCCCTGCAGGTAGACCTTCTTGATGCGGCCGCGGTCGAGGAAGTCGTTGATGTAGCTGCCGCCCCAGGCGGTCGACAGGGTGTCGTTGATGTCGGCGATCGACAGCCCGAGCGCGCCGGCCTTGGCGTGATCGATGTCGAGCTGCAGCTCGGGCATGTCCTCCTGGCCGTTCGGGCGTACCCCGACCAGGCGCTTGTCCTGCGCCGCCATGCCGAGGAACTGGTTGCGCGCGGCGAGCAGCGCCTCGTGGCCGAGGCCGGAGCGGTCCTGCATCTGCACGGTGAAGCCGCCCGAAGTGCCGAGCTCGATCACCGCCGGCGGCACGAAGGCGAACACCATCGCCTCGCGGATCTGCGCGAAGGCGCCCATCGCGCGCCCGGCGACCGACTTCACGTCCATGCCCGGCGCCTGGCGCTCGTCCCAATGCTTGAGGTTCACGAAGCCGATGCCCATGTTCTGGCCGCTGCCGCCGAAGCTGAAGCCGGCCACGGTGAAGATCGCGCGCACGGTATCCTTCTCGTTCACCAGGTAATGCTGCTCGACCTTCTCGAGCACCGCGAGCGTGCGCTCCTGGGTGGCACCAGCAGGCAACACGATCTGGTTGAACATCACGCCCTGGTCTTCCTCGGGCAGGAAGGAGGTCGGCATGCGCACGAACAGCAGGCCGAGCACCGCGACGATGGCGAGGTAGATGGCTAGGAAACGCGCGCTGCGCTTGAGGATGCCGCCGACTGCCGACTCGTAGCCCTTGGTGCTGCGATCGAACTTCAGGTTGAACCAGTGGAAGAGCTTGCCGAACAGGCCGCCCTCGCCGTGTCCGTGGCCTTTCTCCACCGGCTTCATGATGCTGGCGCACAGGGCCGGGGTGAACACGATCGCCACCAGCACCGACAGCGCCATCGCCGACACGATGGTGATCGAGAACTGGCGGTAGATCACGCCGGTCGAGCCGCCGAAGAAGGCCATCGGCACGAACACCGCCGACAGCACCAGGCCGATGCCGACCAGCGCACCGGTGATCTGGTCCATCGAGCGTTTGGTGGCCGCCTTCGGAGGCAGCCCCTCCTCGGTCATCACGCGCTCGACGTTCTCGACCACAACGATGGCGTCGTCCACCAGCAGGCCGATCGCCAGCACCATGCCGAACATGGTCAGCGTGTTGATCGAAAAGCCGAAGGCCGCCATCAGGCCGAAGGTGCCGAGCAGCACAACCGGGATCGCCATGGTGGGGATCAGCGTGGCGCGGAAGTTCTGCAGGAACAGGTACATCACCAGGAACACCAGCACCACCGCCTCGATCAGCGTCATCACCACCGACTCGATCGAGATCTTGACGAAGGGCGTCGTGTCGTAGGGGACGACGTACTCCACGCCCTCGGGGAAGTAGCGCTGCATCTCGTCGAGCTTGGCGCGCACCGCGGTCGCGGTGTCGAGCGCATTCGCGCCCGGCGCGAGCCGGATCCCCATGCCCGAGGCGACCTGCCCGTTGTAGCGCGCCAGGGTGCCGTAGTTCTCAGCCCCGATCTCGACACGGGCGACGTCGCGCAGACGCACCTCGCCGCCCTGAGCGTTGCTGCGCAGCAGGATATCCTCGAATTCGGCGACCGTCTGCAAGCGGCTCTGCGCCGTGATCGTGGCGGTGAAACCCTGCCCCGGCACGGCGGGGGTGCCGCCGAGCTGGCCGGCCGAGACCTGGGCGTTCTGGGCCTGCAGGGCGGTACGCACGTCGCCCGGGGTGAGGCGGTAGTTGGTGAGCTTCGCAGGGTCGAGCCACACGCGCATGGCGTACTGCGCGCCGAAGACCTGCACCTCGCCCACGCCCTCCACGCGCGAGAGCGGATCCTGAACCGTCGATACCAGGAAGTCCGAAAGGTCCGACCCCGTCAGGCTGTCGTCCGTCGAGACGAAACCGACCACCATCAGGAAGTTGGCGCCGGACTTGGCGACCGTCACCCCCTGCTGCTGCACGGCCTGCGGCAGCAGCGGCAGCGCGGTCTGCATCTTGTTCTGCACCTGCACCTGGGCGGTATCGGGGTCGGTTTCGGCGGAGAAGGTCAGCGTAGTCGAGGCGTTGCCGAAGGCGTCGCTGGTCGACTTCATGTACAGCAGGCCGTCGAGACCGGTCATCTTCTGCTCGATGATCTGCGTCACCGAGTCCTCGACCGCCTTGGCCGAGGCGCCCGGATAGCGGGCGTTGATGACGATCGCGGGCGGCGCGATCGACGGGTACTGGGACACCGGCAGCTGCTGGATGGACAGCGCACCCGCCAGCATGATGACGATGGCGATGACCCACGCGAAGATGGGTCGGTCGATGAAGAAACGGGCCATGGTCGGCTACCTCAGCTGGCCTTGGCCGCGGGCGCCTGGCCGGCAGCGGGCGTGCTCGCTCCCGCCTCCTGCGCCTGCACCGGCGTACCCGGGCGGACCTTCTGCAGCCCCTCGACGATGATGCGCTCGCCGGCCGCGAGACCGCTGGTCACCACCCAGTCCGAACCGAACGACTGCGCGACCTGCACCGGACGCGCCTCGACCTTGCCCTCGGCATCGACCAGCATCACCAGCGCGTTGCCGCGCGGGTCGCGCGACAGCGCCTTGTGCGGCACCCGGATCGCCTCGCTGCGCATGCCCTGCGGCAGGCGGGCACGCACGTACATGCCGGGCAGCAGCACGCCGTCGGCGTTGGGGAACTGGGCGCGCAGGGTCACGCTGCCGGTGCCCTCGTCCACGGTCACTTCCGACAGCGCCAGGCGGCCCTCGGCGGCGTACTCGCTGCCGTCCTCGAGGATCAGCTTCACCGGCACCTCGCCCTTCGCGCCCGCCTGCAGGCGGCCGGCGGCGATCTCGCGGCGCAGGCGCAGCATCTCGGCGCTGGACTGGGTGAGGTCGACGTAGATCGGGTCGAGCTGCTGCACGGTGGCGAGCGCCTGCGCCTGGTTCGCGGTGACGAGCGCGCCGGCGGTGACGGTCGAGCGCCCGATGCGGCCGGCGATCGGCGACTTCAGGCGGGTGTAGTCGAGGTCGATCTTCGCCTTGTCGAGCGCCGCCCTGGCCGCCGCGACCTCGGCCTGGGCCTGCTTGAGCCCGGCCTGGGCGTCGTCGTTGGCCTGCTTGCTGACCGCCTCGATCTTCACCAGGCCGGCGTGGCGCTCGGCCTTGATGCGCGCCACCTGAGCGTTGGCTTCGGCGCGCGCAAGCGCGGCCCGGGCGCTGTCGAACGCGGCCTGATAGGGCGCCGGATCGATGCGGTAAAGCACCTGGCCGGCCTTGACCTCGCTGCCCTCGTTGAAGGCGCGTTCGGTGACGATCCCGGTGACCTGCGGGCGCAACTCGGCGATCAGGTAGGGGCTGGTGCGCCCCGGCAGTTCGGCCACCATCGGCACCGATTCGGTCTTGAGCGTCATCACGGTCACGGCGGGTGCCTGCGGCGGCGCCCCGGCGCCCGGCGCGCCGCCCTGTTCCTTGCCTCCACTGCAAGCGGCAAGGAACAGGGCGCTCAGCGCCACTGCAGCCGCGGACCTGAAAAGGGCTTGGGATCTTGTCTTCATTGGAGCCTCGTGAACGCGAGAAGCGGCGGCATCGGCGTGCAACTGTTGATCGCGACCCGACGACCCGCTCATTAGAATGGTTATTCTAGATCGAACGCTCATTCTATGTTATCGTTTGTTGCACCGCAAGATTTTTCAAGACATCGTCCCGCCGCGGTGGTTCATCGACGGCGGGCCCGAGCGTCTGACCGGAACAGCATGCAGATCACAGACTCCACGCCCCACACCACCGAAGCTTCGCGCGCCGCCGCCCGCCGCCAGCAGATCCTCGCCGCCGCGGCGCAATGCTTCCGCGAGCACGGCTTTCATGGCGCCAGCATCGCACAGATCTCGAAGATCGCCGGCATGAGCGCCGGCCACATCTACCACTACTTCGAGAACAAGGAAGCCATCATCGGCGCGATCGTCGCGCAGGACCTCGAGACCCTGCTGACGCTGACCGCCGAACTGCGCGCCGCGTGCAACGTGCGCAATGCGTTGATCGAACGCGCCGCCGAAGGCGTGCTCGATCAGCTCGATCCGGCCAGTGCGGCGCTGAAAGTGGAGATCGTCGCCGAGGCCGCGCGCAACCCGCATGTGGCGCAGATCGTGCGCGAGGCCGACGCCACCTGCCGGCGCGAACTCGCGGTGACCATCGGCGCCATCCGCCGCGCCGCCGGCCACGACGACACCCCCGCGGCAACCGCCGACATGGTGGAAGTGCTCGCGGCCATGTTCGAAGGCCTGCTGCTGCGCACCATCCGCAACCCCGAGCTCGACCGCGAGCGCGTCGCACAGCGCATCCAGCTCGCGATCAACGACCTGCTCGACCAGCCGGGCTGAGGCCCAGCCCAGCGGCGGTGCGGAAGACGCCAGGGCGGGCGGCAGCGGCCCGCATCCCGGGTTACAGGTAGCCGAGCTTCCCCGGCAGCCACAGCGCCAGCTGCGGGAACACGATCATCAGCGTCAGCCCGGCACCCATCGCCAGCACCAGCCAGATCACCCACTTGAAGGTCTCCTCCATGCCGATGCCGGCGATGCGCGAGGTGATCATCAGCGAGATCGCCATCGGCGGGGTGAATTGGCCGATGGCGAGGTTGATCGTCATCATCACCCCGAACCACACCAGGTCCCAGCCCATGGCGACCGCGATCGGCACCAGCAGCGGCAGCAGGATCAGGAAGATCGAGATCGCGTCGAGGAACATGCCGGCGACGAGCAGCAGCAGGTTGATCGACAGCAGCATCAGCCATTCGCTCGAATGCAGCCCGACCAGCGCCTTGGCCGCGACGTCGAAGATGCCCAGGGTGTTGCCCGCCCACGCGAACACCGAGGCGATGCCGATGATCATCAGCACCACTGCCGACAGCTCGCCGGCATCGACCAGCACGCGGAACAGGCCTTTGAAGCTGATGCTGCGATACACCACCATGCCGACGAAGATGCCGTAGGCCACCGCCACCACCGCCGCCTCGGTGGGCGTGAACACGCCGGTGCGCAGGCCGCCGAGAATGATCACCGGCGCCAGCAGGCCCCAGATCGCGTCGATGAAGCTCCTGCCCAGCGGCGGGCGAGCCGCCTTGTAGTCGCGCCCGAAGCCGTACTTGCGGCTGATCACGATCGCCGGCACCAGCAGGCACAGGGCGGCGATGATGCCCGGGAACAGGCCGGCGGCGAACAGCGCCGGCACGGTCGCTGCCGGCACCATGACGCTGTAGACGATGAAGGCCACCGAGGGCGGAATGATGATCGCGGTCGAGCCGGAGGCGGCGATCAGGCCGGCGGAGAAGCCCTTCGGATAGCCGCGCGCGATCATCGACGGCAGCATCACCGCTGCCACTGCCGCGGCGTCAGCGGGGCCGGAACCGGAGATGCCGCCCAGCAGCATCGACACCAGCACCGCCACCACCGCCAGCGAACCGGTCCATTCGCCGACCATCGCGGTCACGAAGCGCACCAGCCGGATCGCCACGCCGGAACGTTCGAAGATCATGCCGGCGAGGATGAACATCGGGATCGCCAGCAACGGGTACTTGGCGATGCCGGCGTAGATGTTGGTCGGCACCGCGAGCTGGTCGAAGCCCGCCAGCGCCAGCACCGCGATGCTCGCCACGCCCAGCCCGGTGGCGAGCGGCATGCCCGCGACCAGCGCGAGCAGGAACAGGCCGATGAGGACGGTGCCGATCATGCGTGCCTCCGCATGCGGGTCAGCACCAGGCGCAGCACCAGCGCCACCGCCAGCACCGGCATCCACACCGTGTACCACCACTGCGGCACGCCGAGCGCGGGCGAGGTCTCCTCGAAGCGGTACTGGTCCCAGGTCAGGCGCCCGGCGTAGAAGGCGATGAAGGCGAACAGGCTGGCGGTAACCGCGAACGACAGCCACTCCGCAGCCGCGTGCCAGGAGCGTGGCAGCTTGCGCACGAAGAAATCGACCCGGATGTGGCGGTCGAAGGCGAAGGCCGCCGAGGAGCCGAGGAAGGACAGCACGATCAGCAGCGCGATCGAGAACTCCTCGGTGGCGGCGAAGGACTGCGAGGTGAAGTAGCGCGCCAGCACGTTGCCGAAGGTGATCAGCACGATCAGGCCCATGACGATGCCGGAGAGGATCTGTTCGATCGTGTACGGGGCGGATGCTTCGGTTTCGTGCGGCGGCGATTCGGTGTTCATGGACTCAGAGTGCTGTCGGCGGAAAAAAGGCCGGACGGCCCGAGTGCGGCGCCGTCCGGCCAGCTTGCTGGATGTGCGGCTCAGCGCTTGGCGATGTCTTCCTCGGCCTGCTTGACCAGGTCGGCGCCGATCTTCTCGGCCCACTCCTTGTACACGCCGGCAGTGGCGGCACGGAAGGCGTCGCGCTCGGCGTCGCTCAGGCGGACCACGGACACGCCATTGGCCTCGATCTCCTTGAGCAGCGCATCGTCAGCCGCCGAGATGCCGGCGCGGGCGCGGGCGATCTCTTCCTTGGCGGCCTGCTGCGCGGCCTCGGACACCGCCTTGCGGTCGGCCTCGGACCAGGAATTCCACACGCTCTTGTTGACCACGAAGATCAGCGGGTCGGCGACATAGCCCCACAGCGTCAGGTGCTTCTGCCCGACGGTGTGCAGCTTGGCGGCATTGAACACCGCGAGCGGGTTCTCCTGGCCGTCGACCGCGCCGGTCGCCATCGCCGGCTGGGCGTCGGCCCAGCTCATCTGCGTCGGGTTGGCGCCGAGTGCGTTGAAGGTGGCGAGGAACAGCGGCGAGCCGACCACGCGCATCTTCATGCCCTTGACGTCGTCCGGCGTGCGGATCGGCTTCTTCGAATTGGAAACCTCGCGGAAGCCGTTCTCGCCCCAGGCCAGCGGCACCACGTCGCGCTCGGCGAGGATATCGAACATCTTGGTGCCGACGCGGCCCTGGGTCAGGGCGTCGATCGCCTTGTGGTCGGGCATCAGGAAGGGCAGCGCGAACAGGTTCAGTTCCTTGACCTGCGGCGACCAGTTGATGGTCGAGCCCACCGCCATGTCGATGATGCCCTGGCGCAGCGCGGTGAATTCCTTGGTCTGGTCGCCGGAGACCAGCGAGGTGCCCGGATAGACCTTGATCTTGATCCGGCCCTCGGTCTTCTCCGCCACCAGGTCCGCCCAGCGCTTGGCGCCCCAGCCCCACGGGAAGGCCTCGCCGAGCACGGTGGAGAGCTTGTATTCGTCCTTGTACTGCTGCGCCGAAGCGGGCATCGAGAAGCCGAGCGCGGCGGAGGCGGCGAGGCCGGCAATGAGGGCGGTGAAGCGGCGTTTCTGCATGAGGCGGTCTCCGTGTTGTGCTTGTCGTTCCGGTCCCGGTGCACGCGGCTCGGGCCCCGGAGGGTGGGAAGGAGGATCGATTCTACAAACCCGGGCGTCCCGCGGCCAGCGCACGGTCCAAGAATTCCACCAGGCGCCCCATGTGATGCTCGAGCTCGGCGAAGGATTCGTGGTCCCCGGACACGGTCATCAGCTCGACCGGCGTGTCGCCGCGCGCGGCGAAGATCTGCCGCGCCTCGTCGATCGGCACCACCTCGTCATCCTCGCCGTGCACCAGCAGCACCGGGCGGCGGATACGCGCGATCGTGGCGACCGGCGCGATGTCGTCGAAGCGGTGACCGATGGTCTTCTCGACGTAGCCGAGGATGTAGCGGCCGAGCGGCTTCTCCGGGATGCGCCTGGCCGCCAGCCAGCGCCGCATCATGGCCGCCGGATGCGAGAAGGCCGCGACGCTGACCACCGCCGCGACCCGCGGCGTGCGCGCGGCGGCCAGCAGCACCGCGCCCGCCCCCACCGAATGGCCGAGCAGGGCGATGCGCGCCGGGTCGACGCCGGCACGGGTGGCGAGCCAGGCGAAGGCGTGCTCGGCGTCCTCGGCGAAGCGCGGCAGGGAGGCGAAGCTGTCGTCGTCGCTGGCGCCGTGGCAGCGCGCATCGACGAACAGGGTGGCGAAGCCGGCATCGTGCAGCGGACGTGCGAGCGGCAGCATCAGCGCCGCATTGCCGCCCCAGCCGTGCACCACGAGCACCGCCGGCGCGGCCACTGCAGCGGCGTCCGGCGCGGGGATGAACCACGCGTGCAGCGTCCTGCCGTTGGCGGTGGCGATGCGCACCGTGTCGAAACCCAGCCCGAGCGCGCCCGGATCGGTGTGATGCGCCACCCGCGGCGCCGCCAGGCCCTTGCGGATCCCCCAATGCACCAGCGCCCGCCCTCCGGCGAGCGTGGCCGCACCGGCGGTGAAGGCGGTGATCAGTCTGGGCGCCCCCATGTCGTCCTCCTCAGCCGCTCACGCCCGCCCACCACAGGCGCGCGCGCAGCCCCCAGCCGGTGGTGTAGCCCAGCGATACCGAGCGGATCGCCCCCGCCGGGTCGAGCACGACGAAGGCGGGCACGCCGCGCAGCCCGTAAGCCTGGGCGATGCGGCCGTCGGCGTCGATCGCGGTGGTCCAGGCAAGGCCGCGCCCGGCGAGCACATCTGACACCGCCGGCGCGTCGCCCGACTGCATGGCGACGGTGAGCACCGGGTAGTCGGCCTGCACGCCGTCGATCGTGCCCTGCTGCGCGGTGCAGATCGGGCACCACTCGGCCCAGAAATACACGCCCACCGCCCGACCCGGATGGGCGGCGCGCCACTCGGCGAGGCTGAGTGCGCGGCCGTCGGCGGCGACGGTGGCGAAATCCGGTGCAGGGCCGGCCGGCACGTCGCGCGCCATCCAGGCCTGGATGGCGAAGAAGACGGCGACGAAGATGCCGATCTCGACCGCCCAGCGCCGCCAGCGCGGCGGCTTGCGGGGCGGCCCGGCTTCTTCGGCAGAGCCATTCGCGGGCAAGCCCGCTCCCACGGGGTGCGTGCCGGCCACGTCCGTTTCCGGCTGCAGCGCAGGTCCGGGGCCGGGGTTGTCGGCCTCGTCTTTCAATTTCGTCATCGCGGATCGATCCAGCGCAGGCCGCCGGCCTCACGTTCGAACAGGCGCCAGCCGTCGGCGGCGTTGCACAGGCCGTAGATGAAGGGTTGGCGGTCGCGCCCCGGGGTGAGGAAGCGCAGGTCCTTGAAGCTGGCGCACAGCTGGCCGTCGCCCTCCTCGCCCGCATGGTCGAGCACCGGGAACATCGCGAACCAGCGGTAGAAGGCGAAGTCCTCGGCGTTCCACACCTGCTCGGCGAGCGCGCGCGTGCTGCCGTTGCCGAAGCGCTCGCGCACCTCCCACTGCGCCATCGCCACCGGCAGGTAGGGCGCGGAGAAGCGGCGGATGAAGTTGTCGTCGTCGGTGGCCACCAGCGGTTCGCTGCGCCGGGTGTTGAGGTGGGCGTAGTGGTAGCGTTCGCCGTCGAACACGATCGCGGTCCAGTTGAAGGGCGAGGCCGGCCGCGGCGCGGCGTCGACCTCGACCACGGCGATGCCCTTGGCCGCGGCGTAGGCGCGCGCGGCGTCGATCGCCTCGGCGCGGCCCGTCGCCTGCACGCCCACCCAGGCGGCGAGCAGCACCAGCGCGCTCGCCGCCGGCACCCGGCTGCCGCGCCACAGCGCGCTCGCCAGCAGGCCGGCGAGGATGATGCCGGTGAAGGGCAGGTCGATGATGAAGGTCGTGCCCCAGCCGAAGCGGCGGTCGGACAAGGGCGCGAGGATCATGGTGCCGAACTGGGTGATCAGGTCGCCGAGGATGTGCACGAAAAGTGCGCTGCACACCACGAGGTAGAAGCTGCGCCAGCCCGCGCCCGGCCGGCCCCCGCGCCGCCAGAAGCGCGCCAGCAGCCAGGCGAGCATCAGCCCCCACAGCGGGAGCAGGAGCAGCGAGTGGGTCACGCCGCGATGCCCGCGCAGGTAGGTGAGCTCGGAGATCCAGCCGAGCACGAAGTCGAGGTCGGGGAAGGTCGCCGCCACGGTGCCGGCGACCACCATCTGCCATACCGGGGGCTGCGGGCCGTGTGCGGACGCGGCCCCGGGCATAGCGGCCGAGGTGCGACGTCCGGCGAGCACGCGGCCGACGAGGGCGCCCGAGAGGGCATGGGTCAGTGTATCCATCGGGTCCTGAGTGTCTGGTATTCCTTCGGCTGCCGGGCCGGCTGCTCCGGGACGCCGGCGCGCGCATGCGGTCCGGCGGCGCATCGGCCCAGCCGGCTAAGGGGCCGCCGCGTCCGCGGGCAGCGCGCCCGGCCACAGGCGGGCGAGCGCCGGCAACAGGCCGCGCCAGTCCGGCGCCGAGCGGGTATCGATCGGCAGCAGGCGCGCGAGTTCCTCGGTTTCGAACGCTTCGCGCGTGCGAAGTTGCGTCGCGAGCACCGCCTCGTCGGCCTCGGAGGCGTCGCCACCGGCGGCGAGGCGGCTGCGCACGCGCGCCCGCAGCACCGCCACCGGCGCATCGAAGGCGAGGATCGCGAAGGGCACGCCGAGCGCGGCGGCGAGGTCGGCGAACACCCGGCGCTGGGCCCGCCTGAGGAAGGTCGCATCGACCAGCACCGGATAGCCCGCCCCGACCACGGCGCGCGCGCGGTCGGCCAGCCGGTCGTAGGTGCGCGCGCCGGCCGCTGCGGTGTACAAGCCGCCGCCGAGCGCCGAGCCGCTCGCCGCCTCGGCGTCGAGGCCGAACAGGCGCTTGCGCTCGACGTCGGCGCGTACGCGGATCACCCCGCACCGTTCCAGCAGCGGCAGCGACTGGCTCGTCTTGCCCGCGCCCGACACCCCGCTGGCGATCAGCAGCGCCGGCGCGGGCGTCCGTGCCGGTGCCGCGGCGAGCGCGAGATAGCGCGCGCATTCGGCCAGACTCTCCGCGCGCGCCTCGCCCGCCACCTGCGCGGCGCGGATGGCGGCGATCTTGGCACGCACCATCGCGCGGTAGCTCAGGTACCAGGGCAGCACGCGCAACCCGGCGTAATCGCCGCTGCGCTCCAGCCAGGCGTTGAGGAAGCGCCAGCCCAGGCCCGGCCGGCCGCGCGCCTGCAGGTCCATGACCAGGAAGGCGATGTCGGCGATCACGTCGGCCCACCGCAGCTCGGCGCTGAACTCGATGCCGTCGAACAGCCGCGGCTCGCCGTCGAGCACGATCAGGTTGCCCAGGTGGAGGTCGCCGTGGCACTCGCGCACCCTACCCTCCGCCAGGCGCGCGTCGAACACCGGCGCCAGTGCGGCGAACTGCGCCTCGGCCCAGGACTCGACGCGTTCGAGCTCGGCGAGCAGGACCGGCGCGTCGAGGCGCGCCGCCGACAGCAACTCGCGCAGCTGCACGAAGTTCTGCCGCACCGGAGCGTGCACCGCCGCCGCATCGCCGAACCCCTGCCCCGGCTGCGCCACCGCCGCGGCGGCATGGAAATCCGCCACATGGCGGGCGAGGCGGTCGAACAGCGCCGGCTCGAGCCGGCCGGCCTCGAGCATGACGGAGAACAGCGCCGACTGCTCGAAGCGGCGCATGCGCACGAGGTAGTCGCGCGGCGCCGCCTGCGGGGCCGCGTCGGCGGCCGCATCCGGCCCGCCCACCCGCACGCCCTGCGCGCTGCGCCACACCGGCACCACCGCCTCGTACAGCATCGGCGCGGTGCGCCGGTTGAGCCGCAGTTCCGCCTCGCAGGCCTCGCGGCGGCGCTCCACGGTGCTGAAATCGAGGAAACCGAGATCGAGCGGCTTCTTCAGCTTCCATGCATGCTGGCCGGCGAGCAGCACCCAGGAGATGTGCGTCTCGACCAGCTCCACGCCGTCCGCCGAATCCGGCAGCACGCCCGGCTGCAACAGCTGCCGCACCAGTTCGTCCTCGCCACCCGCTTCCTTCCGCATGAGTCCGCTCCTCCGCTTCACGCCCTTGCCCCGCATCATGGACAGAGGCGGTGAAGCGGGCAATGATGATGACGATTCTCCCGCCGCGCATCTGCCACGCATTTGCCATTCGCTTGCCCCCACTCACCGCCCCAAGGAGGCCCCCATGAGCACCGGAAACCGCCTGACCGACGCCCCGCCGCGCGTCGAGAACCTCGCGCAGATGCTGCAGTTCCAGGACAAGGCCATCGTCAGCCGCATGCTGGTGAAGAACGCCGCCGGCAGCGTGACCCTGTTCGCCTTCGACGCCGGCGAGGGGCTGAGCGAACACACCGCGCCCTTCGATGCGCTGGTGATCGGGGTCGAGGGCCGCGCCGAGGTGCTGCTCGGCGGCGAGCACCACGGCCTGGGCGCGGGCGACACCCTGCTGATGCCGGCCAACGTGGCGCACGCCATCACCCCCACCGAGCCCTTCAAGATGCTGCTGGTGATGCTGCGCAGCCCGGCCGACGCCGCCCAGTGAGCGCCACGCCCTTCACCGCCCTGGCCTGCCCGCTCGACGGCGCGCCGCTGCAGCGCGACGGCGCGAGCTGGCGCTGTACCGGCGGCCATTGCTTCGACGTCGCCGCCCAGGGCTATGCGAACCTGCTGCCGGTGCAGAACAAGCGCTCGCGCGATCCGGGCGACAGCAAGGAGATGGTCGCCGCGCGCCGCCGCTTCCTCGAGGCCGGGCATTACCGGCCGATCGCCGACGCGGTCGCGGCCACAGTGCTCGACGGCGCGCCCGCCGGCCGGGCGCTCGCCTGCCTCGATGCCGGCTGCGGCGAGGGCTACTACCTGCGCCAGCTCGCCGCCACGGCCGGTGCGGCGACCCCGCTCGCACTGCTCGGCCTCGACATCTCGAAATGGGCGGTGCAGGCAGCGGCGAAACGGGATCTGCAGGACTCGCGCGGGCGCAAGGACGCGCACGCCGCCTGGGTCGTCGGCAGCAACGCCGGCCTGCCGGTATTGCCCGCCACCCTCGACCGCGTGCTGTGCATGTTCGGCTTTCCCGTCTACCCCGAGTTCGCCCGCGTGCTGCGCCCCGGCGGCGAGCTGCTGCAGGTCGATGCCGGCCCCGACCATCTGCGCGAGCTGCGCGAGATCATCTACCCGGTACTCAAACCCGAGCGCCCCGCCGAGCGCGTGGCGCCGGCGGGCTTCGTTCACCTGGGCAGCGCGTCGCTGTGCTTCCGCATCCACGTCGACGGCGCCGCGCAGATCGCCGACCTGCTGGCGATGACGCCCCACCTCTACCGCGCCAGCGCCGAAGGCCGCGCACGGGCTGCGGCGCTGAGCGCGCTGACGATGACGGTGGACGTGCGCCTGGCGCGCTACCGCCGCGTGACCGGGTAGCCCGTCCGGCAGGAGCGACGACAGCGGGCAGGATCCACCCGCTCACCGTCAGGGCGAGATGAACGGAAGGTGAACACCGCCTTCAGCATCGATTCAGGGAGCGGCGCGCAAGATGGCATCACGGTCGAAACAGGACCGCTCACCCAACAACGGAGATGCCATCATGCGTGCCACCACCCTCATCGCCACCCTGGCCCTCAGCGGCGGACTCATCGGCGCCGGCGCCGCCATCGCCCCCGCGTTCGCACAGAGCACGGCCCCCGCTGCCACCCCGGCCACCGCGACCGCCCCCGCCGCCCAGTCCAACTGGCTGAGCATCAAGGACGTGCTGGGCAAGCTCGAAGCCGCCGGCTACACCGACTTCCGCGAGGTCGAGCGCGACAAGGACAAGTACGAGGTCAAGGCCACCGACCCGCAAGGACAGCGCGTGAAAATGGATGTCGATCCGGTCACCGCCGACGTCCTCAAGACCGAAGTCAAGCGCAGCAAGTAATCCGCGCCCACGACGGGGTGCCGGCAACGCCGGCGCCCCCTTTTCACGCCTGCCGTCGGGAGCCGCCGCCATGATCCCCACCCTCTCCACTCTCCCCGCCCTGTCCGCCTTCATCGCCCTGATCGCCGCGGCCTGGGGGCTCAACGTCGCCGCTGTCGACGGCGGCCCGGCCTCGCTGCCCTGGCTGATCCGCGAACAGGGCCTGTATCTGAGCGGCCTGCTCGCCATCGGCCTGATGTCGCTGGCGATGGTGCTCGCCACCCGCCCCACCATGCTCGAGCGCCCGCTCGGCGGCATGGACCGCATCTTCCGCCTGCACAAATGGGCCGGCATCCTCGCCGCGGTGTTCGCGGCCCTGCACTGGCTGATCGAGATGTCGGACGACGTCATCAAGTCGCTGTACGGCAAGGCCGGAAAGCCGGAGCACGACGAATTCGGCGGCCTGTACGAGGCCCTGCGCGATGCCGGCGAGGAGCTCGGCGAGTTCGCCATCTACCTGGTGCTGGCGATGGTCGTGCTCAGCCTGTGGAAGCGCTTCCCGTACAAATTCTGGCGCCACCTCCACCGCGCGATGCCGGTGTTCTACCTCGTGCTCGCCTTCCACGCCGCGGTGCTGGCCCCGCCCGCCTACTGGACGCAACCGGTCGGCGTGCTGCTCGCGCTGCTGCTGGGCGCGGGCACCGTGGCCTCGATCATCGCGCTGACGGGCCGCATCGGTCGCGACCGCAAGGTCAAGGGCGTGGTCACCGCGGTGTCCTCCCCCGCCCCCGACGTCACCGAGATCGTGTGCCGGCTGGACGGCGCCTGGCGCGGACACGAGGCGGGGCAGTTCGCCTTCGTCGGTTTCGAGCGCTTCGAGGGCTCGCACCCCTTCACCATCTCCAGCGCCGACCACGGCGACCGCAGCCTCACCTTCCAGATCAAGGCCCTGGGCGACTACACCCGCCAGCTCGCCAGCCGCGTCGCGGTCGGCCAGGCGGTCACCGTCGAAGGCCCCTACGGCCGCTTCGTGCTCGGCCGCCAGGACCGCAAGGCGCGCCAGATCTGGATCGCCGGCGGCATCGGCGTCACCCCCTTCCTGGCGTGGCTCGACGCCCTGCGCGCCGACCCGAACGCGGCACCTGCGGTGGAGCTCCACTACAGCACCCGCGGGGCCACGAGCGACCCCTTCGTCGCCCGCCTTCACAACCTGTGCGCCGAACTGCCCAGCGTGCGCCTGCACATCCACGACCGCGCCGCCGGCGACACGCTGACGCCGGAGAGCCTCGCCGCCACGAGCGGGAACGGCCAGCGCACGGAAGTCTGGTTCTGCGGCCCGCGCGGCCTCGGCGACCAGCTCAAGGCCGGGCTCGCACGGCTGTGGGGACGGCGGCTGAGCTTCCGGCGCGAGGCGTTCGAGATGCGCTGAGGGGCTGCCGGCGGCGGGGCATGCTGGTACGGTGCGCTGGCGGCGCTGCCCGCCGACGGCCCCGCGCTGTTCACCCGATCCGGCGCCATCGCCCGCCCCAACCGCGGTGCGCTCGACCCGGCGCTCGACCAGCTCATGAGCAAGCACGGCCTCGCCTTCGACGGCTAAACGGTGGAACTCGGCGCCACCCACCTCGACGGCACGCCGCTCCCGCTCGGCGGAGTGGGCCCCCTGTGGGCCGTGCACGACGCGGACCGCATTCCCGAACTCGCGGCCCTACCGCTCACCGAGCGCTTTGCGCAGTGTCCATGGGGGCTGTACTCGATCCATGTCGCCGCCGCAGGCGGGCGGTGAGTCGCCTCTTCACAAGCTCGACGAGCTCCCCATGCTGGTCCGACGAAGCAAGGAACGCGATTGGGCGCCCTCCGGTCTTGCAGGCATCGAACGCAGCCTGTTACGCAACAACGACGCCGGGGGGACTATCAGCCTGCCGGAACACCCGCGGCCGGGGCCACAACAGCCGGAACGATGCCCCCGCTCACCGCTGGTTCGCGATGAACGGAAGGTGAACGCCGCCTTCAGCATCGATTCAGGGAGCGGGGCGCACCATGGCATCACGGTCGGAACAGGACCGCTCACAAGTCACAGGAGATGCCATCATGCGTGCCACCACTCTCATCGCGACCCTTGCCCTCACCGGCGGACTCATCGGCGCCGGCGCCGCCATCGTCCCCGCGTTCGCCCAGAACGCCGCCCGCGCCGCCACCTCGGCCGCCCCCGCACAGTCGAACTGGCTCAGCCTGAAGGACGTGCAGACCAAGCTCGAGGCCGCCGGCTACCGCGACTTCCGCGCGATCGAGCGCGACAAGGACAAGTACGAGGTCAAGGCCACCGACCCGCAGGGCCAGCGCGTCGAACTGGATGTCGATCCGGTCACCGGCGACGTCCTCAAGACCGAGGTCAAGCGCAGCAAGTAATCCGCGCCCACGCGGGGGTGCCGGCACCGCCGGCGCCCCTTTTCCGCACGCCTGCCGCCGGGCGCTTCGCCACGATCCTCCCGCTCGCCGTGCTCACTGCCGAGCGGAGACGGACAGCGCGCGGATGCGCTCCTCGAGCGGCGGATGGCTCGCGAACAGGTTCATCCACGCGGGGCGGCCGGCGATGCCGGCGGTGGCGACGTTCTGCGGCAGTTCGCCCGCCTCCAGGCCGCCCAGGCGGCGCAGTGCGCCGATCATGGGCTGGGCGCTGCCCATCAGCTGCGCGGCGCCGGCATCGGCGCGGAATTCACGCTGACGCGAGAACCACGCGACGATGATGCTGGCGACCACGCCGAACAGGATGTCGCACACGATGGTGGTGAGCACGTAGCCGATGCCCGGGCCGCTCGACGCCTCGTCGTTGCGGCGCAGGAAGGAATCCACCAGGTAGCCGACCACGCGCGACAGGAACACGACGAAGGTGTTCACCACGCCCTGGATCAGGGTCAGCGTCACCATGTCGCCGTTGGCGATGTGGGCCACCTCGTGGGCGAGGACGGCCTCGGCTTCCTCGCGCGACATGGACTGCAGCAGGCCGGTGGATACCGCGACCAGCGAGCTGTTCTTGCTCGCGCCGGTGGCGAAGGCGTTCGGCTCCCCGGCGTAGACCGCCACCTCGGGCATCGGGATGCCGGCGCCCCTGGCCAGCCGCGCCACCGAATCCAGCAGCCACTGCTCGGTGGCGTTGCGCGGCCGATCGATGACCTGCGCGCCGGTGCTCCACTTGGCGATCGGCTTGGACATCAGCAGCGAGATGAAGGCGCCGCCGAAGCCCATGATGGCCGCAAAGCCGAGCAGTGCGCCGAGGTTCAGTCCGTTCGCGGTGAGGAAGCGATTGACGCCCAGCAGGTTGGCGACGATGCCCAGAACCAGCACCACGGCCAGGTTCGTGGCAAGAAAGAGCAGAATGCGTTTCATCGAAGGCTCCGTGGGAAGATTCGTTGGATTCTTGTCCCGGGTGCTCAGCCCTGGGCAGGCGGCTCGGGCTGGTCTTCGACGGCGGCCTCCGGCGCCGGTTCCGGCAGCCGAGTCGCCAGCACCTTGTCGATGCGCTTGCCGTCGAGGTCGATGACCTCCAGCCGCCAGTTTTCCCAGGTGGCGATGTCGCCGGTGTTGGGCAGGCGGCCGAGCAGCCACATCACCATGCCCGACAGGGTGTGGTAGCGGCCCTTCTCCTCCTCCGGCACCGCCTTGATGCCCAGGCGGTCCTTGAGTTCGACGATCGGGATCAGGCCGTCGAGCAGCCACGAGCCATCCTCGCGCTGCACCGCCCAGGCCTCCTCGGTGTCGTGCGACAGGAACTCGCCGGTCACCGACTCGACGACGTCGTGCAGCGTGACCATGCCCTGCACCTCGCCGTACTCGTCGATCACGAACACGATGTAGGTGCCGGAACTGCGGAACTGCTCGAGCAGTTCCATGCCGGTCAGCGACTCGGGCACGTACACCGGCGCCTGCAGATCTTTTGTCAGATCGACCGTCTCGCCGCGCAGCATCTGGGTGAAGATCTTCTTGGCGCTGACGATGCCGAGGATCTCGTCGAGCCCGTCCCTGCACACCGGGAAGCTCGAGTGCGCCGATTCGGCGACCAGGGTCAGGTTCTCGTCGAGCGGACGATCCACGTCGAGCGCGACGATGTCCGAGCGCGGCACCATCAGCGAGCCGATCTGGCGGTCGTCGAGGCGGAACACGTTGCGCACCATCTCGTGCTCGCTCTTCTCGATGACGCCGGCTTCGGAGCCCTCGTTCAGCAGGGCGTGGATCTCCTCCTCGGTCACGCTCGGCCCGCCCAGCTCGCGCTGGCCCATCAGGCGCAGCAGCAGCGCGGTCGAGCCGGCCAGCAGATGCACGAAGGGGCGCGAGGCCATGGCCAGCACGTTCATCGGCCGCGCCACCAGGCGGGCGATGCCTTCCGGGTTGATCTGGCCGATGCGCTTGGGGACGAGCTCGCCGACCACGATCGACACGTAGGTGATCACCACGACCACCAGCACGGTCGAGCCGATCTCGCTGGTGCGCCGCTCCATGCCCAGGGTCTGCAGCCACTCCGCGAGCGGGCCCGCGAGGGCCGCCTCGCCGACGATACCGTTGAGGATGCCGATCGAGGTGATGCCGATCTGGATCGTGGACAGGAAGCGGGTCGGATCCTCGCCGAGCTTCATCGCGACTTCGGCCGAGCCGTCGCCGTCCTCCGCGAGGCGGGCAAGGCGGGCGCGGCGCGCGGTGACGAGCGCGATCTCGGACATCGCGAAGACACCGTTGAGCACGATGAGGGCGATCAGTAAGGCGATTTCCATGGCTTAGGTTCGGCGCAGGGCGCAGGAGTGAGGGCGAACGGGGACCTGCCCGCAGGCATGATGAATGAAGGACAGCAGGTGGCCGCACCAGGGGCGCCACGAAGGCGTCGGGCAGGCCGGACGAACCCGATCAGGACGGGCTTCGCGTCGTTTCGTGTGCCGGGATGGGCGTGCTACGGACCAGGGACGACATCGACCTGGAACGTCTTCCGGAGGAATGCGGGACGCACCGTCCGGGGAGGCAGAGCGAAAACTCTGGAGGCGGGAAAGACGACTCATAAGGCGGAGTGAAGGCACCCCGCACGATCCTTTATCTGTTTGGACGAAAGCGATGATGCCCGAGATGGGTCGACATGTCGATGTCGGAGCGCATCGGCATCCCGGCGAACCCGGGGGCATTTTCGGCTATCGTCGCCACTGGATGGCCTCCACCTCATCCGCCGGATCCGATGAAAAACGTCCATGTCGTCCATGCCCTGCTCGCAGCCGCGCTGTTCGGCGCGAGCACCCCCTTCGCCAAGCTGCTCGTGGGCGAGATGTCGCCATGGCTGCTCGCCGGCCTGCTCTACCTCGGCAGCGGGCTCGGACTGGGCGTGGCGCGCCTGATCCGCGACCGCGGGTGGCGGCCCTCCGGGCTGGCCGCCGGCGAATGGCCCTGGCTGCTGGGCGCGATCTTCTTCGGCGGGGTGCTCGGGCCGCTCGCGCTGATGTTCGGCCTCACCCTCAGCAGCGGCTCGACCGCCTCGCTGCTGCTCAACCTCGAGGCGGTGCTGACCGCCGTGATCGCCTGGGTCGTGTTCAAGGAGAACGCCGACCGCCGCATCGTGCTCGGCATGCTCGCGATCGTCGCCGGCGGCGTCGTGCTGTCGTGGTCCGGTGGCGAAGCGGGCACGCGCGAGTGGAGCGGGCCGCTCGCCATCGTTGCCGGCTGCCTGTGCTGGGCGATCGACAACAACCTGACGCGGCGGGTATCGGCCTCGGACGCGCTGTTCATCGCCGGCGCCAAGGGCGCGGTGGCGGGGACGGTCAATGTCGGGCTGGCCTTCGCGCTCGGCGCGAGCCTGCCCGGCGGCGCGATCCTGCTCGGGACCATGGCCGTCGGCCTGCTCGGCTACGGCATCAGCCTGGTGCTCTTCGTGCTGGCGCTGCGCGGCCTGGGCACGGCGCGTACCGGCGCCTACTTCTCCACCGCCCCCTTCATCGGCGCCGCGGTGTCGCTGCTCCTGCTCGGGGAATCGACCTCGCCCGCGTTCTGGATCGCGGCCGCGCTGATGGGCTGGGGGGTATGGCTGCACCTCACCGAGCATCACGAGCACGAGCATGTGCATGAGCCGATGGCGCACAGCCATCCCCACATCCACGACGCCCATCACCGGCATCAGCACGATTTCGCGTGGAACGGCGACGAGCCCCACGAACACTGGCACCGCCACGAGGCGATGGTGCACAAGCATCCGCACTTCCCGGACATCCATCACCGGCATCCGCACTGAGCGCCGCCCGCACCGCCTGCGCGGACGCCGCTCAGGCGCGGATCCGCACCCGGCTCCCTCTCGTCCCCGGCACCACCTCGATCGCCACGTCGATCTGCTGCTTCATCTCCTCGACGTGCGAGATCACGCCCACCATGCGCCCGCGCTGCTGCAGGTCGATCAGCGCCCTCATCGCCATGTCGAGCGACTCGGGGTCGAGGCTGCCGAAGCCTTCGTCGATGAACAGGGTGTCGAGCTGCACGCCGCCGGCGTAGGCCTGGACCACGTCGGAGAGGCCCAGCGCGAGCGACAGCGAGGCCATGAAGCCTTCGCCGCCGGACAGCGTGCTCGCCGGGCGGGTGCGGCCGGTGTATTCGTCGAAGACCTCGAGGTCGAGGCCGCCGGCGCGGCGGGCGTCGGCCAGGTCCTCGCGGCGCTGGAGCTGGTAGCGGCCGCGGCTCATCGCCGCCAGACGCAGCGAGGCGGCGCGCAGCACGTCGTCGAGCAGCGCCGCGAGCACGTAGCGCTGGAAGGTGAGGTTGCGCCCGTTGCTGCCGTTGGCGATGTCGGCGAGGTGGCCGACGACGCGGTATTCGGTCTCGATGGCGCCGGATTCGCGCGCGATCTCCTCGACCCGGGCGAGCGTGTCGGCGAGCGTGGCGAGCGCGCTGCGGGCGCGGGCGAGGCGGTCGAGCACCGCCTCGATCGCGGCACGGGCGGCACCGGCGCGGGCGTCGAGGGCGGCGAGGTCGGGGCGCACCACGCCGGCGATGGCGCGCGTGGCGCGTTCGGCGCGTTCATGGGCCGCGGCGCGGCGGTGGTCGGCCTCGCGGATCATGGCCTCGAGAGCCGCGATCCGCTCCGCAGGCATCAGCGCGGCGCGCCACACCGCCTCGGCCTGGGCGAAGCCAGGGTCGCTGCGGCCACCCTCTGTGGGAGCGGGCTTGCCCGCGAACGAAGGCTGGCTCACCGCCGCAACATCGTCCCTCCCCAAGGCGCCACTGCCGATACCGGCATCAGCACCCATCGGCCAGAAGCCCGCGGCACCAAGCGCGTCGGCGAACTGGACGCCCGCCTCCTCGACGCGTAACCCTGCCGCCTGCACCGCCTCGCCGAGCGTGGCGTGCTGCGCGCGCAGGGCAGCCGCGCGGCTGGCGGCTTCGCCGTGCGCGATCTGCGCCTGCTGCAGGGCGTGGTCGAGACGCTGGCGTGCGGCCTGCGCGCCCGCGAGCGCCGCCTGCAGCGCGGCCGGCGTGCGCAAGGCTTCCGGCACACCGGCGCGACGCTCGTCGGCGACGTGCTGCGCCGAACGCGCCGCGCTGGCGGCCTCGGCGGACTGGGCGCGCGCCTGTTCGTACGCCATGGCGGCGCGGGCGAGGTCGGCGTCGAGCGCGGCCACCTGCTCGCGTAGCGGCGCGAGCTCCACCGCGGCGGCGCGGGCGGCATCGAGGTGGCGGCGCAGTTGGGCGACTTCGGCGGCGACCTCGGCGGCGCCATCGGCCGCGAGCGTCAGCGCGGCCGCGCGCGTGTCGACTTCGGCCGCGGCCGTGGCGCGCGCCAGTTCGGCGGTGTTGAGCGCCTGACGGGCGGTTTCGAATGCGGTGTCCGCTTCGCGCACACGCTCGGCCGCATCCTGCAGCGCCTGCTCGCTGGGCAACTCGCCCGCGTGGCGGGCGGGCGCGGGGTGATCGGCGCTGCCGCACACCGGGCAGGGCGCGCCGTCGTGCAGGTGGCGGGCGAGGATGGCGGCCTGGGCCTGGCGCCAGCGATTGTCGAGCATGGAGAAGGCGGTGCTGGCCGCGGTGGCGGCGCGCCGGGCGTCCTTGCAGGCCTGGCGGGCCTTCGCCTCGCTCGACTCGCGCAACGCGAGCTGCTTGCGCGCGGCGGCCAGCGCGGCGTGCGCGCGGACGTGCTGCTCGGCCTGCTGCAGGCGCAGTTCGAGCGCGGAGACATCGGCGGCGATCGGCTGCAAGGCCTCGATGCGGGCGGCGAGTTCCGCGCGGCGGGTGGCCAGCGTCTGCTGCTGCGCGGTGGCGCTGGCGAGCACCTTGTCGGCAGCGACACGGGCAAGCTCGCAGCGCTGTGTCTCGGCCTCGGCCTGGGCCAGGCGCGTGACCGCCTCGGCGAGCGCTTCCAGGCGCAGCACCTCGCGCTGCGCGGCCTCGCGCTCGACGGCGCGCGCGGTCTCGGCCTGCAGCGCGGCTTCCGCTGCACTCAGACGGCGGGCGGCTTCGGTGGATTCACTGGCGACGCGCGCTTCACGCGCGCGGACTTCGTCGACGCTGCGGCGCGCGCCAAGCAGCGCGCTTTCGGCCGGCACGACCTGCAGCGCACGGCGCGCCTGCTCCAGGCGCAGGCGCTGGGCGTCGAGCTCGGGCTTGCCCGCTTCCAGCGCCTCGAGCGCCGCACCGGCTGCCGCTGCCTCGGCGAATTGCGCCTCGACCGCCTGCCCCTGCTGCAGGGCGGCGCGTGCGGCGGCGTCCTCGGCGCGCGCCTGCTGCTCGCCGTCGGCGAGTGTGGCCAGCTCGGACTGCAAGACCTCGCGGCGGGCGAGCAGCGCCTCGACGGAGTCGGCCCCGGCCTGCTCCAGGAGGGTGCGGCGCTGCAGCGCGGCCTGCTCGCCGCGCTCGCGCAGCGCCGCAGCCTCGACCTTCAGGGCCTCCTGCAGGCGCTTGTAGGTGGCGGTGCCGAACAGGGTCTCGAGGATCTTCTCGCGCTCGGCCGAACTCGCCGCCAGCAGCTTGCGGAACTGGCCCTGGGGCAGCAGCACGACCTGGCGGAACTGTTCGGCCTTGAAGCCGAGCAGGTCCTCGATCAGCGCCGTGACTTCGGTGGTCTTGTGCGCCAGCGGCGTCCACGTCTCGCCGTCCGGCTCCAGTCGATACAGCTCGGCCTTCGCGAGCACCTTGACCAGCTTGTCGCCGCGCAAGGCGGCACGCTCCTGCTCGGGCACGCGCTTGACGAGGTAGCGGCGCGCGCCGAGCGCGAACTCGAACCCGACCTCGGTCTGCACGCTGGCGTCTGCATGGTGGCTGCGCATCTCGCGCGCGCTGCGCTCGCCGCCCGAGGTGTCGCCATAGAGCGCGTAGGTGATGCCGTCGAGGATGGAGGTCTTGCCGGCGCCGGTGGGGCCGGCGATCAGGAACAGGCAGCCGGACGGCAGCAGGGTGAAATCCACCTCCTCGCGCGCGGCGAAGGGACCGAAGGCCTGCAGGCTGAGCTTGAGCGGCTTCATGCGACGCGCGCCTCCCGTTCGAGGCGGTTGACGACGCGGTCGAGCGCGGCCTGCGCCGCGGGCTCGAGCGCGAGGCCGGTGGTTTCCTGGTGGAAGCTGGCGAAGAGGTCCTGGATGCGGGTGCGACGGAAGTCGGCGCCGGCGCGCCCCGGGCCGTCGCCGGCCAGCGCCGGGCGCTCGATGGCGAGCGCGTTCGGCCATGCGCTGCGCAGCTTGCCCATGGCGTCGAGCAGCGCGCCGTGGTCGGTGAGGCGGGCGAGTACGTAGTCCTCGCGTGCCGGGTCGGTGGCCGCGGCGGCGACCAGCGCGGCGAGCTCGCCCTCCAGGATGCGCAGCTCGCGGCGCGGCAGCAGCGGGATGCGCTCGACGGTGCAATTGCCCGCGGCATCCAGCTCGACCAGATTCACCGACTTGGCGTGGTCGGCCTCGGCGAAGGAGTACTTCAGCAGCGAGCCGGCGTACTGGATACGCGCGCTGCGCCACGGCGCTGCGGCATCGGCCGCGTCCGCGTCCGCGCTGCGATGCGCCCCGGCTGCGTCCACGCCACACGCGTCCGCAGCGCCCTCGCCGCCGCGCTTCCTGCCGATCGCCTGCGGCCGGTGCAGGTGGCCGAGCGCGACATAATCGAAACCGTCGAACACCCCGGCCCCGACCGCCCCCGTGCCGCCGACCGACAGCGGGCGCTCGGATTCACTCTCCGCGCCGCCCTGCACGAAGGCGTGCGCGACCACCACCGTGCGCCGGCCCGGGACCTGCGCGGCGCGCACCGCGGCGGTCTGCGCGGCGAGCGCGGCATGGTGATCCGCGATCGCGTCGTCGCCGCAGGCGCTGCGCACCAGCGCGGGCTCGGCATAGGGCAGCGCGTGGATCTCGACCTCGCCATGGGCGTCGCGCAGCACCAGCGGCGCGGCGTCCATCTCGACCGGCCCGCGCACGGTGAGGCCGGCGCGCTGCAGCAGGCCGGAGCCGAAGGCGAGGCGGTCGGGGCCGTCGTGGTTGCCGGCGATCATCACCACCGGGATCTTCAGCTCGAGGACGAGCTGCTCGAGCACCAGGTCGAGCAGGCGCACCGCCTCGGCCGGCGGCACCGAGCGGTCGTAGATGTCGCCGGCGAGCAGGATGGCGTCGGGCCGGGTGTCGGCGGCGATGCGCACGAACTGCTGCAGCACGTGGGCCTGGTCTTCGAGCAGGGAGACGCCGTGATAGACACGGCCGAGATGCCAGTCGGCGGAGTGGAGGAAGCGCATCGGCAGAAAGGAAAAGGCGGGCAGCGGGCAGCGAGCGGGGCATGTGGTGCGGGAATTGTCCTACAGCGCAATCCGCACTGTCGGACAGCCCGCGTGCGCCGGGGAGCATACATTTGAATCGCATCGCAGGGGCGACGACACCCGTCCCGCCCCGAACGACAAGTCCAATCAAGGAGACCGCCATGAAACACACCGCCGCCACCCTCGCCCTGTCCGGCCTGCTCGCCTTCACCGCGGTCGGCTGCGCCGTCACCCGCGACCAGTCCACCGTCGGCGAATACGTCGATGACGCCACCATCACCGCGCGGGTGAAGGCCAAGTTCGCCGAGGATCCGACCGTCAGCGCGATGGCGATCAGCGTCGAGACGCTGAAGGGCACGGTGCAGCTGTCCGGCTTCGCCAAGAGCACCACCGAGCGCAACCGCGCGGTCGAGATCGCACGCACCACGCCGGGCGTGAAGGCGGTGAAGAACGACATCGCGATCCGGCCCTGAGTGTGTCCGACCGGACAGGCAAGGCCCCGGGAGCCGCCACGGCGGATCCCGGGGCGTCGCTTCGTGCACGCACGGATCCCGCCACCGTGGGCTAGGATGATGACGGGTTCACAGTCCATCCCGGAGGCGCTGCCCTTGCCCCCTGCCCCGTCCCGCCTGCCGCGCCCGCGTGCGGGCCTGCTGATCGTCGTGCTGCTGCTGAGCTTCGTGCTCGGGCTGGCGTGGCTGGTCGCCGGCCAGTGGCAGTCCGAATCGAGCCGCAGCGCGCTGGAGGATCTGCGCGCGCGCAGCGCGCGCCTGCATCACCTCGACACCCTGCTGCTGCAGATGCTCGATGCGGAGTCGAGCGTGCGCGGCTACCTGCTGACCCGCAACCCGGTGTTCCTGACGCCCTACCAGGAGGGGCAGGCCGAGCTCGAGGCCACTCTCGCCGCCCTGCGCGCCGATAAGTGGGCGGACGAAGGCCAGCGCCAGACCGTCGAGCATCTGGCGATGCTGGTCGACATGCGCTGGAGCCTGCTCACCCAGGCCATCGAACGTGGCGCACCGCCCGGCGCCGAGCAGCCCGACGGCGGCACCGGCAAGCAGGTCACCGACGACATCCGCGCCCGCATCCTGGCGCTGCGCGCCGCCACCCGGGCCGAGATCGCCGCCACCCAGGACGGCGCCTTCGCGCGCTTCGCCGATGCGCGCACGATGAACCGCGTGCTCGGCGCCAGCGTGCTGGCGCTGCTGCTGGTGCTGGTCGTCGTCCTCTACCGCCAGGACCGCCTGCGCGAACACATGGCGCAGCTGCTGCGCTCGGAGAACGAGCGCCTGCACACCGAGGTCGCCCATCGCACCCAGGAGCTCAGCAGCCTCGCCAGCTACCTGACCAATGCGCGCGAGGCCGAAAAGGCGCGGCTGGCGCGCGAACTGCACGACGAACTCGGCGCCCTGCTCACCGCCGCCAAGCTCGACGCCGGCTGGATCGCGCGCAAGCTGCCGGCCGAGACCATGGCGGCGCTGCGCAGCCGCTTCGACCGCCTGCTCGACACCCTGAACCAGGGCATCGCACTCAAGCGCAAGGTGGTGGCCGACCTGCGTCCGCCGCTGCTGTCCGAGCTCGGCCTGGTCGAGGCCCTGCGCGCGCTGGCCGACAGCGGCGACATCGGCGAGCACGGCGGACGGCTGGAGCTCGAACTGCCCGATGCGCTGCCCGAGCCGCCCGCGCAGACCGCGCTCGCGCTCTACCGCATCGCCCAGGAGGCGCTCACCAACGCACGCCGCTATGCGCAGGCGACGCGGGTCTGGCTGCGCCTGCGCACCGAGGGCGACGAACTGGTGCTGGAAGTGGAAGACGACGGTGTCGGCTTCGATCCGGCGGCGCGCGAGCGCAACCGCCACGGCCTGGCGGGCATGGCGCACCGGGTGCAGATGCTCGCCGGCCGGCTGGACATCGACAGCCGGCCGGGCGAAGGCACGCGCATCAGCGCCCGCGTGCCGTTCGCGCGCATGCACTGATCCGGCCCGCGGGCGGGCCGCTCAGGCCGTCGGGCCTGAGACCGCCGCCTGCACGAAGTCGATCAGCTCGTCGAGCTGGAAGGACTTGTCGAAGAAGCGCTCGACGCCGAGCTGTTCGCAGCGGGCGCGGACCGGCGGGTGACCGTAGTTGGAGAACACCACCGCGCGCGGACGGCCGAAGCGCTCCGGCTCGGCCTGCAGCCCGCGCAGCACGCCGAGGCCGCTGCCCGCGCGCAGCTCGAGATCGACGATCGCGAGGTCCGGGCGCTGGCGCTCGAGCGCGGCGAGCGCGCCTGCTTCGTCCTCGGCCTCGGCGACCACGCCGACGCCGTCGAGCTCCTCGAGCATGTCGCGCAGCATGCCGCGCAGCATCGCCGAGTCCTCGACCAGCACGATGCGCAGCGCGGGTGCGGGATGAAGCGGCGCGCTCATCGACCTACTCCAGGATCAGCCCGTGGCGCAGCGCGTAGGTCGCGAGCTCGGCATTGCTGCCGACGCCGAGCTTCTCCAGCAGGCGGGTGCGGTAGGTGCTGACGGTCTTGACGCTGAGATTGAGCACCTCGGCGATGTCCGACACCGACTCGCCGCGCGCCAGGCGCAGGAACACCTGCAGCTCGCGATCGGAGAGCTTGTCGTGCGGCGCCGCGCTGCCGCCGCCACCGAGCTCCTCGGCGAGCAGCTCCGCGGTGCGCGCCGACACGTAGCGCCGGCCCTGGGCCACGGTGCGGATCGCCTGCAGCAGCTCCTCGCGCGAGCAGTCCTTGCACAGGTAGCCGTCGGCGCCGTTGCGGATCATCGCCAGCGCGTAGCGCTCCTCCGGGAAGCCCGACAGCATCAGCACGCGCACGCCCTCGAAACGTTGGCGCACCGCGCGCAGCACGTCGACGCCGCTCTGCCCGGGCAGCGAGAGGTCGAGCAGCAGCACGTCGACCGCCTGCGCGCGCAGCGATTCGAGCGCCGCCTCACCCGAGGCGGCCTCGAACACGATGGTGATGCCGAGCTCGTCGGCCAGCAGCTCGCGAAAGCCGGCACGCACGATCTGGTGGTCGTCGACGATGGCGATGCGCAGCATGGGCGAGGCTCCGGGATGCGAGGCGGGAGCGCCAGCATAGCCGAAGCGCAACGGCTGGGCCGGCATCGCCTGCGAAACGGGCCATGGGCTCATCGGCCCTTGATCAGGTTGATCACGAAGCTGGCGATCGCCATCACCAGGAACACGACGAACAGCACCTTGGCGATCTCGGCCGCACCGGCGGCGATGCCGCCGAAGCCGAGCACGGCGGCGATCAGGGCGATGACGAAGAAGACGACGGCGTAGTGCAGCATGATGTTCTCCTTGCGGGGCACCGGGCGATGCATGCCCGGATCACGCTTCCACTCTAGGCGCCGGCACCGCCGCCCCCCATCGGCCCGGTCCTAAACCGGCGTCGGACGATTCCGACACGCGGCGCACGATCCCTGCCGCGCGCGCCAGCCGCCGGCCCCCCTCCGCCCCCCACGGCAGCGCACAGCGCACGCCACCGCGTCGCTGCGCTATAATCCAAGGCTTTGTTTTATCTGAATATCAGGACCCTTCCGTGCTCGTCGCAGCCAACATCACCCAGCAGTTCGGGGCCAAGCCCCTGTTCGAGAATGTCTCCGTCAAGTTCGGCGACGGCAACCGCTACGGCCTGATCGGCGCGAACGGCGCCGGCAAGTCGACGTTCATGAAGATCCTGTGCGGCATCCTCGACCCCAGCGCCGGCAACGTCTCCAAGGACCCGCACGAGCGCATGGCCTACCTGCGCCAGGACCAGTTCGCCTATGAAGACATGCGCGTGCTCGACGTGGTGATGATGGGCCACGAGGAGCTGTGGGCGGCGATCAAGGAGCGCGACGCGATCTACGCCAACCCGGACGCCACCGAAGACGACTACATGCACGCCGCCGAGCTCGAGGGCAAGGTCGGCGAGTACGACGGCTACACCGCGGAAGCACGCGCCGGCGAGCTGCTGCTCGGCGTGGGCATCCCGACCGAGCTGCACAACGGCCCGATGAGCGAGGTCGCCCCGGGCTGGAAGCTGCGCGTGCTGCTCACCCAGGCGCTGTTCGCCAACCCCGACATCCTGCTGCTCGACGAGCCGACCAACAACCTCGACATCAACACCATCCGCTGGCTCGAGGACGTGCTCAACAACCGCGACTGCACGATGGTCATCATCTCGCACGACCGCCACTTCCTGAACCAGGTCTGTACCCACATGGCCGACCTGGACTACGGCACGATCACGATCTACCCGGGCAACTACGACGACTACATGGAAGCGTCGACGATGGCGCGCGAGCGCCAGTCCTCGGCCAACGCCCGCGCCAAGGACAAGATCCAGGAACTGCAGGCCTTCGTGCGCCGCTTCTCGGCCAACAAGTCCAAGGCCAAGCAGGCCACCAGCCGCCTGAAGCTGATCGACAAGCTCAAGCCCGAGGACGTCAAGCCCTCCAGCCGCCAGTACCCGTGGATCCGCTTCGACTACGACGACAAGGACAAGCTGCACCGCCTGGCCTGCGAGGTGGACAACATCTCCTTCGCCTACGAGGGCATGGACAAGCCGCTGATCAACCGCTTCTCGATCGCCATCGAGGCCGGCGAGAAGGTCGCGATCATCGGCGAGAACGGCGTCGGCAAGACCACGCTGATGAAGCTGCTGGTCGGGGAGCTTTCGCCGCAGAAGGGCGCCATCAAGTGGGCGGAGAAGGCCAAGCCGGGCTACTACGCCCAGGACCACTCGGCCGACTTCGCCGAGGACGTCAGCCTGACCGACTGGATCGCGCCCTATTCGCGCATCACCGCCGCCGCCACCGGCGAGGACAACGAGACCCTGCTGCGCGGCACCCTGGGCCGCCTGTTGTTCTCGGGCGACGAGGTGAAGAAGTCGGTCAAGGTGATCTCCGGCGGCGAGCAGGGCCGCATGCTGTTCGGCAAGCTGATGCTGTCGCGCCCCAACGTGCTGCTGATGGACGAGCCGACCAACCACCTCGACATGGAGTCGATCGAGTCGCTGAACACCGGCCTGGACAAGTTCAACGGCACGCTGGTGTTCATCTCGCACGACCGCGAGTTCGTGTCCTCGCTGGCCACCCGCATCATCGAGATCAAGCTCGACCACCAGATCGTCGACTACCGCGGCACCTACGAGGAATACCTGTCCTCGCAAGGCCTCGAATAATCACAGCCACAGCTCGCGCAGCGGCGTCTCCGGCGAAAACCGGTGCGCCAGCTGCGCCTGCAGCAGCTCGGCGGTGGCGAGCGCATCGGTGAGCGCGTGATGCGCGCGGTAGCGCGGCAGGCAGTAGCGTTCGCGGCTGTCGGCGAGACGGATCGACACGGGCGTCGGCTGGCGGCCGAAAAGCCGCGCCAGGAAACCCCGCGGCAGCTGGCGGTGCAGGCGCGCCTCGAGCTCCATGGTGTCGATCACCGGAAACTCGATCCCCTCGCCCAGGCGCGCCTTCAGCGCCACATCCAGAAATCGGCGCTCGATCTCGCGGCAATGCACCACCACCACCCGCCCGGCCAGTGCCGGCAGCAGTTCGCCGAGGATGGCGCCGAGATCCGGCGCGGTCTCGATCTGCGCATGGGTGATGGCGTGGATCGTCACCGACTCGGGCTGCAGCTCGGCGCGCGGACGCACCACCCAGTAGCGCGACGCACTGGAACGAATGCAGCGGGTGCTCATCGGCACCAGGCCGATGCTGACGATCTCGTCGCGCGCGGGATCGAGCCCGGTGGTCTCGACGTCGAGCGCCACCAGCGGCACCTCATGCAGCGCGGTGTCGCCGGCGAGCACGCCGGCAGCGTAGAAGGCGCGCAGGCGCGGATCGCGCACGCAGGCGGCGAGCTCGGCGAAGCGCGCCGGCCAGTCGGGCACGGTCTCCGCGGCGCGTCTCCGGCCGCGCGCGCCCGACGGCGTCTTCTTCAGGTCTCCGAGGTGCAGCACCGCCGCGCCCTCAGTTCGCCCGCCCGGGCTGGTAGCGGTACTTGAGGAATTTCTGCGCGTTGCCGAGGATCAGGAAGGCGTCGCGCAGGCTCTTGCGCTCGAATTCCGAGAGCTTCTCGGGGTCGATGCCGTTGTCCGGCTCCTCGCCGGCGGCGAGCGACTCGGCCTGGTGGCGCGCGCGCACCATGGAGATGAATTCCAGCGCGTCGTAGAGGTCCTGGCCGCGGCCGAGCGGCAGGACGGCGGCGTCGATGATGTCCTTCAGGCGCTCGAAGGAGTTGATCGACATCGACCCGATCGCCAGCGCATGCACCCGCACCAGGTCCGCAAGCGGCGCGGTGCCGCGGCGCTTGATGTTGATCGCACGCGAGTGGCGACCGTCGGACTCGACCACGAAGTCCTTGAAGAAGCCCAGCGGCGGCGTGCGCAGCAGCGCGTTGCGCGCCATGCAGGCGAGAAAGCGCGAGTTGCCCCTGGCCTTGCGCGCGATCAGCTCGCGCAGGCGCGCCGCCCACTCCACCCGCCCCCACACGCCGTCGAGGTCGAAGAAGATGCCGGCGTTGAGCAGCGACTCGGGTGTCGGGCGCTCGATCCAGTCGCCGAAGGTGCGCTCCCACACCCGCAAAGGCTGGCGCCACTTCTCGTTGCTCGCCATCACCCCGCCGGAGCAGTAGCTGTAGCCGCAGCGCGCGAGGCCGTCGCTGACGAAGGTGGCGAGCGCCTTGAAGTAGGCGTCGTGGCGCGCGGGCTCGAAACGGTTGTCCAGCACCAGGGCGTTGTCCTGGTCGGTGACGATCAGCTGCTCCTGGCGCGCCATCGAGCCGAGGGCGAGGAAGCAGTAGGGCACCGGCGGCGGGCCGAGCCCGGCCTCGGCGAGCTCGAGCAGGCGCTGCTTGAAGCTGCGCCCGATCGCCGCCATCGCGCTGCCCACCATGTGCGAGCTCGCGTCCTCGCCGACCATGCGCGCGAAACAGGCGCGCACCTCGGGCACCAGCGCGGCGAGCTCGTCCACCGACTGCTGGCGGAAGATGCTGCCGACCACGAACAGGCTGTTGCGCGATTCGTAGCGGATGATGTCCGAGAGCGCGATCACGCCGAGCGGGCGCTGGTTCTTCAGCACCGGCAGGTGATGCACGTTGTGGCGCAGCATGGCGAGCATGGCCTCGAACACGAGCTGGTTGTGATTCACCGAAACCACGCCGCGCGACATGATCCCGGCGACCGGGGTGTCGTAGGACAGGCCGGGGGCGACCAGCCGGGTGCGCAGGTCACGGTCGGTGACGATGCCCGCCAGCTGGGGCAGCTCGGGCACCTCCGGGTTGTCGTCGAGGATCAGCAGCGAGGACACGCCTTCTTCCGTCATGCGCTGCGCCAGCTCGCGCGCGCTGGCGGTGCTGGGCAGAGTCACCGCCGGGCGGCCGACCAGGGTGTCGACCGTGGCCGAGAGCAGGTCGTTGGACTCCTCGCGGCGCGACATCACCTGGCGCAGGCGGGTGCGGTCCTCGATCTCGACGTAGTCGGCGAAGCTTTCGTGGTGCTCGAACAGCTCGGCGAAGACCTCGCCCGGGACCAGGTAGAGCAGCGAATCCTCGAGCGCGGCCGCCGGAAAGCGCACGCGGCCGTAGCGCAGCAGCCCGAACTCGCCGAAGTAGCCGCCCTCGGTGAGACGGTTGTAGAGCGTGCCGTTGCGCCGGTAGACCTCGACCGCGCCGCTGCGCACCAGGTGCCAGAAGGCAGCGGGCTCGCCGAAGTCGACGATCCGCTCGCCGGCCTTGTAGTAGCGCACGTCGATCGCACCAGCCAGCCGCTGCAGCGCCTCCTCGGGCAGGTCGGCGAAAGGCGGGCGGGCGCGGAGGAAATCGAGGATCTCGAGCTGTTCGACCTGCATGAAGGGCGGAATCCGCTAACGGGAGTGGAGAAATCGCGGCTGCATTCGCGGGCGAGCCCGCTCCCACGTAACCCCGCGAGGAGGCGCCATCCGTAGGAGCGGGCTTGCCCGCGAACATCGTATCGCGCAAGCGCTCAGCGCACGCGCGGTTCCGACATGAGCCCCTTGATCACCGCCACCGTCGACATCAGCAGCACGATGGTGAAGGGCAGGCCGGTCGACACCGCCATCGCCTGCAGCGCCACCAGGCCGCCGCCGAGGATGAGCGCGATCGCCACCAGGCCCTCGAACACGCACCAGAACACGCGTTGCGGGGTGGGCGCATCGACCTTGCCGCCGGCGGCGATGACGTCGATCACCAGCGAACCGGAGTCCGACGAGGTCACGAAGAACACCACCACCAGGATGATGGCGATGAAGGACGTGATCTGCGCCAGCGGCAGCGCATCGAGCATCGAGAACAGCTGCAGCGGCAGCTCGGCCTTGGTCGCGGCCTCGTAGCCGTCACGCACGAACTGGATGATCGCGGTCTCGCCGAACACCGTCATCCACAGCACGCAGGCCAGCGAGGGCACGATCAGCACCGAGATGATGAATTCGCGCACCGTGCGACCACGCGACACGCGCGCGATGAACATGCCGACGAAGGGCGACCACGAGATCCACCACGCCCAGTAGAAGGCGGTCCAGCCCTGCGAGAAATTGGCGTCGTCGCGCCCGACCGGGTTGGACAGCGCCGGCAGGTACTGGAAATAGGCGCCGAGGTTGGCGAAGAAGCCGGTGACGATGTCCAGCGTCGGCCCGACCGCGACCACGAACACCAGCAACAGCACGGCCAGCACCATGTTGATCTCGGACAGACGCTTCACGCCGGCGTCCAGCCCCGCCACCACCGAGAACAGCGCGATCGCGGTGATGCCGATGACGAGCACGATCTGCGTGGTGTTGCCAAGCGGCACGTCGAACAGGAAGTTGAGGCCCGAGCTCGCCTGCGCCGCGCCGTAGCCGAGCGAGGTCGCCAGGCCGAACAGCGTGGCCAGCACGGCGAGGATGTCGATGACGTGGCCGGGCCAGCCCCACACGCGCTCGCCCAGCAGCGGGTAGAACACCGAGCGCACCGTCAGCGGCAGGCCCTTGTTGAACGAGAACAGCGCCAGCCCGAGCGCGAGGATGGCGTAGATCGCCCACGGATGCAGCGCCCAGTGGTAGATCGTCGCCGCCATGCCGAGCCGGGTCGCGGCCGCGGCGTCGCCCGCCGCGGCGCCGAGCGGCGCCCAGTCGGTGCGCACGCCGTTCTCCACCGCGGTGCCGCCGAAGGCGCTGCCGAAGTGCGACAGCGGTTCCGACACGCCGAAGAACATCAGGCCGATGCCCATGCCGGCGGCGAACAGCATCGAGAACCAGCCGAGGTAGGTGTAGTCGGGCGTGGCCTCGGTGCCGCCCAGGCGCACCCTGCCCAGCGGCGAGACGGCCAGGCCGAGGCACACCAGCACGAAGACGTTGCCGGCGCTGATGAAGAACCAGTCGAGGCTCGACGTGAGCCAGTTGCGCAGGCCGCTGAACATCGGCTCGACCTGGTTCTGGAAGGCCAGCGTCAGCACCACGAAGGCGACCACCAGCAGGCCCGAGATGGCGAACACGCGGTTGTGGATGTCGAGGCCGAAGGGCCCCACGTTTACGATGATGTTGTCCTGGCCGACCTTGTAGTCGGTATCGATGGGGTTGACGGCCCCATCCGGGGCCATCGGGTCCCTGGTTTCGGTCATGTTCGATCCTTGTCGTTATTGCCATCGCCACGCACGAAGGGCGCGGCGGAATCAGCTGGAGGGATCGCATTTTATCAATTTTTGACAATTTGTTTTTGCTCAAATGCTTTTCACTCGGCCAGCCCCGCGGGTGCACACGTGAACGTCCCGCGCGGCCGGACGGCACGGTCTGCGGGCTCTGGGCTAGAATCGGGGCCTGCGGAGAAACACATGATCGGCATCTTCCTCATCACCCACGGCAGCCTCGGCGAATCGCTGATCCAGTGCACCTGCCACGTGCTCAACAAGCGTCCACCCCAGATCGCCCAGCTCGGCGTGTCGGCGCAGGACGATCCGCTCGACATCCTGCCGCTCGCGCGCAGCATGCTCGGCTGGGTCGATGGCGGCGCGGGCGTGCTGGTGCTCACCGACATCTACGGCGCCACGCCGAGCAACATCGCCGCCAAGCTGATCGAGCCCGGCAAGGTCGAGCTGGTCGCCGGGGTGAACCTGCCGATGCTGCTGCGCGTGCTGACCTACCGCGATCGCGACATGCAGACCCTGGTCAAGCGCGCGGTATCCGGCGCCTGCGACGGCGTGCTGCACGTCGCCGCCAACGACTGACCGCACCGCATCGATAACGGACAAGAACACGGAGACCGCCGCACCATGCCGCGAGGAGACGCCGCCATCATCAACAAGCTCGGCCTGCACGCGCGTGCCTCGGCCAAGCTCACCCAGCTCGCCAGCGGCTTCCCCTGCGAGGTCTGGCTGGAGCGCAACGGCCGCCGCGTCAATGCGAAGAGCATCATGGGCGTGATGATGCTGGCCGCCGCCAAGGGCAGCACGATCACCATCGACACCCAGGGCGAGCAGGCCGACGAGGCCCTCGCGGCGATCCAGGCCCTGGTCGCCGACCGCTTCGGCGAAGGGGAGTGAGATGCCCTTCACCCTCCATGGCCTGCCGGTCTCCCAGGGCATCGCGATCGGGCATGTGCACCTGGTCTCGCACGCGCTGCTCGAGGTCAACCACTACCACGTCGCCCCCCGCTACCTGGAGGAGGAAAACGCCCGCCTGGACGAGGCCGTGGCCACCGTGCAGGGCGAACTGGTCGGGCTGAAGGCGATCACCACCGCCGGCCAGGCGCACAGCGAGGTCGGCGCCTTCGTCGACCTGCAGCTGATGATGCTCGCCGATCCGATGCTGATCGACGCCGCACGCAAGCTGATCACCGAGCGCCGCTGCAACGCCGAATGGGCGCTGGTGCAGCAGATGGAACACGTGGTCGAGCAGTTCCGCGAGATCGAGGACCCCTACCTGCGCGAACGCCAGGCCGACGTGGTGCAGGTGGTCGAGCGCCTGGTCAAGGTGCTGCTCGGCCACCCCGGCCGCCTGCCGCCCAAGCGCCGCGACGGCCTGGGCACCATCGTCGTCGCCCACGACCTGTCGCCCGCCGACACCATCGGCTTCCGCGACCACAACATCGCCGGCTTCGTCACCGACGTCGGCGGCCCCACCAGCCACACCGCGATCGTCGCCCGCAGCCTCAAGATCCCCGCGGTGGTCGGCCTGCACCACGTGCGCGACCTGCTCGAGGACGACGAGCTCGTCATCGTCGACGGCACCCGCGGCGTGATCATCGTCGCCCCGGGCGAGGAGATCGTCGAGGAATACCGGCTGCGCCGCAGCGAGCTGGAGATCGAGCGCTCCAAGCTCAACCGCCTGCGCGACACCCGCGCCGCCACGCTCGACGGCGAGACCATCAACCTGCTCGCCAACATCGAGGGCCCCAAGGACCTGCCCGCGGTCAAGGCCGCCAACGCCGACGGCATCGGCCTGTACCGCACCGAGTTCCTGTTCATCGGCCGCGACACCCTGCCCGACGAGGACGAGCAGTACGAGGCCTACCGCGCGGTGGTCAAGGCGATGCCGACCAAGCCGGTCACCATCCGCACCTTCGACGTCGGCAACGACAAGGCGCTCAACGGAGCCCACACCCGCATGGAGCCCAATCCGGCGCTCGGCCTGCGCGCGGTGCGCTACTCGCTGTCCGAGCCGAAGATGTTCCTGACCCAGCTGCGCGCGCTGCTGCGCGCCTCGGCGCACGGCAAGCTGCAGGTCATGATCCCGATGCTGGCGCACGCGCAGGAGATCGACCAGTGCCTGGCGCTGGTGGAAAAAGCCAAGAGCGAGCTGCGCGCCGAGAAGGTGAAGTTCGACGAGGGCATCCAGGTCGGCGGCATGATCGAGATCCCCGCCGCCGCGCTGTCGCTGGGCATGTTCATCCGGCGGCTGGCCTTCCTGTCGATCGGCACCAACGACCTGATCCAGTACACGCTGGCCATCGACCGCTCCGACGAGGCGGTGGTGCATCTGTACGACCCGCTGCATCCGGCGGTGCTCAAGCTCATCGCCGGCACCATCGCCACCGGCGCGCGCTACGGCCTGCCGGTGTCGGTGTGCGGCGAGATGGCGGGCGATCCGCTGTACACCGAACTGCTGCTCGGCATGGGCCTGCGCAACTTCTCGATGCACCCGGGCAACATCCTGGAGATCAAGCAGCAGGTGCTGCGCGCCGACCTCGGCGAGCTCGCACCCAGGGTGCAGCGCATCCTGAAGATGGACGAGCCGGCACGCATCCGCGAGGCGGTGGAGCGGCTCACCCTCTGAGCAAAGCAGGCGCGCACAAGTTGAAGCGCCCCCGCTTCTGCGGCTACAATCGTGAGTCTTGTCGGGCGCCAGGCACCACGCCTCGGCCCGACCATGCGGGTGTCGTATAATGGCTATTACCTCAGCTTCCCAAGCTGATGACGAGGGTTCGATTCCCTTCACCCGCTCCACTGTATCAATCTGCGGACTTCCGCAGAAGTCCAAGAGAGCCTGCAAGTCGTTGCCACACAAGGACTTTTCCTCTCTTTGACGTTCTGCCGCGGTCCACTGCGATCCGCCTACAGCCGGGACTTTTAAGTCCACAAACAAGTCCATTTTTGCGGGTGCGGCTGATTCCGGATTGTTGATGGAGGGGCGAGGTCGACGTGACCAGCATCTGGTTCCTGACTCATGTTCAGGAGCAAGAGCATGGCACTCTCAGACCTGGCCGTTCGGCAGGCCAAGGCAACTGGCAAGGCATACACCCTCCCTGACTTGGATGGCCTCTCCCTGGCCGTCACCGCTGCCGGGGGCAGGACTTGGCACTTCCGCTACTACTGGGCGGGCAAGCAGAAGCGGATGTCGCTCGGCACCTACCCGGAGGTGACGCTTCGCGAGGCCCGCAGCCTGCGCGACGAAGCGCGCGCCCTGCTGGCCAAAGGCACCAATCCTCGCGTTCACCGCAAGCAGAAGCGCACCGCTGTCCGGCTCGCCGACGAAAACACCTTCGAGGCGGTGTATCGCAAGTGGCTCAAGCATCGCGGGCTCAGCCTCAAGGAAGGCCGGCAGACGACCCTCTCGATACTTCCGCGCATCTTCGACAAGGATGTGCTGCCCGCCTTGGGCAAGCGGTCGGTCTATGAGATCAAGCGTCCCGACCTCTTGGAGGTGATCGCCAAGATCGAGAAGCGCAAGGCGCTCTCCGTCGCCGAGAAAGTCAGGACGTGGTTCAACCAACTGTTCCGCTACGCGCTGGTGATCGTGCCGGGCCTGGAACAGAACCCCGCCTCCGATCTCGATGTGGTGGCGCTGCCACTGCCACCCGTCAATCACAACCCGTTCCTGCGCATGGCCGAGCTGCCGAAGCTGTTGCAGCGGCTACGCAGCTATCGCGGCAGGCGGCAGACCCAGCTCGGGCTGCGGCTATTGCTGCTGACCGGCGTGCGAACCGGAGAGCTGCGACAGGCGACGCCGGATCAATTCGATCTGGACCGTGGGCTGTGGATCATCCCGCCCGACGTCGTGAAGCAACTCCAGTTGGATATGCGCAAGAAGCGGCAGCAGGCGAAGGACATCCCGCCCTACATCGTGCCGCTGTCGATTCAGGCCATGGAGATCGTCCGGCACCTGCTGGATGAGTTCAAGCCGGCCCAGCGCCACCTGTTCCGGCACGACAGCGACTTGAAGAAGCGCATCAGCGAGAACACCCTCAATGGTGCCCTCAAGCGCATGGGCTATCAGGAACGCCTGACTGGGCACGGCATCCGCGGCACGATGTCCACTGCGCTCAACGAGATCGGCTACCCGAAGGTCTGGGTGGATGCACAGCTCTCGCATGTCGATCCCAACAAGGTCAGCGCGACCTACAACCATGCCGAGTACGTGGAGCAGCGTCGCCGCATGATGCAGGACTGGGCCGATCGGCTCGACCTCTTCGAGCAGAACCAGGTCGAGGCGGCCAGCATGCCACTCACCGTGCATCTGGAAGGCGTGCCCGCATTCCCGAGTGAGCAAACCGCAAATGCACCCTCCACGCCGGTTAGCGCTTCGCCAATCCTGCTGGTGACGAAGCCGGGTGACGCCATGCCGTTGGTTTCTGCCGCCGCACATCGGCTGCCGGCGGTTCCGATCCCTCGATCAGCCGCGCCGCTGGTGCCTTCGGACATTCAGCGCGAGAGGATGGAACTGTTCGATGTCTTCGAAGCGCCGCACAACCTTCCCGTCGCGGCGTTTGCCAAGATGGCGGGCAAGTCCCGCAGGTGGATCAGCTACGAGATCAAGGCGGGCAACTTGCTGGCGTTGAACGTAGGCAACCGCGGCCAGCGCGTGCCGGACTGGCACCTCGACCCACTCAAGCACGAGCTGATCCAGTCCGTCCTGAAGCTGACCAGGGGTGCGGACCCCTGGCAGATCTACCATGCACTGCTGCAACCGCGCTCGATGCTGCGGGGGCGTTCGGCACTGGAGGGCGTGACGGCCGGCAACCTCGACAAGCTCGTCATGGCAGTGAGCACAGCCGTGAAGGAGAGCGAATGGACCCCGCCGCGAGTCGGGGTCGCCTAGCAGCAGGAATGCGGGATCGTGGCGAAACCGCGATCCCCGCGCGTCCGTCAGGACACCAAGCGCGCGCGGCGGGCGAATCTTGCCTGGGTGTCCGACAAGGAAGCCTCGCGACGGAGCAGGTAAGCCATCACGATCGTTGGTGCGCCGGCCAGCGGCCGCATGGCGATGCCTCGGCGTAGGTAGCTCGCCAGTCTCGCGGCGGGCGCAATGGTGATCCCGTACCCGGCGGCAACCAGCGTCATCACCACATCGAATGTCTCCACCGTTTGCTCCCGCTCCTGCAGCGCGTTCTCGAACACGCGCTGCACGGTCATGCGCCATGGTTCATCGGCCGTGGACTGCGAGCAGATCAACGGCTGCTTGAGCACTTCCTGGCACGGCACTTCACGGTAGGCCAGCAGGTGGGAGCGCTTGGCCACGGCGACCGCCAGCGTGTCATGCCACAGCGGCTCGCATACCCAGCCAGGCCACTGCCGGGCAACCGCAGACAAGGCGAAGTCGAAGCCGTCGCCCGGCAGCTCCGCGCCTCGACCGGGATCTGTCCAGCCGGCCAGGACGGCATGAGTCTCCGGCTCTTCGGCACGCTGCAGGGCGAGCACGTCGGCGAGCTGGGGAGGCACCCATTCGCCGAGGACGGCCATGCGAATTTCGGCGGTGATGTCACTCGATTCCACGTCCAGCTCCCCCCAGGCGGTGAACTCGTGGCAACTGATCTCGAATCCGTTGAATGAGTTAAGTTTAACGTGGTTTAAATCGTGACCGTGTTCGACGCTCTTGGCAATGCCAAAGCGTTCGATCCAAAGGGGCCGCCCCACCGGCACCACTACCTACGAAGCGGAACCAGCCATCGCGTTTGGGGCTGCCGTGCGGGAAGAAAGAACCAACCAGGGTATCGCTCAGGAAACGCTGGCCCACATGGCCGGCATCGAACGGTCGCACATGGGCAAGATCGAGCGCGGCGAGCATGTCCCCACGCTCCCTCTCATCCTCAAGATCGCCCGTGCGCTGAAATGCAGTTCCGCCCACTTGATGACTCTGACCGAAGCCAAGCTGGCAGAGTCGGCCCCATCCGCGGATTGAAGCCGGCCCGCACAGCGGTCGCATGCCTACGCCTGATCGTCGTCCTTGCCCCCAAGGGCTGAATCATCGCGCTTTGCGGCCTCGTTGAGGAGCCGCAGGTATGGGTTGTCTGGCGGCGTCTCCTGGAACAGCGCATCCGGGCTGACGAGCAGGTAGCCGTGCAGCCGGCGCGACTTGCGCGGCCCCGTGACTTCGCAGGTCCAGATGTTCAGCCCGCTCGGCTGCTTGCGGTGCTGTCCCATCTTCTCGAAGCGCTTCTGTACCCACTGCCACCCCTCCAGCTTCTCCTGCTTGGCCAGCGCGGCGACTTGAAGGTACTCCTGCGCGTAGCGCTGGAACACGCCGGGGCTGACGAGGTAGGTCGTACCGGCGACGGTATGCACCAGGGCCTTGGCGTCGTTGATGATGAGCTTGCGCGTCTGGATGCTCTGGCGCAGCCAGGCCATGAAGTGCGCCCCGGAGGGCTCCGCGCGATCCTGGGAAGGCGCGAGGCTCATTCCTGGCGTGGGCACGGTCGAAGGGGCCGGCTCGGCCTCGGCAACAGGGCAAGTCGGGGTCTCCGATGCTGTGGGTGGAGCGGTGTCGCCCAGCAGATCGAGCAGCGCGGCCACGCCGGTGTCTGTGGCTATGGATGCGATCGGCGCCGTGCTCGCGGGTGCAGCTTCGGTGCCTTCCACGCGCGGCCCATCGGCCACCGCCGGCGCTAGCGGCGGCGGCTCCGCCTGTTCCTCTTCGACCTGCACACGGCCTGCGAACGGCGCCAGCCGGTCGGCGGCATCCCAGATCATGGCCGGCGAGAGTTTCAGGAAGGTGAAGGCATGCGACCAGCCGGCGTCGCTGGTGACGGTAGCCTTCCAGATCGCCTTGCCATCCGGCGTCGGTTGCACGATGCCGTGATCCTGCAGCACGTTGAACACCGCCGTATTGCTCGCCGGGATGCCGTCGATGCCCTGCGACAGCAGATGTGCGCGCAGCTTGTCGGAGACGGTCTTGCTCACCAGCCACAGAGCGTCTTGGGTCAGCCAACCGTCCGCCGGACCGGCTTGGTTCAACTTGAATTCTTCCTTGAGCAGGTAGCGCAAGCCGTCGAGCAATTTGCGTTGCAGCGCATGCTTGGGCGCCGCCAGCGCCTTGCTGGGATCGCCGCCGAGTTCCTGGGCGACCGATGCCTGGTCGGCCTGCACGACCAGTTCGCCGAGCGTGCCAGCGTGCTCGTACTGGCCGGCCAGCACGTACAGCAGCGCGGCCCAGAGGTCGGGATAGCCGCTGAGCCAGTCGAAGATGTCCCGATCGAGAAGGCGCGCGTAGAGCAGCCCGGTGGCGGCGCTGTGCAGGCGGTACTCGCGCTCCTTTCGGTAACGGAAGCGGTAGGGCTTTCGCAGCGGGCCGTGCCAGGGATGCCAGACGCTGCCGTCGGCATGTTCGACGTGCAGATCGACGGCAATCTTGCCGATGTCGTGCAGCAGGGCCGCGTAGGCCGTGCCTGCGGTCCAGGCTTCGGCCTGGGCCGCCTGTGCCTCCGGCGTGACGCCCGCAGGCAGCAGGTATGACTGCCGCAGCTTCAGCGCATAGACGACGATCTCCAGGCCGTGGTCCAGCATGCCGCCCGGATAGGCGTGGTGGTGGTTCTCGGAAGCCGGGAACTGCTGGACCAGCTCGGCGTAGCGCTCCAGCGGGGCGAGGTAGAGCGTGGCGAACTGCCGGCGCGAGAGCGATGTGCGCTGCCAGATGTGTTCCAGCAGTTTCTGCCGGCGCGGCGTGGCCAGCAGCGATGCGGCCGACTCCGGCCGCATCGACCCTTTCGGAGTTTCGATGGCGGAGGTGGGCGGCGTGCCGGCGGTGGGTGGCACCCTTTTGCGCTGGAACAGCGAGAGCATGGCGAACCCCGGATGACGGGCTGCTCGGGGCGCCTTTTGGCCTTTTCAGGATAGGGCCTTTCCCCTTGGCGCCCTTCCTTTGCCCCTTCCCAGCCCTTTGGCCTTTATCGGAAGCCTTTGGGTATAGGGCCGCTGCTGCGCGGGCGCCACGATGAATGCGGCATGGGGCAATCCCGGCAAGTGGGGCGCTGCGGGACGCTCGTCAGCTCTGGCCCAAGCCGGTGTCGAGGGCGGCGGATTGCGCTGCGAAGTCGTCGGGACGGCGCTTGCGGAAGGTTTCGAGATTGGCGAGCTTCCAGCGCAGTGCCGGCAGTTGCGCGGCGTGCTGGCACCGCACCAGCGACCAGTCCGGTTCTGCGCGCGCCAGCCCGCTCAGAAACTGCTTGTGCGCGGTGCTCAGTCGCTGTGGCAGCTCGCGCCGCATCCTGGCGCGAGCATCGAGCAGTGTCTCCAGGGAGCAGTCCACTTCGGTCATGCCGACAAAGGCCCGCTCGTACTCGCCGGCGATGTCCTTGTCGTTGCCGAACAGCACTTCGTGGGGCGGCCGGTTGTGGCCCGCCAGATAGATCACGAAGCACTCGACCATGCCGTCGCTGATGTCGCCCGATTCGTAGAGCTGCCACACGTCGAACAGGTCGCGGGGGTGCTGCCGATCCAGCGCGGCCACCAGCTTGCTGGCGTACAGCTCGTCCGGTGCCAGAACCGGCAGCTCGAACTCGACGCCGAACAGATCGCTGGTCTTGGCGCTCAGCGGCCGCCGCTCGACGGGCAGCACGCTGCCTCGGAACACGACGTTGACCTCGATCTTCACCTGGCTGGCATCGTTCTCGACGATCAGCTTGGTGTCCCCCAGGTCCTTGGCGCGAACCAGGCGTGTCTGCACGCCCAGCGGTGCAAGGCGCGCGGCGATGGCGGCCAGCTCCTGGTTGATGGCTTGCAGCGCTTCGTCGCGCGGCGTCTGCCACGGGAGGTATACCACGTCGATGTCCACCGACAGGCGCGGCATGTCCCGCACGAAGAGGTTGATGGCCGTGCCGCCCTTCATGGCGAAGATGTCGTTGGCGAACACGTCGGGCGCGACGGCCAGCAGCAGGCGAACGGTGTCCGCGTAGGTCTTATCCATGAGGTCTCAGGCTCAGCAAGGTGCCGTCATCGAGCCGGCTCATCCAGCGCGTGTTGCTGCCGGTGCGAACCGGGTACTGCTCCAGCAGGGCATCGACATCCACGAGGCTGATCTCGCGCGCCCAGGTGAGGAACAGGCGCACGGCCTTCACGCTGGCGCAGCAGGACAGCAGTTGTCCGAGCAAGTCCTTGCGGGGGGAACGCAGTCCATCGAAGATGTTGCGAGCCTCTTCGAGGCTCTGCTTGACGCCGGCTTCGTACAGCAGCTCCAGAACGGCACGCTCGGAGGCAGCCACCCGCAGATCCTCGGGCAGGCCAGGCGGCGTGGTCAGGGTCTTGCTGGCCAGCGCCGTGTCCGGCCAGTCGAACAGGCGGGCGTGGACGTAGCGGGCCGGAAAGCGCGAGGTGAACCAGGCCGGCAACACGAAACGACCGTCGCCCCACAGCACCAGCGCCTCCCGGCTGCCCAGGTTGTGCCGCACACCCTGCAGGGCCAGGGCGCTCTTGCCGCCGACGTGCAGGCCGGGCACGCGCTGTTGCAGGAACTTCAGCGCACCGTAGACCCCGAATTCATCGTTCGGGAAGGCATAGACGCCATGGGCCAGGCGCACGAGCCACCCGCCGTCGGCATAGTGGGCGGCGAGCTGGGGCGACACCCCGAACTGGCTCAGGGTGGCAAGGTCGAACGGCGCCCCGCGGGGAAGTCCCGCCTGCAGCCGCTTGATTACCTGGTGCCGAGAATTTCCATCCATGTTATAAAAATAACACAAAATCCAATCGCCCCTAGAGCCATTGCAGTAACGTGCAGGGAAAGTAGCATAAGGTTTGATTTATCGTGCAGAATCTAATCGACCTGCGACCCGAGCCAACCCGGCTCTGCCGGCCGCAACCCGCCCTCCTGATCGCGGTCTATGCTGGAGGGCAGGCCACGACCGGCCGCTCCGCGAGGTGAGGCACCACTGAAGCCGAGGCATATGAGCATGACCACCAACACGCACAACGGGCGCTGGAGCCACCGGCTGGGCCGGGGGGCTGGCCGTGCCTGGCGTGGATACGTGCGCCGCGAGCAGCGTGTCGCCGGCTGGCTGGTGACGCGCGGGGTGCCCGCGGGCGCGGCGACGGCGGTGCTCTGGATCGTCAAGCTCGCCGTGCTCGGTGCGCTGCTCTACTCCGCGTTCTGGCTGGCCCTGCTGCTTGCCTTTGCGGTAACTGCTGCATGGCTCGTGCAGCACGACGACCCTGATCAAAAGGAACCGCAACCCGAGTGGAGGGAAGGCCCCAACGGCTTCGGGCTTTATGACAAGAGCGATTGGCGCATCGACCCGCATGTGACCGACGACGACTGAACGGCGGTCACTTCTTCGATACGGCGCTCATTGCCATGCCAGCGCCACGCCCCCCAGCGCCTTTGGCGTCCGAGGTGGCGGTGGACAACCCCTGCACGATATTTCCCGTGCGCACGCCTGCCCAAGCCAATGCCATCACCCAGAACGTCGGCAACACGATGAACATCGTTGCCATGACGAAGTTCAGCAGCATGTCACCGAACGCATTGTTCAGGCCGATCAGCGGATCGAAGTTCGTGTGCGGCCTGTCCGCGCCAAACCCCCAGCCGTAGAGCGCGTCCAGGATCGTGCTGTCGATCCAGCGCGCGAGCTGGAACCAGAAGTCCACGAAGAACAGCGCGAACTGGACGCAGCTCACCGTCACCACCGTCTTCAGGTCGTAGGTGCCGATCAGCAGCACCAGCGGGATGCAGATGACGAGCGCCATCTTGAGCATGGTCAGCACCATCGGCAGCGCCTGGCGCACCACGTCCATCGCCGGAAAGAAGCCCAGCGAGCCGACGGTCAGCCCCAGGTCGCTCGCGCCGCGCGTGACGACGTTTGGCAGCGTCTTGTCGATCTGGCCGCCGTAATCGGTGTAGACGGCGCCCTGGTTCATCTTCTGCTGCCGCGGTGAGACGACGGCGCGGATCACCGAGTCATTGACCTCGCTCTGCGACAGGAAGCCCGCCCAGCGCCCGATGCGGGTCAGCAGGTCCGGGTCGACCTGTGCCAGCAGCCGGCTGCGCAGTCCCTGGCCGCCATCGGCCCACCACTGCCGGCAGGACGGATAGCCGCCGCCGCTGTCCACCTGTGCCAGCCCTGCATCGCGGGTCGCGTCGTAGGGCCAGCCCGTGCGTGGGGTCTTGGCGCGATAGGTGTCATAGAAGCCGGGCGTGTCGAGTAAGTAGCTCGACCCGATCCAGGTGACGTCGTTCATCTGCTCGTCGGAAAGCGTCGGCCGGTTCATGAACAGCTTGGCGCGCGACGGCCCGTAGCAGTCGTGCGTGAAGTCGGCGACCTCCTGTGCCAGCACCGGATCGTCGATGCGCGTGGCATCCACATCCATGCGAATCTGACGCAGGTCCGTGCCACAGGGAATCGCCGCCACGGCGGCGCCGGTGACCGCCTTCGAGATGGCGTGCATGAAGAACCACCACACCGGCACCAGCGCGCTCTGGTTGTTGAGCGCCGTGTAGACGTTGGACCAGCCCGTGTCGTTGGGCAGCGGGACGTTGACCTGGCATTGCGCGGAGCGCGTGGTGTCGAACCTGATCGTGGCGAGATCCACCGGGATGAACGGGATGCCCGCGAACATGATGACCACGATCGCCACCCACACCCGGTTCTCGATGCGCATCGACGACAGCACGCCCTTGTTGCCCTCGTCCGCACCTTCGCTGCGGGCCTTGAGCCATTCCTGGATCACGATGGCCACGAACGGCAGCGCGAACACGCCGCTGGCCACGAGGATGCTCCAGATGCCGTTGTTGACCACCCAAGCCACCAGGGTCAGGTAATACTCCAGGTAGTCCGTGGTGTAGAGCGTCATGCCTGCCTCCCGGTCTCAGCCGTGCCGCAGCAGTTGGCTGGCTTCCAGCGCGACCACGGCGATCACGGCCGCGATCTCCGTGCGCAGCAGGCGCTGATGCGTCTCGCGGGACGGCTCCCGCCGCAACAGGCGCCGACGCATCCACCACCAGCCGTAAGCCGTCGCTCCGTAGAGGCACAGCCGCCACACGAAGAAGTGGCCGGCGTGCGCCTGCAGCCAGTGCTGCCAGCCCTCGACGCCGCCGACGACGTGGATGCCGGCGATGTTCACCGCCACCGCGGCGGCGACCACCAGCAAGGTCCACAGCAGCGCCACGCCGACGCGGCGGTTGAACAGCCATGGCAGCCGCAGCCAGGCCAGCCGGCTCATGGCGTACCGCTCCGCGGCTTCTGGACTTCCCGCAGACGGTCGCGCGTGGTGTCGCCCTCGAAGACGCCGCGCGAACCAGCAGCGCGGGTGCTGTGGCGCTGGATGATCGCCATCGCCGAGTTGCCGGCCAGCGTGCGCCGCAGCTCCAGCTCGGTCTTGAGGTTGTTGATCTCCTGCTCCAGCGCACTGTTCTCCTGGTCGACCGCCTGCACGGCCAGTTCGTTGGCGGCGACGTTCGGCTCCTTCTTGCCGGTCAGCAACGTGCGTTGCAGCAGCAAGGCCTTCTCCAGCACGCTGGACAGCGCCGCCTCCGACGCCAGGCGCTTGCCCAGCACGTCCTGGTCGGGTTCGTCCCGCAGGGCCTCGATCACGCCGCGGGTGATCGGCAGCGAGCTGCTGCCGGCCGCGTCGAGATTGGCCGGCGTCGTCGGCCGGGCGCCCGTCACCAGCTCCTGCAGCACCTGCAGCTTGGTCTCGTACTCTTCCTGGATCACTGGCGTGAGCCCGACGCCAGGCGTGGTCTGGGTCTTCGTGCAGTTTTCGCAGGTGCGTTGCTCGCGTTCGCCGAGCACGCGGTTCGCAAAGGCCGCGGCCGCGCCAGGCGACGACCAGGTCTGGCAGGTCAGGCGGTTGCCGCAGGCGCTGCGCGCGATCGACGAAGTATCGGTGACGCTGCGCCCGTTGAGCAGGTTGTAGCCCGCGCGCGTCACATCGCCGACCACCTTGATCGAACTCTGGCCGGAGCCGCCCGCATTGCCGCCGCCGACCCAGGGCACGCCGTTGTTCCCTTTGTTGGACTCGGCCTGCTCGATGGCGGAGACGGCATCGGTGCTGCTGACCGCATCCCGCAGCGCCATCCCCTCGGCGAGCTGGTCCCAGCCGGCCTGGCCGCCGGCCATGTCCGCCATGCGATTGGCGATGGCCCGGCAGGTCATCTTCGAGCGGTCGAAGTCCAGGCGCGCCTGGAGGATGCCGTTGATCAGCAGGTTGTAGAGCCCCGGGTCGGCGCGCTGGATGATCAGGGCCGGCAGCGAGGCCACGGCGCTGGTGGCGTTCTGGATCACGTTGCTCATGATCGTCTGGAAGCCGTTGGTGATGCCGTTGAGCTGGTTCTGCAGCGTCGTGGTGATGCTCATGTCGCCGCAGATCAGGTTGCTGTTCCAGCCGATCCCCACGCCGATGCTTTGCATGTTGCCGGCACCACCCATCGACACGGCCCGGCCGCCGCCGATGCTGTAGAGCACGTCGTCGCCGATCACGCTGCCGCTGACGTTCACGCCATTGGGGTCGATGCGGGTCTGCGCCCAGGCGGCGCCGACGGCCAGCGTGATGGCCGCCATGAGCAGCGTGGCCCGCAGGTGCGACTTCGCGCGGCGCAGGAAGTCAGGGAGGGAGGCGTTCATCGTGGGTTCCTCACATGAAATCGACGCTGCCGAGGAAGACCTGGCCACGGCGCCGGCAGCAGGAGTACGGCCGCCACAAGGCCCAGGCGTAGTCGCCCTGCTGGGCCTGCACGCGGGTGCGGCTGTGCGGGAAGACCACGCAACTGTTCGAGAGCGTGGGCGTCAGCTCCTGCCACTTGCCCGTCGAGGCGTCGGTCTCCATCAGCGCGCCGGCCGGCCAGTAGCCGTCGCGGGCGTTGGCCAGCAGGGGCTGATACACGTGAATCTGGTTGCGGCGCGTCACGATGTCGCCCGCGCGCTGCGCGACCACGGCGCCGCTCTTGTGGTCGTCGGTCTGGTGCAGGAAGCCACCGCGGGGATACACGTTGCCCCAGAGGTTCAGGCCAGTGCGCGTACCGATTTCGCGCCGGCCGGGGATGAGCGCTTCGGGATAGAACGCTTCCGGGATGTTGTAGCGCCAGGCGATCGTGTCGAGCGTGCTCAGCAGATACGGCATGAAGGCCGTGCCCGCGCCTTCGCAGGTGTAACCGGAGGCGCTGGCGAACTGGCTGAACACCATCCCGGCCGGATGGCCGATGACATCGGCGTTCTTGAACTTGGCGAGGTTGTTCTCGTTGTCGTGATTGGTCGTGCCGTCACCGCCAGCCTTGGCGCTCGGGTTGGGCATGCTCATCGCCCTGACTTCCAGCCACGGGTTTTCGCCGGTGTTCGAGTAGCTCGACACCACCGCATCGGGGACGTAGTGGCGCACCTTGACGGAGGTGCGCACCGAGCAGCCGAAGGGCGTGCAGTACAGCCAGTAGCAGATTCCGACCACGCGGTATTCGAGGCAGTCGGGGGACAGCGCCGACGAGACGATGGTGGCGGTGTCCAGGGCGAATGTCGACGTGGCCGCGCTCAGCAGCAGCGAGGCGGCGGTGGCGCGCAGGCGCCGGCGTGCCAGCAGGAGGCTCATGGCTGCGTGCTCCGGTAGGCGTTGATGCGCGCGACGGCGCGGGACACGTCGGGCTCGCCGTAGACCACGTAGCGTCGATCGACCACCACGGCGGGAATCTTGGCGATGCCCAGTCCCCAGGCATCCGCGACACCTTGGTAGGCATGGCCGATGCGGCGCTGCAGCGCCTCGCCGCCGTCATGCAACCGCTGCCGCACCGCCGCTGCGGCCTGTTGCGGGTCGGCCGGCAGGTGCGCCGCGAGTTCGACCTCGATGCGCGTGGCCTGGTCCAGCTCGATGATCCGCACGCCGGCCGGGGCCTGCACCGGATGACGGCTGTCGGTGACGACGAGCACATCGGCGGCTGCCGCGATGGAACCGAGCAGCGCGGCGCACAGTCCAGCGGCCAGCCTCGTGGCCAGGGGGCGCCGCGAGGCGGCAGGAAGGTTGAGGAAATGAGCCGGCATGTCGCGTCTCCGCGGAGTCGATGCAGACTCGTAGTCGAGCGCAACCCAGATCAGGGGACGACAAAGAAACCGAAGCCGGTCAGTCCCGATTTCCTGCGCACCGGCGAAAAGAAACGGGAGCCAAGGGCTCCCGTGGTGATGAAATGAGTGCGCTACAACAAGCCGGCTTCGGCGAACGAGTACGGGCTGCCCTTGCCGACGATGAAGTGATCCAGCACCCGGACATCGACGGTGGCCAGGGCACTCTTCAGCCGCTCGGAGATCGCACGATCAGCGGCCGATGGCTCGGTGTTCCCCGAGGGGTGCTGATGCGCCAGGATCAGCGCCGAAGCGTTGAGCGCCAGCGCACGCTGGACCACCACCCTCGGATACACCGAAGTCTGGTCGACCGTGCCCTTGAACAGCGGCTCAAAGGCGAGCACCTGGTGCTGGCTGTCGAGAAACACGACGGCGAAGATTTCGTTCGGCTCCGCGACCAGTTTCAGGCGCAGGTAGTCGCGCACGGCGGCGGGGCTGCCCAGCGCCGGACCGGCTTTGAACACGCGGTTCTCCAGCAGGGTGATGGCCTGCTGGATGATCCAGTCTTCGTGCTGGGCGGCGATCAGGGTGAGCGACTCCGGGCGGGAGTCGGCGATGACAAGAGACATGGCGAACCTCCAATGGGTGAGATCGGAGGGCGCCTGCCCCTGGAGGGCAAACCCTCCTGGGGACGATGGGGACGGAACAGGTGATGAGCGAGCATCCACCACCGCGGATGCGGTGGCCGTTCGCGTCAAGGGATGCGATGCGAACGGGTTTCGATCAGCGCGGACAAGCCGCGCCGCAGCCTTGAAGATCGATGGCTACCTGGGCATGTCACCGGCAACGTCGGCGGGCATGTCTGGGGAATTTGCGGGTTCCGCTACGGTCGTGCTGCCGGCGGCGAGCAGGTCGATGGCCGACAGCAAGGCATCGCCTTCGACGGGGCCGTGCAGCAGAAGTGTCTTGCCGGACTCGCGGTCGCGCAGTTGCAAGGCCGGCGTGGCCGCGATGCCCTGCTGTGCTGCTTCCACCGCCTGGGCACGGATGACGGCATCGGGGCGCTCGCTGTCGAGACAACCCCGCATGGCTGGCGTGAGGCCGGGATAGCGCAGGCCCTCCGGCAGGCCCTGGCCGTCGCCACGGGTGTTCGAGTAGAGCCACGCCACGGCCTGCCAGAAACTGGCATGTCCGCCCGTCTCGCCCGCGCACTCGGCCAGGCGTGCCTCGGCAGTCGCGGCCGGCTCGTGCATGGACAGCGGCAGGTGGTGCCACTGCCAGTTCACCTCGGGATGGGCGTCGATCCAGCGCTTGAGCGCGGGGAAGTAGGCCCGGCAGTACGGACACTCCAGGTCGGCGTACCCGACCACCGTGAAGCGCGCATCGGCACGGCCATACAGCCAGGGCGGGCCGGCCGGTTTCGGCACTTCGGACCCGGCGGCGGCCAGGGGCATGGACTCGGTTGCCGGATGCGGCGCGCGCAGCAGCATCCACGAGGCCACCGCAATCGTCACCACGATCAGCAGACCGATCCAGGGATGACGGCGGGCGAAGGAAGGCATGCGCATCGTGTCGCTCCCGTCAGGCCAACGTGTCCAGCGCCAGAGGTTCGATGCCCCGCGCACGGTCGATCTTCTCGGCCACGCGGAAGGCGGCATCCAGCTCGCTGATGCCGTGCTGCTGCATCAACTGGAAGCGTTCGGCCTTCTCCTCGGGCTCGGTCATCGCCATCGCCAGGTAGAGGCTGGGCGGCACGGCGCGAAACAGCACCTCCATCGACTTGGACAGGATGACGCCCTCGCTGAACTTGCCGGCCTCCTTGCGGGCCGAGAGCATCAGCGCCTTCTGCGAAGCGTTGAGTTCGCGGAAGCGCGCGATCTTCTCGACTTCATCGGGCGGCATCGACAGGCAGATCCACCACTCGATCATGTTGAGCATGGGCTCGGCCGCTTTCGGCAAGTCGTCCAGGTTCTGCGTGGCGAGCCAGAACCAGGCGCCGAGCTTGCGCCACATCTTGGTGATCTTGACCACGTAGGGCGCGAGCAGCGGGTTCTTCGTGATGATGTGGCCTTCGTCCGTCACGTTGATGATCGGGCGGCCCAGGAACTGGTCGCGCTCGGCGATGCTGTTGACGGTGTTGATGAGCGAGATGTAGGCAATCGAGAGTTGGGCGTTGTAGCCCTCGCGCGCGAAGGTGGCCAGGTCCACGATCGTGATGTCCGCCTCGGGCCACGGCGTGCCCGACCGGTCGAACATCTCGCCGTCCACGCCCTGGCAGAACATATCCATGGCGTCGGCCATTTCCAGCAGCCGTGCACGCCGCATCTCCGGCAGCGTGGCGTCGCGGGCGCGCTCGCGCAGCGCGTCGCGCACATCGCGCGTGAGCACCGTGCGCTTGTCCGCCACGCAATGTTGGGCCGCATCGAGAATGCACTGACGGATCAGGCTGCGGTCGGCGCGCGTCATGCGCGCTTCTTCCTTGTCCTCGCCGCCGGTGATCATCAGCCGCGCAGTGATCTCCAGCTCGCCGAGCACGTCGCGCTGCTCATCGCCTTCCACGGCCATGCCGGCATCGGTCTGGTCTTCGTCGAGCGCATCGGCGTCCAGCGTCTGTACCTGGCTCGGCGTATCGACCAGCCGCCAGGCGTCGGCGAACGGAGCCAGACTGACGCCCGCGCCCGGCGCGAGCTTCACGCGATGCACGGTGAGGCCCAGCCGTGCCGCGAAGTCGCCGAACAGGCCGAAGCTGTTGCCCGCCTCGACGATGAACAGGCGCGGCCGATAGATCGCCGTCACCTGATTCAGGATGTTGTTGAGCGTCGCGCTCTTGCCCGACCCCGTGGGGCCGAACAGGAACAGATGCGCGTTCATCTGCCGGTCGAGGCGGTTCAACGGATCGAAGGTGATCGGACCGCCGCCGCGGTTGAAGAACGTGATGCCCGGATGCCCCGTGCCCTGGCTGCGGCCCCAGACCGGCGCCAGGTTCGCCGCATGTTGCGCGAACATGAGCTGGGTGTACCACTGGCGCTTGTCGGCAGCCGGATCGAACACGCACGGCAGCCAGCGCAGATAGCTGTTCAGCGGCGCCACCTCGTCCTCTTCGCGTACCGGTTGCAGGCCGGCGTTGAGCATCACGTTGACGAGCTGCAGGCCGCGCGCATCGAGTTGGGCCAAGTCGCGGCCGCGCAGGTAGAACGCCAGCGCGCCGCGGTAGAGCTTGTGCGCGCTGCCGATCAGGCCACGCGCCTGCTGCACGTCCTGCCGGGTCTGCTCCGAGGCCAGGGTCTCGCCGACGGCCTTTCTGGCGAGGTGGTTCAGGTGCGCCTCGAGCACGTCCTGGGGCGTGGCGACCAGCGTCAGGCACATCACCGTGTCCTCGGGCATCTGGTCGAAGAGCGCGTTCATGGCATCGCCGCCCTTGCGCGTCTCACCCGTCAGATGACCGGTCGCCGGCGGTGTACGCAGACGATCTATCACGATCACCCGATGCGGCATGTCGTCAAAGAACCACAGGCCGTTGGACACGTCCGAGCGCGGCTGGCCAAAGAACAGGCGTTGCGCGAAGTCGGTGCCGCTGGCGAGCTCGATATCGCCCTCCTCCCGCCCCTCCGGATAGCGGGTCAGCGCGTAGAAGCGTTCACGGTCCTCGGCAGTGGCGCCGAGCACGGTGGGGTTCGGGTTGAACCAGCGCAGCAGCCAGGCGTGGATGTCCGCCGCGGCGAGACGTCGCGCTTTCACTCCGGCATTCGCCAGCCCGCCGGCGAGGCGGTCGCAGATCGTGGTCAGCGCCTGCTCGGCCGACTGGCCGCGCCGTAGGGTCGGGGTCGCGGGCGTGCGGCGGTAGACGACCATGCGCACGCGCCGAACCTGGCCGCGCCACGGCAGGCGCGTCACCGTGGTGTCCTCGAACAAACCGCCCGGCTTGGCGATGGCCCTCAGGTGATGGGCGAAGAAGCGCAGGTAGAAGTCGCTGAATGCGCTGCCTTGTGCACGAGGCTGCAGATAGTTCGCCAGCGAGCGCAGATAGTTGTCCCAGTTGGCCTCGTCCTGGGCATAGAGCTGCACCACCCAAGGGTTGTCGTCCAACTCGTCGAAGGCGTCCTGCAGCGCGTTCTCCAGCGCATCGCGCGCCTGCCACAGCCAGGCCATCTCGCGGCCCTCGGTGCCGACCGGCACCAGCTCGAAGAAGGCCGCCACCGACTGGCCATCTTCCAGCAACATGCACTTGGTGTCGGGCAGGTACTCGACCCAGGGCAGCAGGTCCGCGAACGACGGTGCGACGCCATAGAGCGCATCGTGGTCGGCCTGGGTGGCCGGCCCGCGCCGACCCCGGCCGAGCGCCCTGCCCGGTTCGGCGACACCCGCTGCCGCCAGCGCCCTTACGTGCCGCGCCCAGGCATCATCGGCCGCATCCACGGGGTCGGAAGGCGATGCGCTGGGCTTGCGTGACCACGGCAGCGACCAGCCCATCAGTAGTCCTCCACGCGCTCGCCCGGCATCGCGTACTGCACGCGCTGGTAGAGCGGAAACACCGTGCTGTAGCCGGGCACCGGTACGGGGTCGGTACCCGCCAGGTGCGGAAACACGTACATCACCAGGTCGGGGTTCGGCAGGCGGTGGAACTGCCGGTAAATCTCGTTCTGCGCGGTACGCGTGTAGCGCGCCTGCATGCCGGGCGCTGCCTGCATATCGGCCTCGGTCAGCGGCCGGCGCAGGCCCTGGCGCGCATCGAGCAGTTGCCGCGCGGCCGGGCCGCCGCCCGCGCCGCCGCCGGTCTCCTGCAGCCAGATGTCGAGCATGGTGCTGTCGCCGTGCGGCAGCAGCTTCTCCTTGCTGGTGGCACAGCCACCGAGCAGGGTGGCCGCCAGCAGTGCAGCGGCTGCGTCAATCCAGATCCGAGGCATGGGATTCTCCGGTGCGGTGGTGGACCCGACGCCCCTTGGCGTCGTAGTCGATGTCGAGCGGCTGCTCCAGATGTACGGCCACCTTGGCGCCGGGCTGCACATAGACCGCCGCGAAGGCCTGGCCGTAGAGCTTGTTGACCCAATCGGCCATGTCGCGCACGCCGCCCGCGAGGATGCGGCCCATCGCTTCATTGCCGCTGATACCGACAGTGCCCAGCGAGCCGTTGCTGTTGGCGACCACGGCCACACTGCCGCTGTCGGAGTCGATGAGCGAGGCCGCACCGGCCCCGGCCGCGGTAATGAGCGCCTGGCTGCTCAGGTACTGCTGGGCGTTGCTGCGCCGCTCGCCGCTGACGCAGGGGATGCCGTAGGGGTCGCTGATCCAGCCCAGGCCGCCCTGGGTGCTGGCCCCGTTCTGGCCCTGGCCGCCGCTGTTGCCGCCCTTGCTGCTGTCCGCCGGCAGTGTGCGGATGGTGCCGTCCTGGAACACGAACGTGACCGAGCGGATCTGCCCGCGCACGCACGAGAGGGTCCAGTCGCCCGAGGCCGTGCCGCTGACCACGGCGCCGGCCACGTCCGGGATGTCGATGCCGTTGGCCGTGAGGTTGTCCGGGCCGATCAGCACCTTGAACGGGTACGGGTCGTTGACGGTTCCATCGATCGGTACGCGCCCAATGAGCGCTGTCATGGCAACGGACCCCATGAGCGTCGAGTTCGACGGCACGGTATAGACGGCCTTCGTGGATGCGCCCACCGCGCGGCTGCCAACGTCACTCACGGATTCCACCGCGGTCGACAGGCTTTTCTGGGCCGGCCCGAAGCTCGATGGAAAGCTCGGCGCCTTGCTCGCGCTCCTGGCGTCGACCTTGGCATCGTCGGGCTCGACCCACTGCGTGTCACTGGTGCCGCGGTCGAAACGCTGGCCGTCACCCTCCTCCAGCCCCAGTCCGACGGGCAGGTCGGACGGACCGCCCTTGCCCGCAAGGCCGTCCAGTTGTCGCTGCAGATCCTGCATCAGCCCCTGGGTCTGCTGCCTGTCGCTGGCCACCTGGGCACGCTCCTGCGCCAGGCGGTTGCGCTCGCCCTCCAGCGCGTTCTGAATGCGCTGGTCGATCGCGCTTTCCCGCGCACGAAGGCGCTCGTTCTCGGCCCTGTGCTGCTTGTTGTCGCCAAGCGCGCTCTGCAGTTCGGTGCGCAACTGCTTCACCTGGGCCACCAGCGTGGCGACGGTATCGCGCGGCGTGTCGCCCGCGATACCCAGCGCTTTCATCTCCTCGGGCGTGAGCGTACTGGCCGCGCCCATGGGGGCCGGCTGACCGCCGGGGGCGCCGGAGAACAGTCTGATGCCGACGAACATCAGCAACAGCGCCATCGGGATCAGCAGCCACTTGAGCAGCGGATTACTCTTCATCGCGCGCGGCTCCTGTCGAGCCGGCCGCAGCAGCCGGCGGCAGGTTCACGGTGGCGTCGATCGGGCTCAGCGCCGGCAGCAGCGACTCGGCCAGGCCGTGGCCGCGCGTGACCAGATAGAGCACCGTGGTGTCGGACGGAGTGCCGGCCGGCCCCAGGTTCGGATGCTGGAAGGTCGCCGCCACGAAATTCCCCTGCAGGGCGCGCGGGTCGAGGTCGAGCCAGCGCGCCGAGGTATTGGTGAGGCGGATCGCCGTCACCCACTGGTCGTCCAGGCGCCACGCGGCCAGCGCCCGCGCGTGCACCGGCACCGCCGGCAGCAAGGTGTCGAGCACGAGGTCGCGGCGCAGGTTCACGCGGCCGATGCCGGCGACTGGCTCGACGGTGCGCAGCGGCGCATACAGGTTCTGCGCGGCATGGCGTGTCAGAACAACCGGGACCGGCGTTTCGCGCAAGGGAGCGGTCTTGTCCGCGGACGCATCGACCGGCTCGTCTGCGCCGCGTGCCGCACCGCCGCCATAGCGCTTTGCGGGGGCCTCTGCTTCCACGATGCGCACCGGCTCGAGCGGCGCCTGGCCTTCCTTTGCCGGCTCGGCGGCGATGTCGATCAGGATGATCGCGCCGGATTCAACATCCTGCAGTTGCAGCCGCGTGGGTGGAATCGGCTCGCTCGCCCGCAGGTAGATCGCGCCCGCCGCACTCTGCACGCGCAGGTGGCCGCCGACGCTGGCCGGCACGCCGACGCGCACGTTGCGGTCGATGAAGACCACGCGCTCTTCACCGACCACCAGCGGCACCGGCAGGGGCAGGCGCTCCCAGCGCAGGATTTCCACGGCATGGCTGCCCGGTACAAACCCGAGGATCAGCAAGATGCCGGCCAGGGCCGACAAGGCAGCGGACTTCATGGGGCGTCTCCCTGCAGGTGGCCGGAAGCGTTGCCGGTTGCACCCGCCTGGGTCGACGTCGGCGGTGCTTCGATGCGCTGCGGTGCGCTGGCGTAGCAGTCCAGCGCCAGGCCGAAAGGGTTGTGCTCGGGGTCGATGTCCAGCCGGACGACCTTGATGGGGTAGCGCACCAGAGCGCGCTTGATCTGCTCGGGTCCGTAGTATTCGTCTGCACTCACGTCGAGCGTGACAATCCAATCCCGGGAGGAAACCACCTTGACGCGCGTGGCCGGATCTTCGCCATAGCCGCGCCCGGGAATCTCGTAGATGCCGCGCACGCGCTGACGCAGCTCACCGCTGGTGCGCCGGTACTCGTAGTCCTGTTGCAGAAAGGTGCGGCAGCCCGGCGTCAGGTAGGACGACAGCGCGCGCAGGTTGCGTGCATAGTCCTCCTCGCCGTTCGTGGGCCAGCGCTGCACCTGCTGCCAGATGTAGAACGTGAAGGCATACACACTCTCGGGCGGCACGTCCCACCACTTGCGCGTGCTGCCCGAGCGCAGATCCGGCGGCACATGGATGGTGAGATCCTTCGGCGCGCTCCACCAACCGAAGGCGAGCAAGAGCGCCACCACGAAAAGGGCGCCGGCCCCAAAGCGCAGCGTCTTCACGTGCGCCTGCAGGTGCGCGACCTCGTTCCTGAACCGGCTCATGGTGCCCCTCGATCGGCACTGCGCCGGATCGTCCAGTAGCCCGAACGGGTGATGAGGCCCGGCCCGCCCAGGAGCGCCGCCAGCGCCGGGTACCGCAGGGCCAGCCGCCACTCGAGCTGCCGGTACAGCCAGGTGTCGGGCCGGCCGCGCTTTTGCGCGCGCAGGATGCCGCCGCCGACAAAGACGCCCAGCGCAATGCCGGCGACGATCAGCGTGGGCACCATGGCGATGCTGTGCGTGAGCCAGGCCAGCGGCAGGCCGAGCACAAACCCGGCCGCACCGGACAGGCCGGCGCAGATCCACAACTCGTCGGCCGTCAGCCCGCGCACGACCACCGGCTGGCGATTCAGCCGGTGCGGCAGGAAGGTCACCAGCGTGTCGCGTGGAGTCTCCGAAGGGAGGGCCATCGCTTGCCGCCGTTACAGTACGCCGGTGGCCTTGGTGAGCAGCCAGATGCCAACCACCAGCAAGAGCGCGCCCACGGCGACCGACAGGCCAAACTGGCCCCAGGTGGCGCGGCCGGTGTGGATCTCCGAGTAGCGTGTGTAGGCGTGATAGGAGACACCGACGAACATCGAGGCGACCACGAGCAGCGCGATCAGCAGCACGATGTCGTAGCCGTAGTTCTGCAAGGTCTGCAGGATGCCGCTGCCCTGGCCGCGCGATGGGTCTTCCATGGTCGGCAGGCCCTGCGCGAAGGCCGACAGCGGCAGGCCCGCGAGCGCGAGCGGCAGCAGCGGTGCGGCGATGCGGGACGGAATGCGATGGGATGTCGTTGGAGTGTTCATGGCGTATGGCCCTTCGTGACGGTCAGGAGAGGAGGAAGAAGGTCAGCACCAGGTACATCGCCACGAAGCGCACGACGACGGCGAGGAACTGACGTTCAGTGATGCGGTGCTCGGCCCAGCCGACGTAGGCGGTGCGCATGGCCCACACGCCCCACAGCAGCAACACGGCGAACACGAAGCCCAGCACCACGGCAGCGACGGCCGAAGGCGCAAAGCCGCCGTTGGCCTGGAAGGCGGTGACCTGATCGGCAGAGGGCGTCATGGCGATGGCTCCTCGTCGTCGGCGCGGTCGCGGCGGACGTAGTCGCCGGCCAGCGGGACGGGATCGCGCGGCTGGGCGCGCTGGGGCACGAGGTAGTCCTGCAGGCCGGCGCGAACGCGCTCCAGGTCGGCACGCAGTTGGGCGTAGTCGAAGTGGTAGCGGGCGCGTTCCTGCGGAGCGGTATGGGCGGCGTGCTCGGCGAGGCGGTCGATCAGGTCGAGTTGGCGGGCGAGCGCGGCGAGATGCTCACGCTCCGAGGCGAGGCTGTCGGCAGCGGCGGCAGGCTGCAGCGCCGAGAACGACACAGTCAACACCACGGCAAGCGCAGGCCATGCGGATGTGCGGCGGTTGGTCTGTCCCATCGTGCCATTCCCCGTTGAAGCGGATGGCCAGATGCTGTGGCGCGCTCTCGCTTTGCGCCGCAGGGAATGGGAACTACGGCATGACCGGATTTCCGGGGCGAGCTGGCCGGCATTCGCCCAATGCCTGATGGATTTCTTGTTGGCTAGCGCCTACCACCTTTTTGTAGAATTGAGCAAACTTGGCAATCCAAAGTCACGAAAGACCAAACCAGATGGTTCTCAGATGAGTGAAGTCGAAAGCGAGATCCTCACGCTTGACGAAGTCGCCGCGTACCTCAAGGCGGGAAAACGGACGGTCTATCGCTTGGCCCAGAAGGGAGAGATTCCGGCGTTCAAGCTCGGGGGAACCTGGCGCTTTCGCCGCTCGGAGCTGGATCGCTGGATCGCCGAAAGCATCAACAAAAAGAAGCCGGAGGCCGAGTGAGCGCGGACCAAGCCAGCCGCCGAATCACGCTCGGGGAAGAGCAAGGGGAGGATCACCGTTGACAACACAGCAGCTTCTGACGCCGCACCAGAGCCAGTACTTTGCTTGGCTGCTGACCAGGCGTGCAGCAGGCGACTCCGTGGAGTCGCTGGCTTCGACCTTGGTCGATTCGCAAGTCGATCTGAATCCCCATCAGGTTGAGGCCGCGCTCTTCGCTTGTCGCAATCCCCTCTCACGCGGCGTGATCCTCGCCGACGAGGTTGGTCTGGGCAAGACCATCGAGGCCGGCTTGGTCCTTTCCCAACGCTGGGCCGAACGGCGGCGGAAGGTGCTCATCATCGTTCCGGCGAACCTGCGCAAGCAGTGGCACCAGGAGCTGCAGGACAAGTTCGGCCTGCAAGGGCTGATCCTCGAAGCCAAAAGCTACAACGCGATTCGCAAGCAGGAGCAGCGGAACCCGTTCCAGTTCACCTCCGGCCCGATCATCTGTTCCTATCAGTTCGCGAAGGCCAAGGCTGACGATGTCAAGGGCATCGACTGGGACTTGGTCGTCCTGGACGAAGCGCATCGCCTGCGCAACGTCTACAAGACCAGCAACGTCATTGCCAAAACACTCAAGGAGGCGTTGTCGCACGTTCACTCCAAGGTGCTTCTGACCGCAACGCCGTTGCAGAACTCGTTGCTCGAACTCTATGGGCTGGTCAGCTTCATCGATGACCGCGTGTTCGGAGACCTTGACAGCTTTCGCTCGCAATTTACTGGCCGGGAACAGGCCTTCAACGCCCTACGTGACCGACTGGCTCCCATCTGCAAGCGCACTCTGCGCAAACAGGTTCAGCCCTATGTGTCGTATACGGCGCGCAAGGCCATCATCCAGGAATTCACGCCGTCAAACGAAGAGCAGGAACTGTCCAGACTCGTCGCTGATTACTTGCGTCGCCCCAACCTGAAGGCCATGCCCGAGGGACAGCGCCAGCTGATTTCACTGGTGCTATGGAAGTTGCTCGCGTCCAGCTCGCACGCCATCGCAGGCGCGCTGGAGACGATGGCCAAACGGCTTCAGGGGGTGCTTGACGAAACTGCCGAGATTCCCGATCTGGCCGAAGAACTCGACGAGGACTACGAGTCGCTGGACGAAACCGCTGATGAGTGGAGCGAGCAGGAAGCCGCTTCTACGACGCCGAGCCGCTCAGAGCGGAATGCCATCGCGCAGGAGATCGAAGAACTTCGCCACTTCAAGGCGCTGGCAACCAGCATCCGCGACAACGCCAAAGGCAAGGCGCTGCTCACTGCGCTGGATCGCGCCTTTGCCGAGCTGGACCGGTTGGGCGCGGCCAGAAAGGCCATCATCTTCACCGAGTCCAAGCGCACACAGGAGTACCTCCTCAGCTTGCTGGCTGACACGCCCTACGGCGACGGCATCGTGCTCTTCAACGGCACGAACAGCGACCAGCGTGCGCAGGCGATCTACAAGGACTGGCTCAAACGCCACGAAGGCACCGACCGCATCACCGGCTCCAAGACTGCCGACACCCGTGCGGCACTGGTCGAGCACTTCAAGGAGCGTGGCAAGGTCATGATTGCCACCGAAGCCGGCGCCGAAGGCATCAACCTCCAGTTCTGCTCGCTCGTCATCAACTACGACCTGCCATGGAACCCGCAGCGCATTGAGCAGCGCATCGGGCGCTGCCACCGCTACGGTCAGAAGCACGACGTGGTGGTGGTCAACTTCGTCGACCGCAGCAATGAGGCCGATGCACGGGTGTACGAGCTGCTGGCGCAGAAGTTCCAGCTCTTCGAGGGCGTGTTTGGGGCCAGCGACGAAGTGCTGGGTGCCATCGGCTCCGGTGTCGATTTCGAGCGGCGTATCGCCGAGATCTACCAGAACTGCCGAGAGCCCGAGGAAATCAAGTCCAGCTTCGAGCAACTCCAGCTCGACCTCTCCGGCGAAATCAACGAGGCGATGGTCAAGACGCGCCAGGTACTGCTTGAGAACTTCGATGAGGAGGTGCAGGAGAAGCTGCGCATGCGGGCCGACGACAGCCGCAACGCGCGCAACCGCTTCGAGCGCATGCTGATGGACTTGACCCGCGCCGAACTGGTCCATTGCGCCGCGTTCGATGACGACGGCTTCGATCTCCGCCACATACCGACTGGAGTCGAGCACGGCGGCCTCGCGGGCATCGAGCTGGGGCGCTACGAATTGCCCCGCCGCTCCGGCGACGCGCATCTATACCGCATCAATCATCCGCTGGCGCGATGGGGCATCGAGCAGGCCAAGGCTCGCGCACTCAACGGGGCTCGTCTTGTGTTCGACTACAACGCCCACGGTGCAAAGATCAGCACGCTTGAAGCCTGGCGCGGCAAGGCCGGATGGCTCACCGTGAAGCTAATCTCGGTCGAGACACTCGGCAACCAGGAGCAACATCTGCTGGTTGCGGCGGGCACGACCGATGGCGTCGTGCTCGCGGAAGAAGACCCGGAAAAACTGCTGCGCCTGCCCGCGACCACGCAGGCGGCCAGTCTGTTCAATGCCCCTGACGCCACCCTGCTGGCCGACGTGGAAGCCCGCAAGACCGCACTGCTGCGCGACGTCAACGAGCGCAACCTCGGCTACTTCGAGCAGGAAGTCCAGAAGCTGGATGCCTGGGCGGACGACCTGAAGCTCGGTCTGGAGCAGGAGATCAAGGAGATCGACCGCGAGATCAAGGAGGTGCGCCGAACCGCCGCGACCTCGCCGACGCTGGAAGAAAAGTTGTCATGGCAGAAGAAGCAGCGCGAACTGGAGAGCAAGCGCAGCAAGCTGCGCCGCGAGTTGTTTGCCCGGCAGGACGAAGTCGAAGCGCAGCGCAATGACTTGATCAGCCAGCTTGAAGTGCAACTCCAACAGCAGGTCGAGGAGCGCACGCTGTTCACTGTCGAGTGGGAGCTGGTGTAATGACTATTAACCCGGCAATCAAATAGGTTTTGATATAATTCGGGCATGGAAAAGATCGATGCCCGCAAGCTTCCGCCCGAAGCCCTGGAACACATTCGTCGCCAAGCATTTGTACTGCGCAAGCAAGGCTACACATGGACGCACATTGCTGAAGTGTGTGGGGTTCATGTTGGGACCGTTCTGAAATGGGCGCGGCGCGCCCAAGCTGACGACCTCGACGCCGTCATCAAGGGCGGGCAACGTGGTCGGCGCCATGGCTCGGGACGAACTCTGACGCTGGTTCAAGAGGAGCAGCTGCGCTTGAAGATCATCGGCTCGAATCCCGCCCAGCTTCAGCTTGAGTTTGCGCTGTGGAATCGTCGCGCAGTGATGCTCGCCATCAAGCAGCTCTTTGGCATCGACATGCCCATTCGCACCGTCGGTGAGTACCTTCGGCGGTGGGGTTTCACGCCGCAGCGGCCGGTCAAGCGTGCGCTTGAGCAGGATCCGGCCCGGCTCAAGGCGTGGCTTGAGGACGAGTATCCGAAGATCGTTGCGCGCGCCAAGACTGAGGATGCCGAGATCTACTGGGGTGACGAGACCGCCATTCGCCAGGACTCGCACTGGGTGCGCGGCTACTCGATGGCGGGGCTGACGCCTGAGCTTCGACTGCCGGCCGGTCGCCACGGATCGACATCGATGATCTCGGCGATCACCAACCAAGGCTTGGTGCGCTTCTCGTTCTTCGAGGGCGCCATCGATGCCGAGCGCTTCATCGTGTTCTTGAAGGACCTGATTCAGGATGCGCAGCGTAAGGTGTTCCTGATCGTCGACAATTTGCGCGTGCACCGCGCCAACCGTGTCCGCGAGTGGGCTGCCGAAAACACCGAGAAGATCGAGCTGTTTTACCTGCCGCCGTATGCGCCGGAACTCAACCCCGACGAGTATCTGAACCGGGATCTGAAAACGTCGATACGCTCCGGGCCGATTGCCAGGACCGCCGCCGCACTTCTCGAGAAGGCGCGTACGTGCATGGAACGCATCGCTGCGATGCCGGATCGTGTGCGGTCGTATTTCAGCCATGAGTACGTTCGCTACGCTCAGTAATTTAGCTATTTGATTGCCGGGTTAATAATCAAGTAGCACCCTTAGACCTGCGCATGACCAGGCCGCGGTTGAAGCGTGCCAAGAATTGAGGAGAGCGAGATATGGCTAGCGGAAAATTACTGCGGCAACTCATCAAATCGGGAACGCAAGGCGATGCTTCGGGCTTTCGCGCGGCGTCCGAGGCAGTGATCAAAGAGGAGCGCGAGAAGAACCATCATCTGCTCGCAAATGACCTTGAGCGTTTACTTTACGGCGATCAGGCAACGGTCGGGAAGAGTGCGCGGAAGCTGCAAAGCTTGCCCAGCGTGCCGACAAATAAAGACAACGGCCTTGCGCTACTAGAAGAGCGTGCCGTGATTCGAGAGGAGAAAGACATCATTCTCTCGGATGCTTCGCAGTCGGCACTCGATGAAATCCTGATGGAGCACAACCGGACGGACGTGCTTCGATCCTATGGCCTGCAACCCGCGCAGAAGCTGTTGTTTTGCGGGCCTCCCGGCTGCGGCAAGACGCTGGCCGCCGAAGTCATCGCGCATTCCCTGTCCATGCCGCTCATCCTCGTTCGGCTGGACTCGGTCATCTCGTCGTTTCTGGGAGAGACGGCCGCCAATTTGCGCAAAGTGTTCGATTACGTCGCAACGCATCCCGTGGTCGCATTGTTCGATGAATTCGACGCCCTGACCAAGGATCGTGGCGACAGCGCCGATCATGGTGAGCTCAAACGCTCCGTAAATGCCGTCTTGCAGATGATGGACGGTTATCGAGGCGAGAGCATCCTGATCGCCACCACCAACTACGAAACCTTATTGGACAAGGCGGTTTGGCGACGCTTCGATGAGGTTGTGCGCTTCGAGATGCCGAATCTGGAGCAGATCAAACGCTTGTTAGCTCTGAAACTCTCCGGTGTCCGCCGCAATTTCGAGCCCGACGATGGCCAGGTGGCATCCGTGTTCAAGGGCATGTCGCACGCCGACATCGAGCGAGTTCTTCGGCGCTCCGTCAAGGAAATGATCCTGTCCGGCCGGGAGTTCCTGGAGAAAAGCCACCTCGATACCGCGCTTGCCCGTGAGTATCGTCATAAGAGTTAAGGGATGGAGGGGGAGGCATGGCCTATGAACACTTGCGCTTGGAGCGAGAAGCGCCCTCAACGGAGCGCCATCCGAGGCGTCATCCGGGAATTCGCCCTCCTGCCGATCCGAGAGCGCATGGTGCCGCGTTAGCCGGGCGGCTCGACCAAGCGCGGCAACGTGCGATGGCAGAGGACGTCGGCGGGTTCGACGACCGTAAGCTGCTCAAGATTCGGCTGCGCGCGGGCGACAAGAGCGTGCCCGCCTTCGATGCCATTCCTGGCGTGGAGATTGTCAGCCAGGAAGATGAATCCATCGTGCTGGCATTTGCCACTGATGACGGCTTGAGCGAGTTCGAGAGCCGCCTGGCCACCCTTGCACGTGATGGCGTTGTTACACGCAAGGAACTGTTCTACGTCATCGAAGACTTCGACCACTGGACACCCCAGGACCGTACCGGCGCGGCCTTGCTTGAGCAAGGATTTCCAGCCGCGCCAACCTTCATGCTCGATGTCGAACTATGGCCCCAGGAGCGACAGGACAAGCGCCAGCAAATGGTGCGTGCCTTTCTCGACTGGTTGCATGCACAAGGCATTGAGCGGCTGGACGACATCCAGCAACCCTCGCTCGTCATGGTCCGTGTGCGCTCTAACCGTGCGCAGGCCGAGCAGATCTTGCATCATCGCGATGTGCGCACTGCCGACCTGCCGCCCCGCTTGGGTGTGGCCGTACAACTGCTTCATACCGACATCAACCAATTTCCTCCGATCGATCCCCCTTCTGACGATGCTCCGTCCATTGCCGTGCTGGATTCAGGCTTGACGCGCGGACATTCGTTGCTCGGCGCAGCGGTCGGCGACGCGCAGGGCTACCTCGCACCGCATCGCAGTGCGGATGACACCGATCCCCACTGGCACGGCACCTTCGTCGGCGGGCTTGCGTTGTACGGCGATGTCCATAGCGCTATTCAGCAAGGGCAGTTCGTCCCGCAGCTTCGCCTGTTCTCCGGCAAAGTGTTCGAAGACGACGGACAAGACCAAACTGAGTTCGTCGAAAAGGCGGTCGAGGAAGCCGTGCGCGAACTGCGAGCGCAATACGGCTGCCGGGTCTTCAACCTAAGCTATGGCGACCTGAACAAGGTCTACGATGGCCGTCATGTGCGCGGGCTCGCCTACACGCTGGATCGGCTGACGCGTGAGCTGGGGGTCCTGTTTGTAGTACCAGCGGGCAATTTGTTGTCATCCCAGTTGCCAGCCGATACACGCGCGAGTTACCCGGACTACCTGCTCGAAGGCCACGCCCGCCTGCTGGACCCCGCCACATCGCTCAACGCGCTGACCGTTGGCGGCTTGAGCCTGAATGAGGCCACACGCAATGCACAGCGCCATCCCAACACGATTGAAGACCACGTGTTGGCACGGGCGGAGCAGCCGTTTCCATTGACTCGCAGCGGCCCTTCTGCCAGCGGCGCCATCAAGCCCGACGTGGTCGCGCATGCCGGCAACATCGCCTTGCGGCGCACTGGAGGTGGCACAGACCATGCCGGTCTGGGAGTGGTGTCGCTCAACGGCGGCTTTGCCTTGGGGCCGGCGTTCAAGGAAGACATCGGCACCAGCTACGCCGCCCCCCAAGTCGCCCACCAAGCCGCGCGGCTACTGGCCGAAGTGCCCGACGCTTCGCCCAGCCTGCTGCGCGCACTGATCGGCGCCCATGCCCGCTGGCCGCAAGCCTGCGAAGCGCTGTTGAACCCCGGCAACAATGCTGAAGGCCGCGACAAACTCCTGCGCCTCGTCGGGTATGGGCGCGTGGACGATGCGGCGCTGTTCCGCTCGCTTGATCACACCGTCACCCTGCTGGCCGAAGAGCGCGTCGGAAACGACCAGCACCACTTCTTCGAATTACCTCTACCAGACAGCTTCTGGGACGGTGGCCGCCGCACGCGTGAGGTGACCGTCGCGCTCGCCTACAGCCCTGCCGTGCGCACCACGCGGCTGGACTACCGAAGAGCCAAACTGTGGTTCCACCTGGTGACTGCTGGCAGCCTGGATGAGGTCACCCAAGCCTACCGGCGCAATCGGGAAGAAGGCATGGGCGAACGCGCCAACGGCCGCTGGCTACCCAACGACACCCGCAAGAACGGCACGTTGCAGGTCTCTCGATGGCGCTTCAAACAGGCGCTGGCCAACGGTCACAAGGTGTTCGTCGTGGTGACCCGGCAAGACAGCCTTTGGTCCGATGGGCGCGATGGGGACGAGCCCTATGCCGTCGCCGTGGTGCTGGCGGATCGGGAGCAGGCCAACGCTCAGCTCTACGCCCAGGTGCAAGCAGCGCTGCAAGCGCGTGCCCAGGCACGTGCGCGTGCTCGGATTGGCGGGAGGGGCTGATGGCGGCGCTCGAACCTCAGTACATGACCATCCTGAAGCAGGCGCTCGCCGCCCGCTTCGTGCCGTTCCTGCCCCCGTTGCTCGGCAACGCCAATCCTACCGATCAGGCGGCAAAGCAACTCTCACGAGCCTTCAGCGCCTTCGCCCTGCACAAGCTGCTCGACATCTCGCCGCAGGCGGCCGCCGCTTCGGTCGTTGACGACTTCAACGACAAGGGCATCGACGCGATCCACTATCACGCGCCGTCGGAGACGCTGTACCTTCTGCAAACCAAGCTAAAGGAATCTGAGCAGTTCAAGCAGGAGGATGCGCTGCCATTTTGCGAGGGCATTCGCCTGTTGCTCAAACAGGACTTCACCGCGTTCAACGGAAATGTCCTGAATCGGAAGGCTGATATCGAGGGCGCACTCGATGCGTGTAGCTACATCAAACTGGTCGTGCCCTACACCGGCGATGGTGTATCGCAAACGGCCCGCGACGCCTTGCAGGCCCTGCTCGACGACGAAGACCTCGACGAAGAGCGGCTGGTCAAGCAGGTGGAGTACTACACGGCGACCGAGATCGCCCGCGACCTGCTGGCGGAACAGGCCTACCAACCCGTGCACACGGATGTCGCGTTGCAGAAGCACGCGAAAGTCGAAAGCCCGCGAGCCACGTACTACGGCGTCGCGCGGCTGGCGGACTTGGTGGCCCTGCATCAGACGCACGGCAAGGCCCTGTACGAGCGCAACATCCGCTACTTCCTCGGCAGCAGCAAGTCCGATGTCAACAAGGCCATCAAGACGACCTTGCATGACGCCCCGGTGGACTTCTTCTATCTCAACAACGGCGTCACGGCCGTCTGCGACCTGATCGAGCCGAAGGGCAACAAGAATGGCGTCAAGAAGTTCAAGGTGCGCGGCCTGTCCATCATCAACGGCGCGCAGACGGTGGCGTCGGCTGCCGAGTTCGTGCGCCAGCATCCGGGCAAGAGCATCGATGACGCCAAGGTGATGCTCACTTTGATCAAGGCATCGGCGGACGGCCAGTTTGGGAAGAGCGTGACCAGGGCTCGCAACCACCAGAACCCGGTACAGACCGCGAACTTCGCCTCGCTGGACGAGAACCAGGAGCGGTTGCGGCAGGAGATTGCCCACTTCGGCTTCGACTACCACTACCGTCCCGAGGCCGTGGCAAACGGCACCAATGCCATCACGCTCGACGAGGCGCTGCGCGCGCTTGCATTGCAACAGAACGACCCGCGCTATGCGGTCTGGCTCAAGAGCGAACCCGCGCGCCTCGCCGATCCCGACTCCGCCGAGTACCAGGCGCTTTTCACTACTGCCCTGCCGGGAGTGGCGATGATCAACGCTGTCACGTGCCACCGGGCGATTCGCACCCTCGTGGTGGACTATGAGCAGAAGGCTCCGGCGCGCAGCCAGGAACGCCTGATTTATCGGCACGGCATTCACGTCATCACGGCGGTGATGATGAAGCGCCTGCGCACCCGCACCGGCGCAGCGGCCGTCATTGACCCCGCGACGATTCCCGCGCTGATCAGCCAGCCGCTCGATCAGCTCCGGCAGCAAGCGTTCGACCTCGGGCGGCAACGACTCATTCTTGAGGGGCCGCTGGCCTACTTCCGCAACCAGGGCAACGTCGCAGCCTTTCTGGCCGACCTGATGGAAACGCACTTCGTGCTGGCCGGCGATCCGGCCATAGCGCCACTACGCAATATTCAGAATGCAGCGGACGCGTATCCGCGCAAGCGCCTGATCGACTACTTGTCGAGCCACGCGCCACAACTATGAGAGCGATGTCATGAGCAAACAAAAACTAGAACTTACCTGGATCGGGAAGGAGAAGCGGCCCAAGCTGGAGCCGCGCATCCTGCTCGAAGATCCCGAAAAGTCCTATCACGCCAAGCATCGCATCACGGACAGCGACGTCTTCGATAACCGGCTGATCTTTGGCGATAACTTGCTGGCGCTGAAAGCACTGGAGCAGGAGTTCACTGGGAAGGTCAAGTGCATCTACATTGATCCGCCATACAACACCGGATCAGCCTTTGCGCAATACGAAGATGGGTTGGAGCATTCGATTTGGCTAGGTCTGATTCGTGAGCGTCTGATCCTTCTACGGAACTTACTCATAGACGAGGGAAGTTGCTGGGTTCAGCTTGACGATAATGAAGCTCATTACTTCAAGGCGCTGGCAGACGAGATATTTGGCCGCGAGAATTTCATTGCCAACGTCATATGGAACAAGTCCTACGCAGTTCGCAGCAATGCTCAATTTTTCTCATCGGCCCATGAGCATATCTTGGTGTACGCAAAGGACAAGACGCGCCTGCGTCTGAATCAATTCGGCCGCTCGAAGAAGCAGAACGAGCGGTATAGCAATCCTGACAACGATCCGAGAGGGCCGTGGCAATCCGTCACTATGACAATCAGTCTTGTTGGCGGGGCGCGTGGTAGGCAGTATGCGAAGACGGGCGTCTCAGAGAACATTTTTGAGGTTACGTCTCCAAGCGGAAAGGTATTCTTGCCACCACCGAATCGATGCTGGAGTCGCAACCCAAGCGGATTTAGGAAGCTGGATGCCGAAGGGCGCATCTACTGGGGTCCATCGGGGGAAAGCGCCCCCAGGTTGAAGATGTATCTGAGCGAAGCGGCGGAGGGAGTCATCCCAACGACGCTGTGGGCAGATGGAGCAGAGTTCGGGCACAACCAAGACGGCATTCGAGAGCTGAGAGCATTGGGGATTGGGGACTTTCCTACCCCTAAGCCTGAGAAGTTGATTTCCAAGGTTATCTCTCTCGCTAGCGATCCTGGCGACCTCGTACTGGATTCCTTCGCTGGTTCTGGCACCACCGGTGCGGTCGCGCACAAGATGGGCCGCCGCTGGATCATGGTCGAGTTGGGCGAGCACTGCCATACGCACATCATTCCGCGCCTGAAGAAGGTGATTGACGGCGAAGACAAGGGCGGCATTTCCGAAAGCATCGGCTGGGAAGGCGGCGGCGGCTTCCGCTATTACCGCCTTGCTCCCAGCCTGATCGTCAACGACCGCTGGGGCAACCCCGTTATCAACCCGGAGTTCAACGCCGCGATGCTGGCCGAGGCGCTGGCCAAGCTGGAAGGCTTTAACTACGCGCCGTCGGAAACGCACTGGTGGCAGCACGGCCACTCCAGCGAGCGCGATTTCATCTATGTCACCACACAGAACCTGTCCGCTGAGCAACTGCAAGCCCTGGCCGATGAAGTCGGCTCGGAGCGGAGCCTGTTGGTGTGCTGCGCCGCTTTCCATGGAGTCACGGCGGCCAAAGCGGCGGAGCGCTGGCCGAATCTGACGTTGAAGAAGATCCCGAAGATGGTGCTGGCCCGATGCCATTGGGGCCGTGACGACTACAGCCTGAATGTGACCAACCTGCCCATGGCGGAGATTGAGAAGGCCGAACCTGCGGCCGCTGGCAATAGCGTCAAGAACACCAAGAGCAGAAAAGCGGCCCTCGCCAACGCGGGACAGGGCGGCCTGTTTTGGGGGAACGAATAATGAACGCCCGCGTCCTGCACACCGTCACCGGTCGTCTGTCTCTTCGTCCGCCACAGGCGGAATCGCTCATCAGGCTGGTTCGCGCGCTGGATGCCGCGCCCGAACTCTTGGGCCACGAGCGCGATGTCTCGGCGATTCTCTCCACGCTGAAGGCCGAGTTCAGTACGCTGGAGGACTTCGAGCGCGAATTTCCATCGCTGTGCTTCGCGCTTGCCACGGGCGTGGGCAAGACGCGCCTGATGGGAGCCTTCATCGCCTATCTGCATCTGGCCCACGGGATCAACAACTTCTTCGTGCTCGCGCCCAACCTGACGATCTACAACAAACTCATCACGGACTTCACGCGCAACACGCCGAAGTACGTTTTCAAGGGCGTCGCCGAATTCGCGCAACAACCGCCGCTGATCATCACCGGTGACAACTACGACCAGACCGGCGCGGCGGTGGATGACCAGCCACAGGGCTTCGCCCACGACGTGCGCATCAACATCTTCAACATCTCCAAAATCAACTCCGAGGTGCGCGGCGGCAAGGAGCCGCGCATCAAGCGGATGAAGGAAGTGCTGGGCGACAGCTACTTCAACCATCTCGCGAACCTGCCTGACCTTGTGCTGCTGATGGACGAATCGCATCGTTACCGCGCCAGCGCGGGTGTGCGTGCCATCAATGAGCTGAAGCCGCTGTTTGGCCTGGAGGTGACGGCGACGCCATTCGTGGAGTCCAGCAAAGGGCCGGTGCCGTTCAAGAACGTGGTGATGGACTACCCATTGGCGCGGGCGATGGAGGACGGCTTCGTCAAAGAGCCTGCCGTGGTCACCCAGCGCAACTTCGATGCCAAGGCGCATACGCCCGAGGAGATCGAGAAGACAAAGCTGGAAGACGGTGTGCGCCTGCACGAGACGACCAAAGTCGAGTTGCTCACCTATGCCCGCGAGAACGGCGTCAAGCCGGTCAAGCCCTTCATGCTCGTCATCGCTCGCGATACCACGCACGCGGGGCAACTCTTGGCGCTTCTGGAGTCGGAAGCCTTCTATGAGGGCCGCTACCATGGCAAGGTGATTCAGGTCGATTCCAGCCGTACCGGCGCGGAAGAAGAAGAGATGATCACCCGCCTGTTGGCCGTGGAGAGCGTGGACGAGCCGACCGAGATCGTGATTCACGTCAACATGCTCAAGGAAGGTTGGGACGTGACCAACCTCTACACCATCGTGCCGCTGCGCGCCGCCAATGCCCGCACGCTGATCGAACAGTCCATCGGGCGTGGCCTGAGATTGCCCTACGGCAAGCGCACGGGCGTCGCGGCGGTGGATCGCTTGAACATCGTCGCGCACGACAAGTTCCAGGAGATCATCGACGAGGCCAACCGCGGCGACTCGCCGATTCGCCTGAAGCAGGTCATCCTCGATGCGCCGAGCGCCGACGACAAGAAGGTCAGCGTGCAGGTCGAGTCCGGGGCGGCGGCGCGTCTCGGTTTGACGGACGCACCGGTCGTGATCACAGGGGCTTCAGCCACTGAAAGTGGAGCGGAAGTCCCCGCGCCCAAGCCGGTGTTCACCACGGAGGCGGAGAAGCAGGCCGCGCGTGTGGTCATGGACGTCATCGGCAAGTACGAGGTCAAGCGCGATCTAGTGCCCACCAGCAGCGCGCTGCTGAAACCAGAAGTGCAGAAGGAAATCCTCGCGGAGGTGGCGGAGCGGTTGAAGCCGCTGCAAGGCGAATTGCTCGCGGGCGTGGATGAATCAGTCCCTGCACTTGACTTGTCAGCCGTGGTGGCGAAGACCACCGAGATCGTGGTGCAGCAGACCATCGACATCCCGCGCATCGCGGTGGTGCCGACTGGCGAGGTCACGACCGGCTTCCACACCTTCAAGCTGGATGTGAGCCAGCTCCATCTCCAGCCGGGTGAGCGCGAGATCGTCATCCATAACCTGCGCACCAACGAGCAGGATACCCTGGCCGCCGAAGTTGGGCTCAAGGAGCAGCGCCCGGAGGACTACATCGTCCACGCGCTAGTGGACTTTGACGACATCGACTACTTCACCCACGCCGATCTGCTCTACGACCTCGCAGGTCAGCTGGTGCAGCACCTGCGCGGTTATCTGTCCGAGGACGATGCCGTCAACGTCCTCGATCGTGACCGCCGCCTGATCGCGCGGGAAATCCACGCGCAGATGATGGCCCACTTCTGGGAAGAGGCGACCGAGTACGAGGTGCAGGTCAGTCGCGGCTTTACCGAACTCAAGCCGTGCAACTACACCGCCACCGCAGGCCAAACGGCCCACCACTTCCGGGAGACCGTGACCGAGACCAGTCGCATCAAGCAGATGCTCTTCGGTGGCTTCGCGCGTTGTCTGTACCCGCTGCAGAAGTTCGACTCGGATACCGAACGGCGCTTCGCCATCATCCTGGAGCGCGACGCGACGAAGTGGCTCAAGCCCGCGAAGGGGCAGTTCCAGATCTACTACAAGCTCGGCACCGAGCAGCCGGAGTACATCCCCGACTTCGTCGCCGAGACGGACGCGACCATCTTCATGGTGGAGACCAAGGCACGCGCCGACATCAACACCCAGGAAGTTCAGGCCAAGGCCGCTGCCGCCATGCGGTGGTGCAAGCACGCTTCCGATCATGCGGCGAACGTAGGCACCAAGCCCTGGAAGTACCTGCTGGTGCCCCATGACGAAGTCAGCGAGTCGAAACGGCTCGCGGATTACCTGCGCTTTGAGGTCAAGGCTAATTGAGTTGCCCTCGATCGATTTCGGTGAGCAAGAGCGATTCCGGCAAGGCACCCAGGCGGCGGGAATGATGGACTTCGCCGGGCACTTCGGCGCGCAACCCTCGTGGCCACGGCCGCACGATCACCAGAGAGGCAGCCCATGGCACGAATCAGAAAGATCGAGATCGCCAACTTCCGCGGCATCCAGTTGCTGGCCTGGTGCCCGACGCCTGGCATCAACTGCCTGATCGGCCCGGGCGACAGCGGCAAGTCCACGGTACTGGACGCGATCGATCTATGCCTGGGGGCCAGGCGTAATGTCCAGTTCTCGGATGCGGACTTCTTCGGCCTGGACATCACGACCCCAATCAGCATCACGCTGACGCTCGGCGACCTCGATGACAGCATGCGGACGCTGGAGGGCTTTGGTGCATACCTGCGCGGATACCACGCCAACACTGGCGTCGTCGAGGGCGAGCCCTCTGCCGGCGCGGAGGTTGTGCTCTGCCTGAACCTGACGGTCGCCAGTGACCTGGAGCCCTCGTGGACCCTTGTCTCCGACCGCGCCGCACAGCAAGGCATCGTCAAGACGCTCGCATGGAAGGATCGCGTCGCCCTGGCGCCCACTCGCATCGGCGCCCTGGCGGACTTCAACCTGGGATGGCAGCGCGGCTCCGTACTGAACCGCATCTCGGAGGAGCGAGCCGACGCTTCAGCCGCTCTGGTCAAGGCCGCAAGGGATGCGCGCAGTGCCTTCGGAGACCAGGCCGAACAACAGTTGGGAGAAGCGCTGGGAATCGTCACCACCACTGCTCAGGAGTTGGGCGTCAACATCGGCGCCAAGGCCAAGGCGCTGCTGGATTCGCATTCGGTGTCGTTCGGTGGCGGCACCATCTCCCTGCACGACGAAAGCGGCATCCCGCTTCGCAGCCTGGGCGTCGGGTCCACGCGTCTGCTTGTCGCTGGCCTGCAGCGCAAGGCGGCCGGTCAGGCGTCGATCGTGCTCTCGGATGAACTGGAGTACGGGCTGGAGCCACACCGCATCGCGCGGTTCCTGGGCTCCCTCGGTGCCAAGGAGGCCGCTGCTCCGCTGCAGGTGTTCCTCACCACCCACTCACCCGTGGCGCTGAGAGAACTGTCGGGCGGCCAACTCTTCGTGCTGCGCCGCGGCCCCCTCGGCCACGAGGCTCGCCTGGTCGGCGCCGACAATGACATCCAGAGCACGATCCGCCTCTATCCCGAGGCCTTCCTGGCTGGCTCCGTGGTCGTGTGCGAGGGAGCCAGCGAGATAGGCCTGCTGCGCGGGCTGGACTTATACAGGCTTGACCAGGGGAATGCGTCACTGGCTGCATTGGGCGTGGCCCTCGTCGACTGCGGTGGCGGGGAGCCGGATCGACCGTATGCCCGTGCCTCCGCGCTCCAGTCTCTGGGCTACCGGGTGATGGTGCTGCGCGACGACGACAAGAAGCCCACACCTGCGGTCGAGCAGGCTTTTGTCGAGAACGGTGGCACCGTCGTCGCCTACCGCGCGGGCCGGGCGCTGGAGGACGAGCTGTTCGGAAGTCTCACGCCGGCTGCCTGCCAGAGGCTGATCGGCTACGCCAACGAATTGCATGGCGACCTGATCGTCGAACACCTGCGCACTGTCTCGAACAACACGCTCACCTTCCAGCAGATCTGGGACGAGATCCAGAACACCGGCCTCCTGTCGGCCGAACGCAGGGCCATTCTTGGTCAGGCGGCGCGCATCCGAAAAGCTGGCTGGTTCAAGCAAATCTCGTGGATGGAGGACGTGGCGAGGACCATCGTTGCACCGGACCTGCATCTTTGCGATCAGGGCTTCCGTGCTCTGATGGACCAGGTATTCGGGTGGGCCGCTGATGGACCACGTTGAAATCGACCTTCGTGCAATCGAACGCGGAACCGTCACCGCACCGGCCGGCTGCGGCAAGACACAGTTGATTGCCCACGCGCTTGCCGGTCATCGGGGCAACAAGCCCATCCTCGTGCTGACACACACGAACGCCGGGGTCGCGGCCCTGCGTGGCCGGCTGGACCGCGCCGGGGTGCCAGCCAACGCCTATCGATTGAGCACGATCGATGGCTGGGCCATCCGGCTCATCTCGACCTTTCCCGGCCGCAGCGCCCACGATCCGGAGATTCTGCGGCTGGCTGCACCTGCGCGGGACTACCCGGCAATCCGCGACGCCGCCTGGAAGCTGCTGCAAGCCGGGCACGTCAGTGAGGTGCTGAAAGCCTCGTATGCGCATCTGATCGTGGATGAGTACCAGGATTGTTCGGTGCCTCAGCACTACATCGTCTATTTCCTCTCGTTGATCGTGCCGACCTGCGTGCTGGGCGACCCCATGCAGGCGATCTTCGGGTTCCGGGGCAATGCGCTGGCCGACTGGAACCAGCACGTGTGCGCGCATTTTCCTGTCATCGGGGAACTGGCAACGCCCTGGCGATGGCGCAACGCCGGCGCGGAAGCGCTGGGACAATGGTTGCTGGAGGCCCGCCGGTTGTTGGCGGCGGGGCAGTCGGTGGATCTGCGTAGTGGGCCACCGGAGCATGTGACCTGGATGCAGGCCGTACCACCCAACGACCATGCCCAGCGCCTAGCCGCTGCGAGGACGGCATCGCCAACCGCTGACGGGCGCGTGCTCATCATCGCCGACAGCCGCAACCGAGCAGCGCAGCAGAACTTTGCGAGCCAGACGCCGGGCGCTTCGACGGTCGAGGCCGTCGATCTGCAAGACCTCATCGCCTTCGCCAGCAGCTTTGAAGTTGAGGCACCGAATGCCCTCGCGCAGTTGCTGGCGCTGGCGCAGAGCGTCATGACCAATGTGGGCGTGGCGGAGTTGACGCGGCGCCTGGAGTCGTTGGCAAAGGGAACTGCAAGGAATCCTCCGAACGAGGCAGAAAGCCGCGCACTGGCGTTCGGGCGCGCGCCCTCTCTCGCTGCGGCCGCCGCTCTTTTGTCGGAACTGCGGGCACTGCCGAACGTGCGTGTGCATCGGCCGGCCATCCTCTACGGGGTGCTCAAGGCGCTCAGAGAAGCCTCGTCGGGGGCCGTCCCTCTGGCAGAGGCGGCCCGGCGCGTGCGGGAAGAGAACCGGCTGTTGGGGCGCCCGCTGCCAAAACGCGCCGTCGGCAGCACGCTGTTGCTCAAGGGGCTGGAAGCCGAAGTCGCGGTGCTGCTAAATGTTGAGGACATGAGCGCGCAGAACCTCTACGTCGCCATGACCCGTGGGTCGATGAAGCTCGTAGTGTGTAGCGCCAGCCCAGTGGTCGGTTAGAGGTACTTCTTGAACGTCGCCGCCGCGATGCACACGGCGACGCCGAGCAGCACGGCGCTGGGCAGCAGGATCAGCAGCGGGTTCACGCTGACCGGCAGTGCCAGGTAAGTCACCCACGGCAGCACGGCCAGCGGGATCAGGCTGGCCCTGGCGCGGTGATAGATGAACCCCGACTCGCGTCCCGCGCCGAAGCGGCGGATGTCCCGGCGCACCAGGCCGTCCACCAGCCCGACGAAGGCGGCCATCAGGAACAGCGGCAGGGTCAGGCACAGCACCAGCAGCCGCACGAGGAAGACCAGCGTCGTGTAGGCCGCCGCGATCAGGTAGCTCTCCACGTTCACGTAGACCAAGCCGATGTAGTAGCGGAAATCCTTGGTCGGGCGGTGGCGGCCGGCGCTGGCCTGCGTCGAGGCGTCGCGTATCCAGTCCAGCAGGCCGCTTTTCACGAACAGCCAGTCGTAGCCCTGCTCGACCAGCCGGTGCGCGGTGCGCCCCGGCTCCTGCACCAGCGCGCTGCGCGTGAAATGCGTGGAGAGCTGATCCAGCTCGTAGAGCAGCATGCCCTGCGCGTGGCGCCAGCCCTGCTCGGGCCAGAAGAAGTGCATGCCAACGCATTCGATCAGGATGCACAGCAGCAGCGCGCCGCACAGCACGCCGAAGAAGCGGAACGGCAGCGTGACCAGGCCGGCGATCAGCCCCTGCTGTCGTTGCTGCTGGCGCTGGGCCGCGACGGCCGGATCGCTCATGCTTCGGCCTCTTCAGCGGCGGCCATCTGCTTGAAGTCGTCCAGCAGGTCGTCGGGCAGCGCCTTGTCCTGCAGGCCGGGAATGCCCTGGTTCTCCCACCAGTCTCCTGCCTCGACGTAGTGCTGCCGCATGTAGCCGGCCAGCTCCTGAAGATCCTTCGGCATGGCTTCGTCGGGGTCGGGTGCCGGCAGCGGCATGCGGACTTTCCAGAGGTTGCCGCCCTCGATCAGCGCGAAGCACTGCCCCTTTGGCAACGCCACCACATGCGCCGGCTCGATCAACGGCACGCTGTTGCTGCTGATGCGGTCCTGGGTGTTGGACGTGAAGGCGGTGTTGCCGTGCGGGTCGGAGCTGTCGGTGGCGCCGCTCATCAGTGCCGTGGCGTACACCTCGACCTTGGGCAGTTGTCGCGTCAGCAGCTCGGCAGTAGCGGTCTCGCGCACGCGCAGCATGAACAGGTTGTTGAAGTTGCCGACCACCTGGCCGGCCTTGGCGCGGCTGCCGATGCGCGCCTCGATGTCGCTCAAGGTCTGCGTGTAGGCCGTCACCTGCACGCCGGCACCGCCGCCCTTGTTGACCATCGGGATGAACTCGTCACCCATGAGTTCATTGAATTCGTCGGCGTGGACGTTGATCGGGATCTTGGTGCCCGCCGCGGCGCCGGGCAGCCCGTCGTCGATGCCGAACTTGTAGATGTGGCCGGCGACCGAGACCAGATCGCTGAACATCGAGTTGCCCACCGCCGCCGCGACTTCGGCGTCGGACAGCGCGTCCAGCCCCACGTAGACCACAGCACGTTTGCGGATGACCTGCATCCAGTCGAAGATCGGCCGCGGGTCGAACAGGTCGGAATAGTTCGGTGCGAGCAGTTGCGCGATCTTGCCGGTAGTGAGCTTCTCCAGCAGCGGCAGCAGCGAAGCGACGATCTTGTCGAAGTACGTCCGGTCGTAGCGCACGGCGCTGCGCAGGCCGTCGAGCACCGGGTCATAGATGCGCACCTGGGACAGGTACTGTTCGAGGGCCACCACGCGCTTCTCGCGCCCGATCATGTTGCGCGGGATGTTCTTGTCGTTCAGCTTCGCTTCGAGCTGGACGATGACCTCCCAGGCCTTCGGCTCGTTCTTGGCGAAGTAGTGCTGGGCGTACTCGATGAACAGCGCGTCGATGTTGATGACGTGGCGCTGGATCAGCAGGTAGTCCGGCCGCTGCCCCAGCTCGACCAGGGCGCGCGCGATGATGTTGACGAACCGCCAGGCGAATTCGCGGAAGGCGGCGCTGTTGCCTTCGCCCGAGAGCTGTCCGGCGATGCGCGTGGCCACCTCGGAGATCCGCCCGAACCGGCCGACGGCGTTGTAGCGCGCCGAGATGTCCGGCCAGCCCAGGTGGAACACGTAGAACTCGCCTTCGCGCCCGGCGCGCTTGGCCTCGACGTACATGCGCTTCAACAGGTCCGCATCGCCCTTGGGGTCGAAGACGATCACCACCTCGTGCTCGCCGCGGACCTTGCGGCGGATGTCTTGCGTGATGAACAACTCGGCCAGCCGCGTCTTACCCACGCGCGTGGTGCCCAGCACCAGGGTGTGGCCGACGCGCTCGCCCAGCGGCAGCGTGACGTCGACCTCATGCGGCTCGATGCCGTGCAGGCGCGGCATTCCGCCGACCGGCGGCAGCGGCCGCGCCGGGTTGAGCGGGCTGTCCCAGGCCAACGCGCGCGCCAGCTTCGAGACGGGAAACGGCGCGAACTCAAGCCGCTCCTCCAGCCCCCGGGCGGCCCGGTAGATCGCGGTCGGCTCGACATAGCGGCGGAACTCCGGCCGGTAGGTCTGCATCAGCCGGTGTGTGTGCCGCTGCTCCCAGCGAAAGCCCCGGCCGACGAACAGCCGTTGCTGACTCACCGGCACGTCGCGGCTGGTCATCACGTAGCGCGGCAGACGGCGGATGTTGCGGCGATAGCGCAGGATCGCCCAGGCATCGCGCAGGCGAATCGCGCCGAAGGTCAGGAAGGCCAGCGCCGAGCCCAGGCCGAGCAGCGGGTTCAGCGCGAGCGACCACGGTGCCACCAGGCACAGAATCGCGGCGCCGGTGCAGACCGCCACGGTATGAAGCTCCACCGCTGGCCGCAGCAGAACCTCGACCGCATGCGGTTGGGCCATCTGCGCACCTACTGCTCGACGCCGGTGGACGTGATGAGCACCGGGTAGTGGCGCAGGCCCAGGCGCTGGGCCAGGTCGTCGCCGGAGGCCGGCGAGAGGGTCAGGCCGGGAGCCAGCCTACGCAGCGCCGTCAGCGCGGCCAGCGACTCCACGTTGACCACCAGGCCCACGGCCTGCAGCTCTCGCAGCGCTGCCTGCCGCTGCCGCAGCCACGCGCGCGAACGTTCGTCGTCGCCGATCAGGAACAGCGCCGTCAGGCCCGGCGCCCGGATGACGCGGCGCTGCACCTCGCCCGGCGACAATTGCGTCGAGCGCACCGGCAGCATGGCGGCTTCGGCGTCGGCCGCGTTGCCCAGGCGAGGTGCTGGCATCGGGGCCGGCGGTGGGGCCTGATCCGGCTGAGGATTCAGCGACCGGTAGTACGGCAGCGCGGAGTCGCCGCCGCGGTCTTCGACGACGATCAACGGCGCGGAGGCGGTCTGCGCGAAGACGGTGGTCGTGGGCAGCAGCCCGATGGCGGCGATAAGGACGATGTGGTTCATGGCGTGGTGGCCTGGAGGGTTGGAACGGGAACGCCGGCGTCGAGCACGCGGGTCAGGTGCCGATGCACACTGCGCCGGTAGCGCGCCGCGGGTGCTCCGCCGGCGGGCCGGTGATAGCGGCCGATGGCAAGCAGCCAGTCCTCGCCCGGCGTGTGCTGTTCGCGCAGGATTTCCGCAGCGACGGCGAGGTTGCGGTACGGGTCCAGCAGCTCGCAGGGCTGCGTGTAGCGATGCGTGTGGTAGCCGAGATTGACCTGGCCGAGGCCGGCGTCGATGCGATTGGCCGGCGTGCGGGCGAGTGCCCGGCGCAACCCCGCGCAGGCCTCGGCGCGGGTGGCGTAGCGCTGTGGCGTGCCGGCGACGTTGAGCGTCCACGGCCAGGGGATCAGGCGCCCGCGCAGCATGGCGCCGCTCTCCTGCAAGGCCACCGCGTACAGCACCGCCGCCGGCACGTCTGCACGATGCGCCGCCAGTTGATAGGCCGGCGGCGGCACTTCCCGCGCCAGGGCGGCCAACGCCCAGCCGCCGGTGGCGAGCAGCAGCACGGCGCCAGTACAGCGGATGGCGACGCGGGATGGCCGACGCTCCCGGCCCGGAGTACCTATTGCCGCTGCCATTGGCCGTTCACCTCGCGCACCACGGCCGGCAGATCGCCGGGCAGGCCGAGCGACAGCCAGCGCCCCGCATCGTGGTTGAGCGTGATGGTGCGAGCGCGCACCCTGGCCGGGTCGATGCCCGCCAGGGTGGCCCACTGCCGGATGCGCGCGTCGTCCTGACGGCTGCCGACCATGTAGAGGTCGAAGGCCGTGCCGGCCGCCTGCAACTGCTGCACGCGCTGGGCGCACGGTGTGCAGTCGGCCTTGACGAAGACCGCCAGGCGCCCGGAGCCGGTGTTGCCGGCACCCTGCGCCTTGGCGTCGGGCAGGCTCACGCGCGGCTGGCCGGGAAACAGGCGCTGCCACGCCGCGTCGTAGGCACGTTGGTAGGCCAGCGTCTTGCCGACGCGCCGAGCCTCGGCCTGCACCTGCAGCTCGGCGTAACGCCTGCGCTCCTCCTCGCTGCGGGCCTCGATGCCCAGCGCCGTGAGCGGATCGAGCTGGGGCGAATAGACCCCGAGCGGCCCCTCCATCAGTTGCCGGTAACGCGCCCACTCCTCGGGGCGAAGCCCCCACTCCCGCGCCTGCCTCTCGTCGAGCGGGGCATCAGCGCCCGGCTGCACCTGGGCGGGCACCATGCGGGAGTTCGTCACCGGGGCCGGCTGGGCGGATGCGCCGAAAGCGGCAAACAGGACGACGGCAGCGAGCAACGGCCGCAGGTTCATGGCGACCTCCTACGGCACCGCAACGCGCTGCGTCTGGCCGTTCACCTGGAACACGCCCGCCTGCGCCTCGATGGATTGCAGTTGCCAGCCGCCCTCGGCATCGCCCTCGCGCAGCAGCCGGGCGCCCGCGAGTGAGGCCGCGGCGATGGAGGTGATCGACAGAAAGCGCTCGCCTCCCCGCAGCTCCGCGCCGAGCACCCGGAACGGCGGCTCCGGCACCTTGGGCTTCGTCGCAACCGGAACGCGCGGGCGAGCGGCGGATGCCACCTGCCGGGCCTTCTCCAGGCGGGTTTCGATTCCGTTCACGCGCGCCTGCAGCGTCTGCAGGTCGATGGCCGAGGCCCTCGTCTCCTCGGCCTCTTCAAGGCGCGTCATCCGTTCGTCCAGCACCTGCCGCGCGTTGGCGAATTCGGCCTGGCTGATCGGCGCCGGCCGGCGCTTGTCCGCATCGGCCTGTTGTTCGAGATCGGCCACGCGCAGGCCCAGCGCCTTGACCTGCGCATCCTGCGCGCTGCCCTGGGTCTGTTCGGCGAGCCGCGACAGGCCGACGCTGTTGATGAGTGCCACGGCACTGATGAGCAGCAGCCAGAAGGCCGCGGCGATCTTGAGCCAGCGCGTGCGGGAATTGCGCTCGTATGGCGCTTGGGGAAAGGTCATGGCTGCATCTCCTCGGGCCGGTCGGCGTCCGGCACGGGCGTGGTGGTGCCGGGCGGGTTGGCGGAAAGGAAGGTGGGAGCACCGTGCCGGCTGAAGCAGACCTGGCGGGTCAAGTCATCGACCGACAGCTCCCAGGCGGGGCCGGCAAGCGTCAGCAAGGCATCGCGCAGCATCAGCGGGCCCAGGCGCAGGTGTGCGGCGGGCAGCGGCAGCGCGTAGAGCGCGGCGGCCTCGGGCGCATCGCAGAGCCGGTAGCCCGAGCGCAGGAGCACATGGCGCATGGCATCGCCCACGCAGGCATCGAGCATGGGCGGAATCGAGACCTCCACCGCCTGCTGCAAGAGATCACGCTGCGCAGGTTCCGGCACCAGCTCGACCAGGGTGTAGCGGCCGTAGCGGGCCACCGGGATCAGTGCCGGCGGAGATGCTTCAGCAACGCTCCCGGAGTTCCCTGCCGGCACTTCGGCCTGGGGTGGCGTAATGGTGGTGCAGCCGGCTGCCAATGCTGCGAAGATTAATAGAAGGCCAGTAGTGCCTAGCCGGCGGGCAATGGAGAGAAAAGATGGAAATCGATGCATCGCTCGGCTCCTGTAGCGGAGCCGATACCTTCGGCGCATGAAACCGAACGCGCAGCAAAGAAAGGGAGCTAGCGCTCGACCACCTTCTTTCTAGCAATCAGCTACTCTTCGTCACGGTCACGTGGCGGCCAAGCTTCGGCTGATCGCGGTAAGCACAAAAGGCTCAGCGTAGCGTCGTACTGTGCTGCGTGTATCTTCATCTCACGCAGCGGAATACTCGGATCGGCGTGTGGGAACCAAACGGCCGCGGAAATCTTGGTGCCTTGTCGATCATGCAGCACTTCCTGATTTGCCGCGAGGGAGTGTTCTGGCAGAGGAATGACGTTGCCACGGGTGCGGAAGAACGCGCCAGCTCGGGCCGCGGGTTCGCTCGACCAAGCCCAATTGATGAAGCCATCGTTGGACATCACTAGAACGGCCTTCTCATCGGTGTACTGCAACCACTTCAAGATCGCCGCCGTCAGCGACACACCGTAGCGCTCCGCGCATGCGCCGAGGATGTCCATGTCGACGTTCGTGGTGACCTGCTTGCGGTAGTCGTCCAGCGGCATCAGCAGGTACGAAGCAAACAGATCCGCCTGAGCCTCGATGTCGCGATCGTCCTGGGACCAGTTCAGCATGTCGGCATCACTGCACTGGAAGGACTCCCTTTGCATCCGGTGCAGAATGTAGTGCCCAAGTTCGTGCGCTTGCGTGAAGCGCACACGTCCCGGAGATGTCACCGCGTTGTTGTAGAGGAGCAGCCACTCCTTGCGGCCATCCCCGGGAAACAATGCTCCGTCAAAACCTTTGATCGCCGCAGCTTGGACCTTTGTGATGGGATCTGACCAGTTGAATATGCGAGCGGACTCAAGCGCCAACTGAGGCACGTCCACCGGAAACCGATCAATGCCGTGCGCCATGCTGACAGCTTCGACCACCTTCACGAGGCGATTCGCAGCACGCTGGGGCGTCCAGCCGCCGTCCGTCATGGGGTCTTCTTGAAGGTATCGAGGATCTTGCGAAGTTGTTCCTTCGCCTCAGGCTCCAGCTTCTGGTAGCCGCGAAAAAACGCCTCGTCCAAGTGCCGCTCTTCTGGTGCGCGCACGTCTTCCTCTATGAAGTACGAGGCCGCCACACCCAGCGCGTCCGCCAGCGCGGTGAGCTTTTCTGCTGATGGCCGCTGGGACTCGCGATTCTCAAGTTCCCAAAGATAGCTTTTGCTCAAGCCGGCGGCGTCGGCCAGCTTTTCAAGGGTTAGCTTGCGCTCCTTTCGCAGCTCGCGCAGCTTTTCCCCGAGACGGGTCGCCATGGTCACGTCTCCTGTCTAGTTCCTACGAACCCTGAGAATACCACGGTACCGAACTTTTTGTTTGACAACCGAGGAAACGGGTGTAACATCACGGCAAGTTCACGATTCCGAACTTTTTCTGCTGGCGCTCTGAACGCGATCACAAGGACTGATCGGACAGCCCGGCCCAATCACCGAAGGAGCATGTCCACATGTCCAGAGCTCACGTCGATCACCGCGACCTCGTCCGCTTTGCCGAGGAACGCGTCAACCTGCCCAAGGAAAAGGCCGATGAGTTCCGGGCACAGGCGCGCCGACTGCGCGAAAAGCTGGAGGGCTACCTCGCGGAGCATCCGGACTTCGCGCTGAAGAAGATGCTGCTGTCCGGCAGCTTGGCGAAGGGCACGGCACTGCGCTCGCTGAACGACATCGACGTGGCCGTCTATATCAGCGGCTCCGATGCGCCTCACGACCTCCAGGCCCTGCTGAACTACCTTGCCGAGAAGCTGCGCAAGGCGTTTCCCAACTTCAGCCCCGAACAGGTGCAGCCCCAGACCTACTCGGTCACGGTGAACTTCCGCGGAACCGGGTTGAACGTGGATGTCGTACCCGTACTGTACGCCGGCCTACCCGACTGGCGCGGCAACCTCATCAGCCAGGACGACGGCTCGTTCCTGGAAACCAGCATTCCGCTACACCTGGAGTTCGCCCGCAAGCGCAAGCAAGCGCAGCCCACGCACTTCGCGCAGGTGGTGCGGCTGATCAAGTACTGGGCACGTCGCATGAAGCAGGAACACGACGGATTCCGCTTCAAGTCGTTCATGATCGAAATGATCCTGGCCGAGCTGACAGACAACGGCACCGATCTTTCGGACTACCCCGAAGCGCTGCAGTCCTTCTTCACATACGTCGCAGAGAGCAACCTGAGCGAGCGCATCGTGTTCGAGGACTACTACCAGGCCTCGACGGTGGCACCCAGCGCGGACCGTGTGCAGATCATCGACCCGATCAATGCGTCCAACAACGTTGCGCGGCTGTACACCGCCCAGAACGCCGCCGCGATCGTAGACGCGGCGCTGGACGCTGGCGACGCCATCGACGCCGCACTGAAGGCACCTACCAAGGAGTTAACCGTGCACTACTGGCAGAAGGTCTTCGGCTCCTCTTTCCAAGGGTGAACACCATGAGTTACGCCTACACCACCACCGAGACCAAGGCGTTCACCTTGACGCATGCCAGGCACCTGGCGGCGAAAGTGGCAGCCGACCTGAAGCGAATGCAGCGCTTCTACCATGCCCCCGACGATGCTTTCATCGAGCGACTCGAAGGCGAGATCACGGAGCTCTTGCGTCAAGGCTATCTCGACACGGTGACCTATGGCTTCAAGCGCGATGGCGAATGGATCGAGCCGACCCTGCGCTACACGGCCCGTGAACTGGCTGGAGACGGCATGGATGACGATCCGGGCCGTGTTCGCCCCGGCGCCAACGTGGCAGGAGCGTCGTTCTACAGCTATCTCACCTACAGCTCTGCCTGGGATGCACTCACGCTGGCGCAGCGCGAAGCCATCAAGCAGCAGTTGCCCGTCCAACGCACGGGAGCGCCCGAGCCATCGGTCAGCGGAGGCTACTTCGCCGACGACAAGACGTATTCATCCGGCGGCCGCGCCTTGGGCCGCGCCAGTGTCAGGAGCTACTGATGACCACTACCAGCACGCCGGGGCTGTTCGAACGCCCCATCACTTTGCCAGATGCCGACGCCCAGAGCCGTCTGGCCAAGCTGGTCGGAATGGACGACAAGATCCGTCGTCTGAGTAACGTTCTCGCTGTTCTCATCAACCCCGCAGGTCTCAAGGAATGGCTCGACCAGCACCACGCTCATTCGACAGGATTGCTCGACGCCGTGCTGCGCCGGCCCCCATTGGTAGTGCTCTCCGGCGATGTGGGCTCCGGAAAGACCGAACTCGCCGAAACGATCGGTGACATGGTGGCGCGGCAAGAAGGGATCGACATCACACTGCTGCCGCTCAGCCTGTCTTCTCGGGGGCAAGGCCGTGTCGGCGAGATGACCCAACTCGTCTCGGCGGCGTTCGACCACGCCTTCCATGAAGCAAGCAAGGTCAAGTCCTCCAAGGGCAGTCGAGCACGCGGAGGCGTGATACTGCTGGTTGATGAGGCCGATGCGCTCGCGCAATCCCGAGAAGCCGATCAGATGCATCATGAAGATCGCGCGGGCGTGAATGCGTTCATTCGCGGGATCGACCGGCTGGCCAACGGCCACCTGCCGGCCGCTGTGCTGATGTGCACTAACCGCCTCAACGCGTTGGACCCGGCCGTGCGCCGACGCGCGGCCGACATTCTCGTATTCGAGCGACCTGACGAAGCTCAGCGACTTGAGGTCCTTCACCGGCGCCTGGGCGACGCTGGCTTTGGCAAGGCCGATCTGCAATCCCTGGTGGCGGCCACGGGCGAGCAGGCCAAACGCCCTTACGGCTTTACCTACTCGGACCTCACGCAGCGCCTGCTACCCGCGATCGTGCTGGACGCCTACCCTCAGGGGCCCATAAAGCCATCCCGTGCCATCGAACTGGCCCGCGCGATGGCGCCGACTCCGCCGTTCAAAGACTCCACGGCAAGGGGGTGTTAAATGTCTCAGTGGTCGCTCTCCCAGCTTCTTTCCTCTTTGCATGAAGACATCCAGCAGCGCCTCTCTACTGTCCGCAAGACATTTGGCCATCCAGGAACGAAAGGCGATGCAAGTGAAAACGTCTGGATCAGCATGCTGGATACGTACTTGCCGAAGCGTTATCAGGCCGCCAAGGCGCATGTGGTGGACAGTCTCGGGAACTTCAGCCAGCAGATCGATGTGGTGATCTTCGATCGGCAGTACTCGCCCTTCATCTTCACTTACGAGAATGAGACCATCATCCCAGCCGAGAGCGTATATGCCGTATTCGAGGCCAAGCAGACAGCAGACGCCAATCTGGTGGCTTATGCACAGCAAAAGGTTGCTAGCGTCCGCAGCTTGCATCGGACCAGCTTGCCAATTCCTCATGCGGGAGGGACTTACCCTCCCAAGCCTCTCATTCCCATTTTGGGCGGATTGCTTACGTTTGAGAGTGAATGGAGCCCTGCACTGGGGAAATCCTTCGACCGAGCTCTGACCACCGACTTAGAGGACGGGCGACTGGACATCGGGTGCGTAGCTGCTCACGGCCACTTTTTTCTCGACCATGCTACGGGCAACTACAGCTACATCAACGAGAACAAACCAGCGACGGCCTTTCTGTTCAAGTTGATTTCCCGACTTCAGTTCAGTGGGACAGTTCCCATGATCGATGTGGAAGCTTATGGGCAGTGGCTCATGAAATAGGCATATGCCCATCAAACTGGATAGCCATTCGTAGAAATTATCAGAGCAAGCAAGCCCGGCGGTGGCCCGGTCCAAGCGGTCGTCCGGAGCCCGTCGGCGTCCACCCCTACTTGATAGACCAGCTTGGCTCGCACATCGGCAAGCGGCCAGAAAAAGAGCCGACAGCCCTTACGGGGAGTCGGCTCACGTAAACAGGTCAGACCGCGACCAACTGCCGTGCCAGTGCCACCTCCACCGAGTCGCCATCCTGGTTCAGGACATCGAGCCCCGATTCGGGCACGTCGCCGGAGGTGCTCTGCGACACCATGATCTTCCGGGCCATCAGCCCCAGGCAGGTCATCTGCGAGGAGTTGGCGTAGCCGAGGTAGATCACGCGCACCGGCTGCTTCTGGCCGATGCGCCATGAGCGCCGGGCGGCCTGCTGCAACGAATACACGTTGTAGCCGGACTGGAGGAACACGATGGTCGGGAACTCCAGCAGGTCCAGGCCGGTTTTCACCAGCTCGGGATTGGTGATGAGCACGTCGATGCCACGGTCCAACTGCTCGGCGATCCAGTCCTCACGGCGGGAGGCATCCACGCTCGCGCGCAGTACCGCCACCTTGAAGCCTTCCTGCTCAAGCAGCACCTTCAAACGCGACGTGGTGTCGCGCGTGCCAGTGTAGACCGAATAGACCAGGGTCTTGCGACCTTCTGCCTTCTCTTGCTTGCAGATCTCGATCAGCTCGCGTTCCTTGGGCATCACCTCCAGCTCGTTGAACTGAGCCGGCACGAACGCCAAGGTGTTGCGTGTGCGCGGATGTACCACCGTTTCCGACCGGAAGCAGCAGTCCGGCCAGGCCAGCAGCACATTGAGGACTACACCGAGCAGCGTCGTGTCGCGCTTCGCCAGGGCCTGCTTCAGCTCCTGGGTCAGCCGACCCGCCAGATCGCGGTAGGCCGCGGCCTGCGCCGTGTCCATCGCGACTTCGCGGAACTCCTCGTCGTAGGGCGGCAGCACGTTGCCACCGATGTCCTTCAACTTGAGGAAGACCGTGAACGGCAGGACGCAACGCAGCACGCCCTTCGGACCGAAGCCCGGCGCCTTGACCGTGCGCACCGATACCTTGGTGCCCTTGGCCGTCTTGTGCGCCGTGCCAGTGCTCTCGGAATAGATGTCCTTCAAGACACCGTGATCGCGCATGAACGCCATCGCAGCCGACGTCATGCTGCCGCTCTTCGTCGGCCGGTAGCCGTCTTCGATCATCCGCCCCGGCAGGGCTCGGAACAGCAGGTGGAACAGGTCGTCGCCGTAGCCGCCCATCAGTGTGCCGGTGAGCAGCAGCGTCTTGCGCGCCTTGGCCGCCAACACCCCCATGGCCTGGCCCTGTGCGGAGCCGCCGTTCTTGTACTCGTGTGCCTCGTCGGCGATGAGCAGGTCGAACGTGCCTTGGGGAAGCTGCCTCTTGATGAACTCGGACGGCTGGTAGCCGCCCTCGCCGAAGCCGAACTCCATGTTGGCCATCGCACGTTCCATCCGATGGGCTTGCCGGTCCGAGAAGACCAGCTCGCCGTTGCCATCCATCAGGTTGATGAACTCGTGGATGTTGTCCCCGAGCATCGACGCGAGGAAGGCGTCACCGAACTTTTGCATCAGCTTCTGCGCGGTGACTTCCCCGATGGTTGGAATACGCTTCAGTGCCTTGAGCACGGTCGAGGACTGGTCGCTGGCGGACAGGCCTCTCGGACGGATCAACGACCACAGCGGTGCACGGCAGTGGCTGCACTTGCGGCGGGACTCCTCGGCTTCCAGCTCGACCGGGTTGATCGGCTCGCCGTCGAGGTCGGTGATGACATGCCCGCAATCCGGGCACGCCGCCACGTTACCGTGAGGCGTGCGCCGTCGAACGAAGACAGGTTTCCAGTGGAACCCCATCCGCATCCGCACGCGGCCCAGGACGAAAAACTCCTGGCCCTGGGCCGGCACGCCCAACTGCTCGCGCAGTTTCAGCAGCTTGACCAGCGTGTCTGGGCCGTTGAGCACCCAGACCTTGGCACCGGCCACCGTCTCCTGGATCTCGCGCCGCCACTTGTAGACCAGGTGCGGCGGAGACAGAACCAGGGTACGGCGGTAGCCTTCGGCATTGAGCACGGCGGCGGTGGCAATACCCACCGTCGTCTTGCCGCAGCCCATCTCGCCATTGACGATCGCGGCGCGTTCGCCGCGGTCGATCAGTAGCTCGGTGACGGCATGGACCACATCGGCTTGCGCCGGGAACAGCTTGCGCTTGAGCGCGGCGAGGATCAGTTGCCGATGCACCCGCACCTGGCCGGTGTAGACCGGCGGATTGGCGCGGTTGAGTGAGTCGAGCAGTTCGTCGCCGAACTCGGACACGAAGTCCTGCAGGCTGAGTGTGAGGGGTGAAGCGGCCGCTTCGAGCAGGTCGCCCTGCACAGCGGTTTCGGGAACGGTTTCGAGATCGAGGGACATGGTGATGCTCCAAGGCAATGGGGCATGCACCTCCCCCTCGGGGCGGTGACATGCCCCTGGGTGGGAAGAAAGAAGCGGCGCGAGACCGCTGGATGCGGATCAGTATTCGCTGGGCAGCAGCAGTGTGGTGACGCTGCGATCCCATTCGGTGATGATCCAGAGCTTCAGGTCGCGCGTGACCTGGTAGGACGAGAACAGACGATCTTCGCCGGACTTCAGCGCGGCGTCGTTCTGCCGTCGATCGCTGTCGCTCAGGTCGCCCCAATCGCCATGAAGATGGCGGCGCAGGTACGGCGTGGGGTTGAGCCGGCCCTGTCGGACCAGCTCGTCGACGCCGGCGGTCATGACCACCTGCCCGGGCGAAAAGCGTGCTTGTGACGCGAGGTTGAGGACTGCGAGTGCCATGGTGGTTTCTCCTTCTGGAAGAAGGGGCCACGGCACCCCCATCGGGGCAACGTGACCCCGGTGGGTGGATGAAAGCGACGGCGAACCGTCAGGGAACAGCGATCAGCGGATGGTCAGCACTTCGCCCCACGTGGGCGAGCCCAGCGTCAAGTCCCATGCACGAATGACCGGCACGAACTTGTCGGTGAGGATGCGCGTCTCGGCCACGGAGCCGTCGTCGCGCTCGGTGTACTCCGTCTGGAGCGTCTTCTCCTTGTGGGTATCACCTTTGACGACGAGCACGCGCCCGGTCCTGGACTTCACCACGCCGGAGATCGCGCCTGCGGCCAAGGCCAGGGCGAGATGCCAGTGCGACAAGGCCCGCGCCGGTGGCCGCAGCGACTGCTGCGCGGCGCCCAGGTGCGTATCGAGCGCCGGCCAGAGTCCTTGCAGCCGGCCGACTTCATCGGCGAACTGCTCGGGCTCCATCGTCACGCGATAGAAGTGCTCCGGCTCGGCCGGGCTGGCAGGGACGGTGTACGGCAGGAACGGCCATTCGAGCGGCAGCTCATCGGCTTCGGCATCGCCTTGCCCGATCTGCAGCAGCAGACCACGCATGACCTTGGCCGACTCCGACGCCTGGTCGCGCTGGCGAACCCGGCGGCCGAAGATCACTACCTGCTTGAACTGCGTTTCCACCGCACGGTAGATGCGCAGGTCGGCGAAATGGCGCGTCAGCCATCCGACCAGTTCGGCGTCGAGCACGTAGGACGGCACGATGAAGACCAGCACGCCGCTGTACTGCAGCAGCGGCAGCGCGCGCTGATAGAACAGCTTTTCCAGCCGCGCACGGCCCTGGCCCTGATAGCCGATGTTGCCGTTCACGTCCTTGCTCAGGTCGCCATACGGCGGGTTCAGCCACAGCAGCCCGAAGGACTGGCGCGAGATCAGCGTGTCCATCAGGTCACCGTGGATGCAGCGATCGACCAGTTGCCGCGCGTGGCGGGCACGCTCGGCGTCGTACTCGACGGCGAAGGCCTGGACCTGCTCGCGCCCGAGGGCGTGGGCGGCTTCGGCGATCGCCACGCCTTCGCCGGCGCAGGGATCGAGGATGGACATGGAGCCGGGAGACGGCGCCAGTGCGGACAAGGCCCGCTCCAGCGTCGGCTCGTCGGTGGGGAAGTAGCCGTTACGAATGAAATTGCGCGCCAGGCGCGGAAACATGAGTGCCATGGATTTCTCCTGGTGATGGATGAGGTAAGGCGGGCACGCGCGGCGCGCATGCCCGTGGGGATGGCTCACGCCACACGCCGAAGCGGTGCGTTCGCGGCCAGTTCGTACTGCGTGGCGCCGAGGGTGCCGTTGCGGATCAGGTCGCCCAACGCCTTCGTCAGCGCCGGGACATCGAGGGCCAGCCGATGGCCTTCCAGCGGCCCGAGGGCCAAGGGAAGACCGGTCAGCATCCGCCGTGTCTGCAACAGCTCCAGCACGGTGTCGCGCCAGTGGTCTAGCAGTGGCAGCGGGCAGGTGTCCTGCACCAGCGTCCACAGCCGGTCGAGCCGGTGAGCGGAATCCCTGGGCAGAAGCGCCAGCGCGCTGGCGTTGGCCTTGTCTGGCTTCACGCAGCGACGATCGAACAGCCACACATTCGTCAGCGAACCGAACAACGTGCGCCGGTAGGCGCGTGTGATGCGCTTTTCCAGATTCTCGACGTTGCCGACGAAGACCGGGATGGATGCGCCCTGCTCGGTGATGACGTGGAACTGATCCAGCCCCTGTTCATCCCGGACGAGGGTCAGGCGGGCGAGGAACTCCTGAACGGCGGTGTCGCGCGCCCAGATCGAGAGAAAGACGAGATTGCCCTGCGCGTCACCGACGCAACCGTCGGCCATGAGGTCGGGGCATTCGTCGATGCGGTACAGAGGTTTCGCGGAAGAAGGTGCAGGCATGGTGATGTCCTCTTGGAAATGAAGGAGCAACCACAGCCCGCGGGGCCATGCTCGCCCCGGTTGGGTGAAGGAAGATGCGTGCCGCTAGACAGCGCGGCCCGCGTGGAAGAGGTGAACCCGCTCGCGCCAGTCGGGGCTTTGCACTGGCGCCATGTCGAGATAGCGCAGCGGGCACGAGTAGTAGTACGGGTGCACGGACTCATCGAGGGACTTGTAGCCCCAATCGCCGCCCGAGCTTTCCAGCAGATGGCAGCCGATGTAGCAGACGGACTCACCGGCCGCGAGGCCCATGACGCCCGCCTGCCTGGCGGTGACGCGAACCACGGTCCACAGAACGTCGCCGTCCAGCGTGTGGTCGATGACTTCGCAGCAAGCGCGCTCGGATGCCTGCGGAGCGAGCAGCTCGCGGATCAACTGATCGCGCGTCTGACGAACGAAGGTCCAGCCCATGAGGGTCTCCTTGAAGAAAAGGCCGGAGCCCTCCCCGTCGGGGGAGAACCCCGGCGGGTGGCGGAATGCCGCGCAAGGCGGCGGATGGATCAGGCAGCTTTGAGGTGCCAGTCCTGGGACAACGGAGCGAACTCGTAGCCGAGCTTGTCGAGACGGTCGCGCTGCTGACGCAGCACACGACGATCCACGGTCGCATCGAGCTTCACGGTCTCGCCCAGGGGCCACAAGGCACCGAACAGCGCCGCGTCGCCTGCCTCGGCCGAGGCCGCAGCGGACACGGGAGCCGGTTCGCTGCCGAACGGCGTGGTATCGACCAAGGGATCGCGCGGACTACGCGGCTTCGCCTTCGGCTTGGCCGGGGGCGTTGCCGGCGCGGGCGCCTGCGCTTCCTCGTCGATTGGATCGACTTCCTGCGGACTCAGCCGGCGGGCTTCGTCGCGGCTCAGGGCGTCGATGTTGGACAGCGTCATCCCGCCCAGATGGGCGCGGATCTCGATGACCATGCGGCCGTTGGCGTTGTACGTGGAGGGGCGAATCTCGACGATGACGAAATCACCGTCGTACTTGCCCTCGCGGTACTGATCGAGTTCGGCGTTCTTCACGACGAACTCGCCGATCGAGGTCGCCAGGCGGCCGACGTTGAAGTCGCCGTTCCTGCCGTGGATGGTCTTGATGGCCAGTTGGCCGGGGATGGTGATCATGAAGGTCTCCTGCTGACGAAGAGAAGACAAGGCCCCGGGGATGGGGCCTTGCGGATCAGAACGACTCGGCAACGGCCAATGCGGGGGCATCGGCTGCGTCGTCGGCAGCATCGGCGACGGGCTCGGAAGGCTCCGGTGCCGAGGCTTGCTGCGCAGCGGGCGCGTCGGACGTCACAGGGACTTCCGGGTCCCGCTCGTCGGTCTCGGTCGGCTTGGGCTCGGCCTTGTAGACGAGCTTGCCGTCGACCTTGATCCAACTGACGAACAGCAGGCGGGCCTTGAGGCTCACCCCCTGCTCGCCGGCACGCTTGCCCTTGGAGTAGGTGAAGGTGTCGGTCCACAGGTCGCCCATGCGGAAGCCGATCATCACCTTCTTCTCGGCGTCGACCGCCTGAATGCAGCGGCGCACCAGGTGCTGCGCTTCCGATCCCGATACGCGCGTGTCGAAACGCACATACGAGACGTCATCGCTGGGACCGTTCAGGGCTGCGATGTCGCAGGCCAGGAACGCATCGCCTTTCTTGGGCTTCACTTCGCGGATGCGATTGAGATACCCGAGGCCGGCGATGTGCAGATCGAAGTAGGACTTTTCGGTGGAAGTGGTCATGGTGAATCTCCTGAAGGACAAAGAGGCGGAGACACACCCGACCCAGGCGGGGAAGGTGTGGAACCCCCGCGTGGGTTGATGGAACAGCTTGGTGGCATCACCATCGGGAACCGATGGACGTTCGCGCGTGGATGCCGGTGCGAACTGGGGTGATCAACGCGGTCGGAACCGCGTCGCAGCCTCGAAGATCGTGGCTGCCTGGGCATGTCGCTGACGGACGTCAGCGGAACATGGCCGGAAGCGTGGCGCCGGGACGGCGCGCAGGCGAGCGGCAATCGGCACTCGCGGCTGTCCGCATTGCCGGGAAGAAAGAGGCCCCCGGAGCGGGGGCCAGGGATGGGCGGTCAGTTACCGCTGGGCGTGAGAGGAACCGCCTGCAGCGACAGGTGTGTCACGGTGGCGGACACGTCGAGGTCGTCCTCGCTGCGCAGGATGCGCGCAAACACGCCCTCCTGCGGATCGAAGAACTCGCCGAAGTCGTCGCCACCGAACTCGGCACGCGCCAGTTCCCACCAGTCGTCGAAGGCATCGACATCCGGGTTGCAACCGGCGGCATAGGCGATGGTCTTCTGGCGACCATCGGGCCGGCGCTCGCCGCACTCGGCCAGGAAGTACACGCCGTGATCCTTGACCAGGATGACGCGGCATTGATTCGCCACCGCTTCGGCGAGCACGGGCCGCAGCTCCGTGCCTTTGAATCGAACAGTCATGGGTGTGATCTCCAGGGGGCAGGAAGAGAGGCTTCCCGCCGCGAGGGCGGGAAGCTGCTGAGAGGTCAGTGCCGGACAGCCTTGCGACCCGACAGGCACTGCACGCGGATGCGCCTCCAGCTCCCGTCGTCGATCAGCCGTTCCAGCGTCTCGCCGAGGGTGTCGAAGAACACCTCATCGACCCGTTCAATCAGCTCGCCGTCGCGGCGCAGCTCCACCGCGTAGAGGTCGAGGCCACGCTCATACAGCACGGTGACGCAACCCTGGAACTTCATCGTGGCGACGGTGAAGCCGATGGCCGGCGGCGTGCGGATGATGTCGGCGGGCAGCGGATCGACCCAGGTGATGTCCCGCGCACCGGCATCCACCAGCATGTGGGTGATGCGCCGGAAGCCGTCGGGAGCGGGCAACTGCTCCAGTTGGTCGATCAGTTCCTGCAGCTCGGGGCAGCGCGGCTCGGGGATCGGCAGCTTCGCCGGTGCGGAACCGAGCACGAACCGCTTCACCGTGTAGGGCTGGCCGTCGGCGGTGAACTCGGTCTGCTCCTCGGGCGTGTCCGCCCGCTGACCGTCGAAGCGGCGTCTGACATAGGGTTCGACCTGCACCTTGGCGCCCTCGTCGGGCACCTCGGTCACGAGCGTTCGATCGAGCACCGCGAACTCGGCTCGTCCCGTCTTGACGACGATGGCCTCGTCGGTGGTGGCGATGACCTTGCCCTCGAAAGGCTTCGGGTCAATGTGAAAGCCCAGCGTCGAAACCTTGGGCTGGCCGTCGAAGATGTTGAACTTGAACGAACGGACGTTGGAAGGCACATGACCGACAACGAGCGTCGGCATCTGTGCGCGGATGGCTTGGGTATCCATGGGGAGACTCCTTGTGGCAACCAAGGGACTCCCGCCCGCAAGGGAGGTCTGTCCCTTGAGGGTGAGGTGGATGGACGCGGGTGCGCCCGGAGAACGAAACAACCAGCACGGCGAACCGCGCCGCAGTCTCGAAGGTCTCGACTGCCTGGGCATGCTGCCGGCAACGCCAGCGAACATGCGGCCAGCGTGCGGCACATGGCGGCGGCCGTCCGCCTGGAATCGGCAACGCGCCGGCACCGCGTTCCGCGGAAAAGAAGAGCCCCGCACGGGGCTCAAGAGGGGGTTACTCGTCGTCGTAGAGCGTCAGTCCGTCCAGCACGGGCGCGCCGGCATCGAACACCAACATGCGAACGTCGGCGAGCGCAGCCAGGTGCAACACTTCCACGAGGGACTCCGGCATGCCCTTGGCCCGGTGCTCCTGCCGCAGTTCTTCGGCGGTGATGCCCTCGACCTGCTGCACGTTCGCATCCGTCCAGGGCGTGGCGATCAGCTTCACGCCGACCGCCGGGCTGTAGGGAATGCGGAAGGCGATGAACAGAAAACCGCTCGGCGTGGCGATGTCGGCCAGGTTGGCCAGATAGCGGCCGGCCTCCTCGGTGATGTGCGCCGAGCTGATTTCCCAGGCACGGCTGTAGAAGCCGGTCTCGAAGCGCAGGCGCCGCACCACCTCGCGTGCGGCTTCCTCGGAGTAGGTATCGCCGACGTGCAGCGGCTGGCCGGCTTCTTCGGCCATGACGGCGTAGACGAGGTTTCGGGCGATGCCGTGGCTGCGGCATTGCGCGTCCAGCTCGGGCGGCACGTTCTGGCCTTCCGTGATCAGCGCGAAGTCGTCGCAGAAGACGCAGGCATGGCGCTCGACCTGGCTGTCTGGCAGGTGCGACTGCGAGACGTGCAGCGCCAGATAGCTCAGCGGGCAGTCGTCGTCGTAGGAAATCGCCAGCAGCCGCTGCACGGACAGGCCATCGTAGCCGCGGACGAAGGGGTTTTTGGAATGAGACATGGGATTCCTCCAGCAGAGGATGGCCGAGGCAATCCCCTGCCGGGGATTGAACCCCAGCGAGTGGATGAAGTGGCAGCCGGTCAGCCGGCCGCGGCGTCGGGCCGCCCTGGTGGCGGGCGGTGCAGGTCAGTGGAAGATGGTGATTCGGGACATGGCCGCTCCTGCGAAAGGAAGGAGGGACATGGCCCCGAACGGGGACGCATGTCCCTCGTGGGGTGGGATGAAAGAACGGTGGGTTGCCAGGCGCGGCTCACCAGCCGTTGTAGTGCAGCGTGAGGTCGGCGATGACCTGGCGCCGTTCCAGATCGAGGCCGCCGAAGTCGGACAGCCCCTCGAAGCCGCAACGCTTGAGCATCGCGCCGCCCTCGCGGGAGTTGTAGAAGCTCACCATCGCGGACAGGAACATGCGTTGACCGCTGCTCAGCACACCCAGGGCGTCGTTGAGCATCAGCATGTTGGGCCGCAGGTCCCACTTGGTGGTGGCACGCTGCAGACCTTCGCGTGTGCCGTCGCCGAACCACTCGTGGCCGGCGATCTGCGCGCCGCGCTTCCAGGCCTCGAAGAAGGCCTGCGGTGCAGCGTCGAAGTGCGCCTGTTCCAGCGCCATCTGATCGAGCACGTCTTCGGGTAAAGACAGATTCATGAGAGAACTCCTTGACGGGTGGGAATCAGGGGTGAGCGCGCTGTGTCCAGGCATGGGTATCCAGGGCGCGCTGTGCTGCGAGGTGGTTCGGGAAATACTCGACGGACTCCCGCGATACCGGGCCTTCGTCGTCTTGCGTGCCGATGTAGTGGCCGGCCGCGCTGCGCAGCACCTGTAGCGGCAAACGCTTGCCGGTCCAGGCCAGCGCCAGCGCACCACTGCGCACTGCGGTTGCAGAGGAAGATGCGGAAGGTTCAGACATGCCGTGCTCCTTGGTGGGTCGGGGAGCACGCATCCCGCAGGGGATGGGTTCCCCTCGGGTGGTTGAGAAAAGTGCATCGTCGCCAGGCCGGCGAGCGTCCGCGGTGGGCGATGCGAAGCGGACTGGATCGGTCAACGCGGCGAACCGCGTTGCAGTCTTGAAGACCGAGACTGCCAGGGCATGCCGCTGACGACTGTCAGCAACGCATGGCGTGAGGATGGGCGCGAAGCATGGCTGTCGTCGCAGGGAAAACCGAATCGCGGACGGCCCGCTTTAGGGCAGGCCCGCGTCACGGGACAAGGCAAGGACCAGGGCGCCGCAGGCCACGCGGGCCTTCGGCTGGAGAGGAAGGAGAACCACCTGTGGGCTGCGTCAGCGCGGGCCGTCGTCAAAGCCGTTCGCTGCGTCAGCAATCGCACCCGGCCCGTTTCGTGGCTGGGGCCGGAAACCTCTGGCGTGCATCCACACACAAAGGGAGCCCGTTGTTCCGCCGGCGGGCACCGGCACGGAATACCCTCGGCCCAAGGGGCCTCCTCACGGCTCGCGCGGCGGCAAGGCGTCAGGAAGCCCCTCATGACCGAGGCAAGGCACACCGATCAAGGGAATGGCGGCGGGCGCGATTCGTGGAGCAATGACCTTCTCGCCCTGTCGCCCGATGGCGGGCAGACGGGGCGCGCACACCGTTGCAGAAGGAGACGCGCGCTTTGGAGTCCCGCGCGGTGCGGGACGTTTGCCTCGCCGCCAGTGAAGTGGCCGGCGCGGCAGGGGGAAGCGAGGATCAGGACGCCTTGGAGGCAGCGCGCCGCTTGCGCGGTGCGCTGCGCCGGCCCGTCGGGGACTCGATCGGCAACGTGCCCTTGCAGTCCGGGTAGCGCGAGCAGGACCAGAACGCGCCGCTCTTGCCCGTGCGCTGCTGCATCGGTGCGCCGCACTGCGGGCAGGCCGGCGCCGGCGGCAGCTTGAGCGAGAGCGTTGCGCCGCGATACTGCTGCACGAGCTGGCCGAGCCACACGGACTGCTTCTCGATGAAGGTGTCCAGCGCCATCTGGCCGGCCTCGATCATGTCGAGCGCCTGCTCCCACACCGCCGTGGTGCCGGGGTCGGCGATGGCCGAGGGCACCGCGTCGATAAGCGTGAATGCCGCGTCGGAAGCGCGGACGGCACGGCCTTTCTTGACCAAGTAGCCACGACCGATCAGACCGTTGATGATGTTGGCGCGTGTCGCCTCGGTGCCGATGCCGGTGGTATCTCGCAGCTTCTGTTTCAGCCGCGGGTCGGTGACGAACCTGGCGACGGTCTTCATGGCTTTGATCAGTTCGCCCTGCGTGTAGGACTTCGGCGGCAGGGTCTTCAGCGCTTTGATATCCACCTGTCCGACCGGACAGGACAGGCCCGCATGCAGAGCGGGCAGCACCTGGCTGCGCTGCGCTTCCTCGCCATCGGCATCGTCCGGCCCCGGCGCCGCCAGCACCTCACGCCAGCCCGTGACGGCGATCTGCTTGCCCCCGGCCGCCAGCGACTGACTGCCGCACGAGAACTGCGCCATCGTGCGGTCGAATTCGTGGTGTGGGAGGAACTGCGCGAGGTAATGGGCGCGGATCAGCCGGTAGACGGCCAGCTCCTTCTCGTTCATGGCCGACAGGTTGGCGGGCTCCAGCGTCGGGATGATGCCGTGGTGAGCCGACACCTTGCCGTCGTTCCACGCACGCGAACGCTGTTGGCGATCCAGGCGCTCGATCAGCGGCCGCAGGCTGGGGTCGGTCTTGACCAGGCTGTCGAGTACGGTCGGCACCTCGGCCAGCATGCTCTCGGGCAGGTAGCCCGAATCGGAGCGCGGGTACGTTGTCGCCTTGTGCGTCTCGTACAGCGCCTGGGCAATGTCCAGCGTCTCCTGCACGTCGAGGCCCAACTGCTTGGAGCACACCTCCTGCAGCGTGCCCAGGTCGAACGGCAGCGGCGGTGCCTCGCGCACGCGCTCGGTGTCCACCGACACGACCTGCGCATCGCGTGCCGCGCGAATGCGATCCGCAGCCTGCTGCGCCACCGGCTGCTGAAGGCAGCGACCCGCTGCATCGGTGCTGCCTTCGGGCGGTATCCAGCTCGCGGTGAAGGACTGGCCGGCATGGGATAGCAGCACGTCCGCGGCCCAATACGGCACGGAGACGAAGCGCGCGATCTCGCGATCGCGGTCCACCACCAGTTTCAACGTCGGCGTCTGCACGCGCCCCACCGACAGCACGCCGGTATAGCCGGCCTGGCGCCCCAGCAGTGTGAACAAGCGGCTCAGGTTCATCCCGATCAGCCAGTCGGCGCGCGATCGGGCGAGTGCGGAGAAATACAGCGGCAGCGTCTCGGCGGACGGCTTGAGCACACCCAGCGCTTTGCGGATCGACGCATCGTTGAGCGCCGACAGCCACAGGCGCTGAATCGGCCCGCGGTAGCCGCACAGGTCGATGATCTCGCGGGCGATCATCTCGCCCTCGCGGTCGGCGTCGGTCGCTATCACCAACTCGCCCGCCTTGGCGACGAGTTGCTGCACGACCTTGAATTGCGCTGCGGTCGCCGCCTTGGGCTCGACACGCCAACGCTCGGGAAGAATGGGCAGTTGCTCGATGGCCCAGCGCTTGTATTGCTCGCCGTAGCCTTCGGGTGGAACCGCCTCCACCAGATGACCAATGCACCAGGTCACGACCACACCCGCGCCGCTGTAGCAGCCGTTGCCGCGTTGACCGGCGCCCAGCACACGGGCGATGTCCTTGCCCTGGGAGGGCTTTTCGCACAGGAACACGCGCATGAAGCCTCCTTGGAAATGTGCGGTTCATCGGATGGGCGTCAGCTTGGCGGGGCCAGGAGATGCCGGCAGCAAGGAAGCCGATTGATGCAGACACCGCTTTGTGATCGGCAGGCGGCCCGTTGCCGCAGCGGTGTGCATAGACCGCAGGAGCTGGCACAGCAAGAGCGTCGTTTCGGGAGGGCGGCTGGAACTCCGTGGACGACCTTGGAGCTATCCCCTGGGGATAGCTCGCTGGTGCATCGCGGGCGTATGACGGTTGCTACAGCCGCCCTCGGGGGAACGGCGATGGGCGAATTACTGTCCGCCGGCCGGCTTGGTGCTGAGCGCCACCGACTCGATGCGGTACGGCAGGATGCCCACGCGCCGCGCCTCGACCTTGAACGTCACGCGCTCGTTCTCGTCGGCGTCCTCCCATTCGTCGCGCACGGTGCGGCCCTCGACCAGCACCCGCATACCTTTCTGGTACAGCGTCTTCCAGTGCTCGGCGTCGCGGTGCCACAGCTCCACGGGCGCCCAGAAGCCGCCGCGATCTTCGTACTCGCCGTCCTTCTTCGGGATCGGGTTGTCGAAGTAGACGTTCAGGCGAAGCAGCCGGCGCGGCCCGTCGTTGCCGTTCGGAAACTCGCGGTAGTCCGGCGCAGAACCGATGTTGCCCTCGCCGACGAAGTGCGTGCTCATGGTGAGTCCTTGGTGGTGGGTGGAACGGCCGCGGTATGCCCGTGGACACGCCGCAGGTAAGCCGCTTCGGCCTGGGCGGCCTTGCTGGCGCATTCCAGGGCTTGGCGAGCGATGCTGTGGGTCAGGCTGATCTGCATGTTCAGCACGATGCGCTGCAGTTCGATCGCGTACAGCTCGTCGATCAGCGAGGCCGGCGTCGCGGGGTTGGCCAGCAGGGCCTCCCACAACGCCACGCCCATGGAGGAACGGTCGAGGTTGCGCCAGCGCAGGAAGGTCGTCCCTGCGCCAGTGGCCTGCTGGGCCAGTTGCACGTCGAGCAGGCTGAAGGGGTAGGCGCGTGCCTGGGGCAGCACACGCCGCTGCGCCAGGCCAATCACGTCGTCGCGCAGCGCTGCGCACTGGCTGGCCCAGGTCTCCAGACTCCCCTTACCCTTAAAAGGCTGTAAAAGGCCTTTTAGGTAGCCTGCATGTTCCAGCCGCTGGAAGTCCGCCTGTTCCAGCGTCACGAAGCGCGTGGAGTGACTGATGGGGGGCGATGCCGTCATGCGTCAGCACCCTCATTACCCGTCGCTGGATTGGCTGCGCCATCCGTGTGAGCCGGCGCATCGGGCTCGATGGCGGGCGCAGCAGGCGGCGTGCCGGGCTTGGTCGTCGGCCGCGCGATCGGTGGCGCGAAGCGCGAGCGGCGCGTGCCTTCCAGCACGTCTTGCGGCAGCTCGCCGAACTTCTCCAGCGCCGCTCGCGCCGCGGCGTTCTTCGCCGCGAAGTCGTCGCGCGTCGTGCCCGAGTAGCGGTACTGCTGGGCGAGCGAGAACAGGCTGCGCAGCGCGTGCGCGCCATCATTGAGCCAGCGCTCCAAGGTGCTGCGGTCGATCAGCGCCGTGTGGTGCGCCAGGATGAGTTTGCGCGCCAGGTCGTCGTAGTCAGCCAGCAGGTACACCGCCATGAAGCCGAGCTGTGCATTCACGAACAGCGGCAGCTTCACCGGCTGCACATTCATGTTCTCGCCCAGCGACAGCGCCGGTGGCACGTCGGCCAGGGCCTGGTCGACCTGTTCGCGCAGGGTCTGCAGGCGGGTCTTGGTGTCGGCGAGCTTGTCCTCGATCCGCAACATCCACCAATCCGAGTACGGGTCGTCCTGCTCGGCGCCGCGCTTCATCTTGTTCATGGCGCCGATGAAGCCGTTGAGACCGATGATGCCGGGGCGCCCCTCGGTCGGGGCGCGGCCGTGCCAGATGCGCGAAGCGTGGTGCGTGTGCAGCGTCAGCGACATCGCGCTGCGCAGCGATCCGAGATTCAGTTGCAGGGGTTCTGTGCGTTCGTTGGCCATTGGAGCGACTCGCGGTGAAGGGGCGAGTCGCCAGCATCGGCATCGGCCGGAAGGCTGTCAGTCAACAAACCGCAGCCCATGCGCGCCCGGTTTGTTCCGCACGGAAGGCTGTGTGTGCCGGCTATCCCCTGGGGATAGCTCGGCGGAGTTGTTCGCGGCTCGCGCGGAGGTGAGACCGCGTTGCGGGGCTATGCCTCGCGAGGTCTGTACCAGGCGGCCCGTTGCCCCTCCACCTCACGGTAGCGAAGCTCGAACAGGCGGCACTCGTGCACCACCTGCCGCCAACTGCTGCAGCCGTACTTGGCTGGAAGCTGCTCGGGATGCTGGCCCGCGATCCAGCGGCCAGCGGCGGCAATGGGTGTCCAGCCCTCGACGGCCAACTGCGCGGCGGCCTCGCGCAGCGCGCGAACGATGCCGGCGGCCGGCCAGTCCACCGTGCCGTCCGGCGCGATGCCATTGACCACCAGGTCGTGGAACACATCCGACTGGACGAACTCCGCTGCCAGGCGCCGCGCCTGATCCATGTGCTCGGCCCAGCCGCGCAGCTGCTCAAAGTGTTGATCGATGCGCGTGTAGGCGGAACCGAGTTCGTCCTGTGCAGCGCGACACCCGTCCACGGTCCATAGATCGTGCTGGTCGATGAAGTGGTGCACCAGGGTGTTGCGCAGCGATACCAGGTCTTTGAGGTCGGCCTGGGTTTTGGCGTAGTCCTGCGCAGACAGGCTCAGTTGCACGCGCGTGCGAAAGGAAATCACGTCGCCGGGAAGATCGTTGTCGCGTTCCTTGCCACCATTTCCATCGGTGACCACATACGAACCAAACAGTTGTCCGACCAACGTGCCCAGGGTCTTGGTCGCGGCATCTTCGATCCGCGCTGTGCGAATGGCCTCCAGCGAATGCGCCGGGCCTGAAATCTCGTGGTGCGCCACGATGGCTTTCATGAGGCGCTCGTATTGTTGAAGGCGCAACAGGCATCTGCCCAGCAAGCGCTGAACGTCTCGCTGCAGTGGTTGCAGTACGTTTGTGACGGGGGAAGTCGTCATGTCCATCATCGGCCGGGCTCGTGCGTGGCTGTCCTCGTCTGATTCACAGGCGACAGTTTCGCCTGTCGTTCGGCGGGCGACAATTGAGCGCGGCGGAAAGGTGTCTGTTCCAGCTATCCCCTGGGGATAGTCAACATCAGCGATCACGCAAGGCTTCTCGGAGCTGTGCCAGGTAGGCACGTGCCACCTCGGGGTCAGCCGCACGGGATGCCGGTGGTGACGACGGCGGGGACGCTGGCGCCGCCGATGCACTTTCTCCGGCCCAGGCCTTGAACTCCCCGCGGATCGCCTTCTGGATGATGCCAAACAGGTAGCCGGCCGGGTTGCGTACCGCGCTGTTGTGGCAGCGTGCCGCCCACTCGTCGAGAACGGCCTGCCTCTGCGCCTCGTCCACCTGCTGCAGCGCCACCAGCGCGCCGGCCTGCTGCTCGTCCTTCAAGCGCAGGAAACGCTCGGGCAGCCGCAGGTTCTGCAAGGCCCTCGCGCGCGGTACTGTACGTACTTCATTTATACGATCATTACGTACTGTACGGTCCTCCTTCGGAATCCGAAGAGAGCCGTCCGGCGCGGGTTTCGGCCCTGCTTCGGATTCCGAAGACGGGCGCGCGCCATTCCGAAGCAGGGCTTCCTGGCCTTCTTCGGATTCGTGGTCCACACCCTCCTGTGGATAACCTGGCGTCGTCCAGCCATGCCGTGCCATGCGCTGCGCGAGCACCTGCAGGCGGGTCGGCAGCGTGCGCCCGCTGAGCAGCGGGTCTTCGGCGATCTCCCGCAGCGTGTTCATGCCCACGACCTGCACCGCCTTCGCCGCGTGCGTGAGCGCTTGGCTCACCAGGCCCAGATAGTCGGGGTCGAGCTGCATCGCCTCGAAGGGCGACAGCGGTTCGTCGTGCAGCACGTAGAGGTTCCCCTGGATGCGGCCGGTCTTGGGATCGCGCCGCCGCCGCACCAGGCTGAGCCAGCGCGTCAGCCGCAGCAGCGTCAAGGCGCGCGCCACGGTCTCGTGCGAGGCTTGCGCCGCACAGGGCATGGACGCCAGATAGGGGCGGAGTTGGTCGTAGGTGGGAAAGGCGGTCACGCCGTCGTCGTTGAGCTGCAGGCGGAACACCTGCCAGGCATTGCGCTCCAGCGGCGTCAGGCGTCGGTCGAGGAACAGCGCGCGCGGCACGCTCTCGTGCCGGTTGCCGCTGTAGAGAAAACCGTCCTGGCTCGGCGCCGTGCCCTGCGCCGGTTCCTTCGGCTCAAGGTACCGCAGCGCCTCGTCGAACAACGCCGACAGCGCAACCGGGCCATCACGCCGTGGAGCGTCGCCCGTCGTCATGACCTACACCAGCCCCTGGTCGACCCAGTTCCGTATCGCCGACCAGATCACCGACATGGGCAGGGTCATGGCCTCGGCCAGGTCCATGGTCAGCGCCAGCATCGCCATGTCGTCGTTCAGTGCGATGTGCCGCTCCGTGATGCCGGCCTTCCAGCGTTCCCACAGGGCCACGTCCTGCGCCTCGTCGAGCACCGGATGCCGGCCCTTGCGCTTGGGCAGTCCGAGGATGTCGCGGCGCAGCGCCACTTCTTGATGCGTGAGGCCGTAGAACTTGCTGACCATCTCCGTGCTCGCCCCCAGGCGCAGCATGCGGTCCACCGTGGCGATCTCCCGCTCCACGTCGTGCACCTGGCTCAGCAGCCGCTTCAACACTTCCCGGTTCACCGACACCGAGCACCACGACACCGTGGCATTCACCAGCATGCTCACGAGTTCGGGGTGCTTCAGCGCATCCAGCTCCTCCTCGCCGAAGCCCATCGCCTTGCAGCGGCGCAACTGCCCGTTGCGCAGGTCATGCAGCGCCTGGGCGATGACGGCCTGGTTGAGCGGGTGCGGTGCCGACATGGGAGCCTCCTGCGCGCTCAGGACTCGTGGCCCGGGTCACCGGCTTCCAGATCCAGCAGCCGGCGCGCCAGGCGCAGCAGACGGAACAGCTTTACCAGCCCGGCATCGCTCAGGCGCGTGACCAAGCCGCCGTGACCATGCAGCAGCGGCCCAAGGTCATCGGCCAGCCGCGCGCTGTCCAGCCCGGTCGCGGGTGCCGGCGCGGTGCTCAGCGCGTGCAGCAGGGTCAGCATCGCACGCGCGAACGCCGGCAGCGCCTTCGCCTGGCCCACGGCCGGCGTCACGCAGACGAAGCCGATGCCGCCATCGCTGGCTTCGATGTGGTCGGCCACCGCCGCTTCCCCCGCGACCTCGCGAGCGAACTGCGCGATATGCACGCGCAGGCGATCCGGCACGTCCAGGCCCGGCTCGATGTACCAGACATCCGAGATGGGAAAGAGCCCGCCAACCTGCACCGGGATCGCACGCAGCGCATCTGCCTCGAAGTCGGGTAGCTTGTCGCCGAGCTGATCCGCGACCATCCGCTGGATGGACTGCAGGCGCTCGGTGGTCGGGGCCGGCGTCACGATGTGCCCCTGCAGGCGCTCGTCGCGCTGCCCGTCCCGGGCGTTTGGTGCAGCGGCAGGTGGTGCCGAGGGTGTCTCTGCCGGTGGCGCGACGGGCGAGGTGTCCCGTGGCGTTGGCGCCGCGGGCGGCAGTTGCGGCGTGATGGCTGGCGCCGCAGGTGCGACAGGCGTTGCCGGGTTCGGCGCGGCCGGCTCGCTGGTCAATGCTCGCTGACGGCTTTCGCTGTCATCGACCTCCAATGCCAGCGTGTCGTAGTCCGCTTCCAGCAGCTCGGCCATCTGACCCACCAGTTCGTCCTGCACGCGCTGGGGCGAGAAGCCCTCCGGCTGCGTGTCGAACTGCGACAGCACATCCTGAAACAGCGAAGCGAAGTCCACGGTCAGCGGCCGGCCCAGCGCACGCCGCTCCCAGGTGCGCTCGCACGCCTTGCGCAGCACTGCGAGCCGGTCCACCTGATGCCGGCCCAATCCGCCGTACAACAGCGTCGGGATCGCCGGCAGCAGATAGCGCACCGCATCGTTCATGCGGCTGATGTGTGACTGCGGCACCGGATAGCCGTCGGCAGTCAACCGCCGCGCGAGTTCGCTCTGCGACAGCGCCTGGCCGCTTTCCTGCTCGTAGAACTCGCGCGCCTTCTCGATGCCCAAGGCCCGCTCGATGAAGGTCAGGCCGCCGCGCAGCTCGTTTTCGGCCAGATGCCCGGTCAGCGCCACGATTTCGCCGCGCGCCGGCCACGGGCGGAACAGGCACGCAATGCGGAAGAAGCGTTCCTCCTTGGTCTCGCTCCACAACTCGCGCAGGATCGCCAGCCGCGTGTTGCCGCCGTTGCGAATGATGTAGTGCGCCTCGCCCGGCCTGCGCGTGATCGCGGGGGGCGCGTCCAGCCCACGTTCGCGGATGGACGCCTTGATCTCCGCATAGGCCGGGTTGCGCGTCACGCGCGGGTCGTGGTCGTAGGGCCGCAACTGGTCCAGCGTCACCACCATCGGCGTGTCGGCGATGGGGTCGCTCAAGGTCGCGGCCGAAGGGCCGCTGCGCTCGAAGCCGGTGGCCAGCAGCTTGGCAGCCATGTCCTGCGGCGTCAGCTCAGCCACGGCCGTTCTCCTGCGCTTGCCGGTCGGCGCGGCGAAGCTGTGCGCGGGCATTGCGGTCGGCACGGTGGTCGCTTGCAGTCGAGCTGGTGTAGATCGACGCGCAGCCTGGTTTCGTGAATTTCAGGTGCCCACCGGACGTGCGCACCACGCGCCAGCCTTCGCCCAGCGCAAACTCGATCAGCGCGCGCAACCGTTCACGGCCGCGCGCCAGTTCATGCGCGCTCGCCATGGCCGGCTCCTCCCGCATCGGCCCGGCCGGTGACCAGCGCGAAGCGCTCCCGCCACACGGGGAACAGCTCGCCGGCCAGCGTGCGCATGGTCTCCAGCGCCGCGGGCGCCGAGCGCCCCGCCGGCTGCCGGTACTCCACCCGGTGCACCGGCAATCCTCGTGTCGCAGCGCGCGGATAGGCTTCGATGGCCGGCACGTCGGTGCCCAGCACCTGCACGCCGGCCTGTTCCTGGAACACCTGTCGCAGCGCCTGCTGGACCAGCCGCGCGTTCGACGACACCGGATGCACACGGTTGATGAGCAGGCGCAGCGGTGGCGGCTCGATGCCCAGGTGCCGATACGGCGCGATGTCCTCGATCAGCTGCAGCGTGCCGCGCCGCAGCTCGCGCGCCGCGAGGATCTCCGGCGTCACCGGCGACAGCGCCAGGTCGGACGCCAGCACCGCCATCTCCAGCAGCACGCTGCGCGCGCCCTGGGTGTCGACCAGCAGCAAGTCATAGTGCGTGCGGAAGACGGGAAGCAAATGGCGCAGTCGCAGGCGCCCATCCGGAGCGTGCAGCAGCAGCGTGTTCAGTTCGCCGCTGTCGTCGTTGGAGAGCACCAGGTCCAGGCCCGCGATCACGGTACGCGACACCAGTTGCTCGATGCGCCGCTCGTTGAAGGCCAGCATCTGGTAGATGCCGCCGGGCGCGCGAACGTCCAGCGTGAAGTAGCTCGACAGCGTGGGCTGCACGTCCAGGTCCAGCAGCAGCACGCGCAGCCCGGCATCGGCGATGAAGCCGCCCAGGTTGGCCGCCGTCGTGGTCTTGCCCACGCCGCCCTTGGTCGAAATGATGGACACCACCTGCATGGGCTTCTCCTCGTCGAATGGCATGAACCGAGAAGAAGCGTCAGGCGCGTTCTTTGAGGCGATCGGCGATCCACTGTTCGATCTCCACCGAGTCCCAGCCCACCGCGCGCACGCCCAGGCGCAGCGCCTTGGGGAACTTGCCTTCCTTCATGAGGCTGTAGATGTGCGCGCGCTTGAAGCCGGTCTTGGCTTCGACCTCGGCGCGGCGCAGGATGCGGTGCTCGGGCGGCAAGGCCGGCGCGATGGTCTGCGAAGACATGAGAGGCACTCCTTGACGCTCGATGGCGTTGTTCAGAAAGTGCCTCGCATTCCATATGCTGCTGCTGCGAGATTCACTGCAACTGCAGAACACGCAACTGCAATTGCAGTCTGCTGTTACAGGCTCAGCGCGATGCCTCCAGGTGGCGACGCGCCTGTGCCAGCTTGCTCCACAGCGTTCGCTCGCTGATGCCGGGCCGCCCTTCATGGTGGGCCAGTAGCGCACTGATCACCGCATCCATGTTGCGGAAGGACGAGTAGGCAGAGCCCGCGGGGGACTTGCCCAACAGCAATGTCAGCAGGCCGCCAATGATGTTCAGGTAAGTCGATTCGCTGCGCAGGCCCGGTTCACTCGCATCGCCCTCACGAATGCTACTGGCATGCTCCTTCGCCAACGCTTCGTGCTGTGCCTTCAGCGCCGCATGTAGTTGTGCGAGTTCGGCAAGCTGCAGCTTGGCGGCCTCGCGATCGGCCAGCAACACGTTCAGCATGGCGACGCTCACCGAAGGATGCAGTTCGCGCTCGATGCCGTCGAACAGGAATGGAGGCCGCTCACCGGGGTAGTAATGCGACATCCACGCCTTCAGGTCGACGTGGCGCACGATCAACGCAGGATCGTCGAGTGCGGGGCGCTGAGGTTCCTGCGCCATGCCTGCCTTGCCGTAAGAAAGCTCATCGTGTGCCAATGCGTCGAAGATGCGCTCGGAGAAAAGGCGCAGCAAGGGCCAGCGCGGAAAGTCGTTCGGCTCAGGCATGGCACGTGGCCCGAGCGTTTCCAGAATCCGCGGCTCAAAGCGCAACAGTCCCGCCCAACGGACGGCCGCCTCGATCGGGCGGTAGTAGATCCTGGCGCCAAAGGCAAGGCAACTCGATTTCTCCATGTCGCGTGCGTCCCATCGTCGGATCGAACTCTGGCAGACGCGCACCGCCCAAGTGGGCGAGGCGATTGCCCAGAAATCCGGATGAAGCGCAGGACCGGCCGGGATCGTGGAAGGAAGCGTTGCATCGGCGCTGACGGCCGGCTAAGGGCGAACTACATCTTGCTACGCTTGAAACTCCTCAACCATGATGCGGGCGCTTTGCCTTTGGACCGGCACGCGGCTTGGTGGTCGCGCTCCCCTGGGGTCAAGCATGGGTGCCGCGCTTTACCCGAAACCTGGCCAAAGTTTTCCGTAGGAATTCCAACGGCGTAAAGTGCCAATGCGTCAACAGGATGAGCCGGTTTGCAACCAGCAAAAGCTCATGCGTTCCGCGTCAGTGAAATGACCGCGGCGGCGAGCCCGCAGGCGAGTGCCGGAGTACGGAAGGGCGCAGCAATTGCGTCGAAACTGGAATCAGTACAGCGCATGAGCCATGCAGATCGGGTCAGCCGCAAGACCAAAGATGAATCGCGCAATCCGAGAAAACTAGCCGCGCACCTTTCGATAGATCTGCGTCAAATCGCGCGTGATGTGCTTGCGTCCTGATGACATACACGTTCGGCGCGTTCGATGAACCGCTTCAACGGCTCCGTCATGCCACCCTCGGTTCGTAACAGATAGGTGGTTATCGATGCGCTCTGACCGGCCAACGGGCGGACAACAACATCCGCCGGCTGGCAAGTTGCCAAGTGCGCGGCAGTGGAAAAACTTAGCCCGTACCCTGCGGCCACCAACGTCAGCATCAGCCCGTGAGAAGCGGCATACTCAGCCACGATCGGTTGGACATCGACAGAGCGGAACAGTCGTTCGCTCTGCCGACCGCAACCTTGGCATGCCCGTGGATCACAAAGTACCAGCGGATAGCTCACCACTTCCTGCAACGGCACTTCCTTGAAGGCTACAAGCGGGTGCCGTGCGGGCAGGATCACTACCAAGGGGTCGGCCCACAGCGGCTCAGCAATGATCCCGTCCTCCACTTCATTGACCATTGCAAAGCCGGCGTCGAACAGATTTGCGTTCAGCCCCTGCACGAGTTCGGTCAGCGGTACTTCGGAGAGCCGGATGTTTACCTGCGGCGACTCTTCGCGGCACAGTGCAAGCAGTGCTGATAGCCTCACCCGTCCTATGTCTCTCGACAGCGCGATTCGCAAAATGCCCTGAGAACCGGAGGCAGCAGCCTTCGCGCTGGCCACTGCCTGCTCAACGCTCAACATGATGCGGCGGGCGTCGTCGAGGAAGACTCGCCCTGCCCAAGTCAGGGTTGCGCCCCGCGGCGTGCGACTGAGCAACGTCACGCCTAGAGTTGTCTCCAACTTGCGGATCGTGCGTGATAGGGGAGATTGTTCTATATGCAGCCGCCTAGCGGCTCGACCGAAGTGCAGTTCCTCGGCTACAGCAATGAAACAGCGAAGATGACGTAAGTTCATGCGCAGTCCCTCGTGACGTGACCAGTCCTTATGATCGTAGGGAGCCGCATGCGTGCGGAGAAGAGGCCGGCATGTCTTGCAGCGGCTGCCGTCGCCGGCTCACAGCACGCGGGCAATGGTGTCCGGAGTTATTGCAACGCTGCTTGAACGCGGGCGGCGGTCATGGCGGATGGCTAGCTAGAGCACTCGCGCCAGCGCGCCTCGGCTAGTCTTCTGTGGCCGCAGCGACCCGAGGAAGACAGTCGCGGCGTCTTACGTCACTCCCCGAGGGCGAGCGATTTGGTCTGTCGACACGGGCGGCGGCGCAGCGTCTGAAGTTCGCGCCAGCGGGCATCGCGCCGGATGAACTGTCGATGGGCATGTTCGGCGAATTCGAGATCGCCACCTGTAAACGCGCTGCTGAAGCACTGCGGCCGGAGCAGTCGCAGCAAGCGGCTGACGCGGGCGGACAAGCAATTCCTGTAACATGTGCCGCGCCTCTTCACTGTCTTGCAGCAAGCCCGCGACAGCGTGAGGGGAGCGGCCAACGGCTTTCACGGTCAGCAACGCATTACGCTGTCCGATGGCATCACCCCGTCGCGCTTGCCGACCTTGCTGGCGTTAAGCTGGCAGGAGGAGCCCGACGTCGAGTTGCGCCTGTTCGAGGTGTCACTGTCGCAGCAAATCAAGGGGCTGCATGGCGATCTGTATGACCTAGGGCCCAGTCTGGTGAAGTGGGTGACGACATCGTGGCTAAGGCGCTTTGGAGCGCCCCCCTCATGGTCGCGGCGCCGGCATGGCATCCGCTGCTCAAGCACAAACGTATCTCACTGGACGAGGTGCTGCGTTATCCGCTGGTGCTGGTGACCCACATGCATACGGGAGTCATGAACGTCAGATCCAACGAGTGCTGCCGCGGGTAAAGCAGGAACCCGTGATCGCTGCACGGGTGGCTTCCTGGGAACCTGAAACGCGTCGAGGTATATTGATTGGACAGAAGCTAGTCTTCCGTCAACAGGTGTAGCCATCCCTTGCTAGCGGCTTCCATAGAACTTTTCCACGAACGAGCGACGGTAACTCTGGTGGCAGGCTAGGCAGCTTTGCTGGGTCTTGGAGAAAGCCGCGATGACTGCTTGGCCGTCATTCCGCTGTGCAGCCTCGCCCATGGCGGTCGCGGCGTCATGGACCTGTCCATCAAGACCCCGAAACTTTCCAGCGTCTGCCCCAAGCCAGGCAAGGATGCGCATCTTTTCCGACATGGGCGGCTCGGCATGCTTGGCGATTCGTGGTGCTAGCTCGGCGACCAGCGGCCAGTCTTCTTTGGAGATCGCGCCCGTGACGGCTTGCATGTCGCGACCGAGTCTTTCCATTATGGTACGAAGCGCCATTGGCTTTGCCGCCTCTACGGACTGCGCACCGAGTGCCGTGGCGAAGGTTGCCAAGAGCACGGACAGCGGGACGGTGAAAAACGATCTGGGTTTCAAGGGCTGGTTCACGAATTTCTCCATTGATGTTGTGACGAATGCTTTGGGTCTAACGATTGGTTGCAGGTGTCCTCAAAATTCCAGACTCAGCGCGATCGATCCGAATGCGTGATGGCCCGCCTGCTGGTCGAACTCGCGGGTTCTCCAAACGCGCATCACGGCGAGCCGTACGCCACGTCCAGCAACGATCCATTGGCTACTGATGCCGAGAGCTGCTTGCGCGATCCAAGGCCGCCGGCTGACGTGATGGCTATGCCGGAACATGTTTCCGTCGAGTGAGAAGTCCCAGGCGACGGCTTTACCCTCCAGATTCAGGAAGACATGTGCCCCAGGTTTGGGCGCCAGGACCGACTGCGGCGTTGTCGTGCGCAGATCGGCAACACCAGAGGGCGGGCGGTTCTCTGCGCCAGGGCGGATCGGATAGCTGCCGAAGTCGTTCGGTATGTTCCAGCCCGCGCGAAACTCCACGCCGGTACTGGCGGCGGTTTCGATGTTTCCGACCCGCAGGGCATAGCTGCCGATCACGTCGCTGCCCCATCCAGGGCGGACCGCACCCTCCGTGTACGGCTTGAACTTGCGCTCCATGGCCATCTGAAACGCCGGCTCGTTGCGCAACTGGTTGTCCCAGCCGCGAAATCGCTCAATGCCGCGTGCCCGATGCACCAGATCCTGAGATTGCTCGGCCAGCGACCAGGGGCCGATCACGCCCAGGGTCAGCTCACGCACGTCAAGCATTTCGTAGCTGGCGGCTTGTGGGTGGATGCGGCGATTCCACGCCAAACCCAGGTAGAGCAAACCAGCGTACGGTCGGTCATCTGGAATCACGTCGGTGCGCGTCTTGTTCTCGGGCGTGTACATGGACTGGCCAAAGCGCACGACGAGGTTTTGCGACGATGTCTGGGCGCCGGAATCGCGCCAGAACCCGGGATCAGCCCAGCCGATGAAGCGGGCGTACAAACCAATCGGCTGAGGCAGGCACTCCGGACGGAGCCCGCCTTGCAGATCACGTGAGACTGCTGTTAGCGCGACACCGTTGGTGTAGTTGCGATCGGAGCCGGTGAACAAATCGTTCTCCAGACGCAGGGTGCCGCCCCGCCAGCGCAGGGATTGCTCTGGCGAGCAGGAGGGAGGATTTGCAGAGAGTGAGACTTCGGAACCAAAAGCAGAAATCGGGCTGAACAATGCACCCGCAATCAACAAGATAACGCACTGCATCGGCTGCCGCACCTTGGTGCCGCGCAGGCTCCAGCGATACCCGCCGATGCCAATCATGTTGCCCCATCGCCTGCCGCCCTGTTGACGTAAAAGCGTTCGAGGGCACTGACGATTTCCTCCGCATCGTCTACGCAGGTGAACAAGTCGAGATCGGATGAAGAGACATAGCCTTCGTCGAGCAGAAGATCGAAATCAACTACGCGACGCCAGAATGCACGGCCGACCAGCACCACCGGAACACGCTGCATCTTTCTGGTCTGGATCAAGGTGAGCACCTCGAACAGCTCATCGAGCGTTCCATAGCCACCGGGGAAGGCCACCAAGCCCTTGGCGTGTAACAAGAAGTGCATCTTGCGCAGCGCGAAATAGTGGAATCGGAACGCCAAATCCGGGCACATGTAGGGGTTGGGTGCCTGTTCGTGGGGCAGCGTGATGTTGAGGCCAATCGAACGTGCGCCGACCTCGAAAGCACCGCGGTTGGCGGCCTCCATGATGCCGGGCCCACCCCCGGTGACGACGACGAAATCACGGCGGTTTTGCTGCTGGAAACGCGCCGAAATAAGGCCCGAGAAACGCCTCGCTTGCTCGTAGTGACGTGCCTGTTCGACCCGGCGATTGGCCCGCGCAAGCTCTTGCCGCAGCCCGACATCCTCCGGAGTGACGAGCGCCTGACGTTCCAGAACGCCAAGACGGGCTTCTGCCGTCTCGGCATCGCTCACGCGTGCGCTGCCGAAGACCACTACCGTCGAGCGAATGCCTTGCTCGTGCAGGATGCGCTCGGGCTTGAGCAGTTCGAGCTGTAGTCGCAGCGGCCGCAGTTCGTCCTGGCCAAGCAGCTCGATGTCTTCGTACGCAAGCCGGTACGTTGGCGACTCGCGGATGGCGCGCAGGCGTTCATCGAGATCTTCTGCGGGCTTCATCACTCGTGCGCCAGAAAGTCCGGCCAGCGCAGCGCATGGCCATACTCGGGCACCGTGACCTGCCAGCCGAGTTGCTGCTGCAAGAGGTCAGCGAAGGTTTGCGCGGCCGACGATTCCCCATGCACCACGAAGGTTTGCGCCGGTGCTTGAATGAAAGCACGGGCCCAATCCAGCAGCGCCTTCTGGTCGGCATGCGCCGAGAGGCCGTCCACGCTGTGGATCGCCGCATGTACCGGGATGTCCTCACCGAAGATGCGTACACGTTCGGCCCCCTCGATCAGGCGCCGGCCAAGCGTCCCCTGCGCCTGGAAACCGGGAAACAAGATGCTGCATTCGCGGCGTGGCAAGTTGTGGCGCAGGTGGTGCCGGATACGTCCCGCATCGCACATGCCGCTGGCAGAAATAATGATGGCCCCGGAGCGAATCCGGTTCAGCGCCATGGACTCCTCAGCGCTCGCTGTGAAATCCAGGTACGGGAGGTTCTCGCCGCGCGCGTGCCATCCGGCCAACCGCTTCGCCTGTTCGTCGAACAATTCGAGATGTTCACGCGTGATGCGTGTGGCCTCGGTGGCCATCGGCGAATCGACAAACACCATTGGACGCTGCAGACGCCCTTCGCAGGTGAGACGATGTAGGTGGTAGAGCACCTCCTGGGTTCGGCCGACCGCAAAGGCCGGAACGATGACATTGCCGCCGCGCTCGAACAGGGTTTTCTCGACGATGCCGATCATGTCCGCTTCGGTCGCCGAAAAATCCTTGTGCCGGCGGTCACCGTAGGTGGACTCGATGACGAGGATGTCGGCTTCCTCAATGGGTGTCGGGTCGCGCAGGATGGGGCGTCCCGGCTGACCCAGATCGCCGCTGAACACGATCTTCGTGGGGTAACCGTACTCGGTAATCCAAACTTCCACGATGGCCGAACCAAGGATGTGTCCGGCATCACGAAAGCGGGCGCGCACCCCGACGCGGGGTGCGAACTCCCGGTCGTATTCGATACCTCGTACTTGCTGCAGGCATTCGTGTGCATCCTGTAGGGTATACAGGGGTGGCGGCACGGTCTTTTCTTTGAGCCGCTTGGCAACCCGCTTGGCATCGCTTTCCTGGATGTGAGCGCTATCGGGCAGCATCACCCCGAGCAGATCAACCGTCGCTGGCGTGGCGTAGATGGACCCCTTGAACCCGGCGCGCGTGAGTTTGGGCAATAGCCCGCTGTGGTCGATGTGGGCGTGGGTCAGCAGGACGAAGTCAATGGACGCCGGGTCGAACGCGAACGGCTCGTGGTTGCGTGCTGCTGCTATACGCCCACCTTGAACCATGCCGCAATCGACCAGGAAGCGGACATTAGCCGCTTCGACCAGAAAGCACGATCCGGTGACTTCTCGGGCTGCGCCCAAAAAACTGAGTTTCATAGGGCGTTCACTCGGGTTTTCGCATCGGGCAAGTGCTGAGGCCGAGCAGGCGATAGCCAGGACAGCGGCCTGCCAGGCCGGTGAGGAGTGGCATGATTCCAATGAGTCCCAGCCAACGCCAGGATGAGTCCAGCCACAATGGGAGACTGAGCAAAATCAGTCCGATGACGATGCGCACAATGCGGTCGAGATTTCCAACGTTGATTTGCATGACGGCCCCCTTGTGTTGAGTCAGCGGCTTGAAAACGCGACGGGGGCGGCAGCGCCCCGCAGCGGATGGGTTGCGGTCGATGCCGTCGTCGATACGTCCCAGCCGCCACCAAGGGCCTTGTACAGCGCCACCAATTGCACGGCGGCGTTGGTATGTGCCCGCGCGGCTGCGGTTTCGGCCTCATGCAGGCTGCGCTGGGCAGCCAGCAGTTCGACCAGCGCGATGTCGCCCGCCGCGTAGCGCGTCCTGGTGTGGCCGTAGGTTGTGCGCGCGGCATCCAGTGCCATGCCGCGGCGTTCCAGTGTGTCCAGCCCGCCGTGGTAGTCGCCCAGCGCGCGCTCGGCGTCGCCCAGCGCCGTCAGCACGGCCTGCTCATAGGCCAGCGCGGCCTGCCGCTCGGCCGCCTCGCGTGCCCGAATTTCGGCTCGCACACGGCCACCGTCGAACAGGCGCCAGGAAATCAGCGGCAGGATGGAAAAACGCGAGCTGGATGCATCGAACCAATCGCCCGTACTGAGCGCCTGAAACCCGCCGCCGACACCGATGGAGAGTTTGGGGAACAACTCGGCCGTGGCCACGCCGATGTCGGCAGAACTCGCTGCGAGGCGACGTTCCGCAGCCAGCACGTCAGGACGTCGGCGCAGCATATCTGCGCGCTCGCCCACCGGCAGTGCCCGCAGCGTGCTCGGCGTCAAGGGGCCATCAAGCAGTGCCAGCTCCCGCTCCGGCGGTGCGCCCAGCAGCACGCCCAGGCTGAGCACCGCGGTGCGCTGGCGCGCCTGGATATCCGGGATGAGCGCGTTGACTGCTGTCCATTGGGCGTACGCCGCCTCCACGTCGGCGGCCGACGCGTCGCCCAGCGCGTGCCGCAGGCGCACCAATTCAAAGGTCTGCTGCAGCGTATCCAGCGTGGCGCGTTGTGCGTGCAACTCGTAGCGGGCGCCGACGGCGGTGAACCAGGTGCGCGCGACCTCGGCCACGATACGCATGCGTACGCCCTGTGCCTCGGCTTCGGTCGCCTGCAGGCGGGCGCTGGCGCCTTCCAGGGCGCGCCGCTTGGCCCCGAACAAGTCGGCCTCCCAGGCCGCGTCGAAGCCCGCGTCGTAGATGGTCTGCGTGGCGTCAAGACCGGGGATGGAGCCTACGGGCAAGGGGCCGTTCTCGCTTTGACGGCGCCGGTTGACGCTCGCGCCTGCGGCGGCGGTGGGCAGTGCCTCGCCGGCCACACGTTCGCGCAGGGCGCGTGCCTCATCGATGCGTGCCGCAGCCTGGCGCAGATCCAGGTTCTGTGCCAGCGCTGTGGCCATCAGGCGATCGAGGACTGGATCGTCCAGTGCAGACCACCATTGGCTCAAGTCTGCGGACTGGGATTCACTTGCCAACGGCAAGGTCCAGCCGCTGCCGACGTCGACCGGCGGCGGCTCGCGGTAGTCGGGGCCCACGGTTGCGCAGGCAGTCAGCAGCACGCACGACAGGGCCAGCGCGACCGGACGCACGCGCCCAGGGGTCAGGCCGGTGACGGTTGCGCGAAGAAAGGGAGTGCGGGTCTTGGATTTCATTGCAGGCGTCCTCGGACGAATACGGTGGCCATCGTCAGCGTGGCGAGGGCGATGATCGCCAGCGGCCACAGGCTGGCGAGAATGTCACCGGGCGGCATGGCCTTGAGAAAGCTGCCTTCGACGATGATGAGGAAATGGGTCAGCGGAATGGCCTGAGCCAGCCATTGCAGAACGACGGGCATGTTTTCCACAGGCGTCGCAAAGCCTGACATCAGCACCGCCGGCACGCCGACGGCGAACGCCCCCAGGATGGCCTGCTGCTGCGTCATGCTGACCGCGGAAATCATCAGACCGATGCCGACCACCGAGGCGATGAACAGCACCAGGCTGGCAAGCAGGAGTGCAAACGAGCCCGTAAACGGGATGCCGAACAGGAAGACGCCCGCGCTAATCATGAACAGGCCCAGCCCGGTGCCAATTGCGAGTGCCGGCAGCGACTTGGAGATGATGATCTCGGGCGTCGAGGTGGGCGACACCAGCAACTGGTCGAAGGTGCCCAGCTCGCGCTCGCGCGCGATCGACAACGAGGTGATCAAGAGCGAGCTGAACAGCGCCAGGATGCCCGTCAGCCCGGGCACGATGAACCAGCGGTAGACCAGATTCGGGTTGAACCAGTGGCGCACGACCACGGGCGTTGGTGCCTGGGCGTCGGGCACGACCTCGGCGCCGACATCGGCGGCGATGGTGGACAGATAGGCCACGGTGATCTGCCCGGAGTTGCTGCGCCGGCCATCGACCAGTACCTGCGCGCGGCCACTTTCGCCGGCAGCGATGGAGCGCGAGAAATCCACCGGGATGGCGAGCGCGGCGATCACCTCGCCACGGTCGATCAGCTCGTGCAGTTGCTGCTGGCTGTCGACATGCCGGATGTGGGTGATGAAGCGGGCGCTGTCCAGGCGCTGTACCAGCTCGTGCGACCAGCGCCCCGTATCCTGGTCGTAGACGGCGATATCGACGTTGCGCACTTCCAGCGTCGCGGCAAAGGCGAACACCAGCAACTGCAGGATCGGCGGCACGAACACCACCATGCGGCTGCGCGGGTCGCGCAGGACGCTGAGCACCTCCTTGATGAACTGGGCGCGCAGGCGGGTCAACGAGAATGCGGACGTCAACATCGCTTCACTCCAGGTTCTTGCGCGTGGCGCGCTTGGCGATCACGAAGAACAGCACCCCGATCGCCGCCATGGCCGCCAGGTTGGGCAGGAACACGGCCCAGATGTCGCCGGCCAGGAACACCGTCTTCAGCGAATCGACGAAGTAACGCGCCGGAACCAGCCGGGTGATGGCCCGGATCGGCGCGGGCATCGCGTCGATCTCATACAGAAAGCCCGACAGCATGAAAGCCGGCAGAAAACCCGTGAACAGCGCGATCTGCGCTGCCAGGAACTGGTTGCGTGCCAAGGAGGAAATCAGCAGACCTTGACCCAGCGCCGGCACCATGAACACCGCCGACAGCAGCAGCAGCGCCGCCAGCGAGCCCCGCATCGGGACCCCGAACACGAACACCGCCAGCGCCGCCGCACCCAGCGTGGACAGCATGCCGAGCACGAAGTACGGCAGCAGCTTGCCGATCAGGATTTCGGCCACCGAGGCCGGCGTGGACAGCACCGCCTCCATGGTGCCGCGCTCCCATTCACGCGCCACCACCAGTGCAGTCAGCATGGTGCCGATGATGGTCATGACGATGGCGATGGCACCGGGAATCAGTGCGCGGCGGCTTTCCAGCTCGGGGTTGAACCAGTAGCGCGGTTCCAGCATGACGGCCTGCGCTGGTGCTCCGACGTCCAGTCCGGCACGCCAGGACTGGACCACGCCACGGGCGTAGTTCTCGACGTAGTTGGCGGTATTGGGGTAGGAGCCATCGGTGACGATCTGCACCAGCGGCTCGCTGCCACGCTGGGCCAGACGCTGCTCGAAATCCTGCGGAATCACCACGTAGCCGCGCAGGTCGCCTGAGACCAGTTGGTCGGCCACTTCGCGCCGGTCATGGGCGAAGTGCGTATTCAGGAAGCGGGTGCCCGAAAACGCTGCGGCCAGCGAGTGTGCCGATGCGCCGGGCGACTCCAGGACCACGCCGACACGGACATCCTTCGCATCCAGCGACACCGCATAGGCGAACAGCAGCAGCAACACCACTGGCAGCACGAACGCGATCAGCAGCGTCGAGGGGTCGCGCAGCGCCTGGTAGCTTTCCTTGGTCACCAGGGCGATCAAGCGCCGTAAATCAAAACGGCGCAAGTCGGTCTGCAGGGGGCCACTTCCGTCTTTGTGCATTGTGGCGCCGTTCATGTGGCGGCCTCCAGCTCGCGGTCTGACGACTCCACCAGGTGAATGAAGGCGTCCTCCATCGTCGGGTCGGGTTGTTCGGGGCTGACCGCCGAACGTTTGAGCGCGTCGGGCGTATCCAGCGCGATCAGTTGCGCACGCGAGAGCATGGCCACGCGGTCGCAGTATTCGGCCTCGTCCATGAAGTGGGTGGTGACCATGATGGTCACGCCCTTGCGGGCCAGTCCGTTGATGTGGGTCCAGAATTCCCGCCGGGTGATCGGGTCCACGCCCGAAGTGGGTTCATCCAGGAACAGCACGGGCGGCCGGTGCATCAGCGAACAAGCCAATGCCAGGCGCTGCTTGTGGCCCAGCGGCAGGGAATCGGGCGTGGCGGACAGCCAGTCGCCCAGATCGAAGGTTTCGATCATCTCGGCAATGCGCTCGCGCCGGGTGTTGCCTTCCAGTCCGTAGACGCCGGCCGAGAATTCCAGGTTCTGCTGCACCGAGAGCAGGCCGTAGAGCGAAAACTTCTGCGCCATGTAGCCGAGCCGGCTCTTGGCTGCGCCGGTGGCGCGGCGCAGATCATGGCCCACCACATGCGCTTCGCCAGCAGTTGGTTTCAACAGGCCGCACAACATCTTGAAGGTGGTGGACTTGCCGGCGCCGTTAGGGCCGAGCAGGCCGAAGATTTCGCCCTTTTGCACCTCGAAGCTGACGTTGTCGGTGGCGGTGAACTCGCCGAAGCGCTTGGTGAGGTTTCGGCACGACACGGCAATGTCGGAACCCAGCTCAACCGGCGGCAGACGCTCGGCCAGCGTCGAAGTGCCGCCGGGGCCGCCACCGAGCAGATCGATGAAGGCGTCTTCGAAGCGCGCGGGCACCTGCGCCAGCTCCACTCGCGCCTGATCGGACAGGGCCTGGAGCTGCTCCGCTTGAGCGCCCTCGCGCAACACCACGCGCACGCCGGCGCCCTGGATCACGCCATCGCTCACGCTGGGCAGGTCGAGTGCCTGGGTCAGGACCGCTCGGCGCTCGGCACCGACGTCTTCCAGACGGAAACTGCGGCCTTCGAGCTGCGCGGTCAGCTCCTGCGGCGGGCCATCGAACAGGAGCTGCCCTTGGTTCAGCAGCAGCACGCTCTCGCAGCGCTCGGCTTCGTCGAGATAGGCGGTGGACCAGACCACGGCCATGCCTTCATCGGTCAGCGCCTGCACCATGCGCCACAAGTCCTGGCGGCTGACCGGGTCGACACCCACGCCCGGCTCGTCCAGCAGCAGCACCTTCGGCCGCGCCATGAGCGCACAGGCAAGGCCCAGCTTCTGCTTCATGCCGCCGGAGAGCTTGCCGGCCAGGCGTTTGGTGAAGGGTCCGAGCCGCGTGAAGTCCAGCAGCTCGGCAAACAGATCGGCGTTGCGGTCCGCATCCATGCCGCGCAACTGCGCATACAGGCGCATGTTCTCCATCACCGACAGGTCTTCGTACAGGCCAAAGCGTTGCGGCATGTAGCCACTGGCGACATGAATGGCGTCGTTGTCCTTGACCACGTCATAGCCTGCCAAGGTGACGTGGCCGGCGTTAGGCACCAGGAGGCCGGTCAGAATCCGCATCAGCGTCGTCTTGCCAGCGCCGTCGGGGCCGACCAGACCCGTCAGCCGCCCATAGTGGATGCGCGCGCTCAAGCCCCGCAGCGCCTTTACGTCTCCGAAATGCTTGTCCACGTCTTCGATGACGACGGCAGCGTCTTCGCCCGCACCCGCAGGCACGGCGGCGATGGCAGGGCTTGCCTGCATTTCAACGCTCCCCCGCCGGGATGCTGGTGCCGGCTTTCGCATCGACCTCGATCGTCACCGGCATGCCCTGGCGCAAGGCACTGTCGCTGTCGGCTTCGTCGATGACGATGCGCAGGCGGTAGACCAGATCCGTGCGCAAATCCGTCGTCTCCACCGTCTTGGGGGTGAACTCGGCGCGCGGCGAGATGAAGCCGATCTGGCCGCGATAGACCTTCTCTGATGAATCGCTTTTGACGCGCACCACAGTACCGGGCGCGATGCGCCCCAAGTCCGACTCGCCCACGTAGGCGCGCACGTAAACCGGCTTGTCCAGGCTCAGGCTGTAGACCGCGCTCTGGCTTGCGACCATGCTGCCGGGCTCCCGCACTCGTGCGATGACGGTGCCGCTACTGGGCGCCATCAACTCGGTGTCCGCCAAGGCTGTCGTGGCTTGCGCTGCGGCAGCCTGTGCGGCCGCAAGGCGAGCTTCTGCTGCGGCGATGTCTTCCTTGCGAAAACCTTCGGATGCTTGCGACAGGGCCGCCTTGGCCGCTTCGACGCCAGCGGCTGCCTGGTCGCGTGCCGTGCGGGCTGCATCGACCGTGCGCTGGCTGCTGGCGCCCGATGCCAACAGGCCACTCTGGCGCTGGAAATTGCGCTCGGTCTCGGTGGCGAGCGCCTGTGCCTGTCTGAGAGCCTCGCGCGCCTGGGTGATTTCCTGTGGTCGCAGGCCGCGGCGCAGCTTGGCCAGTTCCGCCTGCGCCACCTGCACCTGGGCCTGCGCTGCCGCAAGGGCCTCCCGATAGGGTTGCGCATCGAGCGCCGCCAGGCGCGCGCCGGCGCTGACGGCATCGCCCTCATCGAAAGCCATTTGCATCACGCGCCCGGGCTGACGGAAGGCCAGTTGCACCTCGCGGATGTCGACGTTGCCGTAGAGGCGCAATGCATCTTGTTGTCCATGGTCGCGCGACAGCCAGAACGCCAGTGCGCCGCCAAGAGCGAGCACGACGACGGCGATTACGACCCAACGGGTTTTTCTGGAGAGGAGGTTTGGAGTTGTCATCGATGGGTTTCCGCTGGATAAAGGTGCTCAGTGCTCGCGTGCGACCGGCGCATTCGCCGCTGACCGGCGCCAGGCTATGGCCGCTATGCCTGCCCACACCAACGTGCGCAGCGTCATGGCGACCACCGTGCGCCGCTCCCAGGCGCCACCCAAAGCCACATGCACTCCGAAAGCCAGGAACACGAGTGCGGTCGCCACCGTGATGACAATCGCCAACCACGCGGCCCAGCGCCGGCGCATCCACAAGCCGACGCCGGCGACGATGTAGGCGAGCCCGGCCAGAAAATTGAACCAGAGCACGAAAGGCACATAGTGGCCGGCGGCTTGGCGCGCCGCGCCGTCGACAAACAGAACGGCGCCGCCCTCCCGAAGAGTGAGCAGGCCGAAGCCGATCGCGAGCGGGGAGATCAGCCAGTGCCAGATGCTGCGTTGTGGATGAGTGGTCATCTTCATGGCCTTTACTTGATCGCGGAAACTCCCAAGCCTTCGCCGTCGTCGCGGTGTGCGTGTGCGTTCCGCCGGGCGGTCGGGCTGAGTGTTGAATGACGCGGATTCGCGCTGGAGGCGCAACGCGATCGCATGACCGTGGTGTGCCTCTCGGCCGACCGGGCAACTGCGTGGCGGCAGGATGGAAGGCGTTTCATCGGGTGTGCGTGATGCCACGGAGATAGATGGCAAACACGGCTGGCGCATCACGACGGATGCGACTGACCTTGCCGGCCAACAGCGACTGCATGACCAGTCCCTGGATCGTGCCGATGAACAACACGGCGGCGGCATCTACGTCCAGATCCGCATCCAGGTCGCCTTGGGCCTTGCCTGCCTCCATCAGGCGGCGCAGGCGCTGTTCGTATTGACGGAGCAAGGTCTGCACCATCCGCTTGGCGAGCGTCTCGCCAGAGCGTTGCAGTTCTCCGAACAGCATGCGCGGCACGCCGGGATGCTTGGCCACGAAGTCGATGTGCGTCATGAACATGGCTTCGAGTGCCGCGGCAGGAGACGCGGCGCCCTCGGCCGCCTTGTCCACGCGCACCAGCAGACGCTCACCGACCCAGGTCATCGTTGCCTCCAGGATCGCGTCCTTGGTGGGGAAGTGGCGAAACAGCGCGCCCTGCGTCAAACCCATTCGATCGGCGATGGCCGTGGTCGTGATTTCGGCCGGGTTTTGCTCCGCGGCCAAGTCCACCACCGCTTGCACTGTGGCAGCACGCCGCTCTTCAGCGGACAGATGTTGAGGACGTTCGCTCACCGATCAGACTCCATAAAGTAAGTGACTTATTACTATCCTAACATGCAAAACATCCGCGTCGCAAGATCGGGAATACGGTTCATCGCATGGGAAAGGATGGTTCCTGCCCCATCCATGGATCGTGGCCAAGTGAGCTGACGAGACCCAGGAAGCGAACACACTCCTCTGGCACATCATGAGTAATCGGTCGGCAGGTCGGCCACCCCAGTCAGAGCAAGAGAAGCGGTTTCGTTCGAGCGAAGGCGGAAATCCCCCGGGCGTTCTTCAAGGCTTTGCATCTTTTCCCGTAGGCATTATGATAGTAATAAGTTACTTACAACATCGGAAGACCAGAGATGAACACCCTTGCCATACCTGACAAGCCCGCGCCGGCACCGTCCGAAGTCGTCTGTCGCCCCGATGTCCTGGATACGCTTGCGAACGCGTGCCGGGCACGCGGCACTGGCGGGTTGTCACCGGCGGCGGGTTTGCTGGCTTGGTACGACTGGGCGCTGCACCTGAGCCTTTCACCGGGCAAGCAGCGCAGCCTGATCGAAAAGGGATTGCACAAGCAGCGACGCTTGGCGCGCTACGTCGCGCACGCTGCAAGTGCCCACGGCTGCCCCACGTGCATCGAGCCGTTGGAGCAGGATCGGCGCTTCGAGGCGCCGGCCTGGCAGCAATGGCCGTTCAACGTGATCCACCAGGGCTTTTTGCTGCAGCAGCAGTGGTGGCACAACGCCACCACCGGCGTGCGCGGCGTGTCGCGCCATCACGAGAACATGGTCACTTTCGCTGGGCGGCAGTGGCTGGACATGTGGTCGCCATCGAATTTCATCTGGACCAACCCGGAAGTGCTGGAAGCCATCAGAACCAGCGGCGGCGCCAACCTGTGGCGCGGCGCGATGAACTTCCTCGACGATACACAGCGTCTTGCGCTTGACGATGAACCGGCCGGGGTCGAAGGCTTCAAAGTCGGCCAGGACGTGGCGGTCACACCAGGAAAGGTGGTGTTTCGCAACCACCTGATCGAGCTGATCCAGTACACACCCACGACCCCCGATGTGTATGCCGAGCCGGTGCTGATCGTGCCCTCCTGGATCATGAAGTACTACATCCTCGACCTGTCACCGCACAACTCGATGGTGAAGTACCTGGTCGACCAGGGGCATACGGTGTTCATCCTTTCCTGGAAGAACCCGACCGCGGCCGATCGCGACCTCGGCCTCGAGGATTACCGATGGCTGGGGGTCATGGATGCACTGGACGCGGTCACGGCCATCGTGCCCGAGCGCAAGGTGCAGGCGGTTGGCTATTGCCTGGGCGGCACCTTGCTGACGATCGCCGCAGCCGCGATGGCGCGCGATGGCGACGAACGGCTGCGCAGTTTGACGCTGCTGGCGTCGGAGACCGACTTCCGCGAGTCGGGCGAAATCGCGCTTTTCATCGACGACAGTCAACTTGCCTGGCTGGAAGCCGGGATGTGGGACAAGGGCTATCTCGACGGCAAGCAGATGGCCGCCTCTTTCCAGATGCTCAACTCGCGCGACCTGATCTGGTCGCGGCGCGTGCGCGAGTACCTGCTGGGCGAACGGCAGGAGTTCAATGACCTGATGGCATGGAATGCCGACGTGACGCGCATGCCGTATCGCATGCACAGCGAGTACCTGCGGCGTTTGTATCTGAACAACGATCTGGCCGAGGGACGCTACCAGGTCGGCGGACGGCCGGTGGCGATCGCCGACATCGAAGTGCCGATGCTCATCGTCGGCACGGTGCGCGACCACGTTGCCCCCTGGCCATCCGTGTACAAGATGCATCTGCTCAGTGATGCGGAGCTGACCTTCGTACTGACCAGCGGCGGGCACAACGCCGGCGTGGTCAGCGAGCCGGGGCACCCCCGGCGCAGCTACCAGATTGCGACCCGCAGCGTCGGCGCTCGCTACGTCGATCCGCAAACGTGGCGTACCGAAACCCCGCTGAACGAGGGCTCATGGTGGCCAGCCTGGCAGCAGTGGCTGGCACGACATTCGACCGAGCGGGTATCGCCGCCTGCCATGGGCGGCACGCAGGTCCCGCTTGGTGATGCACCGGGAACCTATGTGGCAATGCGCTGATACGACGCGCCGAAGCCGAGACAAGACAAGACCATTTCAACAGGGACATCGCTTGGGATGGCCTACACCCGCCCCGAAGGGGGCCCACCATGACCGAAGGGCACTGCAATGAGCAACGAACTGCCAATCCATCTCTACAAAGCCAATGCCGAGCTGCAACTGCAGATCACGCGCTTGCTGCAGGAGAGCAGCCATCACTGGCTCGAAGTCATGCAACAGCTCAGCGCTGGCAGCGTGCTGGAGACCACCTCGCGCATCCAGGGCCTCCAACAGGCGGCCGACTGGCAAGCGCTCGCGACCTTGCCGTCCGAAGTGTTCTGGCGTCTGTGCCAAGGCCGCATGGGCGATGCCCAAGCGGTCGGGCAAGTAGCAGCCAAGAGCCAGACGGCCTTTGCCAATGGACTGCGCCAGGCGCTCACGACTTGGCAGGAGTCTGTCTCCGAGGCATTCGGCGCGAGTGGCGACGCAGCCTCTTTCACGCAGCTTTGCCAGCGCTGGACCCAGCCCTGGACCGCCCCAAGCGCCGTACCCCAGGGCAAGACCAAGAAATGAGGGGACGGCAATGAATACGACGCAACGGACGGCGCTGGTGACGGGAGGCAACCGGGGGTTGGGCGCTGCGATCGCCCGTGCCCTGCACGATGCCGGCCACCGCGTGATCGTCACGCATACCCCCGGCAACACCACGATTGGCCAGTGGCAGCAAGCGCAAGCGACACAGGGCTACAAACTTGCTGCCTACGGGGTGGATGTATCGAACTACGAATCAACGCAGGAAATGGCGCGGCGCATCCACGCCGACGGTCATCGGATCGACATCCTGGTGAACAACGCCGGCATCACCCGCGATGCAACGCTGCGCAAGCTCGACAAGGCCGGTTGGGATGCCGTACTGCGCACCAACCTGGACTCCATGTTCAACGTCACCAAGCCGTTCATCGATCCGATGGTCGAGCGCGGCTGGGGTCGCATCGTCAACATCTCGTCGATCAACGGCAGCAAGGGCCAGTTCGGGCAGACCAATTATTCGGCGGCCAAAGCCGGCGTGCACGGGTTCACGAAGGCGCTGGCGCAGGAGGTCGCGCGCAAGGGTGTGACGGTCAACACCGTGTCGCCGGGTTATCTGGCCACCGAGATGGTGATGGCGGTGCGGGAGGACATGCGCCAGAAGATCATCGATGCGATTCCGGTTGGCCGTCTGGGCCAGCCGGACGAGATTGCGGCACTTGTCGCCTTCATCGCCAGCGAAGCCGCCGCCTTCATGACCGGCAGCAACGTGGCGATGAACGGCGGCCAGCATATGTATTGAGTAGTCGAGGGGCCTGCGGCATGAAAGTCTGGACCATTCGCTTGGGCAGTTCACCGAAGAGCATCCTTTACACACTCGGGTGCTCGGACACGAAGCATGCGCATTGACACGAGGGTGTTTGCGTGCTGACGGATAGTGATCTGCAAGCCCTCCGGTTGACCGCACGTTTAGCAGGCGTCGTCACCCTGATCCTGATCGACATCCCCATCGCTTGGTGGCTGGCTCGTACCAAGACCTGGTGTAAAGGGCCGATGGGAGGCTGCCTTGGAGCCTAGATTGCTACGCTATTTCGTTGCAGTCGCGGAAGAGCTGCATCTCGCCCGCGCGGCCGAGCGTCTCGGGATCGAGCAATCTCCCGTATCACGAGCAATGCGCGACCTGGAAAGCCAGCTTGGCGTGCAGTTGTTCGACCGCAGCACCCGCCTGACGCGGCTGACCTGGGCCGGCCAGGTGTTCCTAGGCGAATGCCGACGCGTGATGGCCACCGTGGAGCAGGCAGTCAAGAGTGCCAAGGCGGCGGCACAGGGCTACCAGGGCCATCTGCGCATCGCGATCTGCGACGGCCTGGCGCAGCCCCGCATCGCCACCTTGCTGGCACGCAGCCGCGAGGAGGAGCCCGAGATGGAGATTCGCGTCTTCGAGCTGCCGTTCGCGCAGCAGCTCAAGACGCTGCACGACGATCTGCTGGACATCGGCTTTGCGTTGTCAAACGCGGTACATGATGGCCTCGTCGCCGAGCCGGTGTGGACCGATCCGCTGTCGGTGATCGTGCCCGCACGCCACCCCTTGCTGGCACACGTGCAGGTGCCGCTGGCCGAAGCCCTGAAGTTCCCGCTGGTTCTGTGCCATCCCGAATCGGGATCGGGCTGCCGCCATCAGATTCAAGCGCTGCTGCAGGACGCAGGCACGCCGCTCAAGCTGGTCGATGAAGTGACCAGCCTGGGCGTGATGCTGACCCTGGTCGGTGCAGGCTACGGCATCGGCTTCGCCATCGCCTCGCAGGTGCAGACGCTACAGCGCCCGGACATCTCCATTCGTCCCTTGGCCGGCAGCCCACCGGTGCTCTCTACCTACCTGCTGCGCCGCCGGGGCGAACCCTCGGAGCCCATGAAGCGGTTCATCGAGCGGGCGAAAGGCGGGCGGGACCGCGCCTGTCGATGATGAGTCAATCCTTTGAGGACGCAGCTCACCTGTCCGTAGCGGCCTGTGGCGTGATGTGCCAGTGGACAGATAGACTTCGGTATGAAATCCGATGCTCTGGCTGTTGATGGATGAGCTTGGCTCGATTTGGATCACCCGCAGCGGCTTGCGTTGACCAGGCCGAAGACTTGAGTCCACAATCGAGTCTATTCCGTGACGCTTGGATCGGAAAAAGCGTTCGTAATAAACGAGTTAGCGACCGGGTGCTGTTCCCTTCACCCGCTCCAAGCGAATTCAAGCACTTACGCCAATCCTACGGGGTTGGCGTTTTGCTTTCTGGCGTCATGTCGCCACCGTGCAGTCAGATTCGGACCTTCCCGCCTGACTCGCCTCGCGGATCATCGGCCGCGCACCGATCACGCATTGTCAGGGTGGCGCTGAGCAAGGCGCTCGTCAGCTACCACACTGACGACAGGACGAAGCACCTTGCCGGGATGATGGACGACGGGCTGTTGTTGGTCACCAACGCCCAGGGCCTGTTGTCACCGAACGCGATTGAGCCTTTCAAGCCCCCAGACGACATCGAGTGCGGCCTTGGGGAGCTCAAGTCCGAGTTCGAGGCCCGCTCGACACGCCCCGCCCGCCCCTACGAATTCCCTCTCAAAATCAATGCCTTGCGCGCGCAACCGGCGAACGCCCGTGGATCGACAATCCACGCGCAGTGCCGCATCCACATCCGCCTCTCGCGGTATGCGATACGAAATTTCCTGTTGACCGGCCAGGAAGTATCACTTTTAATATGAGAAAACGATTCCTCTATAAGAAATATTGAGCCCTACCAAGGGCAGTCAAGGCGATACCAAGTCCCTTGCATACGGCGCAGCGACATACGCCAGGCGGAAGGGCAACAACCACCACAGGAGCGGCAAGAGCATGCGAAGCTTGAAGAACATCACGGTTGCAATCTCTCTGACACTTACAGGCACGCTCGTGGCCGGTTGCATGGGGAACTACGGTGCTAACCCGCCGCAGGACCGCATCACCATCATTCGCGATGCTTACGGCGTGCCGCATGTATATGCCAAGACCACGCAAGACCTGTTCACCGGTTACGGCTACGTCATCGCAGAGGATCGCCTGTTCCAGATGGAAATGGCGCGCCGCTCGGTCACCGGCACGGTAGCCGAGGTGCTTGGCGAGGCGTACGTCAATCATGATGTCTCCACCCGCTCACTGTTCGACCCTCAGGACATTCAGCGACAGATCGATGCGCTTGGCGCAGACGATCTGGCCATCCTCCAGGGATATGCAGATGGCTTCAATCGGCGCATCGATGAGGTAATCGCTGACAAAGCCAATCTGCTTCCGAAGCAGTTCATCGATGCCGGCTTCGAGCCGACAAAATGGACGCCTCTTGACGTTGCAATGCTTTACGTCGGGACCATGGTCAACCGCTATTCAGGCTCTTCGTCCGAGGTTTCAAACTACAAGGCGCTCACATCGCTGACGGGCGCCTATGGAGATCGCGCAGGGCGGGCACTTTTCGACCAGATATACTGGCTCGAGGACAAACTTGCGCCGACCACCGCACCGCGTAACGAGACGCTCGCCCTGGATAAGGGTCATGCCGGCGCGGCAGCGCAGGAGTTCGCGCTTCTTGAGACGAAGTCCGAGACGGGAAGAAATTCATCTCCTTCGTCCGATCATCTTTCGCGCCTGCGACCGCTGTCTGTCGACTGGAAGAATATGGACCTTGCCAGCTCGGTGGTCGGCGGCACGTGGCCAGATGCTCGTCCGACGACCAGCAATATCTGGATCGTTGGCCCAGACAAGACCGACGACGGCTCTACCATGCTGCTCAATGGTCCACAGTTCGGCTGGTTCAATCCCGGCTACGTGTTTGCAGTGGGCTTGCACGGCGCTGGATTCGATATCGTCGGCAACACACCCTTCGCGCTGCCAGTCGTCTTGTTTGGTACCAACGGCAAGATCAGCTGGGGGGCAACGGCGGGGCCGCTCGACGTCAACGATATCTATCAGGAAACCCTGGTCTCGGGCGACAAGACCGCCTATTTGCACAAGGGCACGGTGCAGCGCATGAAAGTGCGGACAGAGATCATCAAGGTCAAGGATAAACCCGACACGAAAGCGGACGTTCATTCCACCGTGCACGGTTTCGTAACCAGTTTCGATCTCGCCAACAATACCGCCTACACGAAGAAGTCGAGCTGGACAGGCTTTGAAGTGCAGTCACTGATCGCCTGGGTTCGCGCTACTCAGGCCGGCAACTGGGGGGAGTTTCTCAACCAAGCCAGCAAGGTGGCGCATACGATCAACTGGTATTACGCCGACGCGAATGGGAACATTGGCTATGTCTCACCCGGTTATCTACCCAAGCGTCCGACCAACCAGGACGTGCGGCTTCCGGCGAGCGGTGCGGGTGACATGGAATGGGAAGGTTTTCTGCCGTTCAGCAGCAATCCTCAGGTTTTCAACCCGGCACAAGACTACGTTGTGAACTGGAACAACCAGGCTGGCCCGGGCACGCTGACCGACTTCGGAAATTATTCCATTGTCGACCGGGTGAACGAGTTGTCCACCCGTATCGAGGCGAAGTCGAAACTCAGCCGTCAGGACGTGCTGGACCTGAACAAGTCGGGGTCGTTCGCTGACCTCAATGCGCGTTATGTTCTTCCGACGCTTCTGGACGCTACGACCGACCTCCCTGCCGGCTCCACTGCGCGTATCGTTCGCGATCATCTTGCCGCGTGGAATTGGGAGAGTGTCGATGCAAACGACGACGGCTACTACGATGATGTACCGGCTACCTTGATGCGCAAGTGGGTACCCTTGCTCATCGAGCGCGTACTCAAGGACGACCTGCCGGCCGAAGTCTTTGCGCTCTATGCTTCCGCGGGCTATCCGGCCGTTGGCAACGCTGGCAGCCCGCGCCCTGCAGCCGGCCTCAAACTGGTGTACAACGCGATGCTTGGTCCGCGGGCCGGAGTGCCACAGACAGTCGATTTCTTTAATGGCGAGGTCCCCGCCACGGTGCTGAAGGAGACCTTCCTCGCGGCCATCGCTGCACTGGAGAGCCAGTTCGGTAGCAATCCCGCAGAATGGAAGACTCCCGTCGCGACCCACCTGTTCAGGCCTCAGAATTTCCTCGGAATCCCGCAGGCAAACGCGGATGAGGGCATTACCCTCGCTCCATTCATGAATCGCGGGACCGAGAATAATCTCGTCGTCTTCAAGGGCGGAAAGGCCGTGAGCCTGTGTACCGTTGCACCTCCGGGTCAAAGCGGCTTCGTCAATCCGAATGGGGTGAAATCGCCGCATTACGCCGATCAGCTGGAACTCTACAAGTCCTTCGGCTGCAAGGAGGAGCATCTCGACCAGGGTGCCGTCCGCGCTGACGCCAAGAACGTCAAGGTGCTCAACTGACCCATCCGGCGGTGTGGGCGCTGTTGTAGATCGTTGCGACAGCGCCAGTCGGAGCGGGACATTGCACCCCGCTCCAAGTCAATTTCGCAGAAAGGCCAACCTCCGTCGGGTTGGCCTTTTTGTTTTTCAGCGTCTATCGGGGTTACCGAAACCGAACGCGCGCGCGACTCGTTCTGCAGAGTGGAACGAGTCGAGCTTGGCCAGATTTTCTCGAGATTTCGATTAGATTATTAGAACCTGCAACAAGCAGGACTAATCGAAGGAGACAGCAATGAAAGCACGCCTCGCGTCGCTGCTGGTGCCCCTGGCCGCGCTCGGCCTCGGCATCCAGCCCGGCCACGCCGCCGCGCCGGCCCAGCAGGACCGCCCCAACATCCTGCTCATCATGGCCGACGACCTCGGCTACACCGACCTCGGCAGCTACGGCAGCGAGATCGCCACCCCCAACCTCGACACGCTGGCCGACACCGGGGTCAAGATGACCCAGTTCTACGCCTCGCCGTTCTGCTCGCCGACGCGCGCGATGCTGATGTCGGGCAGCGACAACCACCTCGTCGGCTTCGGCGACATGGTCGAGCTGATGCTCCCCGAGCAGCGCGGCAAGCCCGGCTACGAGGGCTACCTCAACGAGCGCGTGGTGCCGATGGCGCAGGTGCTCAAGGACGCCGGCTACCGCACGCTGATGACCGGCAAGTGGCACCTCGGCGTGCCCGAGCAGTACAGCCCCGCCACCCGCGGCTTCGAGCAGTCCTACGCGCTGGTGCATGGCGGCTCCAGCCACTGGAGCGACCAGGCCGGCATCGTCGCGATCGATCCGGCCAAGCCGCCGAAGGCGATCTACCGCGAGAACGGCGCCGCGGTCGATGTGCCGAAGGACTTCTTCTCGTCCGACTTCTTCACCAGCAAGCTGATCGACTACATCGAGTCCGGCAAGGACTCGGGCAAGCCCTTCTTCGCCTACCTCGCCTTCACCGCGCCGCACTGGCCGCTCCACGCCCACGACGCCGACATCGCCAGGTACGAGGCGCGCTACAAGGCGGGCTACGACGCGCTGCGCAAGGAGCGCTTGGAGCGCATGAAGAAGCTCGGCCTGGTCGCCGCCGACACGCCGGTGTTCGAGGGCCACCCGTCGTGGCCGAAGTGGAAAAGCCTGAGCGAGGCGGAGAAGGCCTCCGAAGCCAGGCGCATGGCGGTGTATGCGGCCATGGTCGACAACATGGACCAGAACATCGGCCGCATGCTCGACTACCTGAAGAAGACCGGCCAGCTCGACAACACCTTCATCTTCTTCCTGTCCGACAACGGCGCCGACGGCAACTCGGTGTATGACGTGGCCCGCACCCGCGAGTGGATCCACAAGGACATGGACAACAGCATCGCCCACATCGGCAAGTCCGGCTCCTACGCCGAGTACGGGCCGGGCTGGGCGCAGGTGGGCTCGACGCCGTTCCGACTGTACAAGTCCTTCATGTACGAAGGGGGCATCGCGGTGCCGGCGATCGCCTGGGGTCCGGGCGTCAAGGGCGGCGCAGTCAAGCGCGCCATGGCGCATGTGACCGACATCGCGCCGACGCTGTTCGAGCTCGCCGGCACCCGCCACCCGGGCACCGAGTACCAGGGCAAGCCGGTGCTGCCGCTGCGCGGCAAGTCGATGCTGCCCTACCTGCAGGGCCAGGCCAAAGCGGTCCGTGGAGACAGCGACACCGTGGGCTGGGAGCTCGGCGGCCGCAAGGCGCTGCGCAAGGGCGACTGGAAGATCGTGTTCTCCAACGCGCCCTGGGGCACCAACGACTGGGAGCTGTACAACGTCGCCGAAGACCGCAGCGAGAGCCGCAACCTCGCCGCCGCCAACCCGCAGAAGCTGGGCGAGATGCTGGTGGCCTGGCGCGACTACGTGCGCGAAACCGGCACGCTGGAGATCCCCGGCCTCGCCGACCGCCCCGGCTACAGCAACGGCGCCAAGTACTACGAGGACCTGAAGTACGAGGCCACCCTCGAGCCGCGCGCCGCGCGCTGACGCAGACCATGCGCCTGCCCGCCTGCCTGGCGACCCTGTGCCTGACGGCGTCGGTGGCGTTCGCCACTCCGCCGCAGGCCGAGGCCCGCGCCGGGGCCGACCCCGGCGCTCGTGCTATCGCCGACCACATCGCCGATGGTGAATGCCTGGCCTGCCACACCGACCAGGCGCGGCTGTGGTCCGGCTCCAAGCACCAGCTGGCGATGCAGCCGGCGACGCCGGACAGCGCGCTCGGCGATTTCGCCGACGCGCGTTTCACCGGCAAGGGCGAGGCGGCGCACTTCCTGCGCCGCGGCGACGCCTTCTTCGTCGCCACCGAGGGCGCGGACGGGCAGCACGTGGAATTCCCCGTCACCCACACCTTCGGCATCCGGCCGCTGCAGCAGGTGCTGCTGCCGCAGCCGGGCGGCCGACTGCAGGCGTTCACGATCGCCTGGGATACCGAGCGCAAGACCTGGTTCTCGCTCTACCCCAAGGGCGCCAACGTCCCCGGCAGCACCCTGCACTGGAGCGGCCGCTATCAGAACTGGAACCTGATGTGTGGCGAGTGCCACACCACCGCCTACCGCAAGGGCTACGACGACGCGCAGGACAGCTATCGCACCACCTGGGCCGAGGCCAATGTGGGCTGCCAGGCCTGCCATGGCGGCGGTCGCGTCCACGCCGAGAGCGCACGCGCGGTTGCCGCCGCCGGCCAGGGCACGCCTAAGCCGACCGCGAACCGCGCGCTCGCCGGCGCCCACACCCAGGTCGACCAGTGCGCAGCCTGCCACGCGCGCCGCACCCGGCTGGTCGAGGACGCCGTCGCCGGCGCGCCGCTGCTCGACCAGTTCATGCCCGACAACCTGCGCGCCGACCTCCACCACGCCGACGGCCAGCAGCTCGAGGAGGTCTTCGAGTACGGCTCCTACCGCCAGAGCCGCATGTACCAGGCCGGCGTCGCCTGCACGGATTGCCACGACCCGCACAGCGGCAAGCGCCGCGCCGAGGGCAACGCGCTGTGCACCGCGTGCCACAATCCGTCGCCCGACCGCGCGCGCTTTCCCGGCCTGCTGGCGAAGGACTACGACGGCCCGGCCCACCACTTCCACAGCGCGGGCCAGGCCGGCAGCCAGTGCGTGGACTGCCACATGCCCAGCCGCGACTACATGGTGGTCCATGGCCGCCGCGACCATGCGATCCGCATCCCGCGCCCGGACCTGAGCGCGAAGCTCGGCACGCCCAACGCCTGCCAGGACTGCCACGCCGAGCGCACCGCCGAGTGGGCGGCCCAGGCGATCGGTCGCCACTTCGGCCCCCGCCAGCATCCGCCGCACTACGGCGAACTCCTCGCCGCCGCGCGCCGCGGCGAACCCGGCGCCGCGCAGCCCCTGCGCACCCTGACCACGGACCTGGCGCAGCCCGCCATCGTGCGCGCCACCGCGGTCGAGGCGCTCGCTGCACTGGGCAGCGTGCCGCCCGCGGCGCTGCAGGATCCCGACCCGGTGGTGCGCGCGACCGCCGCCGCCGCGCTCGCCGCACGCCCACCGGAAGAACGCCTCGCCCAGCTGCCCGCCCTGCTCTCCGACCCGCTGCGCGCGGTGCGCATCGCCGCCGCGCGCGGACTTGCCGACATCGACGAAGGGCGCCTGAACGCCGATCAGCGCACCCAACTGCACGCCGGCCTCGCCGCCTTCGTCGCCGCCCAGCAGGCCATGGCCGACATGCCGAGCGCGCAGCTCAACCTGGCCGGCCTCGCCGCCGCCCGCCGCGATCCGGCCGGCGCCGAACGCCACTACCGCCGCGCCCTGGCCCAGGACGCACAGGTGCAGGCGGCACGCCTGGGCCTCGCCACCCTGCTCGCCGGCAGCGCGCGCGAGGAGGAGGCCGAGCGCGTGCTGCGCGAGGGTCTTTCCGGCTCGGCGCAGCCCGGCGAGCTGCACTTCGCCCTCGGCCTGCTCGCGGGCCAGCGCAAGCAATGGGAAAAGGCCGCGCACGAGCTGCGCGCCGCCGCCGCGCTGATGCCCGATCACCCGCGGGTGCGCCGCAACCTCGACGCGGTCGAGCGCTACCTGCAGCAGCGCCGCTGAGCGCCCGCGCGCCGGCGCTCAGCCCGCCTGCGCGGCGTCGAAGGCCTGGCCGATCGCCTCGGCGGTGGCGATCAGTTCGTGGAGGTTGGCCTCGACCACCTTGGCGCGCAGGTCGTAGCGCCGCGGCCACACCAGGTTGATCGCCGCATGCACGCCGGTGGCCGTCGGCACCGGCACCGCGATCGCGTCGAGGCCGTCGTCGAACGCGCTCATCGCCTCTTCGGAGCCGCCGAAGATCGCGTCGCGCACCGCGTAGCCCTGGCGCCGGGTCTGCTCCAGGATGGCGCCGATCTCGTGCCGGAACACCGCCGCACTGCGCGGATTGGCGGGCGGGTGATCGCGAAAGTACGCCATCGCCGCCTCACGCTCGGCCTCGGTGCAGAACGCCAGCCAGGCCCGCCCGGGCGCGGACAGGAACAGCTCGACCCGGTAGCCGACATGGTAGCGGGGGTTCATCGCCAGGCCGGACAGCCGGCGCGAGCTCTCCACGAGCACCATCGCAAAGTCGCGATACACCAGCAGATCCGAAGGCCACAGCACGCTGCGCTGCAGCGCCACCAGCTTCGGCGCGGCGATTTCGGCCAGCTGCTGGTCGGCGACACTGGCCAATGGCGGCGGCGCCCATACGGCCGCGCGCCGCCATTGGCCGTCGAACATCGAGCGCCGCGCCAGGCCGCCGCGCTCCAGCGTGTGCAGGATGCGCAGCAGCGTGGGCTTGGGCAGCCCGGTGGCGGCATGCAGGGCGCGCAGCTCGGTCCCCTCGTGGGTGCGCAGCAGCCGCAGCACCTCGATGCCGCGCTCGAGCGCCCGGATCGACGGGCTGCTATCGCTGCTCATGGTTTCTCACGCTCCGGATCCGCTGTGGCCGCCCGCGACGGCGCCACGGGTGGTGGTCGCGCGCTCCGCTAGAATGCGGGCCTCGTCCGCTCGCCTCTTGCCTCTCGACCAAGCCGTATCGCATGCCTGCCTCCACTTCGCCCCCCCGCCCCGAACTCCTCGCCCCCGCCGGCACCCTCGACATGATGCGCACCGCCTTCGCCTACGGCGCGGACGCAGTGTATGCCGGCCAGCCGCGCTATTCGCTGCGCGTGCGCAACAACAGCTTCGGCCAGCTCGACACGCTCGCCGCCGGCATGGCCGAGGCTCACGCCGCCGGCAAGCTGTTCTACCTGGTCGCCAACATCACCCCGCACAACGCCAAGCTGCGCACCTTCGAGGAGGACATGGCGCCGGTCATCGCGCTGAAGCCGGACGCGCTGATCATGGCCGACCCGGGCCTGATCATGATGGTGCGCGAGCGCTGGCCCGAGGTGCCGATCCACCTCTCGGTGCAGGCCAACACCACCAACTACGCCTCGGTGCGCTTCTGGCAGTCGGTGGGGGTCAAGCGCATCATCCTGTCGCGCGAGCTGTCGCTGGACGAGGTCGCCGAGATCCGCGACGCCTGCCCGGACATGGAGCTCGAGGTCTTCGTGCACGGCGCGCTGTGCATTGCGTATTCGGGACGCTGCCTGCTGTCGGGCTATTTCAACCACCGCGACCCCAACCAGGGCAGCTGCACCAACAGCTGCCGCTGGGACTACAAGCTGCACGAGGCCGGAGAAAACGGCGCCGGCGACGTGCACGCCCGCGGCGCCATGCCGATCGGCAACCCGAAGGGCGCCGGCGCGGTCGGCACCGCCACCCGCAGCGCGCTCGACACCGCGCAGGGCCTGGCGCTCGGCGGCGGCCCGCGCCACATCGGCGGCAGCAAGGTGTGGCTGCTCGAGGAAGGCACGCGCCCCGGCGAGCTGATGCCGATCGAGGAAGACGAGCACGGCACCTACATCCTCAACTCCAGGGACCTGCGCGCGATCGAGCACGTGCAGCGCCTGGTGGACATCGGCGTCGATTCGCTGAAGATCGAGGGCCGCACCAAGAGCCCCTACTACGTCGCCCGCGCCGCCCAGGGCTACCGGCGCGCGATCGAGGACGCGGTCGCGGGGCGGCCCTTCGATACGCGCCTGCTCGGCGAGCTCGAAGGCCTCGCCAGCCGCGGCTACACCGACGGCTTCTACCAGCGCCACTCCACCCCCGAGCAGCAGAACTACCTGCGCGGCCATTCGGAGTCCGGGCGCAGCCTGCTGGTGGGCGAGGTGGTCGGCTTCGATGCCGCGCGCGGCCTGGCCGAGGTCGAGGTCAAGAACGGCTTCGGCGTCGGCGACCGCCTCGAGTTCGTGCAGCCGGGCGCCAACCACGAACTGCGGCTCGACCGCCTCTTCGCCGCCGACGGCAGCGCGCTGGAGCGCGTCCCCGGCAGCGGCCGGCGCGTGTGGCTGCCGCTGCCGGCGCAGGCCGACCCGGCGCACCCCTGCTTCATCGCACGCTTCCTCTGACCCGGCGCGGCAGAACGGCTACCCTGTCGCCTTCCGTCCGCCGCCTACGACCCCCCGCCATGATCCTGAACATCGACCTCGTTTCCGACTTCGTCTGCCCCTGGTGCTTCCTCGGCAAGGTCCGCCTCGACCGCGCCCTCGCCGACCTGAAGGCCTCGCGCCCCGACATCGACGTGCGCATCAACTGGCTGCCCTTCTTCCTCAACCCCGATACGCCGCCGGAAGGCGAGCCCTATCGCGCATTCCTGGAGGCCAAGTTCGGCGGCCCGATCAAGGCCGAGGCGGTGCTGGACACGGTGCGCGAGGCCGCGGCCGGCGACGGCCTGCAGTACGCCTTCGAACGCATCCAGACCCGCCCCAACACCCTCGCCGCCCACCGCCTGATGTACCGCGCCCAGGCCCAGGGGCAGAAGCCCGAGCGCATCCAGGCCCTGGCGCAGGCCCTGTTCGCCGCGCATTTCCAGGAAGGGCGCGACATCGGCGACCTCGACACCCTGGCCGACATCGCCGCCGCCTGCGGCGAGCGCCGCGAGGCGGTGCGCGAGTGGCTGGACGGTCGCGGCAGCATCGACGCGGTCGAGCGCATGGCCGAAGGCGTGCGCCGGCAGGGCATCCAGGGCGTGCCCTTCTTCATCCTCAACCGCAAGCTGGCGGTCTCGGGCGCGCAGTCGGCCGCCGTGCTGGGCGCGGCGATCCTGCAATCGCTGGAGGCGGACAAGCCGTCCTGAGCGCCGGACACCCTGTGGGAGCGGGCGTGCCCGCTCCCACCGCATCCTTGGGAACACCGGCAGCTGCTGCGGCGTCTGAGACCTCATCACGCCTGCCCACGACGGGAGCCCCATCGCCATGACCGAGCCCCTCATCCTCGCCGACACCGACCTGCGCGCGCTCGCCGAGGCGCGCCTGCTGCTCGAGCGCCCCAGCCTGGCCGCGCGCCTGTCGAGCTTCATCGGCAGCCCGCTGGAGAAGGGCATGGCCCGGCTGCCGGCGAGCTGGCGCGGCAAGGTCGGCGCACTGGCGCACGACGCGCTGTTGAAGGCGATGGAGACCGCGGCCAGGACGCTGCAGCCCGCCCCGCGCGAGGCCTCGCCGCGGCTGCACAAGCTGCTCGGCTCGGTCAGCGGCGCAGGCGGGGGCGCCTTCGGGCTGGCGGGACTGACGGTGGAAGTCCCGCTGTCGACGGTGCTGATCATGCGCGCCATCCTCGACATCGCGCGCGGCGAGGGCGAGGACGTCTCCGCGTCGCAGACCCGGCTGGCGGCGCTGGAGGTGTTCGCGCTCGGCGGCAACGCGAGTGCCGACGACGCCACCGAATCCGGCTACTACGCGGTGCGCGCGGCGCTGGCGAGCACGGTGAGCGAGGCCGCGCGCCACTTCGCGCAGCGCGGACTCAGCAGCGAGGGCGCACCGGCGCTGGCGCGGCTGATCACGCTGGTGGCGGCGCGCTACAAGGTGCAGCTCACCCAGAAGGCCGCCGGCATGCTGGTGCCGGGCATCGGCGCGGCGGCGGGGGCGACCATCAACCTCATGTTCATGAACCACTTCCAGGACGTCAGCCGCGGCCACTTCACCGTGCGCAGGCTCGAACGCCAGTACGGCGCCGACGCGGTGCACTCCGCCTGGCAGGCCCTGCAGGCGCAGGACGCGCGTGCGCGCGGCCGGGCGCGCGCCTTCCACACCGACACCACGCGCTGAACGCGCGTCGCGACGCAGGCGGGCTCAGGCCCCCGGCCCGTAGCCGGCGACGAACGCCGGCCACGGCAGCGGCGCGCTGAAGTGGAAGCCCTGGGCGAGATCGCAACCCTCGTGCTGCAACATCGCGAGCTGGCCCGGCGTCTCCACGCCCTCGGCCACCACCCGCAGGCCGAGGCTGTGGCCGAGCGAGATGATCGCCGCCACCAGCGCACCGTCGCGCGTCTCGCGGTCGATGCCGCGCACGAACAGGCGGTCGATCTTCAGTTCGTCGATCGGGAAGCGCTTGAGGTAGGCGAGCGAGGAATAGCCGGTGCCGAAGTCGTCGATCGCCAGGCCGACGCCGAGCGCGCGCAGCTGCTCGAGGCGGGCGATGGTGCGCTCGGTGCCGTCCATCAGCATGCTTTCGGTCAACTCCAGGGTCAGGCATGCGGGCGGCATCGCGGTCTCGGCGAGCACGCTGCCGACCATGGCGAGGAAGCCCTCGTCGCGGAACTGGCGCGCCGAGATGTTCACCATCATGCGCAGCGGCGTCCCGCCCGCCTCGCGCCAGGCGCGATGGTGCTCGCAGGCGCTGCGCAGCACCCATTCGCCGATCGGCACGATCAGCCCGGTTTCCTCGGCGAGCGGGATGAAGTCGGCCGGCGACACCAGGTCGAGGTCGGGATGCTGCCAGCGCAGCAGGGCCTCGGCGGCGACCAGGCGGCCGTCGGCGGCATCGACCAGGGGCTGGAAGTGGAGCAGCAGCTCCTTGCGCGGCAGCGCGCGATGGAGCGCGGTCTCCAGCGCGAGATGCTCCAGGCTGCGCGCGTTCATCGCCGGCTCGAAGAGCTGGAAGCTGTTGCGGCCCTCGTCCTTGGCGCGGTACATCGCCACGTCGGCGTGCTTGATCAGGGTGTCGGCGTCCTGCGAGTCGTCGGGGTAGATGCTGACGCCCAGGCTGGTGGTCACCACCAGCTCCCGCCCCTCGATGTGCACCGGACGGCGCAGCGCGCCCACCAGCCGGCGCGCGGTCATCGCCGCCTCGTCCGGCCCGGCGAGGTTGTTGAGGATGACCAGGAACTCGTCGCCGCCCATGCGCGCCACGGTGTCGTCCTCGCGCAGGCTGCCGCGCAGGCGGGCGGCGATCTCGACCAGCAGCTTGTCGCCGACCGAATGGCCGAGGCTGTCGTTGATGCGCTTGAAGCGGTCGAGGTCGACGAACAGCACCGCCAGCCGGCAGCGCAGGCGCGCGGCGTGCCCGATCTCGACCTGCAGGCGATCCTCGAGCAGGCGGCGGTTGGGCAGGCCGGTGAGCGGATCGTAGTAGGCGAGGTCGCGGATGCGCGCCTCGGTCTCCTTGAGCCGGCTGATGTCGGTGAACAGCGCGGCATAGTGGGTCAGCCTGCCGTCGCGGTCGCGGATCGCGGTGATGTGCAGCAGCTGCGGATACACCTCGCCCGACTTGCGCCGGTTCCACACCTCGCCCTGCCACTTGCCCTCCGCCACCAGGCCTTCCCACATGCGGGCGTAGAAAGCCGGGCTCTGGCGGCCGGAATTGAGCAGCGAGGGACTGCGGCCGATGACCTCCTCCGGGGTATAGCCGGTCATGTGGGTGAAGGCGGGATTCACCGACAGGATGCGGGCCTCGGCGTCGGTGACCATGATGCCCTCGAGCGAGCTCTCGATGACCTTCCCGGCGAGGTAGAGGTTGCGCTGCGAGGATTTCAGCGCCAGGTCGCGCGCCTGCAGCGCATGCTGCAGCTCGTGCACATAGGCCAGCTCCATGCCGCTGAGGATGTCCTTGAAGCTGATCAGGTCGATCAGCCCGCCGTCGGCGGCGAGCACGCCGATGTGGCGGATGTGGCGCTCGGCGAGCCGGGCGCGCACGCGGTAAAGGCTGTCGTGCTCGGCGCACACCACCAGCGGCCGGGTGGCGAGCGCGCCCAGCGCACGGTCGCCGGTGCGCTGCGCCACCAGGCGGGTGATGTCGCGCTCGGTGACGATGCCGTAGCGGCCCTCGACGGTCGTGGCCGCGTCGGCGCCATGGTCGACCACCACCGCGTCGAGCCCGGCCTCGCGCATGAGGAGCGCGGCCTCGCGGGCGCCGGCGGTCGCCGGCAGCACATGCAGCCCGCCCTTGACCAGCGAGCCGACCGTGCGCAGCTTCAGGTAGTGCTCGATGCCCTGGTTCAGCACCACGTCCGATTGCGACACGATGCCGATGCGCCGCCCGTCCGCGTCCACCACCAGGTAGTGGCGCAGGTGCTCCTCGCGCAGGCGCACCGCCATCTCGTGCAACCGCATCGTGCCGGGCACGGTGCGCACCGGCGCGCTCATCGCCGCGCGCACCGCGAGCGTGAAGGTGAGGGGATCGTCGAAATCGACCGCGAGCGCATCGCGTTCGGTCCAGATGCCGAGCACCACGTCGTCCTCGACCACCAGGATGGAGCTGACGCCGCGCTCGCTCATCCGCGCGGCGGCCTCGTGCAGCGGCACTTCGGGTCCGCATTCGAGCAGGTCGCGCGCGACGATCTCGCTGACGCAGACCTCCTCCGCGTGCGGAAAGGGGAGGATCTCGTCGACGAGCGGGAGGAGGGGTTCGGGGTGGTTCATGAGTGTACGGCGATGACTGACAGGCGGGCCCGGCATAAACGACGGCCGCCGCAAACCGCGACGACGCGGACGACCAACGCGCGCATTGTCGCACCCCGCGGCCGCGGACCAGGTCGAACACTTCACGCCGGCGCTGCTTCACCGTGCGGTAACAGGCGGCGCGCATGCTCGACCCATGATCCGCGTGCTGATGATCTCCGACGTCTACTTCCCGCGCGTGAATGGGGTGTCCACGTCGATCGCCACCTTCCGCCGCGCCCTGTCCGCCTGCGACGTGGACGTGCGCCTGATCGCGCCGCGCTACGGCGACGAGGCCGACGTCCCCGGCATCGTGCGCGTCCCCGGCCGGCGCCTGCCCTTCGACCCAGAAGACCGCCTGATGCGGCTGCGCGCGATGGACGAGGCGGTGCGGCGCGAGGCGGCGGAATGCGACCTGGTGCACATCCAGACCCCGTTCGCCGCCCATCGCTACGGCCTGCGCAGCGCGCGCGCCTGCGGCCGGCCGGTGCTGCTGACCTACCACACCTTCTTCGAGGAATACCTCCACCACTACGCCCCCTTCCTGCCCGCGACCGCGCTGCGCGGCCTGGCGCGGCGGGTGTCGCGCACGCAGTGCAACGCGGTCGACGCGGTGGTCGTGCCCTCGACCGCGATGCGCGACCGCCTGGCCGGCTACGGCGTGCGCACACCGATGGAGATCCTGCCCACCGGCATCCCGGTGCAGGACTTCGCCGGCGGCGACGGCCTGCATTTCCGCCGCCTGTACGACATCCCGGAACATGCGCCGATGGCGCTCTACATCGGCCGCGTCGCGCACGAGAAGAACATCGCCTTCCTGCTCGAGGTCGCCGCGCTGATGAAGGCGCAGCGGCCCGATTTCGTGCTCGTGCTCGCCGGCGAAGGCCCGGCCACGCCCAGCCTGCAGCGCCAGGTGCTGCGCAAGGGCCTCGCCGGCACGGTGCGCTTCGTCGGCTACCTGGAGCGCCGCAGGCGCCTGCCCGCGTGCTACGCCGCCGCCGACGTGTTCGTGTTCGCCTCGCGCACCGAGACCCAGGGCCTGGTGCTGCTCGAGGCCATGGCGGCCGGGCTGCCTGTGGTCGCACTGGCGGCGATGGGCACCACCGACATCCTCGCCTCCGAGCGCGGCGCGCGCATCGCCCCCGACTCGCCCGCCGGCTTCGCGGCGGTGGTCGAGGACGTGATCGCCAACGGCCGCCTGCGCAAGCAGCTCGCCGCCGAGGCCCGCGCGCACGCCGCCGAATGGGCCGACAACCTGATGGCCGAGCGCCTCGCCGCGCTCTACCGCCGCCAGCTCGAAGGCCGCGCCTGAGAACGGGCTGAGGCTGCCGGCGCGGGAACCCGCGTCGCGGGGACGCGATCGAAGCGCGCATCGCATCCGGCCACCCGCCCCATCTTGCCCCCCACCCTCCGCCACTTCCCCGGCGGCCTCGCCTTCGTCGACATCGAGACCACCGGCGGCCCCGCCCAGCGCGAATCGATCACCGAGATCGGCATCGTCCAGGTCGACGCGGACGGCGTGCGCGAGTGGTCCACGCTGGTCCGGCCCGAGTCGCGCATCCCCGACTACATCCAGCGCCTGACCGGCATCGACGACGCCATGGTCGCGGGCGCGCCGCGCTTCGCCGAGATCGCCGACGAGGTCTTCGACCGCCTCGACGGCCGCCTCTTCGTCGCCCACAACGCACGCTTCGACCACGGCCACCTGCGCGCCGCCTTCCGCCGCGCCGGACTCGACATCCGGCCGCAGGTGCTGTGTACCGTCAAGCTGTCGCGCCGGCTGTTTCCCGAGTACCGCCGCCACGGTCTCGACCACCTGATCGAGCGCCACGGCCTGGTGGTGGCCGACCGCCACCGCGCGCTCGGCGACGCCCAGCTGCTGTGGCAGTTCTGGCAGAAGCTGCATGAACGCTTCGCGCCCGGACACATCGAGGCCATGGTGCGCGAGCTGATCGGCCACCCCAGCCTGCCGCCCCACCTCGACCCCGAACACATCGCCGGCCTGCCCGACACACCCGGCGTGTATCTGTTCTACGGCGAGCGCGGCGATGCGACGGGTGGCGAGCTGCCGCTCTACATCGGCAAGAGCACCCGCCTGCGCAGCCGCGTGCTGTCGCACTTCGCCGCCGACCACACCAGCGACCGCGAGCTGAGCCTCAGCCAGCAGGTGCGCCACATCGAGTGGATAGCGACCGCCGGCGAGATCGGCGCCCTGCTGAAGGAGGCCGAACTCGTCAAGCGCCTGCAGCCCACCCACAATCGCCAGCTGCGCCGCAACCGCGAGCTGTGCACCTGGCGGCTGGCCACCGACATCGTCGGCGACCGGCGGCTCGAACTGGTGCACGCCGGCGACCTCGACTTCGGCCGCCGCGACGACCTCTACGGCTTCTTCCGCTCCCGCCGCGAAGCCACCAACCGCCTGCGCGCACTCGCCCGCGACCACGCCCTGTGCCCGCCCCTGCTCGGCCTGGACAAGCACCCCCAGGGCGCGCGCTGCTTCGACTTCCAGCTCAAGCGCTGCCGCGGTGCCTGCCACGGCGGCGAATCCCCCCAGGCCCACGCCCTGCGCCTGATCGAGGCCCTGCACGCGCTGAAGGTCGAGCACTGGACCTGGCCGGGCCCGATCGGCCTGCGCGAGGGCGAGGCCATCCACGTCGTCGACGCTTGGCGCTGGCTCGGCACCGCCACCGACGAGGCCATGCTCGCCGACCTCCTGGAAAGCGGCCGCCCCGCCTTCGATCTCGACATCTACAAGATCCTGGTCAAGGCGGCGAAACGGCTGCCGATCCTCCAGCTCTGACCGGTGGGACCGCAAGCGCCGCGACGCCGCGAACACCCAACGCCCAACCGCCGTCCGACTCTGCGACAATCTCGGCAAACGCGCCCGCCTCGAAGCGCCCCTCACCCCGCGACCCCCGATGGAACAACAGACCACCTACGACAGGATCGGCGGCGAACCCACCGTCGCCCGCCTCTGCGACCGCTTCTACGGCCTGATGGCCGAAACCCCGCAGTTCGCCGAACTGCGCGCCATGCACCCCGAAGACCTGCAGGGCTCGCGCGACAAGCTGTTCATGTTCCTGTCCGGCTGGCTCGGCGGGCCGGACCTATTCGTGCAGCAGTTCGGCCACCCGCGCCTGCGCGCGCGCCACATGCCGTTCGCGATCGGCACGCGCGAGCGCGACCAGTGGGTGGCCTGCATGCTGCTGGCGATGGAAGAAGTCGGTATCGAGGAAGGCATCCGCGAGCGCCTGCTGCAGAACTTCTTCAACACCGCAGACTTCATGCGCAACAAGGCAGGCTGAACCGAATTGACACAGAACCACCCCTCCCACTCCGACGCCGTCCGCGGCCTGCTCGCCGCGCTCGCCGTCGTGGTGTTCTGGTCCGGCTTCAACCTCGTGTCGCGCTTCGGCGCCACCACCAGCTTCACGCCCTTCGACATCGCCGCGATGCGCTACGGCGTCTCGGGCACGATCGCCCTGCCCTTCTTCCTGCGCTTCGTGCCCATGCGCGACTGGCCGCGCCACGCGGTGCTCGCCTGCGTCGGCGGGCTGGCCTACGGGCTGTGCGTGTACTGGGGCTTCGCCTTCGCCCCGAGCGCGCATGCCGGCGTGTTCGTCAATGGCGGCATCCCGTTCTGGACCATCGTCATCATGGCGGTGACCAGCGGCTTCCGCATCGCCCGCCCGACCGTCGTCGCGCTGCTGCTGTCGACCGCCGGCCTGCTGCTGATCGGCTTCGAGAGCCTGCTCGCCCCGGCGCGCGCCAACGAGTGGATCGGCGACCTGCTCTTCCTCACCGCCGCGCTGGCGTGGGCGATCTTCGGCCTGCTGATGCGGCGCTGGCAGGTCAAGCCGCAGTTCGGCATCCTCGGCATCGCGAGCTTCTCGGCGCTGGTGTTCATGCCGATCTACCTGCTGTGGCTGCCGTCCAGCATCGGCGCCGCGAGCTGGGGCGAGATCGCGCTGCAGTGCGTGTATCAGGGCGTGATCGCCTCCATGCTCGCCGCCGGCTTCTACAGCTACGCGGTGCAGAAGGTCGGCGCCGGCGAGGCGTCGATGATGCTGGCGCTGGTGCCCGCGTTCACCGCCATCGGCGCCTTCCTGATCCTCGACGAGGCGCTCGGCGCGACCACCATCGTCGGCATCGTCGTGGTGTCGGTCGGCGCCCTGCTCGGCGCGCTGCCGCCCGGTGCGATCGCCAGGCTGCGGGCCGCCGGCCCCCGGCGCTGAACGTCCGCTCGGCGCGCATCCGGCGCGCGAGCGGCGCGGGCGGGACCGGCGCCGGCCCGCACCGCCGCCCCGCTCAGCCGCCGGCGCCCCACAGCGCGCGGTAGCGGCCGTCCGCGTCGTGCATCGCCGCCTGCCGGTCGGGATCGAAACGCCGCCCGCCGCGCGGATCGGTGCCGCGGCCGGCGATGTAGAGCCAGTTGCCCTGGTTGCTGTACACGTCGTAGTCGACGAGCTGCGCCTCGAACCACGCCGCGCCGGCACGCCAGTCGCAGCCGAGGTCGTGGATCAGGTAGCTGGCGACCACCTGGCGCATGCGGTTGGACAGCCAGCCGCTGGCGGCGAGCTCGCGCATGCCGGCGTCGATGAAGGCGTGCCCGGTGCGCCCGCCACACCAGGCCGCGAACGCCGCCGGATCATGGGCAGGCGGCGGGGCACGATCGTCCAGCCCCCGCGCCCGGTACAGCCGGCGCCCGTGCTGCAGGTGCAGGAAGCGGAAGTAATCCCGCCACAGCAGCTCGAACCACAGCCAGTAACTGCCCTCGCTGACGCCGCGCTCGGCCTCGTGGCGGCGCAGCGCGGCGAAGGCGAGCCGCGCCGACAGCGCCCCCTGCGCCAGCCAGGGCGAGAACTTGCTCGAGAAGTCGATCCCGCTCAGGCCGTTGCGCGTCGCCTTGTAGCGCTGCGGTCGATCGCTGGCGAAATAGCGCACCAGATGGGCGCGCGCCGCCTGCTCGCCGCCTGCGAACGCAGGCCGCCACCACGGGAAGGCAGCCTCCGGGGAGGCTTCGGCGGCGCAATGATCGCGGCCACCGTCGCTCCCACCGTGCCGATCGATCGCCATCGCATCGATGGCCGGCAGGGGCGGCAGCGTCTCGGGCGCCGGCATCGGCGCCGCGGGCTGCACGCCCGCCGACTCCACCGCCTGGCGAAAGGCCGTGAATACCTTCGGCAGACGCTCCACCGCAAACGGCAACGCCGCCGGATCGAACAAGCTGGATTGCCACAGCGTCTTCACCTGCAGCCCCGCCGCACGCAAGGCCGCGACCTCGTCCTCTTCCTCGGGCGCAGCGATCGCCTCGCACACCACCCGGCCCGTGCCCAGCGCACGCGCCAGCGCCGGCAGCACCTCGGCCGGCGCACCGCGCAGCTGCAGCAGCCGACTGCCTCGCGCGCGCAAGGCCGCATCAAGATCATCCAGTGCCGCCGCCAGGAACGCGCGCCGGTGCGCACCCCGGCGCACGAAACCCCAGCGCGTCGGCGCATCGGCGGCGGGATCGTGGCAATAGACCGGAAGCAGGCGCGCGCCCGACGCACAGGCCTCGACCAGCGCGAGGTTGTCGCACAGGCGCAGATCGTTGCGAAACCAGTGGATGACGAGTTCCGAGGCCATCAGCACGCCCCCGCCCGGGCGCGACTCCGCCGGCAGCGCTCCGAGCAATAGCGCACCTCCTCCCACACCCGCGCCCACTTCTTCCGCCACGCGAATGGCCGCCCGCAGCCCGCGCACAGCTTCGTCGGCAGATCCGCCTTGCGCCGCATCCCCATCACCCTGCCCCCTCAGAAGCCCAAGTCCAGCTGTGCCGCACACCCCGCACTCGCCGCGGCCTTGCGCCGCCGCCCTTCCGGCGGCCTGCGCGAGCCATGGCGCTCGACGATCGCCGCCTTCGCCGCGCGCACCGCCGGCTGCGCGCGGAGCGCATGCACCCGCGCCTTCGCCGCCCGCGTCGCCGTCTCCAGATCCACCACCGGCAAGGCGATGTCCTCTCCCAGCCGCAAGCCATGGCGCGCCGCCAGCTCGGCCGGCATGCGCCAGGGCTCGAACAGCCACGCATCCGGCACTCGCCGCAGCGCCGGCAGCCAGCGGCGCACGAACACGCCCTGCGGATCGTGATCGCGCGCCTGCTTGAGCGGGTTGTAGACGCGGGTGGTGTTGATGCCCGTCGTCCCCGACTGCATCTGCATCTGGCTCCAGTGGATGCCCGGCTCGTAGTCGAGGAAGGCGCGCGCCAGCCACAGCCCGACCTCGCGCCAGTGCAGCCACAGCGGATAGGCCGCCACCGACACCAGCATCGCGCGCATGCGGAAGTTGAGCCAACCGGTCGCGCGCAGCATCGCCACGCAGGCGTCCACCAAGGGCCAGCCGGTGCGCCCGGCCACCAGCGCGTCGAAATGCGCCGGGTTCCACGCGTCCTCGCGCAGGCCGTCGTAGCCGCGATGCAGGTTGCGCAGTTCCAGCGCAGGCTCGCTCTCCAGCTTCTGGATGAAGTGGCAGTGCCAGTACAGGCGGCCGAGGAAGGCCGACAGCCCGGCGCGGCGGCGGTCGCCCTGGGGCAGGGCAGCAACGCGCGCACGAGTCGCCTGCACCACCTCGCGCAGGCTCAGGCAGCCCCAGGCCAGATACGGCGACAGTCGCGAGCAGGCGGTGGGCGCCTTCAGCGGCGAGGAGATGCCGCCGCGGTACCGGCCGCTGCGCGCATCGAGGAAATCGTGCAGCACCGCGAGCGCGGCGCGCCGCCCCCCGCGCTGGCGCCGCGGCGGCTGGAAGGCGTCGAGACCGAGCGCCATCGCCTCCGGCGCCCGCGCGGCCACGATCACCCCCTGCTCCGGCTCGGCCGCGCCCGGCTGCAGCGCTGCGGGCAGCGGCACGAAGTGCAGCCGCGCCGGCAGGGCGGCCTGCGGCGCGGCGACCTGCGCCTCCCACGCCGCCTGCCAGCGGTCGCGATCGTCCAGCCGGCGCACCACGCCGAACTGCGGCAGCTCATGCCAGCGCACGCCGTGCGCCCGGCACCAGGCCGCCACCGCGCGGTCGCGCGCGTAGCTCGCGCCGTTGCCGGTCTCCTGGTGCGAATACAGCGCGTCGAAGGGCGCGACGGCGTGCACGCGATCGAGCACCGCGACCGCCTCGCCCACCATCAGGTGCAGCCGCCCACCCAGCCGGCGCAGCTCGGCGTGCAGCTCGCGCGCGCTCTCGAGCATGAACTCGTAGTGCTGGCGCGCGGCGTCCGCCTGCGCCCACAGCGCGGGCTCGACGATCGCCACGCACAGCACCGGCCCGCGGCGCGCCGCCGCGGCGAGCGCGCCATGGTCGGCGAGGCGGAAATCGCGCTTGAACCAGACCAGTCCGTATCCCATCCGCTGCTCCTGCAGCCCGCGGGCAGTGCCGTCAGCCTCACCGACCCGAGTCAGGCCAGGGCCATCTCCGCCAGCACGCAGTGCGCAAGCGCATGGCCGCTGAGCCAGGCGCCCTCGACGCGGCCGCCGTGCAGCCAGTCGCCGCATAGCCCGATGCGGTCCTCGGCCCGCCAGACGTAGCCCTCCTCGACCGCGGACGCGGTGATCGCGTAGCGCCAGCGGTGCGCCGACCACACCACCGGCACCTCGCCGCCCAGCGCCCGGAAGGCGGCGATCAGCGCGCTCGCCACCCGCTCCGGCGTGTCCTCGATGTGGGCTTCGCTCCACTCGGCGCTCGCGTGCAGGGTCCAGGTCTCCATGCCCGCGCGCCCGGGCTTGCTGGTGTCGCGCGCGATCCAGCGCAAGGGGCCGCTGTTGACGAAGGCGGCGTCGAAATCGAGCGCGAGCGGCGCGTCGAAGCGCGCCATCAGCGTCCAGCAGCCCTGCATGCGCGCCGCACCCGCGATCGCGGCGAGCTCGGGCGCCAGCGGCTGCAGCAGCGGCACCGCCTGCGGCGCCGGCACCGCGAGCAGCACGCCGTCGAAGGCCTCGGGCAGCAGGCCGTGCTCGGCGGTGGCGAGCTCCCAGCCGTGCTCGTAGCTGTGGAGCGCATTGACCGTGGCCTGCAGGCGCAGGTCCAGGCCTTCGGCCAGATGGCGCGCCGGTGCGGTCATGCGCGGGGTGCCGACATGGCGGACCAGCGCCGCGCCCGCCTCGCCCACCGCCTCGCGGCGGCCGTCCGCCCCGAACACCGTCAGCCGCGGCTGCCAGCGCGCCGCCACCCCCGCCTCCAGCCAGCGCGCGACTTCGGCCTGGAAGCGCGGATCGCGCGCGGTGAAATACTGCGCGCCGTGATCGCAGGCCCAGCCTTCGCCGCGGCGAGTGCTCATGCGGCCGGCGGGGCCGCGGCTCTTGTCGAGGACGGTGACGCGCACGCCGGCTTCGGCGAGCGCCCGCGCGCAACTCAGGCCGGCGATGCCGGCACCGACGACGGCGTAGTGGAGAGGAGGATTCATGGCTGCATCCCTCGCAGGCAGGAGTCCGCAGCGCGGACGGGGATCGACTCGGATCGATCGGAATATACCTCTTTTGTCCTGGACAAAAAAGATTCGGATTACTAGCATTCAGCTTCAAGACAACATCTTGTCCAGCACACATGCCGAATGCCAGCGCATGGCGTCCTGGACATTCAACCCACCCGACACGCCGATCGACGCCGCCACCGCGATGAACCCCAGCCTGCCCGATCCCCTCCGCAATACCGCCCGCCGGCTCGGCTATGCCGGCCTGATCCCCTTCGTGGTGCTCGCCCCGGCCAGCCTGCTCGACGGCCACCATGGCTACACCTGGAGCGATGCGCTCTACGCCTACGGCGCGGTGATCCTCAGCTTCGTGTGCGCGCTGCACTGGGGCTTCGCGATGGCGCTGCCCGGCCTCGACGACGCCCGCCGTCGGCGCACGATGCTGTGGAGCGTGGTGCCCTCCCTGATCGCCTGGCCGGCGCTGCTGCTGGTGCCGATGGAAGCCGCCGCGCTGCTGGTGACCGGCTTCGTGCTGCACTACCTCCAGGACCGCCGCCTCGCCCGCCACGCCGAGCTGCCGGCCTGGTACCTGCCGCTGCGCCTGCGGCTGACGGCGGTCGCCTGCATCAGCCTGATCGCCGGTGCCTTCGTGACGCTGCCCTACTGAAGCGCACCTCCCACGACTCCATCCAGGAGCGCCGCCGCATGGACACCGAAGCCCGCGCCACCGCCGTCCCCGGCGGCCGCCTGTCCCGCCTCGCCCGCCTGGGCTCGCTCGCCACCGGGGTCGCCGGCGGCATGCTGGCCGAAGGCGCGCGCCAGCTCGCCGCCGGCAAGCGCCCCAGGGTCAGCGAGCTGGTGCTGACCCCGGCCAACGCCCGCCGCGTCGCCGACCAGCTCGCGCAGCTGCGCGGCGCGGCGATGAAGGTCGGCCAGCTGATGTCGATGGACGCCGGCAGCCTGCTGCCGCCCGAGCTCGCCGACATCCTCGCCCGCCTGCGCGCGGACGCGCGCTCGATGCCGATGAGCCAGGTGGTGGAGGTGCTGCAGACGCACTGGGGCCCGGGCTGGGAGCAGGGCTTCGAGCGCTTCTCCTTCACCCCCTGCGCGGCGGCCTCGATCGGCCAGGTGCATCGGGCGCGCACCGGCGACGGCCAGGAGCTGGCGATCAAGCTGCAATATCCCGGCGTGCGCCGCAGCATCGACAGCGACGTGGACAACGTGGCCACCCTGCTGCGCGTCTCCGGCCTGCTGCCGAAGGGGCTGGATCTGGCGCCCTTGCTCGACGAGGCCAAGCGCCAGCTGCACGAGGAGGCCGACTACCGGCGCGAGGCCGACAACCTGCAGCGCTTCGCCACCCTGCTCGCCGGCGCCGGGGACTTCGTGCTGCCGCAGCCGGTGGCGGCGCTGACCCGCAGCGACATCCTGGCGATGAGCTGGGTGGAGGGCGTGGCGGTGGAATCGCTCGCCGACCCGCAGGCGGCCGACCAGGCGCTGCGCGACCGCGTGGCGAGCCTGCTGATCGGCCTGCTGTTCCGCGAGCTGTTCGAGTTCCGCCTGGTCCAGACCGACCCCAACTTCGCCAACTACCGCTTCGAGCCGGAGACGGGCCGCCTGGTGCTGCTCGACTTCGGCGCCACCCGCGCCTATCCGGACGCCGTGGTCGAGGCCTACCGCCGCCTGATGGCCGCCAGCATCCGCGGCGACCGCACGGCGATGGGCGAGGCCGCGCAGGCGATCGGCTACTTCCGCGACGACATCCACGCCCACCAGCGCGAGGCGGTGATCGACCTGTTCCGGATCGCCTGCGAGCCCCTGCGCCACCCCGGCGCCTACGACTTCGGCGCCAGCGACCTCGCCGTGCGCCTGCGCGACGCCGGGCTGAAGCTCGGCATGGAGCGCGATTTCCGGCACACGCCGCCGGCCGACGCGCTGTTCCTGCACCGCAAGCTGGGCGGACTGTACCTGCTCGCGGCGCGCCTGCGCGCACGCGTGGACGTCGGCGCCCGGGTGGCGCGCTGGCTCGGCTGAGCAGGCGCCGGGGACAAGGGCAAGGATGTGCAGGGCAGGATGATCGTGGCAGCATGAGGGTCCTCCAGAAGAACCCAGAGTCATACGCATGCCCCTCGCCCAGAGCGCGCGCCTGCAGCAGCGGATTCAGTCCTTCGCCCTCATCGGCATCCTGCTGACCGGCCTCCTCGTCGCGCTCGCGACCGCGGTGCCGATGTACCGCCATGCGCACGCGCTCGCCGAACGTGCGCTCGCCGACGCCGCGCGCGGCGAGGCGCGCGCGGCGGGACAGTTCCTCGCCAAGAGTGCCGACATCGCACGCCAGATCGCCAGCCGCAGCGCGGTGCGCGACAAGCTCGAAGCCTACAATCGCCGGGAAATCGACCTCGTCGAGCTGGTGGACTTTTGCGCGCCGCGCATCCGCGATGCCCTCGACCATGCAGGCCAGATTGCCGGCATGGTGCGCTTCGATCGCGATGGCAAGCCGGTGCTCGAGCTCGGCCTGCCCCTGCCACGGGCGTCCGCGGCATTGCCCGCCAACGGCAGCAGCGGCGTACGCTTCGTCGGCCCCTTCGCCACCGAGCATGGGCATCACCTGCTGGTCGGCGCACCGATCCTGTCGCGCGAGGGCGAGTGGATCGGCAGCGACGTGCTCGCCTTCGACCTCCAGCCGCTGGAGGACATGCTGTCGATGGACCCGGTGCGGACGGCCTACCCCGCAGCGAGCCAGGTGCTCCACCACCAGCCCACCGGCATCGCGATGGCGTGGCTGGCGCAGGCGGGGACGGTCGCGATCCTGCCCTCGGTTGCCGCGCTCCCGGCATCGATGCGCCTCGCGCTGGAGGGTGAGCCGGGGCGGGTGCGCCGCGACGGCGCGGCGGGCGAGCACGTCGTCTTCGCGCTCGAGCTCGAGGAAGCGCCGGGCTGGGTCTATGCGCTGGTCACGCCGGCGGGCGAGTTCGCCCAGCCGGTCCGCACCCAGCTGCTGTTTCCGCTCGCCACCATCGCCGCGCTGGTGCTGCTCGGTGCGCTGCTCACCGCGCGCGCCATGCGACCGCTCACGCAGCGCGCGCTGGAGCAGTCGCGGCACCTGCTCGAACTCAGCGAGAAGCAGCGTCTCGCCGCCAGCGTGTTCGAGGGCAGCCCGCAAGGCATCGTGATCATGGACACCGCGCACCGCATCGTCGATGCCAACCGCGCGTGCACCACGATGACCGGCTTTCCGCTCGCCACCCTGCGCGGACGCAGCTTCTGCGAAGCACTCCACGGCCCGGAGCAGGCCGACCGGATCGGCGCCGAGATCCGCGCCGGCATCGGGCGCAGCGGCGAGTGGCAGGGGGAAGGCGAGCTGTTGCGTGCCGACGGCGGACGCTTTCCGGCCTGGCAGAGCATCACCGCGGTGCGCGCCGCCGACGGCGGCGTCCGTCACTACATCGGCATGTTCAGCGACATCAGCGCGCAGCGCGTGGCCGAGGAACGCATCCGCCACCTCGCCCACCACGACGCGCTCACCAATCTGCCCAATCGCACCCTGCTCAACGACCGCCTCGGCGTGGCGATGGATCGTGCGCGCCGCAGCGGCCAGCCCCTGGCGCTGCTGTTCATCGACCTCGATCGCTTCAAGTACGTCAACGACACCCTCGGGCACCCGCTGGGCGACCGTCTGCTGCAGGCGGTCGCCCAGCGCCTGCACACGGTACTGCGCGAAGGCGACACGCTCGCCCGCCTCGGCGGCGACGAGTTCGTCGTGCTGGTCGAGGGCCTCGCCGGCCCCGAGGACGCCGAGCGCGTCGCGCGCAAGCTGCTGCAGGCGATGCAGCAGCCGGTGCTACTGGACGGACACGAGCTCTTCATCGGCGGCAGCATCGGCATCAGCCTGTTCCCGCAGGACGGCGACACCATCGAAGCCCTGGTGCGCTGTGCGGACTCGGCGATGTACCGCGCCAAGGACGCCGGTCGCAACACCTTCCGCTTCCACACCCGCGAACAGGCCAGCCGCAGTCGCGAGCGCTTCGAGCTCGAACACGGCCTGCGCCACGCCGTCGAGCGCGGCGAGCTGCGCCTGCTCTACCAGCCGCAGGCCGCCTGCCGCAGCGGTGCGCTCGTCGGCGTGGAGGCGCTGGTGCGCTGGGAGCACCCCGGGCGCGGCACGATCATGCCGGACCGCTTCATCCCGCTCGCCGAGGAGATCGGCCTCATCCGCCCGATCGGGGAATGGGTGCTGAACACCGCCTGCGCCCAGGCGCGCGCCTGGGAGCGCGAGGGCCGGCCGGTGCGCGTGGCGGTGAACCTGTCGGGCCAGCAGATCTCCACCGACGGCCTGGTGGACGCGGTGCGCGATGCGCTCGACCGCTCCGGCCTGTCGCCGCGGCTGCTCGAGCTCGAGATCACCGAGGGGCACATCCTCAAGCGCGTCGACCACTGCATCGACACCCTGCGCAAACTCAAGGGGCTCGGCGTCACGCTGGCGATCGACGATTTCGGCACCGGCTATTCCTCGCTGAGCTACCTCAAGCGCCTGCCGGTGGACCGCCTCAAGATCGACCGCAGCTTCGTCGAGGGCGTACCGGCCGACCATGACGACACCGCGATCGTCGCCACCATCCTCGCCATGGCGCGCAACCTGGGGCTGGCCGTGATCGCCGAGGGCGTGGAGACCGAGGACCAGCTCCGCCATCTGAGCGCCGCGCACTGCGACGAATACCAGGGCTACCTGCTCGGCCGCCCGGTGCCGGCCGACGCGATCCGCGCCCGCCTCGGCTGAGCGCGCACCCTTCGACCGGAACGCGCGCGGCGCCTCGGCGCGGGCACCGCCGCGGCCGCTCAGCGCGGCGCGGCGAACACGGTCAGCACGCCGGTGTAGCCGTACAGCCGGCTGTGCGCGATCTCGCCGCCGGCGAAGAAGCCGACCAGCGGCACGTCGCCGATCACGTCGCGGATGGTCGCGAGCTCGGCCGCCGGCCGGCCGAAATGGGCGCCGCCGCGGCCGGAGCAGCTCACATACACCGCGCCGAGCGCCACGCCGCCGCTCGCTGCCAGCTCGTCGCGGATCTCGCGTGCGATGCGGCGCAGGTCGGCGAGCGCGGCCTCGGGGTCGCGGCGGCAGAAGATCAGCCACGCGCCCTGGTCGACCGTATCGCCGATCGCCACCACGCCGGCGCGCGGATCGAGGCCGATGATGTTGCGCACCAGCATGTCGGCGCCGAAAGCCGCAGGCGCGACGATGTCGAAGTCCTCGCCCGGATGCAGCCCGACCAGCGTGCTCGACAGCGCCTCGGCCAGCGGCTCCAGCGCCATGTCCGGCGGCAGGCCGAGGTCTTCGAGCGCGCAGTCGAGCGCGGGCAGGCCGTCGAGCGTGACGACGATGTTGTCCTGCGCACGGCTGACGATGCGCCGCGGCCCGATCGGCTGGCAGCCCTGGGTGACGCGCGACAGGATGCCGACCTCGGCGGAGAAGGCGACGCCCGACAGCCCGCCGCCGTCGAACACCGCGTCGGCGATCTGCACGCTGCGCCCGCGCGAGGCGCTGAGGCCGCCGAACAGGTAGCCGCTGGCGGTGCGCGCGGCCAGCTCCGGCAGCAGCTCCTGCAGGTCGGGGGTGCGCCCGTCGGCATGCACCAGCGCGGCATGGGGATGGAAGTCCTCGCTGTCGGCGCGCAGCGGCTGGCGGCCGGAGAACACGCGGAACGCGCCGCGCGGCAGCGGCGCCAGCATCAGCGCGAGCGCGGGCTGGTCGAAATGCTCGGCACCGGTGGCGGCAACGCCGACGCCCACCGTGCCCACCCAGTGCACGCCCGGCAGGCGGTGCCGGAGCTCGGCGAGGATCGCCTCGGCCTCGTCGGCGAAGGCGTCGGTCAGGTAGCACAGGCCGAGCGTGTACTCCGCCGGCACCTCGCCGCTGCCGGCGGCATGGGCGGTGGCGACGCGTGCGTCGTGCAGCATGTCGTCGAGCGCACGGTGCAGCGCCACCCGCCAGTCGCGGTGGGCGGCGTGGGCGGCGGCGAAGCGGATCGGGTTCATGCCGCCCCCGTGCGCAGGAAATCCTCCAGCGCGGCCGCCACCTGCTCGGGCTGGTCGTGCTGCAGGTTGTGGCCGGCATCGGCGATCGTCACCACGCGCCGCTCGACGAAGCAGTCCAGCCGGCGCTGCAGCGCGTGCGCATCGTCGCCGAAGCGCTCGTTCACGTAGCCGTGCTCGGCGAACAACATCAGCGTCGGCGCCCGCACCTGGCGCCAGCACGCCATCACGTCCTCGATGCGATAGACGAAGGGCGAGGGCACCTTGTGCCAGGGATCGCAGGCCATCTCCACCCGGCCGTCGGCGCCGACGCGGCCGACGTGGCGGGCGAGGAAGTCGGCGCGCGCCGGCGTCAGGCGGGGGTTCACCGTGCGCAGCCGGCGCGCGAAGGCGGCGTGGTCGGCGTGTGTGGGAAGGCGGGGCGGCGTGGCCTGGGCGTCCAGCCACTTGCGCAGCAGCATGGGCGAGTCCGCCTCGGCCGGTGGCTTGAGGCCGAGGAAATCCATCATCACCAGGTGCGAGACGCGTTCGGGACGCAGCCCGGCATAGACCCCGGCCACCGCCGCCCCCATGCTGTGGCCGACCAGGCGCACCGGCCCATGCGGGGCGTAATGGTCGAGCAGCACCTCGAGGTCGGCGTAGTAGTCGGGGAACCAGTAGGGATGGCCGAACCAGGTGCTGCCGCCGAAACCGCGCCAATCGGGGGCGATCACCTGCCAGTCGCCGCGCAGCGCGTCGACGACGAACTGGAAGGTGGGCGAGGAATCCATCCAGCCGTGCAGCAGGAACAGCGCCGGCGCATCGGCCGGCCCCCAGCGGCGCACGGTGTAGCTCAGGCCGCACACCGGCAGCTGCTCGGTCAAGGAGGGTTTGTGGACAGGGGCGGAGGCGGTCTGGGCGGACATGCGGGCAGCGGCTTTTTACGTGACAATCACACCTTCATTCTAGCTGCCGGCAACGCTCCGCCGCCTCCCCTCCACCTTCTCCCGACTGCCTCCGTCCGCCTGGCGCCCTGCCGCATGACCGACTCCGCCCTGCTGCGCCGACGCTTTCTCGCCGAAGTCCGCACCCTGCGCAACGAGCGCCGCGATTTCCACGAATGGCATCGCGGCCGCCCGCACTACCTGCTGTGGGCGCTCGACGTGGACACGCCGCCGCTGCGCGCGCGCCTGGCCGCGGCGCAGCGCGCGCTCGACGGCCTGCTGCTCGACGGCTACCGGCGCCAGCCCCACGTCACGCTGGCGCTGTGCGGCTTCCCGGCGACCGGGCCGAGCACGGCCACGGACGAATTCGACCAGCGCCTGATCGCCGCCCAGCTCGCCGCGCTGCAGGCCGCCGCACCCGCCCCCTTCGCGCTCGAGATCGGCGGGCTGGAAAGCTTCTCGTCCGCGCCCTTCCTCAGCGTGCACGACGCCGGCGGCGCGCTCGCGACCATCCGGCGCTGCCTGCACGCCGACGCCCCCCACCCGCAGGGCGACTACGTGCCGCACGTCACCGTCGGCCTGTATGCCGACGTCTGGCCCACCGCCGAGGTCGCCCGCCGCTTCCAGGCCCTCGCCGCCGCGCCCCGGCTCCCCTGCCGCATCACCCGCCTGAGCCTGATGGGCTACGCGGCGGCCGACATCGGCGGCGCGCTGTTCACGCTCGCCGACTACGAACTCGCCGAGCGCGAGTTGCGCTGGCGCAGCGCGGCATCCGTGCTCGATCAGGCCCTGCACGCGGAAACGCCATGAACACGCCCCCTCCGGCCACCGCCACGGATCGCCCGGCCTCGCCGTTGGCCGTCTTCATCGCCTTCAGCCTGCTCGCGCTGCAGGGCTTCGGCGGCGTGCTCGCGGTGGCGCAGCGCGAGCTGGTCGACCGCCGCAACTGGCTCAGCCGGGCGGAGTTCGTCGAGCTGTACGCGGTGGCGCAGCTGCTGCCCGGACCCAACGTGGTCAACCTGTCGCTGATGATCGGCGACCGCTACTTCGGCTGGCGCGGCGCGTTCGCCGCGATCGGCGGCATGCTGCTGGCGCCGATGCTGGTGGTGCTGGCGCTGGCCGCGAGCTACCGGCAGCTGGCGCAGTATCCGGCGGTGGCCGGCGCGCTGCGCGGCATGGGTGCGGTCGCCGCCGGGCTGATCCTGGCGATGGCGCTGAAGATGCTCGCCACCCTGCGCGGCAACGTGCTCGGCCCCGCGCTGTGCACCGCGCTCGGGCTGCTGACGCTGGCCGCGATCGCGGTGTTCCGGGTACCGCTGGCCTGGGTGGTGATCGGCCTCGGCCTCGGCGGCTGGGGCCTGGCGCGCTGGCGCATCGCGCTGCTCGATGCGCGCAAGGCCCGCTCGCGTAAGGAGGACGAGTCATGCTGAGCACGCTGCCCGCGGCCGACCTGCTCGAGCTCTTCCTGCGCTTCCTGATGCTGTCGCTGCTGTCGATCGGTGGCGCGATGTCCACCGCGCCCGAGATGCACCGCTACCTGGTGGTCGAGCGCGGCTGGCTGGGCGAGGCCGACTTCACCACCGCGATCGCCCTCGCCCAGGCCGCGCCCGGGCCCAACGTGCTGTTCGTGCCGGTGCTCGGCTTCCAGGTCGCGGGCCTGGCGGGCGCCGCCGCCGCCCTGCTCGGCATCCTGCTGCCGTCGACGCTGCTCTCGCTCGGCGTCAGCCGCTGGGGCGCCACGCGCCGCGACACGCCGCTGGTACGCGCCTTCACCGCCGGCCTGGCGCCGGTCACCGTCGGCCTGACCTTCGCCACCGGCTGGCTGCTCGCGCTGCCCTTCCTCGCCGACCCGGCGCAGCGCGGCGGCGCGCTGCTGCTGATCGCGCTGACCGCGCTGGTAACGCTGAAGACGAAGCTGGCGCCGATGTGGATGATCGCGGTCGGCGCGGCGCTGGGCGCGGCCGGGTTCGTGTAGACCGCGACCCTCCCGCCGCGACCCTAGGACGCGCGGTAGGCGCCGATGGCGATGCCGAAACGGGCGATCTTGTCGTACAAGGTCTTGCGCGGCACTTGCAGGCGCTCGGCAGCCGCACCGACGTCGCCGCCGCATTCGCGCAGGGCGTTGTCGATCAGCACCTGCTCGAAGGCGGCGACGCGCTGCGCCATGCCGGCGCCGGCCTCGGCGGCGATCTCCGCCCCCGGCCGCCACACCCCGAGCACGAAGCGGTCGGCGACGTGCTGCAGCTCGCGCACGTTGCCCGGCCAGTCCTGCGCCATCAGCCACTCGAACAGCGCCGGGGTACGCTCGGGCAACGGACGGCGGAAGCGCTCCGCGGCCTGCAGGCAGAAGGCGTTGAACAGCAGCGGGATGTCCTCGCGGCGCGCGCGCAGCGGCGGCAGCGGGATCGTCACCACGTTGAGCCGCCAGTAGAGGTCGGCACGGAAGCGCCCGGCCTCCGCCTCGGCCTTGAGGTCGAGCTTGGTGGCGGCCACCACCCGGCAGTCCACCGGCAGCAGGCGGTTGGAGCCCAGACGCTCGACCACGCGCTCCTGCAGCACGCGCAGCAGCTTGGCCTGCAGCGGCAGGGCCATGCCCTCGATCTCGTCGAGGAACAGGGTGCCGCCGTCGGCGTGCTCGATCTTGCCCGCGCGGCTGCGGGTGGCGCCGGTGTAGGCGCCGGGCTCGACGCCGAACATCTCGCTCTCGAACACGCTCTCGGGCAGCGCGGCGCAGTTGATGGCGACGAAATGGCCGCCGCGCCGCCGCCCGCCGGCGTGCAGCGCGCGCGCCACGCATTCCTTGCCGGTACCGGTCTCGCCCTCGATCAGCACGTCGACGTCGGTGTCGGCGAGCTCGGCGATCAGCCGCCGCACCCCGGCCATCGCCGCGCTGTCGCCGATCAGGCCGTCGCCGCCGTCGGCCCGCGCCAGGCGCGCGCGCAGCGCGCGGTTCTCCAGCACCAGGCGGCGCTTCTCGATCGCGCGCCCGACGACCTCGACCAGGTGCTCGGGGGCGAAGGGCTTTTCGATGAAGTCGTAGGCGCCGGCGCGCATCGCCTCCACCGCCATCGCCACGTCGCCGTGGCCGGTGACCAGGATCACCGGCAGGTCGGGGTCGATCTCGCGCGCGCGGCGCAGCAGGCCGATGCCGTCGAGCCCGGGCAGGCGCACGTCGGTGACCAGCACCACCGGCCGCCCCGTGCCGAGTTCGGCGAGCACCGGCTCGGCGCGATCGAAGTCGCGCACGCCGATGTCGGCGAGCGCGAAGGTCTGGCAGCCCGCGGCGCGGACCGCGTCGTCGTCCTCGACATAGAGGACGTGGATGGTGTCGTGGCTCATGTTTCCTGCGCTTCTTCGGATTCGGATGCCGCCGGCCAGCACGCGCGCACCAGCGCGCCGCCGCCCGGGCGCTCGGTGATCTCCAGCCGCCCGCCGGCGGATTCGACGAGGTCGGCGACGATCGACAGGCCCAGGCCCAGCCCGTGGCCGAGCGGCTTGGTCGAGTAGAAGGGCTGCAGGATACGCGCGCGCAGCTCGGGCGCGATGCCCGGGCCGTCGTCGGCGACCTCGAGGCAGAGCAGGCCGTCGCGTGCGCAGGTGCGCAGCTCGATGCGCCCCGCGCCGCGGCCGGCGAGCGCATCGAGCGCATTGCCGACGAGGTTGGACAGCACCTGCTCGAGGGCCTCGGGGGGCAGCGGCAGGCTGAGCCCGGCGTCGTCGAACGTCAGCTCGACGCCGGCCGCCGCCAGGCGCTCGCGGAACCAGCCCGCCACCACCTGCATCGACTGCGCCGCCGGCGCCTGGCCGCCCGCACCGCGGCGGCGCGAGGCGAAGACCTTGAGCTGGGCGGTGAGCCGCGCCATGCGCTCGACCAGGCCGATGATCTGGCCGAGATTGTCCTTGAGCGGCTCCAGCCGGCCGCGCTCGAGGAAGGTCAGGGCGTTGCCGGCGAAGCTGCGCATCGCCGCCAGCGGCTGGTTGATCTCGTGGGCCACGCCGGCCGCCATCTGGCCGAGCGCGGCGAGGCGGTTAGCCTCGATCAGCGCGCGCTGGGCGCCGCGCAGCTTGTGCTCGGCGGCCACGCGCTCGACGACCTCCTGCTGCAGGCGGCGGTTGCTCGCCGCGAGATCGGCGGTGCGCTCGGCCACCGTACGCTCGAGCGCGGCTTGGGCGCCAAGGCGCTCGCGCAGCCGGCGCGCGCGCTGCGCCCAGTACAGCGCCACCGCGGCGACCACGCACAGCAGCAGGCCGGCGCCGGTGGCGGACCACACCGCGGCGGCATGGGCCGGCGTGGTGTCGAGCAGCATCAGCATGCGCCAGTCCAGCCAGTCGAGGGCGCGGCTGCCGACCACGAACTCGCGGTCGCCGATCGTCGCCCGCCCCGCCTCGTGCCAGACCAGCGGCAATGGGGCCAGGGCCTCGGTGTCGTACTGCCGCGTCTGCACCAGTTCGGCACGCGAGGCGGCGGAAAGCGCCGACAGCGCCCCGAACTTCCACGCCGGATTCGAGGACAGCGCCACCACGCCGTGGCGATCCACCACCATCACCGATTCGCCGCTCTCGGCCCAGGTGCGTTCGAGCTGGGTGAGCTCGACCTTGACCGCGAGCACCCCGGCCACCGCTGCCGCATTGCGCACCGGATGGGCGATGAAGAAGCCGGGCACGCGGGTGGTGGCGCCGACGGCGAAGAACTTGCCCGCGCCGCCTGCGAGCGCGGCGCGGAAATAAGGGCGGAAGGCGTAGTTCTCGCCGACGAAGGAATCCGCGCGCCGCCAGTTGCTCGCCGCCAGCGTGTCGCCGTCGGGGCCGATCAGGTACAGCATGGCCGCGCCGGTGCGCGCATTGACGTCCTCGAGCAGGGCGTTTGCCTGCGCGCGCAGGCCGGCATCGTCGGGATCGGCGAGCAGCGCCGGCAGCACCGGATGGCGGGCGAGCACCGCAGGCAGGCTCTCGAAGCGCAGCAGCTCGGCATCGAGGCTGGCCGACAGCAGGGCGAGGCGCTGGCCGGCGTGACGCGCGATGTCGTCGACGCCGGCGGCGAGCCGCCACGCGTGCACCGCCCACAGCAGGGCGACGGCGAGCGCGAGCGGCACCAGCACGCGCAGGGCGCGAAGCACGGGACGGCGCGATTCGCGGTTCATCGTGTCGCGCTCAGTGCGCCACCGCCGTGGGACACACGCGCAGCTCGGTGACGCCGCCGTCGGAAGGCAGCAGCGCGGACAGCGGCACGCATGGCCGGCCGGCCTCGCACCACTCGTAGTCGGCGGTGTGCTCCGAGCGCGTCAGGCGCAGCAGCGCATGGCGGGTGCGCGGATGCCAGGTCCACGCCCCGTCACGCAGCACCGCGCCCGCGGCCGGCTCCATGCCGGCGCCGTGGCCGCGCACGCGCACGGTGTCGAGCACCAGCTCCCGGCCCTCCACCCGCCACGCCTCCTCCCAGCGCACACGCTCGATCGAATGCGTCCACGCCAGCGTGAAGCTGCTGGCGGCGACGGTCGCCGTGGCGAGGGCGGTGGCAAGGCAGAGTGCCATCAGACGGTGAGCGCCTGCACGTTGCGCGAGCGCCAGATGTGCCAGCCCATGACCAGCGCGGCGAGGCCGAAGCCGATCTCGTCGGTGATCGGCAGCGCGATCACCAGCATCGACGCGGCGACGAAGGCGAGCACGCGCTCGAGCGGGTTCATCGGCGAGCGGAAGTGGCCGACCACCGCGGTGCCCCACAGCGTCACCGCGAGCAGGGCCTTGAACACCACGTACAGGGTCGCGGCCACGCCCTTGTCCCCCTGCAGCATCAGCTCGGGCGCATACACCGCCATGTAGGGCACGACGAAGCCGGCGATGGCGATCTGCACCGCGCGCACGCCGATCTTGAGCCCGCTCTCCTTGGCGATCGGCGCCGCGGCGAAGGCGGCGAGCGCGACCGGCGGGGTGAGGTCGGCCATGATCCCGAAATAGAACACGAACATGTGCGAGACGATCAGCGGCACGCCGAGCTCGAGCAGCGCGGGTGCGGCGATCGAGCTGGTGATGATGTAGTTGGGGATGGTCGGGATGCCCATGCCGAGCACCAGGCAGGTGAGCATGGTCAGCAGCAGCGACACGAACAGGCTGTCGTCGCCGATCTGGATGATGTAGCCGGCGAAGGCGGTGGCACCGCCGGTCAGGGTCAGCGAGCCGATGATGACGCCCACCAGCGCGCACGCCACGCCCACCGGCAGCGCGTGCAGCGCGCCCTCGACCAGCGCCTTCACCGCCAGGCGCAGCGTGCTGCGGCCGTCGGCGCGCGGCGCCAGCAGCACCGCGAGCACGGCAACGACCGCCACCACCGCGATGATGCCGACCTTGGCGAAGGCCGAGCACGCCAGGCCGAGCGCGATCCAGAACAGCAGGCGCAGCGAGGTGCCGTTGAGATGGCGCGCGAGCGCGCTGCCGAACAGCAGCACCACGGTCAGCGCGAGGCCGACCATGCCGGCGAACATCGGCGTGAAGCCGGCGAACAGCAGGTACACCAGCCCGGCCAGCGGCAGCAGCAGGTACCAGCGTTCGCGGATCGCCACCCACGGGTCGGGGCACTCGGACTTCGGCAGCCCCTTCAGGCCGGCACGCCCGGCCTCCAGATGCACCATCCAGAACACGGTGAAGAAGTACAGCAGGGCCGGGATGGCCGCGGCCTTGGCGATCTCGACGTAGGGCACGTTGATCGTCTCGGCCATGATGAAGGCCACGGCGCCCATCACCGGCGGCATGATCTGGCCGCCCATCGAGCTGGTGGCCTCGACCGCGCCGGCGAAGGCCGGCGTGTAGCCGAACTTCTTCATCAGCGGGATGGTGAACTGGCCGGTGGTGACGACGTTGGCCACGCCCGAGCCGTTGATCGTGCCCATCAGGCCGGAGGACACCACCGCGACCTTGGCCGGACCGCCCTTGGTGTGGCCGACGGTGCCGAGCGCGAAGTTGGTGAACAGGTCGATCATGCCCGCCTGCTCGAGGAAGGCGCCGAACAGGATGAACAGGAAGATGTAGGACGAGGACACATAGGTCGGCGTGCCGTAGATGCCCTCGGTGCCGAAGGCGAGCTGGCTCACCACCTGGTCGAGGCCGTAGCCGCGGTGGGCGAGGTCGCCCGGGAGGTACTCGCCGAACAGGGCGTAGGCGAGGAAGCCGAGGCAGATCATCGGCAGCGCCAGCCCCATGATGCGGCGCGCGGCCTCGAACACCAGCACCAGCGTGATCACGCCGACCACCATGTCGGCCTGCGTCAGCTCGCCGGCGCGCTGCACCAGGTCGGCCTCGTAGATCCAGTGGTAGCCCGACAGCAGCAGCGCGCCGAAACCGATCGCCTTGGTCAGCACGCTGGTGCGCCCCTGCCCGCCCTGCCAGGGATGGAGCAGGAAGGTCAGCAGCAGCAGGAAGCCGACGTGCAGCGCACGCACGACGGTGCTCGACAGCGGGCTGAAGGCCGAAGTGACGAGCTGGAAGACCGAGAACAGGATCGCGCTGTAGAAGACGACGCGCAGCATGCCCTTGCCGGCTTCGGCGGCAGGCGAATGGACGGAGGAGCTCATGGCGGTTCCGGAACGGGGACGGCGGCTGGGCCGCCCGGGCGGACGAAGGCGCGCCCGGGCGAGGGGGTGAAGGGCTTACTTGACCAGGCCCTTCTCGCGGTAGAACTTCTCCGCGCCCGGATGGAGCGGGATCGGCAGGCCGTCGGTGGCCTTCTCAAGCTTGATCTGGCGGCCGGCGGAGTGCGAATTGCCCAGACGCTCGAGGTTCTCGAAGATGCCCTTGGTCATCTGGTAGGCGACCTCGTCGGACACCTTCGCGTGGGTCACCAGCAGGTTGTTGATCGCCACCGTCGGCACCTCGGCGCTCTGGCCCTCGTAGGTGCTGGCCGGCACCACCGCCGGACGGTAGGCCGGATCACCGACCTTGGCCACGACCTCGGCCGGCACCGGGACGAAGTTCACCTTGACCGCGGCCGACAGGTCGCGCAGCGCCGCCACGCCGAGGCCGGCCGACTGCAGCGTGACGTCGATCTGGCGGTTCTTCATCAGCTCGACCGACTCGCCGAAGGGCAGGTACTCGACCTTGGCGAAATCCTCGTACGACAGGCCGGCGGCCTTGAGGATCGCGCGCGCGTTGATCTCGGTGCCCGAGCGCGGCGCGCCCACCGAGATGCGCTTGCCCTTGAGGTCGGCGAGCGTCTTCACGTTGGCGTCGGCCAGGGCGACGATCTGGATGTAGTTCGGATACACCGAGGCGATCGCGCGCAGCTTGTCGAGCGGCTTGGTGAAGCCGGCGTCGGCGTTGCCCTTCCAGGCGTCGGAGACGGAGTCGGCGAGCGAGAAGCCGATCTCGCCACGGCCGGCCTGCAGCAGGTTGAGGTTCTCCGCCGAGGCCTTGGTGGCCTGCACCTGGACCTTGCTGTCGGGGATGATATCGCCATAGACCTGCGACAGGGTGACGCCGAGCGGGTAATACACCCCGCTGGTGCCGCCGGTCAGCACGTTGACGAAGGTGGCGGCGGATGCCGCGCCGGTCATCGCCACGAAGGCGGTGCCGAGTGCGCATTTGCGGATCAGGGATTTCATCGAACGCTCCTCCACTTAATAAGTCTTGATTATTTGCCCATCAGCGGACCAACGAACTTTAGCAACTGCCGTGCCACCTGCGCACCACCCTGGTGCTCAGCGTTTTCCCTGATCCTGCGGGCCTTCCCGGGCACATGCCGGCGACTGGCAAGCACCGGCGGCGCGACATCCCGGAACGCATCGCCCACCCTCGTCCGGAAATCCGCACGCTGGCCGACAGCCCGTCCGCGCTGGCTCGCGCAGGTCCCTGCGTGCGCGGCCGCCGCCCCTTCCCGGACGGCCCGGCGATCTGCTACAACCGGAACCCCTCACTCCCGCCGGCAGCCGCGTACCCTCACGCGCCGGGCCGGCTCGCAAAGATGGAAACAGTCGATACCGTGGTGATCGGCGCCGGCGTGGTCGGCCTGGCCTGCGCGCACAGCCTCGCCCGCGCCGGGCATGAGGTCGTGATCGTCGAGCGCGAGACCGCCTTCGGCACCGGCATCAGCGCGCGCAACAGCGAGGTCATCCACGCCGGGCTGTACTACCCGCCCGGTTCGCTCAAGGCGCGGCTGTGCGTGGACGGCCGCCAGCGCCTGTACGCGTGGTGCGTCGAACACGGCGTGAGCCATGCGCGCTGCGGCAAGCTGGTCGTCGCCAGTTCCGCGGCGCAGGCGCCGGCGCTGCAGGCGATCGCCGAACGCGCGCGCGCCAACGGCGTGCATGACCTGCGCCTGATCGAGGCCGACGAACTCGCCGCGCTCGAACCGGCGCTCGCCGCCCACAGCGCGCTGCTGTCGCCCTCGACCGGCATCGTCGACAGCCACGGCCTGATGCTGTCGCTGCTGGGCGAGGCCGAGCGCCACGGCGCCATGCTCGCGCTCGCCAGCCCGGTGCTGGATGGACGGGCGGAGGCCGACGGCATCGTGCTGCGCACAGGCGGCGAGGCCGCGGCCGAGCTCAAGGCGAAATGGGTGATCAACGCCGCCGGCCTGGACGCCCCGGGGCTCGGCCGCGCGATCCGCGCCCCGGCCGCGGCGCAGGCGCCGCAGGCGCATTACGCGCGCGGGGTGTATTTCGGCTATGCGGGCCGGGCGCCGTTCTCGCGCCTGATCTACCCGATCCCGGAACCCGGCGGCCTGGGCGTGCACCTGACCCTGGACCTGGGCGGCCAGGCCAAGTTCGGCCCCGACGTGGAGTGGATCGCCGCCCCCGACTACACGGTGGATGCAGCGCGCGCGCAGGGCTTCGCCCGCGCGATCCGGCGCTGGTGGCCGGCGCTCGACGCCACCCGGCTGCAGCCCGGCTATGCCGGCGTGCGCCCGAAGATCGTCGGCCCGGGCGAGGCCGACGCCGACTTCCGCATCGACGGCCCGGCGGCGCACGGCACGCCGGGCCTGGTGCACCTGTACGGCATCGAGTCGCCCGGCCTCACCGCGGCGCTGGCGATCGGCGAGCAGGTGGCGGCGATCGTCGCCGACGGCGCGCGCTGAACAGGCAGCCGCCGCGATGCGGGGCGGCCGCCGGCAAGGCCTCGGTCGCGTCCTGCCCCGCTCAGGCCGTCACGTAGGCGCGGATGCCCGCGGCGATGAACTCGACGGCCAGCGCCGCGACCACCAGGCCCATCAGCCGGGTCATGATGTTCAGCCCGGTGCGCCCGGCGAGCCGGCTGATCGGCCCGGCCAGGCTGAAGGCCAGCCACACCACGCCGCCCATCAGCACGCCGGCGCCGAGCAGCATCAGCACCGTGCCCGTGCCCTGGTCGGCGTAGATGATCACCGTGCTCACCGCCCCCGGACCGGTGAGCAGCGGGATGGTCAGCGGCACCACCGCGATGTTGGCGCGCTCCGCGGCCTCGTCGGCTTCCTCCGGCGTGCTGCGGCTAGGCGCCGGCTGGGCGTTGAACATCGAGATCGCGACGATGAACAGCAGCACGCCGCCGCCGACCTGCAGCGAGGGCACGGTGATGCCGAAGCCGGCCAGCAGGTACTGGCCGGCGATCGCGGTGACCGCGATCACGATGAAACTCGCCACCGCCGCGGTGCGCGCGGTGCGCCGGCGCTCGAGCGCCGACTGGCCCTGAGTCAGGCCGATGAAGGCCGGGATCGCGCCGAAGGGGTTGATCAGCGCAGCCAGGGTGATGAAGATTTTCGCGAATTCCATCCGTTGTCCTCCCGTCGAGCCGGGAGGATACGCCCCGCCGTCGTCTCGCGTCGCTCAGACTACGTCGCCAGGCCCGCCGGCCGCAAATCGGCATGCGAACCGGGTGGGGGGAACGCGCATCGGCGCAGGCTCAGACCACCCCGTCCGCACGCAGGCGGGCGATCGCCGCCGCGTCCAGACCGAGGGTGGCGGCGAGGATGTCGTCGGTGTGCTCGCCCAGCATCGGCGGCGGCAGGCGGTAGTCGACCGGGGTGGCCGACAGCTTCATCGGACTGGCCACCAGCGGCACCTGGCCGGCGACCGGATGCGGCATCGTCACCTTCAGCCCGCGCGCCTGCACCTGCGGATCGGCGAACACGTCGGCCAGGGTGTTGATCGGGCCGCAGGGCACGGCGAGCGCCTCCAGGGTCGCGATCCACGCCGCGGTAGTGCGCTCGACGGTGAGCTTCTTCAGCAGCGGGATCAGCGTCGTGCGATTGAGCACGCGCGCGCGGTTGGTGGCGAAGCGTTCGTCGGCCGCGAGCTGCGGTGCGCCGGCGGCCGCGCAGAAGCGCGCGAACTGCCCGTCGTTGCCGATGGCGAGGATCATGTAGCCGTCGGCGGTGGGGAAATCCTGGTAGGGCACGATGTTGGGATGGGCGTTGCCCAGCCGCTTCGGGCTCTGCCCGGTGGCGAGGTAGTTGCCGGCCTGGTTGGCGAGGCAGGCCACCTGCACGTCGAGCAGCGCCAGGTCGATGTACTGGCCCTCGCCGCTCTGCTCGCGCCAGGCGAGCGCGGCGAGCACCGCGTTGGTGGCGTACAGCCCGGTGAGGATGTCGGTGAGCGCCACGCCCACCTTCATCGGCCCGCCGCCCTCCTCGCCGTCGGGCCGGCCGGTGAGGCTCATCAGCCCGCCCAGGCCCTGGATCAGGAAGTCGTAGCCGGCGCGCGGCGCGTACGGCCCGTCCTGGCCGAAGCCGGTGATCGAGCAGTAAACCAGGCGCGGATTGACCGCCTTCAGGCTGTCGTAGTCGAGGCCGTACTGGGCGAGGCCGCCGACCTTGAAGTTCTCCAGCACCACGTCCGACTCGGCGGCGAGCCGGCGCACCAGCGCCTGGCCCTCGGCCTGGGTGATGTCGATGGTGATCGAGCGCTTGTTGCGGTTGGCGCACAGGTAGTACGCCGCCACCTCGGTGTCGGCGCCGTGCTCGTCCTTGAGCCAGGGCGGCCCCCAGCCGCGGGTGTCGTCGCCGGCGCCGGGGCGCTCGACCTTGATGACGTCCGCGCCGAGGTCGGCCAGCATCTGCCCGGCCCAGGGGCCGGCGAGGATGCGCGAGAGGTCGAGGACGCGGATGTGCGACAGGGCGCCGGCCATGGCGGTCTCCGGGCGATCAGTTGCTGAACGCGGCGATGCCGGTGATGGCGCGGCCGAGGATCAGGGCATGGACGTCGTGGGTGCCCTCGTAGGTGTTCACCACCTCGAGGTTCACCAGGTGGCGGGCGACGCAGTATTCGTCCGAGATGCCGTTGCCGCCGAGCATGTCGCGCGCGGTGCGGGCGATGTCGAGCGCCTTGCCGCAGGAGTTGCGCTTGACGATCGAGGTGATCTCGACCGGCGCGATGCCCTCGTCCTTCATGCGGCCCACGCGCAGCACCGCCTGCAGGCCGAGGGTGATCTCGGTCAGCATGTCGGCGAGCTTCTTCTGCACCAGCTGGTTGGCGGCGAGCGGACGGCCGAACTGGATGCGGTCCATCGTGTACTGGCGCGCGGTCTCGTAGCAGGCCTCGGCGGCGCCGAGCGCGCCCCAGGCGATGCCGAAGCGCGCCGAGTTGAGGCAGGTGAACGGGCCCTTGAGGCCGCGCACGGTGGGGAAGGCGTTCTCTTCCGGCACGAAGACCTCGTCCATGACGATCTCGCCGGTGATCGAGGCGCGCAGGCCGACCTTGCCGTGGATCGCGGGTGCCGACAGCCCCTTCCAGCCCTTCTCGAGGATGAAGCCGCGGATCTGGCCCTCGTCGTCCTTGGCCCACACCACGAACACGTCGGCGATCGGGCTGTTGCTGATCCACATCTTGCTGCCCGACAGGCTGAAGCCGCCCGGCACGCTGCGCGCGCGGGTGATCATCGAGCCCGGGTCGGAGCCGTGGTTCGGTTCGGTCAGGCCGAAGCAGCCGATCCATTCGCCGCTGGCGAGCCTGGGCAGGTATTTCTGCTTCTGCGCCTCGGTGCCGAACTCGTTGATCGGCACCATCACCAGCGAACTCTGCACGCTCATCATAGAGCGGTAGCCGGAATCGACGCGCTCGACCTCGCGCGCGATCAGGCCGTAGGAGACGTAGTTCATGCCCGCGCCGCCGTACTGCTCGGGGATGGTCGGGCCGAGCAGGCCGAGTTCGCCCATCTCGCGGAAGATCGCGGGGTCGGTCTTCTCGTGGCGGAAGGCCTCCTGCACCCGCGGCAGCAGCTTGTCCTGGCAGTAGGCGCGCGCGGCGTCGCGCACCATGCGCTCGGTCTCGGTGAGCTGCAGGTCGAGCAGCAGCGGATCTTCCCAGTTGAAGCTAGCCTTCGTCGAAGCCATGTCGTGTCTCCTGTCGCGATCGGTTCCGCAGGCGACGGCCTGCGCATGAATCGCATCCTATGAACTCCGAGACCGCCGCTCAAGCGATATTTCTGCAGTAACCTGTGCGCTTCCGGAACTCCGAGGCAGCACTCGATGCGCAAGAAGATCCCCAGCACTGCCGCCCTGCTCGCCTTCGAGGCCGCCGCGCGCCACCAGAGCTTCACCCGCGCCGCCGACGAACTGGCGCTGACGCAGAGCGCGATCTGCCGCCAGATCGCCGGGCTGGAGGACTTCCTCGGCGTGGCGCTGTTCCGCCGCACCCGGCGTGGCGTGCAGCTCACCGAGGCAGGGGTGAGCTACGGCCGCCAGATCGGCCCGCGCCTGGATGCGATCGAACGCGACACGCTGGCGGTGATGGCGCACCACGGCGCCGCAAGCGTGCTCGAACTGGCGGTGGTGCCGACCTTCGCGACGCGCTGGCTGCTGCCGCGGCTGGCCGGTTTCCAGGCGCAGAATCCGGAAGTGGTGGTGAACATGAGCACGCAGACCCGCCCCTTCCTGTTCGACCAGACCGAGTTCGACGCCGCGATCTACTTCGGCGACGCCGGCTGGCCCGGCACCGAGGCCCACTTCCTGATGCGCGAATACCCGGTACCGGTGTGCAGCCCCGCGCTGCCGGGCGTGCGCGCGCAGATGAGTGCGGACGAGATCGCGAGCCTGCCCCTGCTGCAGCAGTCCACCCGCCCCTATGCATGGCGGCATTGGTTCGAGGCCGCGGGGGTGGAGGCGGCGCGCGACATGGCCGGCATGCGCCTGGAGCTGTTCTCGATGCTCGCCCAGGCGGCGATCGAGCGCATGGGCGTAGCGCTGATCCCGCCCTTCCTGATCCAGCACGAGCTGGCCGCCGGCGTGCTGATCACCCCCTGCCCACGCAGCTCCCCGAGCACGCGCGCCTATTACCTGATCGTGCCCGAGCACAAGGCCGAGCGCCCCGCGCTCACGCGCTTCCGCGAGTGGCTAGTGGAGGCGGCGAAGGCGGAGGCCTGAGGGTCTGCGGCGGACGCAGGCCGCGCTCACGAGTTGGCTTCGGGTGGCGGCTGCTCGAACAGGGTCTCGACCACCGGGAACAGCTCGCGCTCCTCGAAGCGCACGTGGTCGATCAGGGCCTGCCCGGCTTCGGCCTCGCGCCGACCCTGCAGCGCCGCCACAAACAGGTCCCGCAGCTGCGCGTGCTCGGCGTTCAGGCGCTGCGCCAGCGCGGCGTGGCCGTGCGCCTCGAGCAGTGGCAGCAGGCCGCGCTCTTCCTCGGCGAAGTGGGCGGCGAGCGCATCGTGCTCGGCGCCCAGCTTGGCCGCGGCACCGCCGGCGAGCAGCTGGCGGCCGAGACGGAGGGCGACGTGGTGTTCGCGCGACAACTGGACGAGACGGGGATGGCGTTTCATGGCGGCTCCTGAACGGGAGACTAGGCCGCCTCGCCCGGATGGCGGCCGACGATCACCACGTGCAGGTAGCGCGGGCCATGGGCGCCGAGCACCAGGCTGCCCTCGATGTCGGTGGTGCCGCTCGCCCCGGTGATGATGTTGACGTTGCGCGGCGGACGCTGGCCGGCGGTGGCCGCGGCGTAGTCGTCGAGATAGGCGAGGATGGCGTCCGCCCGCACCATGACGAGGTGATGGAGCGGCAGGAAGTTGGCGAGGATCGGCGTCTCGGCGTCCGAATGGAAGACGAGCGAGCCGGTCTCGGCGATGCCCCAGCGCGCGGCGCCGACCGCGATGGTCTCGTCCGGCGCCACCCGGTCGTGGAGCTCGAAGCCCGACCAGTCGAGCGCCTGCAACACCGCAGCGGGCTGCAGGGCGACGACCGCCGGCAGCCCGCGCGCCTCGAGGTAGCGCGCGACCGCCGCCGGCAGCGCGGCCGCGTCGGCGATGCGTTCCGCGGTCGCGGCGACCTTGGGGGTCACGAGGCGGGCGACGAAGGCGTCCACCAGATCCTCGGCGAGCAGGGGCGGCCGGATCGCGTCGAGGTCCTGCAGCAGGGCGTCGGCCTCGCGCCGCGCCGCCGCCGGGTCGGTCCTGATGTGGCCGAGGCCCGTCCGTACCGCGTCGAGAATGCTGTCGCGTGCGCTCATCGCCCGCCCTCCTGATCCTTGTACATCTCCATGAAACTGCGCTTGGCCGGTGCGGGGAACTCGCGGTAGGCGGTCCACGCGCCGAGCCCGGGCATGCCGCGCACGACGCCGCCGCGGCTGAACAGGCGCATGACGCGGATCGCCATCGCGGTCGCCAGCCGGTACAGGCGCGGCCGCAGCGCGAAGAAGGTGTGCACGCCGAGGCCGAAGCGGACCACGCCCGGCTCCAGGCCCTCGCGCCAGGAGCGGTCGCGCCAGCCGCGCAGCAGGGTCGGTAGCGGAATGGCCACCGGGCACACCTCCTGGCACTTGCCGTTCATCGTGCACGCGTGCGGCAGGTCGCGTGACTTCTCCAGGCCGTCGAACACCGGGGTCAGCACCGCCCCCATCGGCCCGGGATAGGTGCCGCCATAGACGTGGCCGCCGAGCTGGCGGAACACCACGCAGTGGTTCATGCACGCGCCGCAGCGGATGCAGCGCAGCATCTCCTTCATGCCCTCGCGCAGCATGCGGGTGCGGCCGTTGTCGACCAGCACGATGTGGAATTCCTCCGGGCCGTCGCGGTCGCCCGCCTGCTTCGGGCCGCAGTGGAAGGTGGTGTATTGGGTGACGTCGGCCCCGGTCGCCGAGCGCACCAGCACGCGCAGCATGGCGATCGCGTGGCCCATGCTGGGGACGAGCTTCTCGATGCCGGCGGTGACGATGTGCACCCGCGGCGGCGTGGTGGTGAGCTCGGCGTTGCCCTCGTTGGTGACGGTGCAGGTGGCGCCGGTGTCGGCGAGCAGGAAGTTGGCGCCCGAGATGGCGACGTCGGCGGACAGGAACTTGTCGCGCAGCTCGCGGCGCGCGCTGTCGACCATCGCCTCGATGGTCTCTTCCTGGTGCGGCGCGCGGTGCTGGCGCTTGAACATCTCCGAGACCTGCTCGCGGGTGCGGTGCATCGACGGCCACACGATGTGCGAGGGACGGTCGCCGCCGAGCTGCACGATGTGCTCGGCGAGGTCGGTCTCGACGCGGTCGATGCCGGCTTCGTCGAGCGCATGCGGCAGGCCGATCTCCTCGCCCAGCATCGACTTGACCCGGGTGACGCGCTTCGCGCCCGCTTCCTTGCACAGCCGCACGACGATCTGCGAGGCTTCGTCGGCGGTCGCGGCCCAGTACACCTTGGCGCCGGAGGCGATGGCGTTGCGCTCGAACTCGAGCAGGTAGTGCTCGAGGTTGGCGATGACATGGTCCTTGATGCGCTTGGCGCGGTCGCGCGCGGCCTCGAACTCCGGGAACTGCGTCATCGCCAGCGCACGCTTGCGCTCGGCGGTGCCGGTGGTGCGGTCGATCGCGATCTTCAGCGTCGGATCGGCCAGCGCGCGTTCGGCGCGCGCCTTGAACGACAGCGTGGCCTGCTCCATGGCTCAGCCCTCCTCGCCGATGGCCGGACCATCGGCCATGCCGGCCAGCACCTCGGCGGCATGGTAGGCGCGCACGGCGGAGCCCTTGCGCTTGAGCTTGCCGGCCATGTTCATCAGGCAGCCGAGGTCGCCGCCGAGCAGCAGCTGCGCGCCGCTGCGCTCGATCGCATCGGCCTTCTCGCCCACCACCGCGTTGGAGATCGCCGCGTACTTGACGCAGAAGGTGCCGCCGAAGCCGCAGCACACGTCGTTGCCCTCCAGCGGCTCGAGGGTGAGCCCGGACACCTTGCCGAGCAGGGCGCGCGGCTGGTCGTGCACGCCGAGCTCCCTGAGGCCGGAACAGCTGTCGTGGTAGGTGAAGCTGCCGTCGAGCTTCACGTCGGCGGGCGCGAAGCGCATCACGTCGACCAGGAAGCTCGTCAGCTCGTAGGTCCGTTCGCCAAGCCGGCGCGCGCGCTCGGCCCACGCGGGGTCGTCGGCGAGGGCTTCGGCGTAGTGCGCGCGGGTCATGCCGACGCAGGACCCGGAAGGCGCGACGACGTAGTCGTAGCCTTCGAAGGTCTCGATGAAATGGCGCGCGAGCCTGGCGGCATCGGCGGTGTCGCCGCTGTTGAAGGCGGGCTGGCCGCAACAGGTCTGCGCTGCGGGGACCTCGACCCTGCACCCGGCCGCGCGCAGCAGCTTCAGCGCGGCGAAGCCGATGCTCGGACGCATCGCATCGACCAGGCAGGTGACGAAGAGGGCGACTCGGGGAGACGACGGAGGGCTCGATACGCTTCGATCAGTGCTCATGGGAGTCAATCCTGTGAAATTGTCCTTCCGGTTGTCCAAGCGCGATCCATGCACTTCGCAGTCCGCCCCCGGCGGGGCGGCAGTGGCCGCGGACGACATCCGCGGCCACCGGCTGCACTACGCGGGGGCGCTGCGCACGGACCTGCCCTCCATCTCAGTCGTTCAGCGCACCCAGCACCTCGTCGAGCATCTTGCGCGCGTCGCCGAACAGCATGCGGTTGTTCTCCTTGTAGAACAGCGGGTTGTCCACCCCGGCATAGCCCGAAGCCATGCTGCGCTTCATGACGATGGAGGTGCGCGCCTTCCACACTTCGAGCACCGGCATGCCGGCGATCGGGCTGCCCGGGTCTTCCTGGGCGGCCGGGTTCACGATGTCGTTGGCGCCGATGACGATGGCGACGTCGGTGTCCGGGAAGTCCTCGTTGATCTCGTCCATCTCGAGCACGATGTCGTAGGGCACCTTGGCTTCGGCGAGCAGCACGTTCATGTGTCCGGGCATGCGGCCCGCCACCGGGTGGATGGCGAAGCGCACGGTCACGCCCTTGTCGCGCAGGATCTTGACGATCTCGCACACCACGTGCTGGGCCTGCGCCACCGCCATGCCGTAGCCCGGCACGATGACGACGCTCTTGGCCTCGCGCAGCAGCTCGGCGGTCTCGACCGCGCTGATCGGCTGCACCTCGCCGGCCGGCTCGGCGCCCGCCGCCGCGGCCGAGGGCGCGCCGCCGCCGGTGCCGAAGCCGCCGGCGATGACGCTGATGAAGTTGCGGTTCATCGCCCGGCACATGATGTAGGACAGGATCGCGCCGGAGGAACCCACCAGCGCGCCGACCACGATCAGCAGGTCGTTGCTGAGCATGAAGCCGGTGGCCGCAGCCGCCCACCCGGAGTAGCTGTTGAGCATCGACACCACCACCGGCATGTCCGCGCCGCCGATCGCCATCACCATGTGCACCCCGAAGGCGAGCGCGATCACGGTCATCACCAGCAGCAGCGTCATGCCGGCGCCGGTCGAGTGCGTGTTCAGGAACCAGTTGCCGAACAGGATCACCAGCACGAGGCCGATCAGGTTGAGGATGTGGCGCGCCGGCAGCAGCAGCGGCTTGCCGCCGATCTTGCCCGAGAGCTTGCCGAACGCGATCAGCGAGCCGGAGAAGGTGACCGCACCGATGAAGATGCCGATGTAGATCTCCACCTCGTGGATGGTCTTCTCGGCGGCGGTGGGGAACACGATCGAGGTGTCGATGTAGCTGGCGAAGCCCACGAGGCAGGCGGCCAGGCCCACCAGGCTGTGCATCAGCGCGACGAGCTCGGGCATCTGCGTCATCTGCACCGTCTTGGCGGCGTAGAGGCCGACGCCGGCGCCGATCAGGAGCGCGACGATGATCCACGGGACGCCGCTCAGGGAGACCTGCGGGCCGAACACGGTGGCGAGCACCGCGAGCGCCATGCCGATCATGCCGAACAGGTTGCCGCGGCGTGCGGTCTCGGGGTGGGCGAGCCCGCCCAGGCTGAGGATGAAGAGGATGGTGGCGCCGATATACGAGACAGTGGCCATGCTTGAGGTCATTGTCGTCTCCTTACTTGCGGAACATCGCCAGCATGCGACGCGTCACCGCGAAGCCGCCGAACATGTTGACGGCCGTGAGCGCGAGCGCGAAGAAGGCCAGGAACAGGATCAGCCCGTCGGGGCGGTCGGCCGCGCCATCGCCCAGCGGCGGCGCCACCTGCACCAGCGCGCCGATCGCGATGATCGACGAGATCGCGTTGGTCACGCTCATCAGCGGCGTGTGCAGCGAGGGCGTGACGTTCCACACCACCATGTAGCCGACGAAGCAGGCCAGCACGAACACCGTGAAGTGCGACAGGAAGCTGGCCGGCGCGTACAGGCCGACGAGCAGGAACAGCAGCGCACCGACACCGAACACGATGGCCAGCGACTTCACCGACATCGGCTCGCCGGCGCCGTGGCCGTGGCCCTTGGGCGCGGCGATCGGCGTGGCGGCGGCCTTGGGCTTGGCCGGCGCGGCCGGCAGCTTGGGCGGCGGCGCCGGCCAGGTGAGCTCGCCGTCCCGGATCACGGTGAGGCCGCGGATCGCGTCGTCCTCGAAATTGACGAGGATGTTGCCGTCCTTGGCCTTGCACAGTTCCTCGGCCAGGCGCAGCAGGTTGTTCGAATACAGCGTGGACGACTGCTTGGCCAGGCGGCTGAGCAGGTCGGTGTAGCCGATGATGGTCACGCCGTGGCGCACCACCGCCTCGCCGGGCACGGTGAGTTCGCAGTTGCCACCCTGCTCGGCCGCGAGGTCGACGATCACGCTGCCCGGCTTCATGCTCTGCACCATCTCGGCGGTGATCAGCTTGGGGGCCGGCTTGCCCGGGATCAGCGCGGTGGTGATGATGATGTCGACTTCCCGCGCCTGCTGCGCGTACATGGCGCGCTGCGCCGCCTGGAAGCCCTCGCTCATCACCTTGGCGTAGCCGCCGCCGCCCGAACCCTCTTCCTCGTAATCGACCTTGACGAACTCGCCACCGAGCGAGACCACCTGGTCGGCGACTTCGGCGCGGGTGTCGTTGGCGCGCACGATGGCGCCCAGGTTGGCCGCGGTGCCGATGGCGGCGAGACCGGCCACGCCGGCGCCGGCGATGAAGACCTTGGCCGGCGGGATCTTGCCGGCGGCGGTGACCTGGCCGTTGAGGAAGCGGCCGAAGGCGTTGGCGGCCTCGATCACCGCCCGATAGCCGCTGATGCCGGCCATCGAGGTCAGCGCGTCCATCTTCTGCGCACGGCTCAGCTGGCGCGGCAGACAGTCGATGGCGAGCACGGTGGCGCGCCTGGCCTGCAGCGCCTGCATCAGTTCGGGGTTCTGCGCGGGCCACACGAAGCCGATCAGCGTGGCGCCTTCGCGCAGCAGGCCGACCTCTTCCAGGGTGGGCGGACGCACCTTGAACACGATGTCCGCACGCCCCCACACCTCGGCCGCACTCGGCAGCACCTCGGCCCCGGCAGCGCGGTAGTCGTCGTCGGCGAAGTTCGCCGCCTCGCCCGCACCGCTCTCGACCGCCACCTCGAAACCGAGCTTGGCGAGCTTCTGCACCACCTCAGGCACGGTGGCGACGCGCTTCTCGCCTGCCGCACTCTCGCGCGGAACTCCAATCAACATCTGATGTTCTCCTTCATTGGTTATCCCTGTGACGGGGCGCGGCGCTCGAACGCCCCTGCCCCGTGCATGCCACAAGCGATGCACGGCGAGGCCGGGCCCCGGCGTGCATCACGGCAAATCGTTTCGTGGATCAGCGTGACCAGCATACGGCATCCGGATGCTCCGACCGGATGGCCGATCGCGCCGCCAGTGACGTTGATCGTGCCGGCACCCCGGCACGGGTCCTTGCTGACCGCGCATTGCGGCGCGGCGAAGGCTTCATTGATCTCCGTCAAAGCGAGATCGTCTCCGGTCCACCCCGCTTTCTGCAAGCACAACTTGGAAGCGGGCACCAAATTGGTGCCCGGGATGGCCGGCGCGAGCGCGGCGAAAGCATGGGTGGCGATGCCGGCGCGCGGGGTCGGGCCGAGCGCCTGCGCCCTGCCCGCACACCGCAGTTGCCGCGGTCGGCGCGCGGCTCAGGGGTAGTCGAGCTCGGGGCCGGCCGGCACGATGCCGCTGGGATTCAGCGCCCTGATCGAGTAATACCCGGCCTTGATGTGGTATGCACGCACACTCCCGGCGAATGCGGGGATCGCCAGCAGGCGGCGGAAATAGGCCATCACGTTGCCGTAGGCCGAGAGCGGGCGCAGGTTGCACTTGAAGAGCGCGTAGTACGCCAGGTCGAAACGGGCCAGGGTGACGAAGGCGCGGATGTCGGTCTCGGTGAGTCGGTCGCCCGCCAGCCACTGGGCGCTAGCCAGCCGGGCGTCCATCCATGCCAGGCAGTCGAAGACACGCTGGACCGCCTCGTCGTAGGCGGCCTGGGTGGTGGCGAATCCGGCCTGATAGACGCCGTTGTTGAAGTCCGCGTACAGGCGCGCGTTGGCGGCCTCGATCGCGTCGACGTGCGCGGCCGGCCGCAGGTCGATCGGGTTTCGCGCCAGGGTGCCGAAATCGGCATTCAGGATCTGCAGGATGTCGGCCGACTCGTTGTTCACGATGGTGCGCCGCGACCGGTCCCAGAGGACAGGTACCGTGGCCCGCCCGCTGTAGGCGGGATCGGCGCGGGTATAGAGCTCGTGCATGTAGCCCGCACCATTGAGGTCGTCGACATCGGAGCCGAGTTCGCCGCTGAAGGCCCAGCCCTGCTCGGTGAGGCGCGGGTCGAGGACGCGGACCTCGATCACGTCCTCGAGCCCCTTCAGCCGCCGCGCGATCAGCGTCCGGCACGCCCATGGGCAGATGTAGGCCACGTACAGCACGTAGCGCCCGCGCTCCGGCGTGAAGCCTTCGGGGCTATCCGCCGCGATCCGGTGCCGGAAGCCCGAGGCCTGGCGGATGAAGCGGCCTTCGTCATCGCTCGCCTGCACCGGTTGCCACTTTTCCACCCATCGTCCATTGACCAGCATGCTGCGCTCCTCGTGCTTCGATCGACCCTTGCGTGGGCGACAAGGTAGCCGCGCGCGCGATGCGGAAAAAGGCCCTCGCCGGGGATGCAGTGTTCCACCCGCCGCAACGAAGGGGCGGCGGGGCGGTGCGCGTCACCAGCCGGGGCGCGGGCGGGCGAAGTGCTCGGCGAGGAACTCGACCAGCGCGCGCACCTTGGGCGGGACGAACTTGCGCGTGGGGTAGAGGGCATAGATGCCCAGGGTGACGGAGCGATACGCGGGCATCAGCTCCACGAGGGTACCGGCGGCCAGATCGTCGGCGACCAGGAAACCGGGCTGCAGGATGACGCCCTGGTCGGCGAGCGCCATCGCCCGGCAGGTGTCGCCGCTGTTGGTGTGCATCGATGGCTTCGTGCGCACGCTCACCCGCCCGTCCGGCCCCTCGAACTGCCACTCGTCGCCGCCCGACCAGTAGCTGTAGGCGATGACGGCGTGGCGGGCGAGCTCGGCCGGCGCGCTCGGCGTGCCATGCGCCGCCAGGTACCGGGGCGAGGCGCACAGCACGATGCGGGTGCGGGCGAGCTGGCGGCACACGAGGGTCGAGCTCGGCAGCGCGGCGATCCGGATCGCCATGTCGAAGCCTTCCTCGACGAGATCGACGGTGCGGTCGGAGAGCGTGATCTCGAGCCTTACCTGCGGATGAAGCTCGCAGAACGCGCCCCAGAGCTGGGCGAGATGGCGGATGCCGAAGGTCACCGGCGCATTGACGCGCAGCAGCCCGCGTGCCGCGCCGCTGCGCGAATGCAGTTCGGCCTCGGCCTCCTCGAGGCCCGCGAGCAGCTCCCGGCTGCGCGCGTAGAAGCGCTCGCCGTCCTCGGTCAGCGACAGGCGTCGGGTCGTGCGATGCAGCAGGCGGACGCCCAGCCGCCTCTCCAGCTCGCTCACATAGCGCGAGGCTGCCGCCTTCGACATCCCGAGCGCGTCGGCGGCACTGACGAAGCTGCCGGCATCGACCACCGCACAGAAGGTCTGCATCTCGACGAAGCGGTCCATTGTCTCTCTGTATGGAACAGTGTCTGGTTCAGAAGCCTGTTTATCCCAAGCCGGGCGCGCCGTAAAGTGCCATCCATGCTCAGCCGGTCGCCACCGAAAGTGAAGCACCCGATCGATGACGGCCCGAGATTGCGGAGAATTCACATGCACACCCTTCCCACCCTTTTCGTCTCGCATGGCGCGCCGACCTTCGCGCTCGAACCCGGCCTCGCCGGCGCCGGGCTCGCCGCGCTCGGCCGCCGGCTGCCGCGCCCGGCCGCGGTGCTGGTGGTGTCGCCGCACTGGATGACGCGGCAGCCGCAGGCGACGCTGTCGCTGCGCCCGGAGACGATCCACGATTTCGGCGGCTTCGATCCCGCGCTCTACCGCCTGCGTTATCCGGCCCCCGGCGCGCACCTGGCGGCGCGGCGGGCGCTGGAGCTGCTGCAGGCGGCGGGCCTTCCCGCCACGGCCGATGCCGAGCGCGGGCTGGACCACGGCGCCTGGGTGCCGCTGATGCATCTGTACCCTCAGGCGGACGTGCCGGTGTTCCAGGTTTCGCTGCCGGTGTGGCTGGACGCCGACGGCGCCTACGACTACGGCCGCGCGCTCGCGCCGCTGGCGGACGAAGGCGTGCTGATCGTCGGCTCGGGCAGCCTCACCCACAACCTGTACGAATTCCGCCTCGGCGATCCGCACGCGGAGGCGTATGCGGCGGAGTTCGCACACTGGGTGCGCGATGCCGTGCAGGCAGGCGACCACGAACGGCTGCGTCGCGCGCTGGCGAGCGCGCCGCATGCGCGCCGGGCGCACCCCACCGCCGAGCATTACCTGCCGCTGCTGGTGGCGGCCGGCGCGGCGGCGCAAGCCCTGCCCGCGAGCCTCGTCGAGGGCGGCATCGTGCATGGGGTGCTGTCGATGGACTCCTTCGTCTTCGGCAGCGACCTCGCCCCGGACGCGGACGCCGCCGCGAACGCCCCGTCATCGAATCGAGCCTGAACATGTCCGCCCAAGACCTCGTCGTCCATACGCCCTCGGCCCCCGCCGCCCGCCTGATCCTGCTGTTCCACGGCGTGGGCTCGCGCCCCGAGGACCTCGTGCCGCTGGGCCGCATCCTCGCCGCGGCGGACCCGGCCGCCTGGGTGGTGAGCGTGCGCTCGCCCGACGCCTGCGACCTCGGCAGCGGCTGGCAATGGTTCTCGGTACGCGGCGTCACCGAGGACAGCCGCCCCGCCCGCATCGCCGCCGCCATGCCGGCCTTCGTGCGCTGCGTGCGCGACTGGCAGGCGCGAACCGGCGTGGATGCGGCAGCCACCACGCTGCTCGGCTTCTCCCAGGGGGCGATCATGGCGCTCGAGTCCACCCAGTTGCCCGAAAGCTTGGCTGCGCGCGTGATCTCGCTCGCCGGCCGCTTCGCGACGCCGCCGCGCGTGGCGCCGGCAGCGACACGGGTCCACCTGCTGCATGGCGAGCAGGACCCGGTGATCGATCCCCGCTACAGCCTCATCGCCGCCGAGACCCTGCGGGCGCTCGGCGCAGCGGTCACCCTCGAGCTTTTCCCCGACCTCGGACATGGCGTCGACGCCCGCGTCGCCGCCGCGGTGAAGACCCTGGCGAGCTGACTCACCGCCGTCGCCACCACAGGAGCAGGCCCGTCACCGCATGGGTGGCCAGGACGACCCCGGCAACGAAGACCAGGATCATCCACGGCAGACCCCATAGTTCGCCCGTGTGCAGGGGATAGACGTACGCATAGGCGCGCGTTCCCGGATCCAGCTCCGACCACCGGTCCGTCCGGATGTGCTCCCCGCTGTCCGGGTGGAGCCACATCGATGTCAGCCCGTTCGGATGGGGATCGTCCGGCAGCCGCAGCCGGACGCGGAGCGGCCGGTCCGGCCGCGCCGGCACCTGGACGTAACCGACCACTGCATCCGGGAAGGCGGCCCGCGCCCGCGCCACGACCCGCTCGACCACTTCCGCCACAGGCGGCCCCCCGGTTACGGCCGGCGGCAGGGCGGGTGCGGCATCGCCCAGGATGCTTACCGTCCGCGCGAGCGGCGGCCATGCCATGTAGGCACCGGACGCGACCGCACCGAGGACCACCGCCGCGAACACGATGCCGGTGACGCGGTGCCAGTCGAAGACGGCACGATAGGCGCCCGCCGACCACCGGATGGACAGTGCCCGATGCCATCGTTTCGGCCACCACAGGCAGACGCCCGAGACCAGCATCAGCAGATAGGCGAAGGCAGCCAGAGTGAGCGCCGCCCTGCCCGTCTCGCCCGCAAGCAGGTTGCTGTGCAGTGCGAAAAGCACGCCCATCACCCCCTCCGCCTCGTCGCGACGGCCGAGGATCTCGCCCGACGCGGGGTGCAGATAGACGGTTCCCTTCCAGCTTCCCCTCACGTGAGCCTGGAAGGACTCCTGCTCCTCGCGGGGAGGGCGTAGCGTGATGTCCGCATCCGGACCCAGCTCGGCCTTGAGGCGCTCCACCACCGCCCGGTAGTCGACCGAGGAAGCGTCGGGGACGTGGAACAGCGCCCGATCGAGCGCTTCGTCGAGCGGCTCCGCGAGCAGCATGGCGCTGCCGCTCAGGGCCGCGACCAGCAGCACGATGCCGAGACTGAGGCCGAGCCAGCGATGCACCTTCAGCCACAGCCTCCGCGGCCGCTGACGCGGTGCGAAGGCCGATCGCATGCCGGGCTTACCAGGCATGCTTGTAGGTGGCGTGCAGCGTGGCGCCCGATGCGGCGGCATAGGCGACGTTGCCGTACACCCCGGGCGTCACGACGGTCTGGGCGAAGGTGTTGTGATACTGCTTGTCGAGCAGGTTGTTGATGCCGAAGGCGAGCGTCCCCTGCTTGCTGACTTTGTACTGGCTTGCCCAGTCCAGGATGGCGTAATCGTCGATCCGGTTCTGGTACGGGGATGTGCTGGAGGCGGGGAAGCGATCCCGTTCCGCGCTGTAGGCCAGTTGCAGGCGGTTGAACCACTTCGGCGTGGTCTGGTGTTCCAGATACAGGGTCAGCTTGGGCGGGGCGATCGCATCGTTGCCCAGGTAGCCGATCTCGGTACCGGTCGCGGTGTACTTCTTGCCCTCCACCCACGAGAAGGTTCCGCCGCTACGCCAGGTGTCGGAGAAGCGGTGGTCCAGCGTCGCCTCGAAGCCGTAGATCTTCTCCGGAGCGCGAACGATCGGCGCGTTCATGCCGCCCGAGCGCGCGCCGAGATCGTTCTCGCTCCAGAACACGGCCAGGCTCGCTTCCGTGCTGCCCCAGTAGGTGCGCACGCCGATCTCGTAGTTGTCGACCACCTGCGGCTGCGTGTTCAGCGTGGCGAAGGAACTGCCGGCAGGCGCGTTGCGCAGGGTCAGCCCCATGTCGGGCAGGGAGAAGCCCTGGTTGTAGCTGGCGTACAGGTTGATGTGCTCGTCGAGGTCGAACACGGCGCCGATGTTGTAGAGCGTGTCGCTGTAGCGCTTCTCCCCGCCGCCCACCGCGCCGCCGTTGAGGTTCGTGTAGTCGCCGACTTCGACGTCGAACTTCTCGTGGCGCAAACCGCCGCGCAGGATCAGGCGGTCGGTGGCCTGCCACTCGAGCTGGCCGAACACGCCGGTGCTGACGATGTCGTACTCCGGTACCCAGGTCCGTACTTCCCCGGTGCTCTGGAACGTGCGCCCGCCCGAGGCGGCGTAGATCGCAGGGTCGTGGACATAGCCGGACTGGGACGTCGATTCGCGGATATGGTCCGCCCCCCAGCTCATCGTGAGGCCGTGGCGTTCTGAGAGCAGGGTGTCGAACTCCAGGCGGCCGCCGTTCTTCGACGAGTCGATGAAGGACTGGAACAGTTCCGGGCCCGGCTTGGTGCCGTCATGGCGCCGGAACGGGGCGTAGACCGTCTTGTAGTCGCGCGTGAACAGCTGGGCGTGCATCCTGCTGCCCCAGACATCCTCGTTGCGGTAGTCGAGCGAGAGGAGGCTGTTCTCGGTGCCTTCGTTCTTGTCCAGCTCCAGGCCGGAGATGGCACGGGACTTGTGCCCGCGCAAGGGAACCGACGGAACGCCTGGATCGGTGGTGTAGTTGGTGTCCTGGTCGGCCTTGTACGCCTGCGCCGTGAGCTGGATGTGCTGGTCCGCATCGAGCTTGTAGCCGAGCTTGCCGAGCACGCTGTAGCTGCGCGTCTCCGCCAGGCTGCCCTGGTTGGCGCCCGAGGGCGGGATGCGGTCGCCGTCGGCGTCGAAGAACGCACCGGTCTGCTCGGCCGCGACGTTGGCAAGAAACTCCAGATCGTCCTTCGACCCGGAACTGGTGTGGCGAATCGTCGTCCCGAGACTCTCCGAGGGATGAGACAGCGACAGGTTGCCGCCGACCTCGGTGACGTGCGCGACGGGGCCGCTGCCCTTGCGGGTGATGATGTTGACCACGCCGCCGGTGGCGCCGTCGCCATAGATCGCCGTGGCGCCACGGATGACCTCGATGCGCTCCACCGCCGACGGGTCGATCAGCGTGAGGATGCGCGCGCCGTTGCGGTTGGTGCTTTGCGGCACGCCGTCGATGAGGACGTTGATGTTGCGGCCGCGAATGGTCTGCGTGAAGGTGCTCGGCGACTCCCGTCCCAGCCCGAAACCGGGCACCAGCTTGCCGAGGATGTCGCCAAGCCCGCTGCCCGCGCTCACCTGCTGTTCGATCTCTTCACGCCGGACCACGGTGATCGACTGCGGGACGGTATCGATCGTGGCCTCGGAGCGGGTGGCGGTGACCGTCACCGCAGACAGGGAGGTCTCCGGTGCTGGATCCTGCGCGTAGCCCAGCGAGGCGCAGGCGCTCGTGAGCGCAGCGGCGAGGATCTGGTAGGGGAGGTGCGTCGTTCTCGACGCGCACGGCTGCGCCAGCAGAATGGTGCTGTTCATTGTGTCTCTGCACGAAGTAGGTCCTGAGCCAGGCCCTGCGGGCGAATTCCCACAAGACCCATGGAAGACCTGAAGCCGTGCCTTGCAGCCTGCGTGGCCGCTGGGTATGACGATCCAGCTGCCGGCGTCACCCGATGGGTGATCGCCGAGTCGGGGGGCTTCCCCTCTTCAGGTGCGGAGATTGTATATTAATGCGAATGATTTGTATTTGCTCGCCTTACTCAAGGCGGGAGCACAAAAGAAAATGGGCCAAGTCCGTGAAGACCTGACCCATTGAATTCTTTGGCGCGCCCGAGACGATTCGAACGTCCGACCCCTGCCTTCGGAGGGCAGTACTCTATCCAGCTGAGCTACGGGCGCGAAGCCGTCCGGGAAAGCTCCCGAACGAGGCCGGCAAGCATAGCCGCGTTCGGACCCAAAGTCCATGCCGCACTGCCACAATGGTTATTAGCCCGCTATAATCCGGGCTTTAGACCCAGTCTTGCGCCACTTTCCGTCAAAGGATCCAAGCATGTCGAACAACCGCCCCCTGCGCCCCGCCCGCCTTGCCATGCCTGCCGTCGCCCTGGTCGCAGCTGCGCTGCTGTCCGGCTGTGGCGAGCAGTCCAAGGTCGATCCGGAACTCACCGCCTCGCTGATCCAGCCGGTCGCGCGTGTCGAGATCCAGGCCGTCAAGGTTGCCCCGGGCAGCCGTACCGGCGAACAGATCGTCAAGGCCATCTGCGCGGGCTGCCACGACTCGGGCGCCGTCGGCGCACCGAAGACGGGGGATGCCGGGCAGTGGGCGCCGCGTCTGGCACTGGGCCACGACGGCCTGACCGCCTCGGCGATCGCCGGCAAGAACGCGATGCCCCCGCGCGGCGGCGCCGCCGACCTGACCGACACCGAAGTGGCGCGTGCGGTGGCCTACCTCGCCAACCTCGCCGGCGCCAAGTTCACCGAGCCGCCGGTCGAACAGTAAGCGCCGGGCTGCGTCCCGGCAGCCGATCGGATCAGCAAAGGCAGCCCGCGCGGCTGCCTTTTTGTTGCCGGTCGCCAGGCCTGCAAACGCGGCCTCAAGCCTTGCCGCGGTTCTCGAACATCGCCATCAGGTTCGCCAGCCGCGCCTTGCCTTCTTCCTTCGACACCGGCTGCGCGGTCTTGCGGTCGTTCATGCGGATGTCGCCGCCCATCTCGGCGATGAAGCGGCTCGGCTCGCAGGGGCGGAACTCCTTGCCCGACTTGCGCCGCTCGCACCAGGTGAGGTTGAGGCTGCGCTGGGCGCGGGTGATGCCGACGTACATCAGGCGACGCTCCTCGTCGACCTTGTCCTCGTCGACACTGCTCTGGTGCGGCAGCAGCCCTTCCTCGACGCCGACCAGGAACACGTGCGGAAACTCCAGCCCCTTGGAGGCGTGCAGGGTCGCCATCTGCACGCCGTCGAAGTCGGGGTCTTCCTTGTCGAGCATGGACATCAGCGCGATGGTCTGGGTGAGCTCGAGCAGGTTCTTGCCGTCCTCCTCGCCCTTGCGGCCGAGCCAGCCGACGAAGTCGCGCACGTTGCTCCACTTGGATTCGGCCTCGCGGGTGTCGCAGTGCTCGAACAGCCAGGCCTCGTAGCGGATCGCGGCGAGCAGGTCTTCCAGCAGCTGCGCCGCAGGCTCGCGCGGGGCGCGGTACTGCAGGCGGTTGATGTAGGCGGCGAACTCCTGCACCCCTTGCAGCTGCTTGGCATTCAGGTGCTGGGTGAGGCCTTCCTCGAACACCGCGGTGAACAGGCTGCTGTGGCGGTGCCCGGCGTAGGCGCCGAGCGCCTCGATGGTGGCGGCGCCGATGCCGCGGCGCGGGGTGGTGATGGCGCGGATGAAGGCGAGGTCGTCGTCTTCGTTCACCAGCAGGCGCAGCCAGGCGATCAGGTCGCGGATCTCGGCCTTGTCGAAGAAGCTCTGCCCGCCCGACATCACGTAGGGGATGCGGTTGTTGCGCAGCTGCTGTTCGATGAGGCGGGCCTGGTGGTTGCCGCGGTAGAGGATGGCGTAGTCCTTGAAGCGGGTGCGGTGCTCGAACTTGTGCGCGGCGATCTTGGTGGCCACCCACTCGGCCTCGTGCTCCGCATCGCGGCAGTTGGTGACGACGATCTGCTCGCCCTGGCCGTGCTCGGACCACAGGCGCTTGTCGAAGAGCTTCTCGTTGTTGGCGATGACGGTGTTGGCGGCCTCGAGGATGCGGCGCGAGGAGCGGTAGTTCTGCTCGAGCTTGATGACCTTGAGCTTGGGGTAGTCCTGCTGCAGCAGCTTCAGGTTCTCGACGTCGGCGCCACGCCAGGCGTAGATCGCCTGGTCGTCGTCGCCCACCGCGGTGAAGGCGCCGCGCACGCCGGAGAGCAGCTTCAGCAGCCGGTACTGGGCGCGGTTGGTGTCCTGGTATTCGTCCACCAGCAGGTAGCGCAGCTTGTTCTGCCAGCGCTCGCGCACCTCGGGGTGCTCGTCGAACAGGCGCACCGGCAGCGAGATGAGGTCGTCGAAATCCACCGCCTGGTAGGCGCGCAGCGTACGCTCGTATTCCTTGTAGAGCTTGGCGGCGACCGAGGCGATCTCGTTGTCGGCGAGCTGCGCGGCCTCCTCGGGCGTGATCATCGCGTTCTTCCACGACGAGATCTGCCACTGCATCTGCTTGGCGATGCCCTTGTCGCTGTCGCCGGCGACGTCGGAGACGATCTGCACGGTGTCGGACGCATCGAGGATGGAGAACTGCGGCTTGAGCCCGCAGTGCTTGGCCTCCTGGCGGATGATGCGCACGCCGAGCGCATGGAAGGTGCACACCGTGAGCCCGCCCGGTGCCCGCCCGCCCATGATGTGGGCGACGCGCTCCTGCATCTCCTTGGCCGCCTTGTTGGTGAAGGTGATGGCGGCGATGTTGGTCGGGCTGAGCCCGCACTCGTTGATCAGGTGCGCGATCTTGTGCGTGATCACCCGCGTCTTGCCGCTGCCGGCGCCTGCCAGCACCAGGCAGGGGCCGTCGAGATAGCGGATCGCTTCGCGCTGCGGGGCGTTGAGGAGGGCGGACATCGTGGCCTGGGATCGCAAAAAACAAAGCCGCCCTGCCGGGCGGCGTGGAGGCCGATTCTATCCGATCGGGTGGCCGTGCCGTCGGCCCGGCGTGTTACTCAGAGGTGTTCCTTGCGCCGCAGCACGAGCGGACGGCCGTCGTGCGCCTTCTTGACCAGCCAGGTGGCGAGCGCCGAGTCCATGTAGTCGGCGTGGCCGGGGAACCAGTCCATCAGCGCCTGCGCGAGCTCGCGCGCAATCTCCACCTCGCCCTGGGCGACGAGCTCCTGCACCTCGCGCACCGAGGCCATCACCTTGGCGTGCTCGCCGATGTGGCATTCGCCGCCGCCAGGAAAGTCGGCCGCTGCCAGCCACTTGTTCTCCTGGGCGAAGTGGGACTCGGCGTGGCGCGCGAAGGCCTCGAGTGCGGCGGGAATCTCCGCGTCGCTCGCCCGCAGCAGGGCATCCACGCAGTCGACGAACTCCCTGTGGGTCTCGTCGATGGTGCGATGGCCGAGCAGGAAGCGGTCGCTCCAGGAAAAAACGGGCTGGCTGGTCATTGCGGTGGAACCTCGGCTTGAATGTATCGAAAGGGCGGCAGCGATCGGGACGCGCCAGCCGGATGGGCACAGTCTAGCAAGCCGGGCACCTTCGGCGACAGCGCCGGTCCGAAAGCCTGCACGTGACAAGCCCCGCGTGCGCCCTCAAAATCGCCGCGCAACCTGGCCAGCAGCCCCTCATTCACCCCTTTGCGGAATCCGCCATGAAATTCAAGATCGTGGCCGCCGTCGTGGTCATCGCCCTCGTCGTCGGCGCACTGTTCATGTTCACCCAGAAGCCCCCGGCGCCCGATGTCGCGTTCTCCACGCTGCAAGGGGAGCGCTTCCGCACCGCGGACCTGCGCGGCCAGGTGGTGCTGGTGAATTTCTGGGCGACGAGCTGCGGCGTCTGCATCGAGGAGATGCCGGCGCTGAAGGCGACCCAGGAGAAGTTCGAGGCGCGCGGCTACCGGACGGTCGCGGTGGCGATGGATTACGACCCGCCCGCCCGGGTGTCCGCCTTCGTCGCCCGCAACCCGCTGCCCTTCACCTTCGTGCACGATCGCGACGGCAGCATCGCGCGCGGCTTCGACAAGGTGCGCCTGACGCCGACCAGCTACCTCATCAACCGGCACGGCGAGATCGTGCACAAGTTCCTCGGCGAGCCGGACTTCGACAAGCTTCATGCGCTGATCGACCGCCTGCTCGCCGAGGCGGCCTGAACACGCCGTGCGGAACCATCCGCCCCCTCGCGCCCTCGGTAACTGAGACCGACCTCCCTTCCGCGGCCTCCACCATCAGGACAGTCAAGATCCAGACCATGCCCACGACCCGCATCGAGCCGTCCGCCATCCTGGCGGCCGCCCTGCTGCTCGCCCTCGCCCTGATGCCCCGCCCCGCCGACGCCCAGCGCGCCGGCAACATCGGCGGCTGCGACATCCGCCGCGGCACGCTGTGCACCAACCTGAACCTGAACGGCGCGGCGCTCGAAGGGGTGAACCTGGCCAACTCGCAGTTCACCCGCTCCGACCTGTCGGGGGCGAACCTGCGCGGCGCAACGCTGAACGAGGCGAACTTTTCGCAGGCGGAGATGGCCGGCGCCACGCTGGACGAGGCCTCGATGCTGCGCACCAACCTGCGCGGCACCCGGCTCACCGGCGCCAGCCTGAAGGGCACGAACCTGCGCAACGCGATCCTGCAGAACGCCGACCTCCATGACGCCGATCTGTCGGCGGCGCAGCTCGGCGGCGCCGACCTGACCAATGCGCGCGCCGAACGCAGCCGCTTCGACGGTGCCGACCTGCAGCGCACCAACCTGCGCGCGGCCAAGCTGTCGGGCGCGTCCTTCGTCGGCGCCAACCTGCAGGGCGCCAACTTCACCCGCGCGCAGCTCACCAACGCCGACCTCACCGGGGCGAACCTGGAACAGGCGATCTTCCTGAACGCGCAGACCGAGGGCTGCAAGGGCTGCCCCTGAGCCGAAACGGCGGGCGTAAACGCACGGGAGCGGGCAAGCCCGCTCCCGTGCCAGCACCGCGATCAGCCGCGGCGGATGCGGTCCAGGTTCAGACCACCCCGGCGCCGTGCGCCTGCTGGTCGGCCCAGTAGCTCGAGCGCACCATCGGCCCGCAGGCGGCGTTCTTGAAGCCCATCTTCAGCGCCTCGGTCTCGAACATCTTGAAGGTGTCCGGATGCACGTAGCGCAGCACCGGCAGGTGGCCGCCGGAGGGTTGCAGGTACTGGCCGATGGTCAGCATGTCGACGTCGTGCGCGCGCAGGTCGCGCATGACCTCGAGGATCTCCTCGTCGTTCTCGCCCAGGCCGACCATCAGGCCGGACTTGGTCGCGACCTCGGGGTGGCGGGCCTTGAACTCCTTCAGCAGCTTCAGCGAATAGGCGTAGTCCGAGCCCGGGCGCGCCTGCTTGTAGAGGCGCGGCACGGTCTCGAGGTTGTGGTTCATGACGTCGGGCGGCGCGGCATCGAAGATGTCGAGCGCGATCTCCATGCGACCGCGGAAGTCCGGCACAAGCACCTCGATGCGGGTCTTGGGCGCGGCGGCGCGGGTCTCGCGGATGCAATCCACGAAGTGCTGGGCGCCGCCGTCGCGCAGATCGTCGCGGTCCACCGAGGTGATCACCACGTAGTTCAGGCGCATCGCGGCGATGGTCTTGGCGAGGTCGCGCGGCTCATCCGGGTTGAGCGGCTCGGGACGGCCGTGGCCGACGTCGCAGAACGGGCAGCGCCGGGTGCAGATGTCGCCCATGATCATGAAGGTCGCCGTGCCCTTGCCGAAGCATTCGTGGATGTTCGGGCAGGAGGCTTCCTCGCACACGGTGTGCAGCTTGTGCTCGCGCAGCGTGTCCTTGATCTCGTTGAAGCGTTCGGCTTCCATGCCGGCGCCGAGCTTGATGCGGATCCACTCCGGCTTCTTCAGGCGTTCGGCGGGAACGATCTTGATCGGGATGCGGGCGGTCTTGTCGGCGCCGCGCTGCTTGCGCGCAGGGGTTTCCATGGTCGCTGTTCTCAGTGGGTTTCCGGGTGGGAAAGGTGTTCGAGCCGGTCGTGGGCCAGGGACGCGATTATGAACCGGCGCGGGCCGCTGCGGCAGGCCCGGCCGGCGGATTCGCGTTATCGGTTTCCCCAATGTCCGCTGCCAGGGCCGGCAGCAGGCGCTGCAGGTGGCCGAGAAGGCATTCGCCGACCGCGTCCACGCTGGCGTCGATGCCGAAGTCCTTCATGCGGATCGTCTTCAGGCCCTCGTAGCCGCAGGGGTTGATCCAGCCGACGGGGGCGAGGTCGGCGTCCACGTTGATCGCCAGGCCGTGATAGCTGCAGCCGTTCCTGACCCGCAGGCCGAGGGCGGCGATCTTGTCGCCGGCGACGTAGACGCCCGGCGCGCCGTCCTTGCGCTCGGCCTCGAGGCCGTAGTCGGCCAGGGTGTCGATGATCGCCTGCTCCATCAGCCACACCAGCTCGCGCACCTTGAGCTTGCGCCGGTGCAGGTCGAGCAGCAGATACGCCACCAGCTGGCCGGGGCCGTGGTAGGTGATCTGGCCGCCGCGGTCGACGTGCACCAGCGGGATATCGGCCGGGTTCTGCAGCAGGTGCTCGGGCTTGCCGGCCTGGCCGAGCGTATACACCGGCGGGTGCTGCAGCAGCCAGATCTCGTCAGCGGTTTCGGCGCCGCGTCCGGCGGTGAACACGCGCATCGCCTCGAGCACCGGCGCGTACTCCACCAGGCCGAGGCGCTTGACGATCACAGCACCACCTTGACCATCGGATGCGCGGTCAGCTCGCGATACATCGCATCGACCTGCACCTGCGAGACCGCACGGAAGGTGCAGGTCACCGCGAGGTAGTTGCCCTTGCTCGACGGCCGCATCTCGGCCCCGGCGGGCTCGAAGTCGGGCGCGTGGCGCAGCACGACCTCGATCACCGCCTGGGCGAAGCCGTCGACGCGGGCGCCCATGACCTTGATCGGGAAGTCGCAGGGGTATTCGATCAGGGTCTGGCGCGTCTGCGCCTGTTGCGTGTCAGCCATTGCGCATCACCGTGTTCTTGAATGCCTGGTACCAGGCGTACATCTGCCGCCCCATCGGGCCGGGCCTGCCATCGCCGACCGGTCGCCCGTCGAGCGTGGTGATCGGCAGCACTTCCTTGGTGGAGGACGCCATCCACAGCTCGTCGGCGCCGCGCACCTCGGCCTCCAGCACCTCGCGCACCGCGTGCTTCATGCCGTGCTCGCGCGCGAGCTCGAGCACCACGTCGTAGGTGATGCCGGGCAGCATCAGGTGGCTCTTGGGCGGCACCAGCAGCACGCCGTTCTTGCACACGAAGATGCTCGACGCCGAGCCCTCGGTCAGAAAGCTGTCGCGGAACAGCACGGTCTCGGCGCAGCCGTGGTCGATCGCGTGCTGGCGCAGCAGGCAGTTGGCGAGCATCGACACCGTCTTCAGGTCGCAGCGCAGCCAGCGGATGTCGGCGGCGCTGACCGCCGCGATGCCGGTGGCGAGCTGCTCGGCGCTCGGGGTGACGAGCGGCTCGCTCATCAGGAACACCGTGGGCTTCACCTCCGGACCGGGGAAGGCGTGGTTGCGCCGGGTGTCGGCGCCGCGCGTCACCTGCAGATACACCGACTGGTCGTCCCAGGGATTGCGGGCGACGATCTCGCCGATGATCGCCTTCCATTCCTCCGCACCGTGCGGATTGGCCAGGCGCATCGCGGCCAGGGTGTTCGCCAGCCGCGCGACGTGCTCGTCGACGCGGAAGCAGCGGCGCGAATACACCGGGATGACCTCGTAGGCGCCGTCGCCGAACAGGAAGCCGCGGTCCATCGGCGACACGCGCGCTTCCGCGAGCGGCAGGTAGGTGCCATCGACATAGGCAGTGATCACGTCCGCGCCTCCCATCGGCTTACAGGCTCTTGAAGAACATCACGATCGCGTCCCACAGGCGGCCGAAGAAGCCGGCGATCTCGATCTCCTGCAGCGCGACCACCGGGTACTGGCCGAAGGGCTTGCCATCGACGGTCAGCGACAGCGTGCCGACGGGCTGGCCCTTGCCGATCGGGGCGACCAGCGGCTGGCGGCTTTCGAGCGTGACCTGGATCTTGTCCGCCGACTCCTTCGGCAGCGACAGCACGAAGTCCTGGGTGAAGCCGACCGGCAGCTCGTTGAGCTTGCCCTTCCACACGCGGAACTGCGACAGCGCCTGGTCCGCGGCATACAGCTTCACCGTCTCGTAGAACTGGAAGCCGAAGTTCAGCAGCTTGAGCGACTCCTGCGCGCGCACGGTGTCGGAGGCGGCGCCGAGCACCACCGAGATCAGCCGGCGCTCGCCGCGCTGGGCGGTCGACACCAGGCAGTAGCCGGCGCTGCTGGTGTGGCCGGTCTTCATGCCGTCGACCGTCGGATCCATGTACAGCAGGCGGTTGCGGTTGGGCTGCTTGATGCCGTTGTAGGTGAATTCCTTCAGCGAATACAGGTTGTAGTACTCGGGGAAGTCGCGAATGATCGCGGCCGCGAGGATGGCCAGATCCTTGGCCGAGGTGTAGAGCTGCGGATCGGGCAGGCCGGTGGAGTTGGTGAAGTGGGTGTTGCTCATGCCCAGGCGCTGGGCCTCGCGGTTCATCAGCGCGGCGAAGGCCTCCTCGCTGCCGGCGATGGTCTCGGCGAGCGCGACGCAGGCGTCGTTGCCCGACTGCACGATCACGCCGCGGATCAGCTCGTCCACGGTGACCGGCTTGTTGGGCTCGATGAACATGCGCGAGCCTTCCATGCGCCAGGCCCTGGTCGACACCGGCACCACCTGATCGGGCTTGATCGTGCCCGCCTTCAGCGCGGCGAAGGTCAGGTAGGCGGTCATCAGCTTGGTCAGCGAGGCGGGCTCGATGCGGGCGTCAGGATCCTTGCCGGCCAGCACCTGGCCGGTAGCGTGGTCGACCAGTACCCAGGCGTTGGCGGCGAGCGCCGGCGGCGGCACCGACTGCGCCAGCGCGCTCAGGGAAAACAGGGAAACGAGTACGGCAATCAGAAAACGCATTGGGAAAACCTGGGGAGAATTGAGGAAAGGCGGGAGTGCCCGATTATAGGCGCCACCCCCGGACGGACCAAAAACCGAAAGCCTTTGTTGCAACCCGGCGCCGGCCGGGTCCGGCTCAGCGCACGATCACCACCGGCTTGAGCTTGAGCAGCGTGCCCATGCGCGCGGCGGCGCTGCGCGCGGCATCCATCGATTCGTAAGGACCGGCATGGAGGCGGAAACGTTCGCCGTCGGCCAGCAGTTCGAAGCGCTCGGCCAGCGAACCCGCCCGGCCCTGGACGGTGTCGCGGAAGCCCTCGGCGTTGGCATAGGACGAGAAGGCGCCCAGTTGCAGGAAGATGCCCGCGCTCGCCGAGGCGATCGGCGGGGCCAGGCCTTCGGCGGCCCCGCAGGCCGGGACCGGACCGCATTCGACCGCCGGCGCAGCCGCATCCGCCACCGCGGCTTGCGCGGCCGCGGGCGCATCGGCCGCGGCCTGGGCGAGCGGCGGCAGCGCCCGCGCTTCCGGCGGCGGCGCATCGGCCGCCACCACGCCCTCGTTCGCGCGCGCGCGCAGCGGCGGCACCTCGCGCGTGGCGACCATCAGCGGCGCCTCGGTCGGCAGGATCTGCTCGACCTCGACCTGCGCGCTGCCGGCATTGACGTAGCCGAGCTTGTGCGCGGCGGCGTAGGACAGGTCGATGACCCGCCCGCGCAGGAAGGGTCCGCGGTCATTCACCCGCACCACCACCGAGCGCCCGTTGCCGAGGTGGGTCACGCGCACATAGCTCGGGATCGGCAGCGTCGGGTGGGCGGCGGTCATCGCGTACATGTCGTAGGGCTCGCCGCTCGAGGTCGGATTGCCGTGGAAGCGGCGGCCGTACCAGCTGCCATGACCGCGCTGGCGGAAGGGGCGGACCTCGGTGGCGGGCACGAAGCTCTGCCCCATGACGTGGTAGGGCCGGTTGGCGAAGCGGTGCAGCGGTTCCGCGCGCGGCTCGGCGTCGGGGATGTCGTCGAGGTTCTCGGGCACGACCTCGTCCGGGCCGTCGTCCTTGTAGTAGCCGCCGCCACGGCGCGTGCCCGGCGGACGCCCGCCTGCCTGCGCGCTCGCCTCGCCGGCGGGCGCGCCCGCCTGTTCCGCGTCGCGCTTCGGCGTCGAGCCGCAGGCGGACAGCAGCACCGCGGCGCAGCCGAGGCCGAGGGCGAGGGCGAAACGGCGCAGCAAGGGGTTGCGATCGATCAGGCGCACGTCGCGGCGTGCGACCGGCGGTGTGGAGTGCTCGGGATTCATGCGGTTCTCGGGCCTTCAGTTCTTGTCGGCGAAACGACTGCGCTGGATGCTCATCAGGATGCCGATACCCAGACAGAGCGTGACGAGCGCGGTTCCGCCGTAGCTGATGAAGGGCAGCGGCACGCCCACCACCGGCAGGATGCCGCTCACCATGCCCATGTTCACGAAGGCATAGGTGAAGAAGATCATCGTGATCGCGCCGGCGAGCAGGCGCGAGGCGTGGGTGGGCGCGTTGGCGGCGATGTGGAAGCCGCGCAGCAGCAGCACGACGTAGGTCGCGAGCAGCACCAGCGCGCCGACCAGGCCGAACTCCTCGGCGAGCACGGCGAAGATGAAGTCGGTGTGGCGCTCGGGCAGAAAAGCGAGGTGGGTCTGCGTGCCGTCCATCCAGCCCTTGCCCATCACCCCGCCGGAGCCGATCGCGATCGTGGACTGGATGATGTGGAAGCCCTTGCCGAGCGGATCGCGTGTCGGATCGAGCAGGGTGCACACGCGCTGCTTCTGGTACTCGCGCAGCACCTGCCAGTCCACCTCGGGCTGGCACAGGGTATCGCCGAAGGCGACGATCGAACCCAGCCCGATGATCGCCACCAGCACCAGCGGGATGATCAGCTTCCACGACAGCCCGGCGAAATAGATCACGTACAGGCCGGACGCCGCCACCAGCAGGCTGGTGCCGAGGTCGGGCTGGATCAGGATGAGACCTACCGGCACCACCAGCAGCACGCCGGAGACGAGGAAGTCGACGAAGCGCGTCTGCCCCTCGCGCACCTGGAAGAACCAGGCCAGCATCAGCGGCATCGCGATCTTCATCAGCTCGGAAGGCTGGATGCGCGCCACGCCGAGGTCGAGCCAGCGCTGCGCGCCCTTGGACACCTCGCCGAACAGCTCCACCGCGATCAGCAGCAGCACCCCGAGCAGGTACAGCGGCACCGCGAACGACAGCAGACGCTGCGGCTTGAGCCAGGCCAGCACCCACATGCCGGCGAGCGCGATGCCGATATGGGTGACCTGTGCATCCAGGCGCTCCGGGGAGGCGCTCTGCATCAGCACGTGGGCGTAGCCGAGCAGGACCGCGAGCACCAGCATCAGCGCCGGATCGATCGGGCGCAGGAAACCGCGCACCAGCGCGAGCGGATTGAAGCGGCTCTCGTTCATCGGGCACTCCTCGCCGGCGCGGCGGGCGCCGGGGCAGGCAGCGCGGCAGGCGCACGCGGCGCCGGCACGGGCGGCGGCGCGTCGTCCGCGTGCGCCACGGCAGGGCCCGCCGCCTCGTGGTCGTGGTCATGCGCGCCGGCCTCGTCGTCGCCCTCCACCGCCTCCGCGTCCTCGACCGCCGGCGCGGCCACCGGCTGGTTGAGCAGGTAGTAGTCGATCACCTGGCGCGCGATCGGCGCTGCCGACTGGGCGCCGAAGCCGCCGTTCTCGACCAGCACGGCGAGCGCGATCTTCGGATTCTCCGCCGGGGCGTAGGCGACGAACCAGGAATGGTCGCGCAGGCGCTCGCGCACCCGGCCCTCGACGTAGCGCTGGCCGCGCAGCGAGAACACCTGCGCCGTGCCGGTCTTGCCGCCGACGCTGTAGGGCGCGCCCTTGAACGCGCGCTTGCCGGTGCCGCTGACGTTGACGTCGACCATGGCGTCGAGCACCGCCTTCAGGTTCGCCTCCCGCAGCGGGATCTCGCGCAGCGGCTCGGGCTCGATCGCGCGCCGCTCGCCGGTGCGCGAATCGACCACGTACTTGACCACGTGCGGGCGGAACAGCCTGCCCTCGTTCACCAGCGCGGCGAGCGCGTTGGCCAGCTGCAGCGGGGTGTAGGCGTTGTAGCCCTGGCCGATGCCGACCGAGATCGTCTCGCCGCCGAACCAGCGTTGCTGCTCGGGCCTGCGGAAGCGGCCGCGCTTCCACTCCGGCGAGGGCAGCACGCCGGCGGCCTCGCCCGGGAGGTCGATGCCTGTCCGCTCGCCGAAGCCGAAGGGCGCCATGAAGCCGGCGATGCCGTCGATGCCGAGGTCGTTGGCGAGCTGGTAGTAGTAGGTGTTGCACGACACCACGATCGACTTGTGCAGGTCCACCATGCCGTGGCCGCCGATCTTGTCGTCCATGAAGCGGTGGCCACCGAAGTTGAAATAGCCGACGTCGTACATCGCCTGCTTGGCGCTGCGCTTGCCCGTCTCCAGGCCGGCGAGCGCCATGAAGGGCTTGAAGGTGGAGCCGGGCGGATAGGTGGAGTAGATCGCGCGGTGCAGCATCGGGTGGTCCGGCGAGTCGTTGAGCGCCTTCCAGTCCTGGGTGGAGATGCCGTCGACGAAGAGGTTGGGGTCGTAGGTCGGCATCGACGCCAGCGCGAGCACGCCACCGGTCGAGGGCTCGATCGCCACCAGCGCGCCACGGCGGTCGCCGAAGGCCTTCTCGGCGACCTTCTGCAGCTCGATGTCGAGGGTGAGCTCGAGGTCGTTGCCCGGCGTCGCCGGGGTGTGCGACAGCGCGCGCACCGCCCGCCCGCCGGCGTTGACCTCGACCTGCTCGACCCCGGTCGTGCCGTGCAGCTCCTGCTCGTAGGACTGCTCCAGCCCCGCCTTGCCCATGTGCTGGGTGCCGCGGTAGTTGGCGGTCTGGCCGTCCTCCTCGATGCGCTCGACGTCGCGTTCGTTGATGCGGCCGATGTAGCCGATCACGTGCGAGGCGGTGGTGCCCTGCGGATAGTCGCGCAGCAGGCGGGCCTTCACGTCCACGCCCGGCAGGCGGTAGCGCTGCGACACCACGCGCGCGACCTCGTCGTCGCTCAGCCGGCTGCGCAGCGGGATGCTCTCGAAATTGCGGCTCTCCTCGACCAGCTTGCGGAAGCGGCGCCGGTCGCGGGCGTCGATCGCCACCAGGGTGGCGAGCTCGTCGAGCGTGGCCTCGAGGTCGCGCACCTGCGAGGGCGTGATCTCGATCGTGTAGGTGGCGTAGTTGCGCGCCAGCACCACGCCCCGGCGGTCGACGATGGTGCCGCGATGCGGCACCACCGGCAGCAGCGCGATGCGGTTGTCCTCGGCGCGGGTCAGGAAGTAGTCGTGGCGCTGCACCTGCAGGAAGTGGAAACGGGCGGCGAGCAGGCCGAGGCAGGTGAGCACGAACAGCACCGCCACCACGACCCGCAGGCGGAAGCGGGCGAGATCGACCGCCGGGGCGCGGAACTCGGTCATCGGCCGCCGACCTCAGATCGGGCGGTTGTCATCGCGCTCGACCGGCTGGTACTGCGGCAGCAGCAGCAGGAAGGAGAGCGGCGCCCACAGCAGCGCACTGCTGAAGCTCGACAGGAAGTACGACCAGCCCGGGAACTCCGCCCCGGCGAGCAGGCGCACCGCCACCATCAGCGCCTGGGCGAACAGCAGCAGCGGCAGCACGTGCAGCGCCTGCTGCCAGGCCGGGAACCAGAGCACACGGCGCGCCAGGCTGTTGGCGAGATGGGCGAGCACGACGTAGGCGAGCGCATGCTGCCCCATCGCCGCGCCGAGGCCGACGTCCATCAGCAGGCCGAAGGCGAAGCCCGCGCCCAGGCCGATGCGCAGCGGCTCGCGCACGCACCAGAACGCCAGCACCAGCGCCACCCAGTCGGGCAGGCCGGGCGTGCGCCCGGTGGGGATGTATTCGAGGCCGAGCGCGACGAACAGGCTCAGGTACACGAACCACAGCTTGACCGGCAGCAGGATGCGGCTGGAGCGGTTGGTCGGCTGCATGGGCTCAGCGTCCTCCCTCGTTTTCGGGCGGCGGCGGAGGCGGCGGATAGGCGGCGCGGCCGACCACCAGCACCTGCACGCTGCGCTCGATCGCCGCCAGCGGCTCGCACTCGATGCGGGCGAAGGCGTCGGCATCGCGATCGACGCGGGTCACGGTGGCCACCGGCAGGCCGGGCACGAAGACGCCGTCCAGGCCCGAGGTCACGAGCTGGTCGCCGGGCCGGATGTCGACGTCGGCGAGCACATGACGCATCTCCAGCGTGCCGCGGCCGACGCCGTAGAGCACGCCGCGCACGCCGTTGCGCACCACGCTGACCGGGAGCGACTGGTTGCGGTCGGTCAGCAGCGTGACCTCGGACTGGATCGGATGCACGCGGGTGACCTGGCCGATGACGCCGTGCGCGTCCACCACCGCCAGCCCCGCCTCCACGCCCTGCTGGGCGCCGCGGTCGAGGATGACCTTGCGCGCGAAGGGGTCGGGGGCGTTGTACAGGATGTCGGCGGCGATGCTCCGGGTCTGCACGCGCTGCGACATCTGCAGCAGCTCGCGCAGGTGGGCGTTCTCCTGTTCGAGCTGGGCGAAGCGCAGCAGGCGCTCGCCGGCACCGAGCTGCTGCCGGCGCAGCTCGGCGTTCTCGAGCTGGACGTCGATCAGGGTGCCGAAGTAGCGCGCGGCGTTGCGCACCACGTCGGCGGGCGTCGCCGCCGCCATCTGCAGCGGATAGGTGACCACCGACAGCGCGTTGCGCATGACTTCCAGGTAGCGGAAGCGCAGGTCGGCCACCAGCAGCAGCAGGCAGACGGCGACGAACACGAACAGGCGCGCCAGTGGCGCCGGTCCGCGCTTGAAGATCGGGGGAGGCTGATGGCCGACGAGAGACATCCGCAAAACCAGGGGCCGTCAGATGGGAGGCAGGGTGCCCCGGCGCGGCTGCCGGGGCGGGCCCTCACTCGGAGGTGAAGATGGAGGCGAGCTTGTCCATCTTGTCGAGCGCCATGCCGCAGCCGCGCGCGACGCAGGTCAGCGGCTCCTCGGCCACCACCACCGGCAGGCCGGTCTCTTCCATCAGCAGGCGGTCGAGGTCGCGCACCAGGGCGCCGCCACCGGTCAGCATCATGCCGCGCTCGGCGATGTCGGCGCCCAGTTCGGGCGGGGTCTGCTCGAGGCCGATCTTGACCGCGGACACGATCTGGTTGAGCGGCTCGGTCAGCGCCTCGAGGATCTCGTTGGACGAGATCGTGAAGCTGCGCGGGATGCCTTCGGCCAGGTTGCGGCCCTTGACCTCCATCTCGCGCACTTCGGAACCGGGGAAGGCGGAACCGATCTCCTTCTTGATCTTCTCGGCGGTGGTCTCGCCGATCAGCATGCCGTAGTTGCGGCGGATGTAATTGACGATGGACTCGTCGAACTTGTCGCCGCCGACGCGGATGCTGCCCGAATACACCATGCCGCCCAGCGAGATCACGCCGACCTCGGTGGTGCCGCCGCCGATGTCGACCACCATCGAGCCGGTGGCGTCCGACACCGGCAGGCCGGCGCCGATCGCCGCCGCCATCGGTTCCTCGATCAGGAACACCTGCGAGGCGCCGGCCGCGAGCGCGGCGTCGCGGATCGCGCGGCGCTCGACCTGGGTCGAGCCGCAGGGCACGCAGATGATGATGCGCGGGGATGGCGACAGCAGGCGCGAGTCGTGCACCTTCTTGATGAACTGCTTGATCATCTGCTCGGTGACGACGAAATCGGCGATCACGCCGTCCTTCATCGGGCGGATGGCGGTGATGTTGCCCGGGGTCTTGCCGAGCATCTGCTTGGCCTGGTGGCCGACCGCCTGGATCGAGCGCTTGGCGTTCGGACCGCCTTCGGTGCGGATCGCCACCACCGAAGGCTCGTCCAGCACGATGCCCTTGCCGCGCACGTAGATCAGCGTGTTGGCGGTGCCGAGGTCGATCGCGAGATCGTTGGAAAAATAGGAGCGCAGGAAACCGAACATGAAACCTTCCGAAACCGGTGGAGTGGTCGAGCCGCGTGCCGCCGCGCCTGTATTCCGCGCGGCAACGCGAATACCCCGCCCGCTACCGCGAAGCGGCGCAGCCCCGGGCGGGGCAAAGACAGTTATGATAACCTACAAACCTTTGTGGATTCAGCAGGTTTTGTTACCTCATGTCGCTGTCCAATGAACAAGTCGGGCACATCGCCCGCCTCGCGCGCATCGCGCTTTCCGACACCGAACTGGACGCCACCCGCGCCAAGCTGAACGGCATCTTCGGCCTCATCGAGCAGATGCAGGCGGTCGATACCACGGGCGTCGAGCCGATGAGCCATCCGCAGGAACTCGCCACCCGCCTGCGCGCCGACGTGGTCACCGAGGCCGACCGCCGCGACGCCTTCCAGAAGGTCGCGCCGCAGACCGAAGCCGGGCTCTACCTGGTGCCGAAAGTCATCGAATGATCCGCCCCGCGGCCCCTCGACGCCGTCAGTCCCGACGACCCCGACACCCCGCGGCGCCAACCTGCCTGACCGAAAGATGATCAACGCCTCCCTTCCGGAACTGCGCCGCGCGCTCGACGCGCGGCAGATCTCCGCCGTCGAACTCGCGAGCCTGTTCCTCGACCGCATCGACGCGCTGAACCCCGCACTCAACGCCTTCATCACCGTGGACCGTGAGGGCGCGCTCGCCGCCGCGCGCGCCGCCGACGCCCGCATCGCCGCCGGCAGCGCCGGAGCGCTGACCGGCATCCCGCTCGCGCACAAGGACGTGTTCTGCACCGAAGGCGTGCTGACCACCTGCGGCTCGAAGATGCTGGCGAACTTCGTCAGCCCCTACGATGCCCATGTGGTGAGCCTGCTCAAGGCCGCCGGCGCGGTGAGCCTGGGCAAGGCCAACATGGACGAGTTCGCGATGGGCTCGTCGAACGAGAGCTCGTACTACGGCGCGGTGAAGAACCCGTGGAACCTCGAGCGCGTGCCCGGCGGTTCGTCCGGCGGCTCGGCCGCCGCGGTGGCCGCGCGCCTGGCGCCGATCGCCACCGGCACCGACACCGGCGGCTCGGTGCGCCAGCCCGCGGCCTTCTGCGGCATCACCGGCATCAAGCCGACCTACGGTCTGGTGAGCCGCTGGGGCATGATCGCCTACGCCTCCTCGCTCGACCAGGGCGGCGCCTTCGGCGCCAGCGCCGAGGACTGCGCGCTGCTGCTGGGCGCGATGACCGGCTTCGACGAACGCGACTCCACCAGCCTCGAGCGCCCCACCGAGGACTACGCCGCCGAGCTCGCCGCGCCCGCCTCGGCCAAGCCGCTCGAAGGCCTGCGCATCGGCCTGCCGCGCGAGTTCTTCGCCGAGGGCATGGCCGACGACGTGCGCGCCGCGGTCGAGGCCGCGCTGGCGCAGTACCGCGCGCTCGGCGCCACCACCGTCGAGGTCTCGCTGCCCAACGCCAGGCTGGCGATCCCGGCCTACTACGTGATCGCGCCCGCCGAGTGCTCGAGCAACCTGTCGCGCTTCGACGGCGTGCGCTACGGCCACCGTGCCGCCGACTACGGCGACCTCGCCGACATGTACGCCAAGAGCCGCGCCGAGGGCTTCGGCGCCGAGGTCAAGCGCCGCATCCTGGTGGGCACCTACGTGCTGTCGCACGGCTACTACGACGCCTACTACCTGCAGGCGCAGCGCCTGCGCCGCCTGATCGCGCAGGACTTCCAGGCCGCGCTGCAGCACTGCGACGTCATCGCCGGCCCCACCACGCCGCGTACCGCGTGGGCGCTGGGCGAGATGGCCGACGACCCGGTGCAGATGTACCTGTCGGACATCTACACCATCGCGGTGAACCTCGCCGGCCTGCCCGGCCTGTCGCATCCGGCCGGCTTCGGCGCCAATGGCCTGCCGGTGGGCCTGCAGCTGATCGGCGACTACTTCGCCGAGTCCCGCCTGCTCGAGGCCGCCCACCGCTTCCAGCAGGCCACCGACTGGCACGTCCGGCGGCCGGCCTGCGCCGCCTGAGCCGCACACGCGCATGAACCCGCGCCCGCTTCACGGCCGGCTCGCGACCCTGGCGGCCACGGTGGTGCTGGGCGCCTGCGCGCTGCCCGGCGTGCCTCCCGCCGACGCGCCGGTCAGCGACGAGGTGCTGGCAAGCCCGAGTTCGGCGGGCAAGCGCCTGCGCCCGATGCCCTGGCGGCCGCTCGACGTGCGCGCCGACTGCCGCTTCCGCGACGAGGCCGGCTACGTCACCCGGATCACCCTAGACGTCCTGCAGTCCAAGGTCAGGACCTTCAACGCCGACGTGGACATCCCGCGCCGCGGCAGCTGCCGCTTCGACGGTCCCTTCACCCAGACGCGCGAGAAGCCCAGCATCCAGCTGCGCGCCGCCGACGGCTGCCAGGTCAACATCTGGGAACAGGGCAAGGCCGTCACCGTCGGCTTCGCCAACTGCGCCGCGCGCTGCAGCCGCGGCGCCTTCGACTACCTGTGGCCGATCATCATCGACCGCTCCAGTGGCCAGTGCCATTGAGCCCGGTGAGCGGCCACGCGCAACACGAGAACAGACCATGAGCCGATCCGATTGGGAAGTCGTCATCGGGCTGGAAGTCCACGCCCAGCTCAACACCGCCAGCAAGATCTTTTCCGGGGCCAGCACCGCCTTCGGCGCCGAACCCAACCGCCAGGCGAGCGCGGTGGACATCGCGCTCCCCGGCGTGCTGCCGGTGCTCAACCGCGGCGCGGTCGAGCGCGCGATCCGCTTCGGCCTGGCGATCGGCGCCCACGTCGCCGACAAGAGCGTGTTCGCACGCAAGAACTACTTCTACCCCGACCTCCCCAAGGGCTACCAGATCAGCCAGTTCGAGCTGCCGGTGGTGCAGGGCGGCGAGATCACCATCCGCGTCGGCGAGGGCGAGCAGGCGTACGAGAAGACGGTGCGCCTGACCCGCGCCCACCTCGAGGAAGACGCCGGCAAGAGCCTGCACGAGGACTTCCACGGCATGACCGGCATCGACCTCAACCGCGCCGGCACGCCGCTGCTGGAGATCGTCTCCGAGCCGGACATGCGCTCCTCGGCCGAGGCCGTGGCCTATGCGCGCGCGCTGCACGCGCTGGTGCGCTGGATCGACATCTGCGACGGAAACATGCAGGAAGGCTCGTTCCGCTGCGACGCCAACGTCTCGGTGCGCCGTCCCGGCGGGCCGCTCGGCACGCGCCGCGAAATCAAGAACCTCAACTCCTTCCGCTTCCTGCAGCAGGCGATCGACTACGAGGTGCAGTGGCAGATCGACACCATCGAGGACGGCGGCACCATCCACCAGGCCACGGTGCTGTTCGACCCCGACAGCGGCGAGACGCGCATGATGCGCAGCAAGGAAGACGCCCACGACTACCGCTACTTCCCCGACCCCGACCTGCTGCCGCTGATGATCTCGCCGGAGTGGAAGGCGCGCGTACAGGCGGAAATGCCCGAGCTGCCGGGGGCGATGAAGGCGCGCTTCATGGACGCCTGGGGCCTGTCCGCCTACGACGCGACCACGCTCACCGCCTCCAAGGAAGTGGCCGATTTCTATCAGGCGACGGTGTCGGCGGCCGGCGCGGCGCAGGCCACTCAGTTGCCAAAACTGTGCGCCAACTGGGTCATGGGCGACCTCGCCGCGCGCCTCAACAAGGCCGAGCTCGAGGTCTCCGCCTCGCCGGTTTCGCCCGCGCAGCTCGCCGGGCTGGTGGCGCGCATCGCCGACAACACGATCTCGAACGCCATCGGCAAGAAGGTGTTCGAGGCGCTGTGGAACGGCGACGGCGCGACCGCGGACGAGGTCATCGACAAGCAGGGCCTGAAGCAGGTCACCGACAGCGGCGCGATCGAGGCCATGATCGACGAGGTGCTCGCCGCCAACCAGAAGTCGGTGGAGGAGTTCCGCGCCGGCAAGGAAAAGGCCTTCAACGCCCTGGTCGGCCAGGTCATGAAGGCCAGCAAGGGCAAGGCCAGCCCGGCCCAGGTCAACGAGCTGCTGAAGAAAAAGCTCGGCGCCTGAACCCGCCCACGGCCGCCGCGGGGACGCCCAGGCGGCCGATCCTTCCTGTGCATGCTTGCGCGGGGTCAAAGTCTTCTTCTGTAATTGGTCACATTCTTATATTGTTGAATGAAGACCAGACCCGGCTCATGTCCGGGCACAGGAGGAGACCTTGGAGACGATCGTCGCGTTCGTCGAGTGGCTGGGAGAGGACCGCGGCCTCGCCCTCGGCGGCCTGCTGATCGGCGCCGCCTTCGGCTTCTTCGCCCAGCGCTCGCAGTTCTGCCTGCGCGCCGCGGTGATCGAGGTGGCACGCGCGCAGTTCGGCCCCAAACTCGCGGTCTGGCTGCTCGCCTTCTCCGCCGCCATCCTTCTCACCCAGTCCCTGCAGCTCGCCGGCCAGTTCGACACCGGCGCCGTGCGCCAGCTCGCCAGCCAGGGCAGCGTGTCCGGAGCGGCCATCGGCGGACTGCTGTTCGGCATCGGCATGGTGCTCGCGCGCGGCTGTTCGAGCCGGTTGCTGGTGCTGGCGGCGAACGGCAACCTGCGCGCGCTGCTGTCCGGGCTGATCTTCGCGGTCACCGCGCAGGCCTCGATGAACGGCATCCTGTCGCCCTGGCGCGAGGCGCTCGCCGGGCTGTGGACCATCGACGGCGGCGCGGCGCGCGACCTGCTCGCCCTCACCGGCATGGGACACGCGGGCGGCCTGCTGTTCGGTGCGCTCTGGCTCGCCGCCGGGGTCTGGTTCGCCCGCCGGCACCAGGTGAAGGCCTGGGGCTGGATCGGCGGCATCGGCGCCGGACTGATGGTCGGCGTGGCCTGGTGGTTCACCTGGCGCCTGGCCGGCCTGCTGTTCGTGTCCACGCCGGTGCAGAGCCTGTCCTTCACCGGCCCCTCGGCCGACGTGCTGATGCTGGTGCTGTCGCCCCCGGGCCAGTCCCTGAGCTTCGACCTCGGCATGGTCCCGGGCGTGTTCCTCGGCTCCTTCGTCGCCGCCTGGTTCGCGCGCGAACTCAAGCTCGAGGGCTTCCAGGGCGGCCATGCGATGCGACGCTACATCGTCGGTGCGGTGCTGATGGGCTTCGGCGGCATGCTCGCCGGCGGCTGCGCGGTGGGCGCGGGGGTTTCGGGCGCGGCGGTGTTCGCCATCACCGCCTGGATCACGCTCACCGCGATGTGGATCGGCGCGAGCCTGACCGACTGGCTGGTCGATCGCCAGGGCGCGGCCAGCTTCCGCAACCTGTCCGCACCCGCCGCGCCGTGACGCGCTGAGGGGGTCCGGGCAGGCCCCGCCGCGGCAAGGCGCGCCGCTTGGTTATACTCTCCGTCATTCCCTGTCCGCGCGGAGCGCACCGCCATGTGTCAGTTGCTGGGCATGAACTGCAACGTGCCGACCGACATCTGCTTCTCCTTCACCGGCTTTCGCGCCCGCGGCGGCCTCACCGACCACCACCGCGACGGCTGGGGCATCGCCTTCTTCGAAGGCAAGGGCGTGCGCGTCTTCCTCGACCCCGCGCCAAGCGCGCATTCACCGGTGGCCGAGCTGGTCAAGCACTATCCGATCCGCTCGCTGAACGTCATCGCCCACATCCGCAAGGCCACCCAGGGCGAGGTGCGGCTGGAGAACACCCACCCCTTCCAGCGCGAACTGTGGGGCCGCTACTGGATCTTCGCCCACAACGGCAACCTGAAGCATTTCACCCCGCCGCTGTCGGGGCGCTTCCTGCCGGTAGGCACTACCGACTCGGAGCACGCCTTCTGCCACATCCTGGACGCGCTGGCGACACGCTTCCCGCAGGGCAGGCCGGCGGCGGCCGAGCTCCACGCCGCGCTGCGCGAACTGGCCTGCGAGATCGGCAGCCTGGGCGAATTCAACTTCCTGCTCTCGGACGGCGACTGGCTGTTCGCGCACTGTTCCTCGCGCCTGTCCTACATCATCCGCCAGGCGCCGTTCACGATCGCCCACCTGTCGGACGAGGACCTCGCCCTCGACTTCAACCAGGTCACCCAGCCGCAGGACCGCGTCGCCATCATCGCGACCACCGCGCTCACCGACAACGAGCGCTGGATCGCCATCCCGCCCGGCAACCTGCTCGCCTTCCACGACGGCATGCCGGTGGCGCTCGGCGAGACGCGCACGATCGCCCAGGATTTCCCGCGTCCGCCGTCCGATGCGTAAGAATTCCTCGCCACCCATGAGCGGCCGGGCTAGATTGGGCTGCCGTTTTCACGTTTGCTGAAGCTCGAGACCGAACATGGACTGTCCGCTGTGCGCGCTGCCCCCCGAACACGTCATCTGGGAAGACGACCGCTGCCGCGTCATCCGCGTCGATGATCCCGCCCACCCGGGCTTCTGCCGCGTGGTGTGGGGCGAGCACGTCGCCGAGATGACCGATCTCTCGCCCGCCGACCGCAGCCATCTGTTCGCGGTCGTGATGGCGACCGAGGCGGCGTTGCGCACGCTGCTGCACCCGGCCAAGATCAACCTCGCCAGTTTCGGCAACATGGTGCCCCACCTGCACTGGCACGTGATCCCGCGCTACCGCGACGACCGCCATTTCCCGGAGGCGGTGTGGGGCCCGGCGCAGCGCGAAGGCCGGCCATATCCGGCCGCCGACCCGGTGGCGCTCGCACGCGCCATCGATGCCGCGCTGAACCCCGGCACGCCGGACTGAGCGACGGGCGCGCCCATGGACTACGCCCAGCCCGCGGCCTGCCTCGACCAGTTGCGCAGGCTGCACCCGATCGACTTCAGGGCCACCCACGACACGCTCACGCACATCGTGCACGGGCTGCTCGCCGCGCGGCCGGCGCCCAACCAGCACCTCGAGGTGCTCGAAGCCGCGCGCGACACGCTGGGCTTCGCCCAGGGCGAGATGGCGCGCACCTACACCGCCCGCCCGCTGCCGCCGGGGCGGGACGAGACGCAGGCGCTCGAGCGCGTCGTGGCCCTGTGGCAGGCGATGGCGCGCTCCTACGCCGCGATCGCCGAGGCCGACGCCCGCGCCGGCACGCTCGACGACCAGCGCGCGCTGCTCGCCCAGCGCCGGCTGAGCTACGACGGCCTGGCGCTGATCGAATACTTCCGCGCCCATCGCGAGCTTCCCGCGGGCATGTGGCAGGCCGTGCATGCCGGCTACCGCGACGCGGTGCGCGCCGGGCTCGCCCGCGTGCGCGTCACCGACGGACTCAACGAGGTCTGGCGCGCCCAGAGCCCGCACGAGGCCTACATCGCGGCACTGCTGGTCGAGCTCGCCAACCCGTACGGCCGCAGCGCGCGCGAGCTCGACTGGATCATCCGCTGGGCGCAGCGCTTCGCGCCCTATTGCAGGCTGGATGAAGACATCGAGGGTCAGAAGCCGACCACATACGGGGTCGACACCGCCGGCGACGGCGGCCTGCGTCCTCTCGGCCTGTTGCCGCGTGCACCCACGCTGCTGCGCTTCGACGGCAGCGAGCTGGCGCTCCAGATCCAGTCCGTGCTCGCGCAGTTCCGGCGCGGGGTGACGCCCGCCTCGCTCGGCCTCGGCGAGGACTGCCCGACCAGCGCCAGCGCGCGCCTGCTGCTCTCGCTCTACCGCCCGTGGGGGCTGGCCTCGTCCGGGCGCCGCTTTCCGCGGCGGGCGAAGGGGGGACGGGTCGAGCTCACCGGCGACTGGCTGGCGATCGGCTTCGCCATCAACGGCGAACTCTTCCACCAGCCCCATGGCGGCCCCATCCACGGCCGGCTGAACGAGGACATCTCGCTGCTCACCTTCGGCGAGTCCGCACAGCTGGCCGCGGGCAGCCGGGGCTCGGCGCACGGGCACGGCCTGCATCCGGTCTTCGACACCGAACACTGGGAGGTGCTCGACCAGTCGGTGGCGGGCTTCCGCCTGCAGCACGCAGGCGACGGCGTGCGCCTGGAGCATCACCAGCTGGTCGGGCTCCGCCCGCTCGACGCCGAGCAACTGCTGATCGCGGACCTCAGCTGGCTGATGTATCGCGGCGAGGGGACGCTGGAGATCGGCGTCAATATCCTGCCCGGCATTCCGCGCGTGGTCTCGGTCCGCCCGCCGGTGGCGCCCGGCCGGCGCGAGCCCTTCCATCAGGCCTTCCTGCTGCCGCCGGCGCCGGCGCTGAACTCGGCCGGCGCGCTGGTGCTGCCGGCGATGTGGTTCCAGACCGACCGCGTCATCGAGCTGCGGGAAGGCGAGCGCTCGCGCCACGTGCATCTGCGCAAGCTGCTGCTGCGGGGCAGCAATTTCGACCAGTGCAGCTTCGACGACGCGGCGGAGCTCAGTCCAGCCTGACGCGCGCGGGCGGGAAGCGCATCGCGAAACGGCTGCCACTGCCCAGCTCGCTGTCGACGACCAGTTCGCCCTGGTGACGGGTGACGATGTGCTTGACGATCGCCAGCCCGAGGCCGGTGCCGCCGGTCTCGCGCGAGCGCCCGCGGTCAACGCGGTAGAAGCGCTCGGTCAGGCGCGGAATGTGCACCGCATCGATGCCGATGCCGTCGTCCCTGACCCAGTATTCGCCGCCCTCTTCGCCGCTGCGCCAGCCGATCTCGACATGGCCCCCCGCCGGGGTGTAGCGCACCGCATTGCTGGCGAGGTTGGAGAACGCGCTGTGCAGCTCCTTGCGGCTGCCGAGCAGCACGCCGCCGCCTTCGAGCACGAGGCGGACCTGGTGGCGGCCGGCGGACAGCAGATCGGTCTCGCGGAACACCTCCTCGACGAGCGCAGCCGCATCGACCCGTTCATCGACCTGCGCCGGCGCACCGGTCTCCAGCGCCGACAGGGTCAGCAGCTCCTCGATCAGGCGCTGCATGCGGCTTGACTGCTCGCTCGCCAGCGTCAGGTAGTGGACGACCTCGTCGCGCGAAAAGTCGTCCATGCCGTCGATCAGCGTCTCCAGGAAGCCCCCGACCACGGTCAGCGGCGTGCGCAGTTCGTGCGACACGTTGGCGACGAAATCGCGTCGCATGGTCTCGAGGCGCTCGAGCTGGGACACGTCGCGCGACAGCACCATGCGGCGGTTGCCGGCGAAGGCGATCACCTGCACCTGCAGGGTGCGGTCGCGTCGGCGCAGCGAGCGCATCGTCAGCGGCTCGGCGTAGTCGTGTGCGGCCAGGTAGGCAAGGAACTCCGGCTGGCGGATGAGATTGGGCAGCGGCGTGCGCACATCCTGGCGACGATCGAGGCCGAAATGCTGTTCGGCCATCGGGTTCATCCACTCGATCAGGTCGTCATCGGCGAGGTAGATCACGCCGTCCGGCATCGCCATCGCCGCCTGCTGGAAGCGCCCGAGCTCGGCCGACAGGCGCTCCTTGACCTCGCATTCGCGCTGGAAACGCGTACCGATCTCGTCGAACACGCTGCCCCACAAGCCTTCGCCCTGCGGCGCCGGGGTGCCGATCGGCTGCCGTGCCCAGGCCACCAGCAGGCGAAGGTTGCGTGCGAGCATGATCGCGGTGCCGATCAGGCCGAGCACGATCAGGCCGAGCGCGCCGTCGCTGCCGCGATAGATCCCCCCCAGCACGGCGAGCAGCAGCAGGGCGATCACCGGCACGGCGACGCCGAGGGTGACGTAGGAGAGCGGTCGGTTGATCACATGCGGTCCGTGGCGGCGTGGCGACGACTGACGAGGCGACTCAGGAGGCGACCGCCGACTGCTGGGCGTGCACCGAGAAGCGGTAGCCGCTGCCGCGCACGGTCTGGATCAGGCCGTCGTGGCGGCTGGGTTCGAGCGCGCAGCGCAGACGGCGGATGTGCACATCGACGGTACGCTCCTCGACGAAGACGTGGTCGCCCCACACCTGGTCGAGCAGCTGCGCGCGCGAATGCACACGCTCGGGATGGGTCATGAGGAAATGCAGCAGGCGGAACTCGGTCGGCCCGAGCGCCAGCGCCTTGTCGCTGGCGGTCACGCGGTGGGTGGCGGGATCGAGGCGCAGGCCGCCGAGTTCCACCGCATCCTCGGTGACCTGCGGCGCACGCCGGCGCAGCACCGCCTTGATGCGCGCCACCAGCTCGCGCGGGCTGAACGGCTTGGTGACGTAGTCGTCGGCGCCGATCTCCAGCCCGGTCACCTTGTCCTGCTCCTCGCCGCGCGCGGTGAGCATGATGATCGGGATCTCGCGGGTACGCTCCTCGGCGCGCAGGCGGCGGGCGAACTCGATGCCCGAGGCGCCGGGCAGCATCCAGTCGAGCAGGACCAGATCGGGCAGGGCCTCGCGCACGATGCGCTGGGCGGATTCGGCATCGGAGGCGCGCACGACGTGATGGCCCGCGCGCGCGAGGTTGGCGGCGATCAGTTCCTGAATCGCCGGTTCGTCTTCCACAAGCAAGATGGTCGCTGGCATGCCTGGACTCCCTGTGAGCATTGGCGCGAGTGTATTGCAGGTCCTTGAAGCTTTGATGACACGTCATCGAAGCGCAATACGCACCCGAGGGCGGCCGCCGGGAACGCCGCCACGGCGATTCGGGTATGATTGTGGCCCTTCCCGCGGGACTGATGTCATGGCCGGACTCGACGAAAACACCCCGATCCCCACCGAAATCACCGTACATCGCGCCTCGAGGCGCCTCGAGCTCGCATTCGACGACGGCAGCCGCTTCGAGCTGCCGTTCGAATTCCTGCGCGTGTACTCCCCGTCCGCCGAAGTGCGCGGCCACGGCCCGGGCCAGGAGACCCTGCAGCAGGGCAAGCGCGACGTCGACATCGTCGACATCGCCCCGGTCGGCAACTACGCCATCAAGCCCACCTTCTCCGACGGCCACGACAGCGGCCTGTACTCCTGGGACTACCTGTACGCGCTCGGCCGCGACCAGGAGACGCTGTGGAGCGCCTACCTCGAGGCCCTCGAGCGCGCAGGCGGCACCCGCGACCCCGCCAAGGCGCCGCCGCCCGCCCCCAAGGGTGGCTGCGGCCATCACCACTGAGCACATCATGAGCGACAAGACGACCCACTTCGGCTTCCAGACGGTTGACGAGGAGCAGAAGGAAAAGAAGGTGGCCGAGGTGTTCTCCTCGGTCGCGCAGAAGTACGACGTCATGAACGATCTGATGTCGTTCGGCCTGCACCGGATCTGGAAGCACTTCACGATCCAGATCTCGGGCGTACGCGAGGGCGACCGCGTGCTCGACGTCGCCGGCGGCACCGCCGACCTCTCGCTCGCGTTCGCGAAGAAGGTCGGGCGCAGCGGCCAGGTTTGGCTGACCGACATCAACCACGCCATGCTGTCGCGCGGCCGCGACCGCATGGTCGACCACGGTTTCGCGATGCCGGTGGCGCAGTGCAACGCCGAGAAGCTGCCCTTCCCCGACGACTGGTTCGACTGCGTCACCGTCGCCTTCGGCCTGCGCAACATGACCCACAAGGACGTCGCCCTCGCCGAGATGCGCCGCGTGCTGCGTCCCGGCGGGCGGCTGCTGGTGCTGGAGTTCTCCCGGGTGTGGAAGCCGCTGTCGCCGATCTACGACCTGTATTCCTTCAAGCTGCTGCCGTGGATGGGCGAGAAGGTCGCCAACGACGCCGACAGCTACCGCTATCTCGCCGAGTCGATCCGCATGCACCCCGGCCAGGAAGAATTGAAGGCCATGATGGAACAAGTGGGCCTCGGCCGGGTCGACTACTTCAACCTCAGTGCCGGCGTGGTTGCCCTGCACCGTGGCTACAAGATCTGAACCAGGAGACCCCGACCCAATGAAGAGCTTCATCCTTTCCCTGATCGTCGCCGTGATGTCCTTCGGCTTCGCCGCTTCCGAGGCCGAGGCCAAGCGCCTTGGCGGCGGCAGCAGCTTCGGCATGCAGCGCCAGGCCACGCCGACCACCCAGCCGCGCCAGCCGGCGGCCACGCAGCAGCAGGCGCCGACCGCCGGTGCCGCGACCGCGGCCCAGCCCAAGCGCTCGTGGATGGGCCCGATCGCCGGCCTCGCCGCCGGTCTCGGCCTCGCCGCGCTGTTCTCGTCGCTCGGCCTCGGCGAAGGCTTCGCCAACTTCGTGATGATCCTGCTGCTGGCCGCCGCCGCCTTCTTCGTCTTCCGCCTGATCTTCCGCCGTGGCGCCAATGCCGCAGCGCAGGGCAACCGCGGCCTGCAGTACGCTGGCGCTCCCGCCGGCGGTGCGCAGGCACCGAACCAGGCCTTCCAGGCCAGCCAGCCGCTCGGCGGTGCCTCGGCCGCGCCGGCGAGCGGTGTCGACAAGGCGGTGGCTTCCGGTTTCGACGCCGAAGGCTTCGCCCGCCAGGCCAAGCTGAACTTCATCCGCCTGCAGGCTGCAAACGACGCCGGCAACCTCGACGACCTGCGCGAATTCACCACCCCGGAAGTGTTCGCCGAAATCTGCATGCAGCTCAACGAGCGCCGCGGCGCCGAACAGCGCACCGACGTCGTCGAACTCAATGCCGAGGTGATCGACGTGGCAGAAGAGGACAACCGCTACATCGTCAGCGTGCACTTCACCGGCCTGCTGCGCGAGGAAGCCGATGCCGCGCCGGCTGCCTTCGACGAGATCTGGCACCTGACCAAGCCGCTCACCGGCAATGGCGGCTGGCTGATCGCCGGCATCCAGCAAGCCCGGTAAGTACGGATCGCAGTCTTCCGCAGCACACAGCGGGCCTGTCCGCGACGCCCGATCGGGGCTTCGCCGGCAGGCCCGCTGCGTTCCAGCTTCCCTTCCATCCGCTTCGCCCGGAGTGCAGCCATGATCTCCAGCCTGTTCCTGTCGGCCACCAACCACCTGCTGTCGCAAGCGGGATGGGCACGCCAGCGCCTGCAGCCGCATGCGGGGCGGACCGCGCGGCTCGCACTCGCACCGGTGGTCGAGATCGACTTCTCGGTCGCCGCCGACGGTCAGCTCGCCGAATGGAGCGGCGAGGAGGCGCCGGAGGTCACGCTGCGCCTGGCGGTCGCGGACCTGCCACGGCTGCTCGCGGACGGACTGGAAAGCGCGATGCGCCACGTCCGCATCGAAGGCAATGCCGAGTTCGCCGAGGCCCTCGGCTTCGTGTTCCGCCACCTGCGCTGGGATGCCGAGGAGGATCTGTCGCGGGTGTTCGGCGACATCGCGGCCCATCGCCTGGTGGAGGGCGGGCGCAAGGTCGTGGACGAGGGCCGACGTTCGCTCGCGCGCGCCGGCGGCAATCTGGCCGAGTATCTCACCGAGGAATCGCCGCTACTCGTCACCCGCAAGGCGCTGCCCGGATTCATGGAAGAGGCGGTGGCGCTGCGCGATGCGGTGGCACGCCTCGACAAGCGCGTGGCGCGTCTGGAGAAGGGGCGTTGAGGGGGGTCGATCCGCGGCGCCTGACGGGCCCGAAGGCGAGCGCAACGGGCGCACAAACAAAAAAAGCAGCTCGGCGAGCTGCTTTTTCCTTTGCGACCCCGGGGATCGCTACGCTCAGTGACCGCGCTTGCGCAGGCGCTGGATGGCGGCGAGTTGTGCCACCGCTTCCATGAGCTCGGCCTGGGCCTTGGCGTAGTCCAGACGCGCGGTCTGGTTGGCCATGGCTTCCTCGGCCTTGCGCTTGGCTTCGAGCGCCTTGGCTTCGTCCAGATCCTTGCCACGGATCGCGGTGTCGGCAAGCACCGTCACCAGACCCGGTTGAACCTCCAGCAGGCCACCCGCGACGAAGATCAGTTCCTCCTCGGTCGCGTTCTGGGCACGCACGCGCACGGCACCCGGCCTGATCCGGGTCATCAGCGGCATGTGGCCGGGCAGGATGCCCAGTTCGCCCGCTTCGCCCGGCAATGCGACGAATTCTGCGAGCCCGGAGAAGATCTGCTCTTCCGCGCTGACGATGTCGACATGTACCGTCATAGCCATTGTGTTTCCCCTTGATGTCCCGCGCACCGCCGCAGCGGCGCGCGGGCGACCTCGTTACTGGAGCTTCTTCGCCTTCTCGATGGCCTCGTCGATGTTGCCGACCATGTAGAAAGCCTGTTCCGGCAGGCTGTCCAGTTCGCCGGAAACGATCATCTTGAAGCCCTTGATCGTGTCCTTCAGCGAGACGTACTTGCCCGGCGAGCCGGTGAACACTTCCGCGACGTGGAAGGGCTGCGACAGGAAGCGCTGGATCTTGCGCGCGCGCGCCACCGACAGCTTGTCTTCCGGCGACAGCTCGTCCATACCGAGAATCGCGATGATGTCGCGCAGTTCCTTGTACTTCTGCAGGGTCTGCTGGACCTGACGCGCCACGCCGTAGTGCTCTTCGCCCACGACCAGCGGATCGAGCTGGCGCGAGGTGGAGTCGAGCGGATCGACGGCGGGGTAGATACCCAGCGCGGCGATGTCACGCGACAGCACGACGGTGGAGTCGAGGTGCAGGAAGGTGGTCGCAGGCGACGGGTCGGTCAGGTCGTCCGCGGGCACATACACGGCCTGGATCGAGGTGATCGAGCCGACCTTGGTGGAGGTGATGCGCTCCTGCAGACGGCCCATTTCCTCGGCCAGCGTCGGCTGGTAACCCACCGCGGAAGGCATACGACCCAGCAGCGCGGACACTTCGGTACCGGCCAGGGTGTAGCGGTAGATGTTGTCCACGAAGAACAGGATGTCGCGGCCTTCGTCGCGGAAGCGCTCGGCCATGGTCAGGCCGGTCAGCGCGACGCGCAGACGGTTGCCCGGGGGTTCGTTCATCTGACCGAACACCATCGCGACCTTGTCCAGAACGTTGGAGTCCTTCATCTCGTGGTAGAAGTCGTTGCCCTCACGGGTACGCTCACCCACGCCAGCGAACACCGACAGACCGGAGTGCTGCTTCGCGATGTTGTTGATCAGCTCCATCATGTTCACGGTCTTGCCGACGCCGGCGCCACCGAACAGGCCGACCTTGCCGCCCTTGGCGAACGGGCAGATCAGGTCGATCACCTTGATGCCGGTCTCGAGCAGTTCCACGGAGGGCGACAGCTCGTCGAACTTCGGCGCCTTCTGGTGGATGGCGCGCAGTTCGTCGGTCTCGATCGGGCCGGCTTCGTCGATCGGGCGACCGAGCACGTCCATGATGCGGCCCAGCGTGCCGTGGCCGACCGGCACCGAAATCGGCTTGCCAGTACCGGAAACCTTCATGCCGCGGCGCAGGCCGTCGGAAGAACCCAGCGCGATGGTGCGCACCACGCCGTCGCCAAGCTGCTGCTGGACCTCGAAGGTCAGGCCAGCTTCGGCGAAGGAGTCGGCAGCGTCCTCGAGCTTCAGGGCGTCATACACCTTGGGCATCGAATCGCGCGGGAACTGGATGTCCACCACGGCGCCGATGCACTGAACGATCGTACCTTGACTCATCGTCATATCCTTAAATCAATAATCCGTTACACCGCGGCGGCGCCGCCGACGATTTCCGACAGCTCCTTGGTGATCGCGGCCTGGCGGGTCTTGTTGTAGACCAGCTGCAGTTCGCCAATCACGTTCTTGGCATTGTCGGAAGCGGCCTTCATTGCCACCATGCGCGCGCTCTGTTCGGATGCCATGTTCTCGGCCACGGCCTGGTAGACCAGCGCCTCGACGTAGCGCACCAGCAGCTCGTCGATGACGACCTGCGGATCCGGCTCGTAGAGGTAGTCCCACGAGCTGTCGGGCGTGCCCAGCTTGTCGCCGGTGAGCGGCAGCAGCTGCTCCAGCACCGGCTCCTGCTTCATGGTGTTCACGAAGCGGGTGTAGGCCAGATAGACCGCGTCGAGCTCGTCGTTCTGGAACGCGTCGAGCATGACCTTGACCGGACCGATCAGCTTCTCCAGGTGCGGCGTGTCACCCAGCTGGGTGACGTGCGACGCGACCTTGACGCCCATGCGCTGCATGAAACCCAGACCCTTGTTGCCGATGGCGCAGGCACGGATCTCGGTCACGCCCGAGGACTCCCAGTCCTTCATGGCGTTGACAGCGATACGCTGGACGTTGGTGTTGAGGCCACCGCACAGACCCTTGTCGGTGGTCACCAGGATCAAGCCCACCCGCCTGACCTGGTCCTTGCGGACCAGGAAGGGGTGCTTGTAATCGGTCACATTGGCCTGGGACAGGTTCGCGGCGAGTCGGCGGATCTTCTCGGCAAAGGGACGGGCAGCGCGCATCCGGTCCTGCGCCTTGCGCATCTTGGACGCGGCCACCATCTCCATGGCCTTGGTGATCTTGCGCGTGTTTTGCACGCTCTTGATCTTGGTACGGATTTCCTTACCGCCAGCCATATTCCGTCTCCCTCGCCGGCCTTAGGCCCAGCTCTTCTTGAACTCGGCGATCGCGGCAGCCAGGGTCTTCTCGCCGTCGGCGTCGAGTTCCTTCTTGCTCAGGATCGAGGAGACCAGATCGGCCTGCTTGGTCTTGACGAACTGCAGCAGCGCGGCTTCGAAAGCGAGCACACGACCGACCTCGACGTCGTCGAAGTAGCCGTTGTTCACCGCGTACAGCACGATGGCCATGTCGGCGATCGACATCGGCGAGTACTGCGCCTGCTTCATCAGTTCGGTCACGCGGCGGCCGCGCTCGAGCTGCTTGCGGGTCGCATCGTCCAGGTCGGAGGCGAACTGGGCGAACGCGGCGAGTTCGCGGTACTGCGCGAGGTCGGTACGGATACCGCCGGACAGCTTCTTGACGACCTTGGTCTGCGCGGCACCACCGACGCGGGACACCGAGATACCGGCGTTGATCGCGGGACGGATACCAGCGTTGAAGAGGTCGGTCTCGAGGAAGATCTGGCCGTCGGTAATCGAGATCACGTTGGTCGGAACGAACGCGGACACGTCGCCGGCCTGGGTCTCGATGACCGGCAGGGCGGTCAGCGAACCGGTCTTGCCCTTGACTTCGCCGTTGGTGAACTTCTCGACGTAGTCTTCGTTGACGCGCGCGGCGCGCTCGAGCAGACGGGAGTGCAGGTAGAACACGTCGCCCGGGTAGGCTTCACGGCCCGGCGGACGGCGCAGCAGCAGGGAGACCTGACGATAGGCCCAGGCCTGCTTGGTCAGGTCGTCATAGACGATCAGGGCGTCCATGCCGCGATCGCGGAAGTATTCGCCCATCGTGCACCCGGCGTAGGCGGCCAGGTACTGCATGGCGGCCGATTCCGACGCGGTGGCGGCGACGACGATGGTGTATTCCATCGCGCCGTTCTCTTCCAGCTTGCGCACGACGTTGGCGACGGTCGAGGCCTTCTGGCCGATGGCCACGTACACGCAGTACATGTCCTGGCCCTTCTGGTTGATGATCGCGTCGACAGCGACCGCGGTCTTGCCGGTCTGGCGGTCGCCGATGATCAGCTCGCGCTGGCCACGGCCGATCGGCACCATGGAGTCGACCGACTTCAGACCGGTCTGCACCGGCTGCGAGACGGACTTGCGGGCGATGACGCCCGGCGCGACCTTCTCGATCTTGTCGGTGAGCTTGGCGTTGATCGGGCCCTTGCCGTCGATCGGCTGACCCAGGGCGTTCACGACGCGACCGACCAGCTCGGGGCCGACGGGCACTTCGAGAATGCGGCCGGTGGCCTTGACGGTATCGCCTTCGGTGATGTGCTCGTATTCACCGAGCACGACCGCGCCGACGGAATCGCGCTCGAGGTTCAGCGCCATGCCGTAGGTGTTGCCGGGGAACTCCAGCATTTCGCCCTGCATGACGTCGGTCAGGCCGTGGATGCGGGTGATGCCGTCGGTGACGGAGACCACCGTGCCCTCGTTACGCGACGTGGCGGCGAGCTGCAGGTTCTGGATCCGGCTCTTAATCAGACCACTGATTTCAGAGGGGTTGAGTTGCATAGACATTTATGCTCCTAGTTCTTTAGCGCAGCGGCCATGTTCGCGAGCTTGCCGCGGACCGAGGCGTCGATGACTTCGTCGCCCACGGCGATGCGGACCCCACCGATGAGTTCGGGGTCGATGCTGACCGTAACGTTGATGGCGGCCTTGAAGCGGGCTTCGAGGTCGGCCTTCAGTGCGGCCAGGGCTGCATCGTCGAGCGGGAAGGCGGAGGCGATTTCGGCCTCCAGGACGCCTTCGTGTTCGTTCTTGAGTGCAACGAACAGGTCACGGATCTCCGGAAGCACCAGCAGGCGTTCGTTGTCCACGAGCACGCGGACGAAGTTCTGCTGCTCGGCGGTCAGATCACCCGAAACTTCCTTGATCAGCGTGAAGCACTGGTCGGCGGAAAGCTTGGGATCCTTGAAGCACGCCTTCATGTTCGGATCGGCCGCCACGGTGGCGAGCCGATCCAGCGCTTCCGACCAAGGCCCCAGCGCACCAGCCCCGCGAGCCAGCTCGAAGGCGGCATCGGCATAGGGGCGCGCGATGGTGACGTTCTCGGCCATGACTTAGTGCAGTTCCTGTTTCAGGTTGGCAAGCAGCTCGGCATGCACCTGGGCGTTGATCTCGCGGCGCAGGATCTTTTCGGCGCCGGCAACGGCCAGATGGGCGACCTGGTCGCGCAGGGCTTCCTTGGCGCGCTGGGAAGCGGCACCGGCTTCAGCTTCGGCGGCCTCGCGCGCGGCGGCGATGATGCGGGTGGCTTCGGCGCGGGCCTCGTCGATCAGCTGGCTCGCCTGCTTTTCAGCGGAGGTACGCACATCGCCCGCGGATTCGCGGGCCTTGCGCAGTTCCTCGACGACCTTCTTCTCGGCGAGTGCCAGATCAGCCTTGGCCTTGTCCGCAGCTGCCAGCCCGTCTGCGATTTTCTTCGCACGCTCGTCCAGTGCCTTCACGATGGGCGGCCACACGAATTTCATCGTGAACCACGCCAGAATGAAGAACACAACGAGCTGGGCTATCAGGGTTGCGTTCAAATTCACGGTTCTTGGCCCTCAGGTTGGTTCAAGGATGGATGAACTCGAACCGATCAGAGCTGGAACGGGTTGGCGAAGGCGAACATCATGGCGATACCGACACCGATCAGGAACGCGGCGTCGATCAGGCCGGCCAGCAGGAACATCTTGGTCTGCAGGGCGTTCATCAGCTCGGGCTGGCGAGCCGAGGCTTCGAGGTACTTGGAACCCATGATGCCGATACCGATACAAGCGCCGATCGCACCCAGACCGATGATCAGACCAGCAGCCAGAGCAACAAAACCCAGAACGTTTTCCATGACGACTCCTTAGTGGGGAAGGTGAGTTTAAAAACCAGGTACTACGCTGAAGATGAAACTTGAACTTAGTGGCTTTCGTGCGCCTGACCGACATACACCAGGGTCAGCATCATGAAGATGAAGGCCTGGAGGGTGATGATCAGGATGTGGAAGATCGCCCAGATCGAACCCGCGATCACGTGGCCGAGGAAGCCGAACACGGTTGCGGTGCTGCCGAGCAGCGCGATCAGGATGAAGATCAGCTCGCCGGCGTACATGTTGCCGAACAGTCGCATGCCGTGCGAGACGGTCTTGGCGACGAACTCGATGATCTGCATCGCGAAGTTGATCGGGTAGAGCAGCGGGTGGCTGCCGAAGGGCGCGGTGAAGAGCTCGTGTACCCAGCCGCCCACGCCCTTGATCTTGACGTTGTAGTAGAGGCAGAGGAGCAGCACGCCGACGGACATGCCGAGGGTCGCGGACAGGTCGGCGGTCGGAACCACGCGCATGTAGGCATGGGCCGGATCACCGCCGCCGGCGGCATACACGCCTTCCCAGATGCGCGGCAGCAGATCGACCGGCAGCAGGTCCATCGCGTTCATCAGGAAGATCCAGACGAACACGGTGAGCGCGAGCGGGGCGACGAACTTGCGCGATTCGGCACTATGGACGATGCCCTTGGCCTGGTCGGCGACCATGTCCACGAGGATCTCGACGATGCCCTGGAAACGGCCGGGCACGCCGGAAGTGGCCTTGCGCGCGGCAAGCCAGAGCAGGAAGACGGTGAGCGCACCAATCACGACCGAATAGAACATCGAGTCGAGGTTGATCACGCTCCAGTCCACGATGTTCTCTTGCGCGTGGCCGGTGTTGTTGAGGTGCGTCAGGTGGTGAATGACGTACTCGGATGCGGTGGGGGCGTGCCCTTCTGTAGCCATGGTCAGGTCTTTACCAAAAATGCAAACAAATTCGCCTTAAGTGCAAGGATCAGACCGATCAGCATGCCCCCCCAGTGGAGGTCAGGATATACGGCCCACACCAGCACCAACAATCCCACAATCGAGGCGATCTTGATGAACTCGCCTGCGACGAAAGCGGTCACACTTGCCGTCCCCGCCCGCCGCGTCATCGCCGACAGGCGAATCGCGAACAGCCAGCTGGGCAGCACGCATGCCAAGCCCGCCCCTGCGGCGGAGATCGCACCGGGAACACCGAACAGTGCGCCGGAAAGCAGCACCGCGATGAGTGTCGCGATCACCTGCAGTATGACAGCTTTAAGCATGGGTTTTATCGCACATGCGTGTCGAGACGCTGGCGACCGCCTAAAATCCCGCGGATAGTAGGGGTTAACCGCAGCAAAGTCAAACCTTGGTTGCATTGCAGCACGACTCTTCGACGTGGTCCCATATCTTATAAAAGACAATACATCCATCGGCGCTGGAAACCGGCCCGCGCACGCCCTTCCGGACCCCGCCCGCCCCCGACCACGACCCCATCGTCCGCATGATAGAGACCCACAAGGCGCGCCGGCGCGAAATCTTCGGCTGGTGCATGTTCGACTTCGCCAACCAGGCGTACACGCTGCTGATCATCACGGTGATCTTCGGCGACCTGTACACCCGGATCATCGTGGGCGATGCGCCCGACTACCGCCTCGGCAACCTGCTGTGGAGCCTCGCCCTATGCGTGAGCTATGCGCTGGTGGTGGTCAGCGCGCCCCTGCTGGGCGCCGTCATGGACCATGCGCGGGCGAAGAAGCGCATGCTGTTCGCGAGCTACCTGCTCACCGTGGGCAGCACCGCGCTGCTGTATTACGTGCAGCCGGGCTATGTCTGGCTCGGCTTCGCGCTGATCGTGGTGTCGAACACCGCCTACGCGGCGGGCGAATCCTTCGTCGCCAGCTTCCTGCCCTTCCTCGGCGAACGTCACGAACTCGGCCACATCTCCGGCCTGGGCTGGGCGCTGGGTTATGCCGGCGGACTGGTCTCGGCAGGATTCGTGCTCGTCTTCCTGGGCGAGGCGAGCGCGGAGAACTTCGAGCGCATGCGCTGGGTCGGCCCCTTCGCCGCGGCCTTCTTCCTGCTGGCGGCAATCCCCACCTTCGTCTGGCTGCGCGAACCGGTCGTCGGCGAACGCCGGCGCCTGCGCATGGCGGTGGTGGGGACCGCCTACCGGCGCCTGCTGCACACGGTGCGCACGGTGGGCGACTTCCCGGACCTCGCCTGGCTGTTCCTCTCGATCCTGTTCGCGATGGCGGGCGTCTATGTGATCGTCGCCTTCTCCTTCATCTACGGCGCGCAGGTCATCGGCTGGAGCGAAGCGACGCGCAACCTGATGTTCATCGTCGTGCAGATCACCGCCCTGCTCGGCGCCCTGGTGTTCGGCGCGCTGCACGGCCGGCTCGGCGGGCGCAGCACCTACGCGCTGACCCTGGTGCTGTGGATCGCGGCCATCCTCGCCATCCATTTCGTCGCGCCGATGACGGCGGCGCTCAATGGCTGGCTGGGCCTGGCGCTGCGCCCCGAGCAGGTGTTCCTGTTCGCCGGCCTGCTGTCCGGGCTGAGCCTGGGCTCGAGCCAGTCGGTCGGGCGCGCGCTGGTGGGCATGTTCGCGCCGGAGAGCCGGGCCGCCGAGCTGTTCGGCTTCTGGGGCCTGTTCAGCAAGCTGGCGGCGATCTTCGGCATCTTCGGCGTCGGTCTGCTGCAGTGGCTGCTCGGCCTTCAGGGCGCGGTGCTGTTCTGCATCCTGCTGTTCGTGCTGGCACTGCTGCCGCTGGCCGGCATCGACGAGGCCCGCGGGGTGGCGAGGGCGCGGCTCGCCGACGAGGATGCGCGCGCCGACGGGACCTAACGCAGGCGGCCGAGCACGCCGTCGAGCTGGTCCAGACTGCCGAAGCGGATCGTGACCTCGCCGGCCCCCTTCTTGTTGGCCTTGATCTTCACCGTGGCGCCGATCGCGTCGGCGATCTCCTCTTCCAGCCGCAGCAGGTCGCGATCGGGCTGGGGGACGGGCTTCTTCAGGCGCGGATTGAGGATCTGCTGCACCAGACGCTCGGTGTCGCGCACCGACAGCTGCCTCGCCGCCACCTGGTTGGCGAGCTGGATCTGGCTGGCGCCATCGAGCGGCAGCAGCGCGCGCGCGTGTCCCATGTCGATGTCGCCCGCCATCAGCAGCTCCTGGACCGGCTTGGCGAGGTTGAGCAGGCGCAGCAGGTTCGAGGCCGCCGGCCGCGAGCGCCCGACCGCGTCGGCCGCCTGCTGGTGCGTCATCTCGAACTCGTCGATCAGGCGCTGGATGCCGGCCGCCTCTTCGAGCGGGTTGAGGTCCTCGCGCTGGATGTTCTCGATCAGCGACATCGCCAGCGCGGCATCGTCGGGGATCTCGCGCACCAGGCAGGGCACCTCGGTCAGGCCGGCGATCTGCGCCGCGCGCCAGCGCCGTTCGCCGGCGATGATCTCCCAGGCGTCCTCCGCCACCGGGCGCACCAGGATCGGCTGCATCACACCCTGGGCCTTGATCGACGCCGCCAGCTCCTCGAGCGAACCCGGATCCATGCGCGTACGCGGCTGGTACCTGCCCGGCTGCAGCGCGATCGTGGCCAGCGACTGCAGCGCGCCCTTCTCGGCCTCTTCTTCGTGGTTGGCCGCCAGCAGCGCATCGAGGCCGCGGCCGAGGCCCTTGAGTCTGGGTTTGTTCATGTCGATCCCGAATGTCAGAAGGTCTTCGCGCGCTCGATCATCTCGTGCGCGAACGCCATGTAGGCCTGGGCGCCCTTGGCGGCCTTGTCGAACACCACGCCGGGGATGCCGTGGCTGGGCGCCTCGGCCAGGCGCACGTTGCGCGGCACGATGGCGCGGAACACCTTGTCGCCGAAATGGCCCTCGAGCTGCGCCGAGACCTGCTGCTGCAGGGTGACGCGCGGATCGAACATCACCCGCAGCAGGCCGATGATCTTGAGCTCGCGGTTGAGGTTGGCATGCACCTTCTTGATCGTGTTGACCAGGTCCGACAGCCCCTCGAGCGCGTAGTACTCGCACTGCATCGGGATGATCACGCCGTTGGCACAGCACAGGCCGTTCAGGGTCAGCATCGACAGCGAGGGCGGGCAGTCGATGAGGACGAAATCGTAGTCGGCAGCGAAGGCCTTCAGCGCGTTGCGCAGGCGCTTCTCGCGCTGGTCGAGGTTGACCAGCTCGACCTCGGCGCCGGCCAGATCGCGGTTGGCGGGCAGCACGTCGTAACCGCCGGAGGGCGAGGCGACGCGCACGCCGGCCAGGTCCACGAGGCCGACGAGCAGGTGATACACCGAGTGCTGCAGCCCGCGCTTGTCAATGCCGCTGCCCATGGTGGCGTTGCCCTGCGGGTCGAGGTCGATCAGCAGCACACGTTGTCCGGCCTGGTGCAGCGCGGCGGCGAGGTTGACGCAGGTGGTGGTCTTGCCCACCCCGCCCTTCTGGTTGGCGACGCAGAAAATCTTGGCCATGTTCGGTTCAGGCTATTCCGTTTGCAGGGGCTGCGCACGCGGCGCGGAACCCGGAGTGTACTTCAATGCGGCGGCGCAACATGCGGGGCATGTTCAGCCTCCTGTCGCACCGCAGGCGCTTCGTCTGCGTGGGAGCGGGCCTGCACTAGGATCCCGCGCGGCGGATGACGAGCAGATGACGCTCGGCATCCAGCCCCGGGACGCTCAGCGCATGGGTTTCGGTGATGGTCCAGCCAGATGGCAGCGCCGCAATCTCGTCCAAGGGATTCACGCCCTTCATCGCATACAGCGCACCGCCCTCGGCAACGAGGTGGCCGGACAGGTTCACGAAATCCGCCAGGCTGGAGAAGGCGCGCGAGATCACGCCCTCGGCCGCGCCGCCGGGCAGGCTCCCGGCCTGCACCTGCTCGACGCGCTTGTTGAGCACCGAGAAGTTGCCCAGCCCGAGCTCGATCTTCGCCTGCTGCTGGAAGCTCGCCTTCTTGCCCACGGTCTCGATCGAGCTCACGAGCAGCCCGGGGCGGACGATCGCCAGCGCCACACCGGGCAGGCCACCACCGGAGCCGATGTCGGCGAGCCGGTTCACGCTTTCCAGGTGCGGCAGCACCGCCAGCGAGTCGAGCAGGTGGTGGGTGATCAGCTCCTGCGGGCTGCGGATCGCGCTCAGGTTATAGACCTTGTTCCACTTCAGCAGCAGTTCGCCGAAGGCGAGCAGGCGGTCGACGGTCTCCTGCGCCAGGGCGAGGCCGAGCGTGGCGATGCCGTCGGCAAGTTGGTTGGCGTAAGGCTGCAGGCGTCCGCTCATGCTGCCGGCCTCCGCGCCGCATCGACGCCGTCGCCGGCCGGCTCGCTGGCCCGCCCGGCGCGCGCCGCCAGCTCGCGGCGCTTGAGCCACACCAGCAGCAGCGAGATCGCCGCCGGGGTCACGCCCTGGATGCGGCCGGCCTGGCCGATGGTCTCGGGCATGTGCTGGTTGAGCTTCTGCTGCACTTCCTTGGACAGGCCGCGCACCTGCGCATAGTCGAGGTCGGCCGGCAGGCGGGTGGCCTCGGCCTGGGCCTGCTTCGCCACCTCTTCCTGCTGGCGGTCGATGTAGCCCTGGTACTTGGCGGCGATCTCGATCTGCTCGATGACCTGGACATCGGTCTCGCGCTCGTCCGGCGCGCCGGGCAGGCTCATCAGCGATTCGTAGCTGGTCTCCGGCCGGCGCAGCAGTTCGAAGTAGCGTTGCTCGCGCTCGAGCGCCTTGCCGAGCACGCGCTGCTGGTCCTCGCCGGGAATCGCCTCCGGCCGCGCCCACGCCGCCTTGAGCTGCGCCGTGCCACGCTCGATCGCCTCGCGCTTGGCGCAGAAGGCGGCCCAGCGTTCGTCATCGACCAGGCCGAGTTCGCGGCCCTTCTCGGTCAGGCGCAGGTCGGCGTTGTCCTCGCGCAGCGACAGGCGGTACTCGGCGCGCGAGGTGAACATGCGGTAGGGCTCGGACACGCCGCGGGTGATCAGGTCGTCCACCAGCACGCCGAGGTAGGCCTCGTCGCGGCGCGGGCACCAGGGCTCGCGCCCCTGCACCTGCAGCGCGGCGTTGGCGCCGGCGAGCAGGCCCTGCGCGGCGGCCTCCTCGTAGCCGGTGGTGCCGTTGATCTGGCCGGCGAAGAACAGCCCGCCGATCGACTTGGTCTCCAGGCTGGACTTGAGGTTGCGCGGGTCGAAGTAGTCGTACTCGATCGCGTAGCCCGGGCGCAGGATGTGCGCGTTCTCCAGGCCGCGGATGCTCTGCACGATCTGCAGCTGCACGTCGAAGGGCAGCGAGGTCGAGATCCCGTTCGGGTAGATCTCGTGCGTCTCCAGGCCCTCGGGCTCGAGAAAGATGTTGTGGCTGTCCTTGTCGGCGAAGCGGTGGATCTTGTCCTCGATCGACGGACAGTAGCGCGGCCCCACACCCTCGATCACGCCGGAATACATCGGCGAGCGGTCGAGGTTGGCGCGGATCACGTCGTGGGTGCGTTCGTTGGTGTGCGTCATCCAGCACGGCAGCTGGCGCGGATGCTGCCCGCCATGGCCGAGGAAGCTGAACACCGGCACCGGGTCGTCGCCCGGCTGCACCGTCATCACCGAGAAGTCGATCGTGCGCGCGTCGAGCCGCGGCGGCGTGCCGGTCTTGAGCCGGCCCTGCGGCAAGGCCAGCTCCTTCAACCGCGCGCCGAGCGAGATCGCCGGCGGATCTCCCGCGCGCCCGGCGGAGTAGTTCTGCATCCCCACATGCACCAGGCCATTGAGGAAGGTGCCCGCGGTCAGCACCACCGCCGGCGCCTCGAAGCGCAGGCCGATCTGGGTGACGACACCGGTGACGCGGTCGCCCACCACGGTAAGGTCATCCACCGCCTGCTGGAAAAGCCACAGGTTCGGCTGGTTCTCCAGGCGGCGGCGGATCGCCGCCTTGTACAGCACGCGGTCGGCCTGGGCGCGGGTGGCGCGCACCGCCGGCCCCTTGGAGGCGTTGAGGATGCGGAACTGGATGCCGCCCTCGTCGGTGGCGGCCGCCATCGCGCCGCCGAGCGCATCGACCTCCTTGACCAGGTGGCCCTTGCCGATGCCGCCGATCGAGGGATTGCAGCTCATCGCCCCGAGCGTCTCGATGTTGTGGGTGAGCAGCAGCGTGGCCGCGCCCATGCGCGCCGCGGCGAGCGCGGCCTCGGTCCCGGCGTGACCGCCGCCGACCACGATGACATCGAAACGGGTGGGGTAGAGCATGGCGCGCTCCGTGCTGCAATGCGTGAACAAGGGGCAGGATTCTACGCCTTCAGCGTCCGAACGGCCAGGTTCCGCGCTGATGTTTCACGGAATTTTTCAATTCAAACATCGGCTTATTGATCGACCTTGCGATCGCCTCTGCCTCCGCCGCCACGCCTCCCGAAACGCCACCACGGCAGCACGCGGCTCATCGACAGCACCTCGCCACTCTGCATCGGCGCATAGCCGGGGAGCTGCGCCAGGCGTTGCTGCCATTCGGCGGTACGCAGCACGGCGAGCAGGGCGCGGGTGGCGGGCTGCTCCAGCGTCGACTTGAGGCAGGCGAGGAAGTAGGCCTCCTCCGCCAGGGGCACGAAATCCAGCCCGCGGCTGCGCGCGCTGGCCTCGATACCGAAGCCGGCATCGGCCTGGCCGCTGGCCACCGCCTGCGCGACCGCGGCGTGCGACGGCTCGTCGGCGGCGTAGCCGTGGATGGCCGATCCGCTCAGTCCCAGCTCGCCGAGCAGCTCATCCAGCACCACCCGGGTGCCGGTGCCGCGCGCACGATTGACGAAGCGCACACCCGGCCGCGCGAGGTCGCTCAGGCCGCGCAGGCCGAGCGGGTTGCCGCGGGCGACGATCAGGCCCTGGCTGCGGCGGGCGAAACCGATCAGCTTGTGCAGGCCGGGGCGCAGCAGCGGCTTGTAGCTGCGTTGCGAGAGTGAGCCCGGCGCCGCCGGCAGGCGCACATGGAAGCCGGCCATCGTGCACCGGCCCTCGTTGAGCGCGCGGATCGCATCCACGCTGCCGGTGAAGCGAACGTCGAGGTGCAGCCCGCCGCCGCGCGCCTCGTCGCCGAGCGCGGCCAGCGCGTCATCGTGACTGGCGTGGAAGGACAGCACATGCACCGAATCGTCGAAGGCGATCGCGAACGCACGCTCGAGGTCCGCGCGCAGCGCCTCGATCTGCGGCAGCAGGCGCGCCTGCACCTGGCGCTCGGCGAGCAGCAGCTTGGCGCCGAACTCGGACAGGCGCGCGGCCTGGCCCTTCTCCCACAGGATCAGCGGCTGGCCCAGTGCGGCCTCCCAGCGCTTGAGCTCGCCCCAGACGTGGCGGTAGGAGAGATCGACCGCGCGCGCCGCCGCCGAGATCGAACCGCAGTCATCGACCGCCTGCAGCAGGTCGAGCAGCGGATTGCGGACCAGCGCCGGCGCAGCGGCGGTACCCAGCGTGTAGTGGAGGCTGATCCTATGCATTTCTGTTCATATTGATCGGGTCGGACGGGGCCAATAGATTGCGCCAATCCGACCGCGGACGGCAATCGCACGTCCCGCGGCGCTTCCCGCCCGCAGATTCCCGAGGAGACTCCCCCGATGCTTTCCCTTGCCCGCAAGCAGCTCGCCCGTTTCGCCGCCGCCGCCTTCGCCTTGCTGCCGCTGGCCGTCCACGCGCAGGCGTCCTCGATCGTCGTCGCCTCGACCACCTCCACCGAGCAGTCCGGCCTGTTCGGCCACATCCTGCCGCAGTTCAAGCAGGCCAGCGGCATCGAGGTGAAGGTGGTCGCGCTCGGCACCGGCCAGGCACTCGACATCGGCCGCCGCGGCGACGCCGACGTGGTCTTCGTCCATGACGAAGCGGCGGAGAAGAAGTTCGTCGACGAAGGCCACGGCATCGAGCACCGCAAGGTCATGTACAACGACTTCGTGCTGATCGGCCCGAAGGCCGATCCCGCCGGCACCAAGGGTCAGGACATCACCGCGGCGCTGCAGAAGCTTGCCGCCGCAAACGCCAACTTCGTCTCCCGCGGCGACAAGAGCGGCACCCACGCCGCCGAGCTGCGCTACTGGAAGGCCGCCGGCGTCGACGACAAGGGCACCGGCTACAAGGAATGCGGCTGCGGCATGGGCCCGGCGCTGAACATGGCGGCCTCGAGCGGCGCCTACGTGCTCGCCGACCGCGGCACCTGGCTCAGCTTCAAGAACCGCGCCGACCTCGCGGTGCTGGTCGAAGGCGACAACCGGCTGTTCAACCAGTACGGCGTGATGGTGGTGAATCCCGAGCGCCACCCGCACGTGAAGACGGCCGAGGCGCGCAAGTTCGTCGAATGGGTGGTGTCGCCCGCAGGGCAGGACGCGATCGCCGCGTACAAGATCGAGGGCGAACAGCTCTTCTTCCCGAACGCCGGAAACTAAGGCGGCCGAGAGGGTCGAAGCCCCCAAAGCGCAAGGCCGCGGGGCCGGGGTGGCGCTCGCCAACTTCATGAGCGCCGAGGCGGAGGGCGTCGCGGGGGAAACAAGGCGACGCATGTTTGAGGCGCGCAGCGCCGAGTTTGCGTCGCCGCCACCGCGCCATCCTCCGCCGAGGGCAGCCCCGAGCGCACGCGAGGGGCCGCGAGTGCAGGCGGCGAGCGCCACCCCGGCCCCGCGGCCGAATCGAAGCCGCGCCCGGCCCCGCGGCCGAATCGAAGCCGAAGCCGCGCCCGGCCTTTCAGGTCGCGATACCACCCGTGTCGAACAGCTCCGCATGGATGCGCGCCGACTCCACCCCCAGCTCGTGCAGCGTCGCGATCTGCGCCTCAAGGAAGCCGAGCGGACCGCACAGGTAGTAATCGGCCCCTTCCGCCAGCACCTCGCCCGCAAGCGCGCGCAGGTCGACCCGACCGGACTGCACCGGCGCGGCGACCGGACCCTCGTCGTGGAACAGATGCAGCTTCACCTGCGGATTGCGCTCCGCCACCTTCGCCAGATGCGCGCCGAAGGCGAACACCGCGGCATTGCGGCAGGCATGCACGAACTGCACCGGGCGCGACGGCGCGCTCGCCACCAGGCGGTCGAGCATCGCCATCATCGGCGTGATGCCGACCCCGCCGCTGATCAGCACCACCGGCCCGTCGTGGGTCTCGTCGAGGAAGAACTCGCCGAAGGGCGGCGCCAGCTCGAGCATGTCGCCGACCTGGTAGAAGTCGTGCAGGCGGTTCGACACCCGGCCGGCCGGCGACGTCGCGCCCGCGGGCTCGCGCTTGACCGAGATGCGGAAGTGCATGGCTCCCGGCGCGATCGACAGCGTGTACTGGCGCAGCTGCATCACGCCCAGTTCGGGCACGAACACGCGTGCGGTGGTGTATTGGCCGGCACGATAGCCCGGCAGCGGGCCGCCGTCGCAGGGCACGAGGTGGAAGGAGGTGATCTCCTCGCTCTCGCGCACCTTGTCGATGATGCGGAAGCTGCGCCAGCCGCTCCAGCCGCCATCCGCGTTGCAGGCCTGGTCGTAGAGCTTGGACTCGGCCTCGATGAAGACGTCGGCGAGCGCGCCGTAGGCCACGCCCCAGGCGGCGATCAGCTCGTCGCTGGCGGCGTCGCCCAGCACCTCGCGGATCGAGGCCAGCAGGTGCTTGCCGACGATCGGGTAGTGCTCGGCACGGATGCCCACGCTGGCGTGCTTGTTGGCGATCAGCGTGATCACCGGCGCCAGCACCGAGGGGTCGTCGATGTTCTCGGCGTAGGCCAGCACCGCCATCGCCAGCGCCACCGGCTGCTTGCCGGTCTCGTTGTGCGACTGGTTGAAGATGTTCTTCAGTTCCGGGTTGTGGCGGAACAGGCGCTGGTAGAAATAGGTGGTCAGCGCCACGCCGTGCTCCTTGAGCACCGGGATGGTGGCCTTGACCAGTTCGCGAACGCGGGCGTCCATATCGTCTCCTTGGGGTCCGCGCACGGCGGACTTCATGTCGGTTTGGCTCGAGCGCAGCGCGAGCGCCACGCAGGCCACGGATCATGGACGCCGACGGCCGCAGGCGCTATCCACTCACAGCGTGACATATATCCAGTTTGTGCACGCGCCGCCCTCAGGCGCCGGGCAGCGGCAGCGCGGTCTTGTCGATCACCCGCCGCAGCACGAAGCTCGAATGCACCCCGGTCACGCCGGGGATGCGGGTGATGCGCTCGAGCAGCAGCTCCTGATAGGCGTCCATGTCGGCGACCACCACCTTGAGCTGGTAGTCGGCGTCCTGGCCGGTGATCAGCAGGCACTCCAGCACTTCGGGAATCGCGCCGACCGCGGCCTCGAAATGGCCGAAGCGCTCGGGCGTGTGGCGGTCCATCGAGATGTGGATCAGCGCCATCAGCGACAGGCCGAGCTTGCGCGCGTCGAGCAGCGCACGGTAGCCGCGCACGAGGCCGGACTCCTCCAGCGCGCGCAACCGGCGCAGGCAGGACGAGGGCGACAGCGCGATGCGGTCGGCGAGATCCTGGTTGCTGATGCGGCCGTCCTGCTGCAGCAGCTCCAGGATCTGGCGGTCGTAGCGGTCGAGTTGCATGATCGGGCCCCGTTCGTTTCAAGATCGGCAGATCATTTCACTTATTAGTACATTAGTGAACTTTTCTGCACCAAAACACCCTATCGCAGCACAACAACGCAATCGTCTGCCACGGCCTCCGGCGTAAACTTTCGTCCATCGAATCACGCCATGCCCACGAGGACCGCGCCATGATGTTGCAGACCCCCGCCGCCAAGTACCGCCCCTTCGCCCCGATCGCGCTCGCCGACCGCCAATGGCCGAACAAGGTCATCGAGCGCGCGCCGATCTGGATGAGCACCGACCTGCGCGACGGCAACCAGGCGCTGTTCGAGCCGATGAACGTCGAGCGCAAGATGCGCATGTTCCGCACCGTGTGCGACATCGGCTTCAAGGAGATCGAGATCGGCTTCCCGTCCGCCTCGCAGACCGACTTCGACTTCGTGCGCACCCTCATCGAGGGCGGCCACATCCCGGCGGACGTCACCATCCAGGTGCTCACCCAGGCGCGCGAGGACCTCATCCGCCGCACCATGGAGTCGGTACGCGGCGCGCCACGGGCGATCATCCACGTCTATAACGCCACCTCGCCCACCTTCCGCGAAGTGGTGTTCGGCATGGAGAAACCGCAGGTCGTGGCACTCGCGGTGTCGGCGGTGCGTTTGATCAAGCAGATCGGCGCGGAAATGAAGAAGGAATGCGGCACCGAGATCCGCCTCGAGTACAGCCCCGAGACCTTCTCCGCCACCGAGCTCGACTTCGCCCGCGAAGTCTGCGACGCCGTCACCGCCGAGTGGGGCGCGACGCCGGACGACAAGGTCATTCTCAACCTCCCGGCCACGGTCGAAGTGTCGACGCCCAACGTCTATGCCGACCAGGTGGAGTGGATGCACCGCAATCTCGCCCGTCGCGACAGCGTCGTGCTCTCGCTCCACCCCCACAACGACCGCGGCAGCGGCGTGGCCGCCGCCGAGCTCGGCATGATGGCCGGCGCCGACCGCGTCGAGGGCTGCCTGTTCGGCAACGGCGAGCGCACCGGCAACGTCGACATCGTCACCCTCGCCTTGAACATGTACACCCAGGGCGTGTCTCCCGGGCTCGACTTCTCCGACATCAACGCGGTCGCGCGCACCGTCGAGTACTGCAACCAGTTGCCCATCCACCCACGCCACCCCTATGTGGGGGATCTCGTATTCACGGCCTTCTCCGGCTCCCACCAGGACGCCATCAAGAAGGGATTCGCGGCTCAAAAGGCCGATCAACCGTGGAACGTGCCCTACCTCCCGATCGACCCCGCCGACGTCGGCCGCAGCTACGACTCCGTGATCCGGGTCAATAGCCAGTCCGGCAAGGGCGGCATCGCCTACCTGCTCGAGACCGAGTACGGCATCGTCATGCCACGCCGCCTGCAGGTGGAGTTCTCGCGCGAGGTGCAGCAGGTCACCGACGCCACCGGCGGCGAGATGTCGGCGGCGGCGATCTGGGACCTCTTCCGCGCCACCTACCTCGACAGCGTCGAGCCGGTGCGCTACGTCGAGCACCACCTGTTCGAACACGGGGCGGCGCAGGGCATCCGCCTGATCGTCGAGATCGGCGGCACCCGCCACCTGCTCGTCGGCGAGGGCAACGGCCCGATCGACGCCGCGATCCACGCCTTGCGCGGCGCCGGCATCGACGTGCAGGTGCGCAGCTACGAGGAGCGCTCGATCGCGCCCAGCGAGGACGGCGGCAACGCCCAGGCCTGCGCCTTCCTCGAGCTCACCGAGGCGGGCGGACAGGGCGGCGATCGCTACGGCGTGGGGGTCGACAGCAACATCGTCACCGCCTCGATCCGCGCCATCCTCAGCGGCGTCAATCGCCTGCAGCCGGCGCTCGATGCGGCGCCGGCGGTGCGCGCGGCCTGAGGGCGGGCGTCACCGAGGTGGGGGCGCGGCGCGCCTGATCCGGTCGGGGAGCCTGGGTGGCGGGCGGGAAGTCATGAGCGCCGAGGGGCGGGGCGCCGAAGGGGAAACAAGGCGACGCATGTCCGAGGAGCGCAGCGACGAGTTTGCGTCGCCGCCCCTTCGGCGTCCTGCCCCGAGGGCAGCCGAAGGCCGCGAATGTCGCCCCGCCCGCCACCCAGGCTCCCCGACCTCGCGCACACGACCGCTCGACCGTTCGATCGCCCCGGAAGGGCTGTCAAACGGGCATCATTCCGCCAATGGATACCGTCGACGACACTCCGGCCTCCCTTTCCCGGCACCCCCTGTTCGAGCCGATCGCGCCCTGGCTCGCGCGCTTCACCGCACCCGGGGTTCCCTCGCATGCAGCGCTCGACGCCCTGCTCGCCGGGACCGCAGCCGGCGCGCGCAGCGGTGGCGGGGCGCCGATCCGCTTCGTGCCGCCCGGGGATGATCCCGCCGGCTACGAGGCGCAGATCTTCTCCAGCGGCGAGGTGCCGACCCGCGACGGCGACTGGCACGACTTCTTCAATGCGCTCGCCTGGTGCGCCTGGCCACACACCAAATCGGCCTGCAACCGCCTGCATCTGGCCGAACTGCGCGTCCGCGAAGGCGCCGGTCTGCCCGGGCGCGGGCCGCGGCGCGACGCGCTGACCCAGTTCGATGAATGCGGCATCGTCGTGGTGTCGGCCGACGCCGAGATCCCCGCGCTGCTGGCGGCGCACGAATGGGAAGAGGCGTTCTGGAACCGGCGCGCGCACCTGCAGCGGACCACCCGCTTCCTCGTCCTCGGCCACGGCAGCTGGGACCAGCTGCGCGCCCCCTTCGTCGGCCTGTGCGCGAAGGCGATCTACCGCGTGGTCGAGCCCGCCTGGCTGGCCCTGCCCATGGCGGCGGCGCTCGCGGAAACCGACGCCTGGCTCGCCGATCACCTCGCGGCGGCCCTCGACACCCTGAGCCCGCGCAGCCTGTCGCCACTGCCGCTGCTCGGCATCCCGGGCGTCACGCCCGACAACGAGGTCGTGGGCTACTACCGCGACACCCGCCAGTTCCGCCCGCGGCGCAACGCCCTCGGCGCCGCCGCGAGCGGAACGAGCAGGGCCTGAACCGGCACCGAGCGCGACCAGCGGGCGGCCGGCAATGCGGGCACCTCGACGCAATGGCGCTCGCGTTCAGGATCCGGCGCCTGCCGCAGCGACTCGACGACGAATACCATTGGCATCGACCGGACACGGCACCTACAATCCAATCATCATTTTCCGGATGATTGCCGATGCCTTCTCCTCCGCCCCGCCGCTCGCGGGACGCTTCATCGCCGTACCAACGCCCCGTCCCCGTGGCGGAATCGCCATCGCGCCCGGAGGCCCGCCGCTTCGGCCGGACGCTGGCGCTGTGCGCGACCGCGCTCGCGCTTTGCCTCGCCACGCCGGCAAGCCACGCGACCGCGGACACCCCGGCGCCGGCGATGCTCGCCGAACGCTACACGGACGCCATCGATCCTGCCGCCTACTGGGTCAGCGAGAAGCTCGACGGCGTGCGTGCGCTGTGGGACGGCCAGCGGCTGCGCTTTCGCAGCGGGCGCGAGATCGTCGCCCCGGCATGGTTCCTGGCGGCGCTGCCGGCCACGGCGGTGGACGGCGAGCTGTGGATCGGGCGACGACGCTTCGACGAACTGTCCGGCCTGATCCGCCGCGAGGACCCGCAGGACCCCGCGTGGCGCGAGGTGCGCTACATGCTCTTCGACCAGCCCGGCGCCACCGGCGACTTCAGCGCCCGCCTGCACACGCTGCGCGCCATCGTCACCGCCGCCGCCGTGCCCTGGCTGCAGACGATTCCGCAGCGGCGCGTCCCCGACCGCGCCGCCCTGCAGCGCCTGCTCGACGAAATCGTCGCCGGCGGCGGCGAGGGCCTGATGCTGCACCGCGCCGACGCCCGCTGGCAGCCCGGGCGCAGCGCGGCGCTGCTCAAGCTCACCCCCTGGCAGGACGCCGAGGCGCGCGTGGTCGGCTACGCCCCCGGCAAGGGCCGGCTGCAGGGCAAGGTCGGTTCCCTGTTGGTGGAGGCGGACGACGGCCGGCGCTTCCGCATCGGCAGCGGCCTCAGCGACGCTATTCGCGCCGCACCGCCGCCGATCGGCGCGCTCGTCACCTACCGCTACCGCGAGCTCACTCCCGCCGGCATGCCACGTTTTCCGCGCTACCTGCGCGAGCGCACGCTGCCTTGACCCGGTCGGAGACAGCCTGAAGCCGGCCGCGGCACGCTTGCGCGAGCGGCCCGCCAGCGTGCCGACGAACCGCCACCCCCGCGAGGCCCCGCTCAAGCCTCGAGCTGCAGCGCCGCTAGGCGTGCGTAGAGCCCGCCCCGGCGGCGCAGGTCGGCCGGCGTGCCGGTCTCGACGATGCGCCCGCCGTCCATCACCACGATGCGGTCCACCTTCTGCACCGTCGCCAGGCGGTGGGCGATGATCAGCGTGGTACGGCCCTGCATCGCCGCCGCCAGGCCCTGCTGGACGAGGATCTCGGACTCGGCGTCGAGCGCGCTGGTGGCCTCGTCGAGCAGCAGGATGGGCGCGCCCTTGAGGATCGCGCGCGCGATCGCGATGCGCTGGCGCTGGCCGCCCGAGAGCCGGGTGCCGCGCTCGCCGAGGAAGCTCGCGTAGCCTTCGGGCAGGCGGGCGATGAACTCGTCCGCGGCCGCGGCACGCGCGGCCGCGATCACCTCCTCGTCGCCGGCGTCGGGGCGGCTATAACGGATGTTGTCGAGCGCGCTGGCGGAGAAGATCACCGGGTCCTGGGGGACGATCGCGATGCCGGCGCGCAGGGTGCGCAGCGGCAGTTCGCGGATGTCGCGGCCGCCGATGCGGATGCGACCCTCGCTCGCCTCGTAGAAGCGCAGCAGCAGCTGGAACAGGCTCGTCTTGCCGGCGCCGGACGGGCCGACCAGCGCCACCTTCTCGCCCGGCGCGATGCGCAGGGAGATATCGTCGAGCGCGCGCACGCCCGGGCGAGCCGGGTAGCGGAAGACCACGCGGTCGAGTTCGATGCCCGCCTCGCCGGCCGCCGCGGCCGGACAAGCCATCCCCGGATCGCGGATCACCGGCTCGGCGCGCAGCAGCTCGAGCAGCCGCCCGCTCGCACCGGCGGCGCGCATCACGTCGCCCCACACCTCGGCCAGCGTCCCCGCGCCGCCCGCCACCAGCGCGGCATAGATCACGAAGGCGCCGAGCTCGCCCATCGACAGCGCGCCCGCCTGCACCTGGCGCGCGCCGATCCACAGCACGAAGATGATCGTGCCCATCACCGCGGCGATGATCAGCCCGGTGAGCGCCGCGCGCACCCGGGTGCGCCGCACCGCAGTATCGAAGCTGGTCTCGGCGCGGGCGGCGAAACGCGCGGCCTCGCTTTCCTCCTGGCCGAAGGCCTGCACCGTCGGCATGGCGTTGAGGATCTCGCCGGCGAGCGCCGAGGCGTCGGCGATGCGGTCCTGCGCCTCGCGCGAGAGGCTGCGCACGCGGCGGCCGATGAGGGTGATCGGCAGCGCGAGCAACGCCATCAGCCCGAAGATGAGGCCGAACAGCTGCACGCTGGTCACCGCCAGCATCACCATGCCGCCGACGAACTGGAACAGGCTGCGCAGCCCCATCGAGATCGAGCTACCCACCACCGTCTGCACCAGGGTGGTGTCGCCGGTCAGCCGCGACAGCACCTCGCCGGTCTGCAGGGTCTCGAAGAACTGCGGCGACTGGCGCAGCACGCGCGCATAGACCGCGCCGCGCAGGTCGGCGGTGACGCGCTCGCCGATCCACGACACCATGTAATAGCGCGCCGCCACCGCCGCCGCCCACAACACCGCGAGCCCGAACAGCGCGACGAAGCGGCCGTCCAGGCCCTGGGCGCCGAACAGCCCGCCACCGTCCGCAGCCCCACTCGCTGCCTCACCGCCCGCCGGAACCCCGCCGAATCCGGCATCGATCAGGTCGCGAAAGGCCAGCGGCACCACCAGGATCGCCGCCGAGCCCAGGCACAGCAGCGCGAAGGCGAGCGCCACCCGCGCGCGGTAGGGACGCAGGAAGGGCAGCAGGCCGCGCAGGGCGGAGAGCGGGGCGGTCGTGGCGCTTGGGCGGGACATGATCCGATTATTGCCCCATCCCCACCGGGGCGGTGCACATCGAAGGCCACGAGGCCGGGCAATCGCGGAACGGCGCCTCGGGCACGCATCGGCAGCCCCAACAACAAGCCGTCCGGCGCTCCCGCAGCCCGTGGAGACCCGCGCTGGGCTATGCTTCGGTGACGCAGGCCGTTCGCACGGAGCCCCGCATGGACACGCCCGACACGATCCACGCCTTCTGGTTCGGCCCCGCGGCCGACACCGCGACCGAGACCGACATCATCGACCGCCAGTCGGCACTGTGGTGGAAGAAGCAGCCCGCGGTCGATGCCGAGATCCGCGAGCGCTTCACGCCGCTGGTGCGCCGCGCCGCGGTGGGCGAGCTGGACGGCTGGGTCGGCTCGACGCGCGGGCGGCTGGCGCTGATCCTGCTGACCGACCAGTTCCCGCGCAACATCTGGCGCGGCGAGGCCGCGGCCTTCGCCTTCGACGTGCTCGCGCTGCGCTGGGCGAAGGAGGCGCTGCGGCTCGGCCTGGATGGCGCCGCGCGCCCGATCGAGCGCGTGTTCCTGTACCTGCCGCTGGAGCATTCCGAGGACCTCGCCGACCAGCGCGAGGCGGTGCGCCTGTTCGACGCGCTCGCCGCGGACGTGGCGCCGGCGGCGCAGCCGGCCTTCGCGGGCTACCTCGACTACGCCCGCCGCCACCTCGAGATCGTCGAGCGCTTCGGGCGCTTTCCGCACCGCAACCTCGCCCTCGGACGGGAGACGAGCGCCGAGGAGGCGGCCTTCCTGCGCGAACCGGGCTCGGGATTCTGAGCGCCGCAGGCATTGGCCGGGCGGGTTGTTAGAATCGCAGCACAGGTGCCGCCACCGGCGTGCCCGCTCACCGCTGGAGATCGTCGCCATGCACAGCCATCCTGCCCTGCCTCGCCCGAACACCCTGCGCAGCTTCCTGCTGCTGCTCGGCGCCCTGCTCGTGCTCGGCCTCGCCGGCTGCGCCAGCCTGGTGCATCGCGAGCCGGTACGCATCAACGTCGTCGGCCTCGAGCCCATCCCCGGCGAGGGCATGGAGATGCGCTTCAAGGTCAAGCTGCGGGTGCAGAACCCCAACGAGACCGCGATCGACTTCGACGGCCTGGCGCTCGACCTCGACCTCAACGGCCGCCCCTTCGCCAGCGGCGTCAGCGACCGCGCCGGCAGCGTGCCGCGCTTCGGCGAGACGCTGATCGAGATCCCGGTGTCGGTGTCGGCGATCGCGGTGGTGCGCCAGGCGCTCGGCGTCATCGAGGGCGAGGGCAAGGCCGAGGTGCCCTACGCGCTGCGCGGCCGGCTCGCCGGCGGCCTGCTCGGCGGCATGCGCTTCTCCGATTCCGGTACCCTGAAGCTGCCCGACCCGCTCAAGACCCCGCGCTGAACCCGCGCGCACAAGGAGACCGAACGATGACCCTGCCCACCGTCCACGACGCCCGCCTGCAACTCGACAACCGCGTCGCCACCCTCACGCTGGCGCGCGACGACGTGCGCAACGCGCTCACCGGCACCGCGCTGATCGACGACATCGTCAACGTCGCCGACTGGGTGAACACCTGCGACGAGGTCTCGGTGCTCGTCATCACCGGCGAAGGCTCGGCTTTCTCGGCCGGTGGCAACGTCAAGGACATGGCTGCGCGCGGCGGCGACTTCGCCGGCGACGTGGCCGAGGTCGCCACCCGCTATCGCCGCGGCATCCAGCGCATCCCGCTGGCGCTGCAGGCGGTCGAGGTGCCGATCATCGCCGCGGTCAATGGCCCGGCGATCGGCGCCGGCTTCGACCTCGCCAACATGGCCGACATCCGCATCGCTTCCACCCGCGCGAAGTTCGGCGAGACCTTCCTCAACCTGGGCATCATCCCCGGCGACGGCGGCGCCTGGTTCATGCAGCGCCTGATCGGCTACCAGCAGGCCTTCGAGCTCACGCTATCGGGCCGCATCGTCGGCGCCGAGGAGGCGAAGACGCTGGGCATCGTGCTCGAGGTGGTCGAGCCCGAGCAGCTGCTGACGCGCGCCCACGAGCTGGCCGCGCGCTTCGCCGCCCAGCCGCCGAAGGCCCTTCGCCTGACCAAGCGCCTGATGAAGATGGCGCAGCGCATGGAACTCAAGGACTTCCTCGACCTGTGCGCCGCCTTCCAGGGCATGTGCCACAACGAGCCCGAGCACCTCGAGGCGGTCAACCGCATGCTCGCGCGCTCCTGAACCACGAGCACACGCAAACGATGGACGGCCACGCCCCCCAGTTCGACGTCGAGGATTTCGCCGATCCGGCGGCGGCATTGACCCGGGTGCACGAGATCTACGACCTCGCGGTCGACCACCTGCGCCGCGGCCTGCAGCACTACGTCGATGGCGCCGACGTCGGCCGCCACGTGCGTGCCTGCTATCCGCTGCTGCGCGTGCGCACCGACACCGTGGCGCGCGCGGATTCGCGCCTGTCCTACGGTTTCGTCGCCGGGCCGGGCGTGTTCGAGACCACGCTGACGCGACCGGACCTGTTCGCCGACTACTACCTGGAGCAGTTCCGCTTGCTGGTGGAGAACCACGGCGTGGCGCTGCAGGTGGGCAGCAGCACGCAGCCGATCCCGGTGCATTTCGCCCTGCCCGAGCACGACTACCTGGAAGGCCACCTCGGCCCCGCGCGCCGCCGCCTGCTGCGCGACCACTTCGACCTGCCCGATCTCGGCGCGATGGACGACGGCATCGCCAACGGCACCTTCGAGCCCGGCCCGGGCGAGCCTCATCCGCTGGCGCTGTTCACCGCGCCGCGGGTGGATTACTCGCTGCACCGGCTGCGCCACTACACCGGCACGCGGCCGGCGCACTTCCAGAACTTCGTGCTGTTCACCAACTACCAGTTCTACATCGACGAGTTCATCCGCCTCGGCCGCGAGCTCATGGCCGATACCGCCTCCGGCCACGGCTACGAGGCCTTCGTCGAGCCGGGCAACGTGGTCACACGCCGCGCCGACCTTCCGCCACAGGCCGAGGACGCCGAGGGCAACCCGCCGCCGCGCCTGCCGCAGATGCCGGCCTACCACCTGGTGCGCGGCGACCGCGGCGGCATCACCATGGTCAATATCGGCGTCGGCCCGGCCAACGCCAAGACCATCACCGACCACATCGCGGTGCTCCGCCCCCATGCGTGGATCATGCTCGGCCACTGCGCCGGGCTGCGCAACAGCCAGCACCTGGGCGACTACGTGCTCGCCCACGGCTACGTGCGCGAGGACCACGTGCTCGACGAAGAGCTGCCGCCCTGGGTGCCGATCCCGCCGCTCGCCGAGGTGCAGGTGGCGCTCGAGGCCGCGGTGGCCGAGGTCACGCAGTTGTCCGGCTACGAGCTCAAGCGCCTGATGCGTACCGGCACCGTCGCCAGCACCGACAACCGCAACTGGGAGCTGCTGCCCTCGCACGGCATGTCGACTAGCCCCGAGCGCCGCTTCAGCCAGAGCCGCGCGGTGGCGCTGGACATGGAGTCCGCCACCATCGCCGCCAACGGTTTCCGCTTCCGCGTGCCCTACGGCACCCTGCTGTGCGTCAGCGACAAGCCGCTGCACGGCGAGATCAAGCTGCCCGGCATGGCCGACAAGTTCTACCGCGAGCGCGTCGACCAGCACCTGCGCATCGGCATCCGCGCGCTCGAGCAGCTGCGCGAGCAGGGCGTCGACCGCCTGCACAGCCGCAAGCTGCGCAGCTTCGCCGAGGTGGCGTTCCAGTAGCGGCTGCGGCATCCTCGCGCGCCCACCCGAATCGATCCGCCATGTCCGCCACCGCGCCGCCCACCCCATCAGAAACCACCGCGCCGCCCGCCGCCACCGGGCAGGCCGCCGGCGCGCTGCGCGTGCTCTCCGTCATCCCGCCGATGACGCAGCTCAACACGCCGTACCCGTCCACCGCCTACCTCACCGGCTTCCTGCGCTCGCGCGGCGTGGACGCGGTGCAGGAGGACCTGGCGCTGAAGCTGGTGCTGCGCCTGCTCTCGCCCGCCGGCCTGGACGACATCCGCGCCTGCGCCGAGGCCCTGCCGAAGAAGCGGCGCACGCCGCTGGTGCAGGGCTTCATCGAGCACTTCGCGCGCTACCGCTACACCGTCGGCCCCACCATCGCCTTCCTGCAGGGCCGCGACCCGACCATCGCCCACCGCATCGCCAGCCGGACCTTCCTGCCCGAGGGTCCGCGCTACGATGCGGTCGACGCCTATGTCGACCCCGACGACCCCGAGGGCGGCGACCCGCTCGCCTGGGCCTTCGGCGCGCTCGGCCTGGCAGACCGCGCGCGCCACCTGGCGACGCTGTACCTCAACGAGCTCGCCGACATCCTGCGCGACGCGGTCGACCCCCGCTTCGAGTTCGTGCGCTATGCCGAGTCGCTGGCGATGAGCCAGCCGACCTTCGAGCCCCTCGCCGCCGCGCTGGCCGCCAAGCCGACGCTGGTGGACGACTACCTGCGCGAACTCACCCTGGAGGCCATCGCCCGCCACCGGCCGCAACTGGTTCTCGTCTCCACGCCCTTCCCCGGCTCGGTCTACGGCGCCTTCCGCATCGCGCAGGCGATCAAGGCCGCGCATCCGGAGATCGTCACCGTGCTCGGCGGCGGCTTCGTCAATACCGAGCTGCGCGAGCTGGCCGAGCCGCGGGTGTTCGATCATTTCGACTACGTCACGCTGGACGACGGCGAGCGCCCGCTGCTGGCGCTGCTCGAGCACCTGCGGGGCAGGCGCGGCAGGTCGCGCCTGGTGCGCACCTTCGTGCGCGACCCGGACACCGCGCAAGTCCGCTACATCAACCTCGCCGAACCCGACGTCCCCTTCGCCGAGGTCGGCACCCCGACGTGGGACGGCCTGCCGCTGGACGGCTACCTGTCGGTGCTCGACATGCTCAACCCGATGCACCGGCTGTGGTCGGACGGGCGCTGGAACAAGCTCACCGTGGCCCACGGCTGCTACTGGAAGAAGTGCACCTTCTGCGACATCAGCCTGGATTACATCGGGCGCTACGACGGCGCCGCCGCCACCCTGCTGGTCGACCGCATCGAGGCCATCATCGCCGAGACCGGGCAGACCGGCTTCCACTTCGTGGACGAGGCCGCGCCGCCCAAGGCCTTGCGCGCGCTCGCCGAGGAGCTGCTGCGCCGCGGCGTCGCGATCTCGTGGTGGGGCAACATCCGCTTCGAGAAGTCCTTCACCCCCGAGCTCTGCCAGCTGCTCGCCGACAGCGGCTGCATCGCGGTCTCCGGCGGGCTGGAGGTCGCCTCGGACCGCCTGCTGCAGCTGATGAAGAAGGGCGTGTCGGTGGAGCAGGTGGCGCGCGTCACCCACGCCTTCACCGCGGCCGGGGTGCTGGTGCACGCCTACCTGATGTACGGCTTCCCGACCCAGACCGTGCACGACACCGTGGATGCGCTCGAATACGTGCGCCAGCTGTTCGCCGCCGGCTGCATCCAGTCCGGCTTCTTCCACCGCTTCGCATGCACCGTGCATTCGCCGGTGGGCAAGCACCCGGAGGAGTTCGGCGTCACCCTGAAGCCGCTGCCCGAGGTGACCTTCGCGAAGAACGACGTCGGCTTCATCGACCCCACCGGTGTCGACCACGACCGCCTCGGCCGCGCGCTCAACAAGGCGCTGTACAACTACATGCACGGCATCGGGCTCGATACCGACGTGCGCAGCTGGTTCGAGGACAAGGTGCCGCGCCCGCGCGTGGCCAGGCACTTCATCGCGCGCGCGCTGGAGGGTTGAGCCTCGCCGTGGGCCAGTTATCGGCGCCCGCCACGGCGGGCCGGTGCCGATAACTGGCGCGGAACGGCGAATTTGTCACACCCGTTGCCCATCATGGCTTTTGACCCGGTCCACCTTATGCAAGCATCGGGCCGGTGCTCCCGGTGTCCGGCCGGGCAGGGCATGACATTCGGCAGCTCACGGGGCGACATCGATGGTTCGCGTTTTTCTGGTCAGCAATTTCCGCCTGATGCTCCACGGCATCGAGGCCTTGCTCGCCCAGCATCCGCAGCGCTTCATGCTGGTCGGGACCGCGCAGGGTTTCGACGCCCTGCCGCAAGTCGTCAGCCAGGCTCACGCCGATCTCGTCCTGCTCGACATCGACTTCGCGCCCGAGCAGGTGCTGGCCGCGGTCGAAGCCCTGCACGCCCACGCCCGCCAGGTACCGGTGCTGCTGCTCAGCCGCCTCGCCGACCGCATGCTGCAGGACCGCGCGGTGCTTGCCGGCGCGCGCGGCGTCATCGGCAGCGACGTCGCCCCCGAACTCTTCCTCACCGCGCTGGAAAAGGTGCGCGCCGGGCAGATCTGGCTCGACCGCGAAGCCACCGGGCGCATCTTCGTCGCCTTCTCGCGCCAGAGCGCCGGCGCGCACAGCGACCCGATCGCCGAACGCCTCGCCGAACTCACCGAGCGCGAGCAGGACATCCTCGTCTGCCTGCTGCGCCACAGCGCCGAGCCCGGCAAGGCGATCGCACGCCGGCTGCACATCAGCGAAAGCACGCTGCGCAACCACCTCACCTCGATCTACGACAAGTTCGGCGTCGCCGGCCGTAACGGGCTGCTCGCCTACGCCTTCGAGCACCGCCTGGGCGACCGCCTGGAGCACGCCTCCGGCGTGCAGCGCCAGCGCGACCGCCTCGGCGGCGGCATGCCGCTCCCGGGCTGATCCCCCGCGCGAGGCAGCCTCACGGCCTGCCCGCGCCGCGCCTCCATCGCAACCCCGCAGCGGCCGACCCACGTCGGCCGCTCGCCCGTCCACGCCCGCCTCGGGCGCCATTTCACGCATGCAGGACAAACCTCCTGCCTGCCGCAGGAGGAGTCCGCCGTTTCTCCCGCTGCCGGGCGGGACATCCGTGGGGGCGAGATCGGGAGCCTCCGCCGATGCCGGGGCAGGCGCGCATCAGCACACTTCCACCCCATGAACACGCGATCCGAGCCCTTCTGCAAACGCGCACACGAACGGGTCCGCGTGACCTGGCCGGTGAAGCTGGGCGCGCTGCGGGGGTGGACGCGCGATGTCAGCGACGAGGGCGTGTTCCTGGAACTGGAGGAGGACGTCGGCGCGGAGGCGGATGTGCGCTTCGACATCGACATGAGTACCCCGCTCGGACCGATGCACATGCATTGCAGCGGCCGGGTGGTGAGAAAAGAGCCACGGTGTGGGTGCACAGGCATTGCCGTACGCATGACCGACTCGCGCATTGAAGTCACTTCATGGCGAAACTGACAGGAGAAGAGGAAATGGCATTCACGTTCGTTGAGAAAGAAGACGGTGTCGAGCTTTTCGTCGGTACCGAGGATGCAGACAGCACGACCAGTCTGGCGTCCGTAGGCGGAAAGGATGGTCACAACGCGACTGCAGGCATGGATGTATTCGATGGTCTAGGTGGCAATGACACCATCGATGCTGGCAACGGCGATGACACGCTCATCGGCGGCGCAGGCGACGACACGCTGACCGGCGGCAACGGCGCCGACACGTTCAAGTACAGCTACACCCTCGAAGTCGGCGCTGCGGCCAGTGCCCCGCAGAGCTACGCCGCCTACCTCACCGACCTGGGCGTGAGCCTCGACAGCCAAAGCACGCTGTCCACCACCTACACTGCCTGGCTGAACTACCTGGTGTTCGGCGGTGACGACGGCTGGAAGGGCCTGGCGGAGCACTTCGGCTGGGAAGGCGAGATCACCATCGGACTCAACCAGAACGACCTCGACGGCAGCCAGCCGCACATCCTGGTCGACGGCGTGCAGCAGGACCTCGACGCGATCTTCGGCGACGTAGAGAGCTTCAGCTGGACCAAGGGCAAGGCCACCCAGACCCGCAGCTACTGGGATCTGGACGATAGCTACGACTGGGGCGGCGAGACGACCGTAAGCAGCACGGACGGCAAGGACACCATCACCGACTTCCAGGTCAACCAGACCGAGCCTGAGAAGAGCGACAAGCTCTTCTTCACGGTCGATGTGGAAGGCGACGTCACGACCCTCAGCGACGCGGAGAAGCAAGCGCTGACGGACGCCTTCAAGGCCCAGTTCGACGTCGATGTCGCGGAATTCGGCGGTGCTGCGGGCGACGACACCCGCCTGACCCTCGACGACGGCATGTCCATCACCCTGCTCGGCTATGCCGGCGGCGAGGATGTTTGGAACCACGTCGAGTTCAACTTCGTCTGATCCGCAGCGACCAGCTGCACCCCCCGAAAGCCGACGCCCGCGCGTCGGCTTTTTTCGTGCGCCTCGTGCGCTATTGCCGCATGCGCTGCGGGCCCCTCCGCTACAGTCTGCCGCCATGAACGCCGCATCCCCCGCCCCCGCCTCGAATCCCTTGCGCAGCGCGCTGCAGGCCCTGCGCGGCGTGTTCCTCGCCGTCGGCAGCTTCAGCTTCGTCATCAACCTGCTGATGCTGATGCCGACGCTGTACATGCTGCAGGTCTACGACCGCGTGCTGTCCAGCCGTAACGAGTTCACGCTGCTGATGCTGACCCTGATCATGGTCGGCGTGTATGCGCTGGAGGCGGCGCTGGAGTGGGTGCGCTCGCGGGTGCTGGTGCGCGCCAGCTCGGCGCTGGACCTGCGCCTGGGCGGGCAGGTGTTCGACGCCGCCTTCCGCCGCTACCTCGGCAGCCGCAGCGGCAACCCCGGGCAGGCGCTGGGAGATCTGAGCAACCTGCGCCAGTTCCTCACCGGCAAGGGCCTGCTCGCCTTCTTCGACGCGCCGTGGGCGCCGATCTACCTGGCCGTGATCTTCCTGCTCAGCCCCTGGCTGGGCCTGTTCGGGCTGGTGGCGGCGGCGCTGCTGGTGGCGCTGGCGTGGGCCAACGAGAAGCTCACCGCGGCGCCGCTGGGCGAGGCCAACCGGCTCGCCACCGCCGCCGGCAACTACGCCGGCAGCAATCTGCGCAACGCCGAGGTGATCGAGGCCATGGGCATGCTCGGCAACCTGCGCCGGCGCTGGCAGGTCCGCCAGGCCGGGGTGCTGCGCCTGCAGGCCGAGGCCAGCGAGCGTGCCGCCTGGGTCGGCGCGGCGAGCCGCTTCACCCGCCTGCTCGCGCAGTCCGGCATCCTCGGCCTGGGCGCGCTGCTGGTGCTGGACAACCAGCTCACCGCCGGCGGCATGATCGCCGGCTCCATCCTGCTCGGACGCGCGCTGGCGCCGGTGGACCTGGCGATCGGCACCTGGCGCAGCACGGTGTCGGCGCGCGGCGCCCATGCCCGCCTGGCCGAACTTCTGTCCGGCGCGCCGGCCGCGCGCGAGCGCACCGCGCTGCCGCGCCCGCAGGGCCTCGTGCTCGCCGACAATCTGGTGCTGGCCGCGCCCGGCAGCCGCAACCCGGTGGTCAAGGGCGTTTCCTTCGGCGCCAAGCCGGGCATGCTGGTGGCGGTGATCGGGCCGAGCGCCTCGGGCAAGTCCAGCCTGGCGCGCGGCCTGGTCGGCGTGTGGCCGCCGCTCGCCGGCAGCCTGCGCCTGGACAACGCCAAACTCGCGAAGTGGGACAAGGAGGAACTCGGCCCCTGGCTCGGCTACCTGCCGCAGGACGTCGAGCTGTTCGAGGGCACGGTGGCGGAGAACATCGCCCGCTTCGGCGAGCGCGACGACGCCCGCATCGTCGAGGCGGCGCGCCGCGCCGGCGTGCACGACATGATCCTGCACCTGCCCGAGGGCTACGACACGCCGATCGGCGAGCGCGGGCTGGCGCTGTCGGGCGGCCAGCGCCAGCGCATCGGCCTGGCGCGCGCGCTGTACGGCTCCCCGGCGCTGGTGGTGCTCGACGAGCCCAACGCCAACCTCGACGAGGCCGGCGACGCCGCGCTGCTGGCCGCGCTGCAGGACCTCCGCCGCGCGCGCAGCACGGTGTTCGTGATGACCCACCGCCTCAACCTGCTCGCCATCGCCGACGCGGTGATGATCCTCGCCGACGGCGCGATCAAGGCCTACGGCCCGCGCGACGCGATCTTCAAGTCCATGCCGGCGCTGGCACGCGCCGCCGGCGCCGGACCCCAGGCGCGGATCGAGGAGGAGGCCGCGGCATGAGCACCAACTTCCCGCAATCCATGCATGCCGCCGATCGCCAGCCGGCGACGAAGGCACACCCGCTGGCCGGCGTGCTCGAGCTGCATGCCGGCGAGACCGTGCAGTTTCCCGACACCGACTACCGCAGCGTGATCCGCCGCGGACTGTGGATCCTCGCCCTGGGCTTCGGCGGCTTCCTGCTGTGGGCGACGCTGGCGCCGCTGGACGAGGGCATCCCGGCCGCCGGGGTGGTGATGGTGGAATCCAACCGCAAGCGCATCGACCACCCGAGCGGCGGCGTGGTCGAGCGCATCCTGGTGCGCGAAGGCCAGGTGGTGCAGGCCGGCGAGGACCTGCTGATCCTCAACGAGACCCAGGCGCGCTCGGCGCTCAATGCCACGCTCAGCCAGTGGCACACCGCGCTCGCCATGCGCGCCCGCCTGGATGCCGAACGCGACGGCGCCGCGGCGATCCGCGTCCCGCCCGAACTCGCCGCGGCGGGGACGGACGACCCCGCGGTGGAGCAGCTGCTGCGCATGCAGGAAGACCTGTTCGCCTCGCGCCGCAGCGCGCTGGAAGGCGAGCAGCGCATCGTGCGCGAATCGGTGCGCGGCCTGGAGAGCCAGCTCGCCAGCCTCGGCAGCCTGCGCCGCGGACGCGAGAAGCAGGTGGCGCTGTTCGAGGAGCAGCTCGCCTCCTACCGCAAGCTCAACGACCAGGGCTTCGTGTCGCGCAACCATCTGGTCGACATCGAGCGCCAGCTCGCCGAGGTGCAGAGCCGGCAGAGCGAGGACCTGTCCAACATTGCCGCCACCAATGCGCGCCTGTCGGAGTTCCGCATGCGCGACGCCCAGCTCGAGATCGAGTTCCGCCGCAACGTCGAGACCCAGCTCGCCGAGGTGCAGCGCGAGGTGGCGGTGCTCGGCGAGCGCCTGGCGGCGCAGCGCGACACCGTCGACCGCCTGGCGCTGAAGGCGCCGGTCAGCGGGGTGGTGGTCGATCTGGCCATCCACACCATCGGCGGCGTGATCAAGCCCGGCGAGCGCATCCTGGACGTGGTGCCGCAGGCCGACGAGCTCGTCGTCGAGGCGCGCGTGCAGCCCCAGCACATCGACCGCCTGCATGCCGGCCTGGCGGCGGACGTGCATTTCGACGCCTACGCCAGCCGCGTCGAGCGCCCGGTGGTGCAGGGGCAGGTGGAGGTGGTGTCGGCGGACGTGATCGTGGATCAGCGCAGCGGCGAGGGCCACTACACGATGCGGGTGCGGGTGCCGCCGGAGCAGAAGGCACGCCTGGGCGACCTGCGCCTGCAGCCGGGCATGCAGACCACGGTGATGGTGAAGACCGGGGAGCGCTCGCTGATGGTGTATCTGCTGCGGCCGCTGCTGCGCCGCTTCACCACCGCGCTGAGCGAATGAGCGGGCCGCAAAAAAAGGCCCGCACGGTGGCGGGCCTGCGGCAGCGCTGACCGGCCCGCTTACTTCAGCGCGGCGAGCGCGGCGGCGTAGTCGGGCTCTTCCTTGATCTCGGGGACGAGCTGCGAGTAGGCGACCTTGTCGTCGGCATCGATCACCACCACCGCGCGCGCGGTGACGCCGGCGAGCGGGCCGGAAGTGATGCCGACGCCGTAGGCTTCGCCGAACTGCGGATTACGGAAGGTCGACAGCGTCTTCACGTTCTGCAGGCCTTCGGTCTCGCAGAAGCGCTTGGCGGCGAAGGGCAGGTCGGCGGACACGACCAGCACCACGGTGTCGGCGAGCTTGCCGGCTTCCTCGTTGAACTTGCGGGTCGAGGTGGCGCACACCGGGGTGTCCAGGCTGGGGACGATGTTCAGCACCTTGCGCTTGCCGGCGAAGGCGTCGAGACCGACGTCTGCCAGGTCTGCGCCGGTCAGCCTGAACGCGGGCGCGGCATCGCCGGCCTGCGGGAAACGGCCCGCCACGTCGATCGGGTTGCCGCCGAGGGTGACTTTGCTCATGGTGTTCTCCTGTGGGTGAGGGTGATGCCGGCTTGTTCGTCGGGCGCCGGCTGGTCCGGTCGCTAGCCTACACCAAGCCGATGAAGGCTGGCGCCACTGCGGGTGCCGATCAGGCCGATCGCGCACCGAGGACAAGGGTTCATCATCATGGAGACGACCGGGCCGGCCTGATCTATCTTGAAAACGAGGCTGCAACCCGGGAGAGCGTCGCCATGGAGCCGGTAGATCTGTTCTACAGCTATGCGCACGAGGACGAGCCGCTGCGCGACGAGCTGGACGGCCACCTGGCGCTGCTGCGACGCAAGGGGGTGATCCGTCCCTGGCACGATCGCGGCATCGTCCCCGGACAGAAGTGGGGCGAGGAGATCGACACCCGGCTCGGCACCGCGGACCTGATCCTGCTGCTGGTGAGCAAGGACTTCCTCGACTCCGACTACATCTGGAGCAAGGAGCTCACGACTGCGATGAGGCGCGCCGAACGCGGCGAAGCGAGCGTGGTGCCGGTCCTGCTGCGCGCGGTGGACATCGAGGACGCGCCCTTCGCACACCTGCAGGGCCTGCCCACCGACCTGCGTCCAGTCACCTCCTGGCCCAACCGCGACGAGGCCTGGACCGACGTCGCCAAGGGCATCCGGCGCACGGTCGAGTCCATCCAGAAGGGCTGGGCGAGCGCGCCGCCGCCGCCCGCTCCGTCGGCCCCGTCGGCGCCGCAGCCGAGCGACTTCGGGACGGCCACCGCGACGGCCGCGGCACCGCCCGACGAGGCCACCGCGGTGACCGGCGCCGCGCGCGGCATCCGCGACGTGCAACTTGATTCAATGCAGGAAGCGCGCACCGACGCCCTCGTCCAGCGCATGTGCGCCGGCTTCGCCAATGCGCTTTCGGTCGCGGCGCGCATGCGCGGGGTCGCCGACATCGACAGCGCCGAAGCCCAGGACATGGCCGCCGCGCTGATCGACATGCCGGAACAGAAGCGGGTGCTGTGGGTGGACAACAAGCCCGAGGGCAACCGCCACGAGATCGCCGCCCTGGCGAAACTGCAGATCGAGGTCGTCACCGCGCACAGCACGGAGGACGCGCTCGCGCGCCTGGATTCGGACACGGAGGGCTTCGATCTGGTGTTGTCGGACTGGGACCGTCCGGAAGCACTGGACGGCACGGCGAGCGCCGGACTGAAACTGCTGCGCGCGCTGGCAATGCGCCCGCGCCGACCGCCGGTGATCTTCTATCACGGCGAATTCGACGCCGTGCAACGCGAGCGCCGGCGGGACACGCTGCTGCGCGCCGGCGCCTTCGGCGAGGCGGTCACCCCGGGCGAACTGCTCGCCCTGGTCAGGACCGCGCTGCAATCCGCCTGAGCGGGGGCGTCCGCCGCCTACCGCGCGCGGCGGCAGAGGGAGAGGTTCAGCGCAGCGCGCGCAGGCGGGCGATGCGCTCCTGGGTCGACGGGTGGGTGGAGAACAGCCCGCGCAGGCCGCCGCCGGAGAGCGGATTCATGATCATCATCTGCGCGGTCTCGGGATGCTGCTCGGCGGTGTGCATCGGGATGCCGCGGGCGTAGGCATCGATCTTGGCGAGCGCGCTGGCAAGCGCCTCGGGGTCGCCGGAGATCTCCGCGCCGCCACGGTCGGCGCCGAATTCGCGGGTGCGGCTGATCGCCATCTGGATGACCATGCCGGCGAGCGGGGCGAGGATCATCAGCGCGATCGACACCACCGGGTTGGGACGGTCCTCGCCGTCGCGGCCGCCGAAGAACATGCCGAAGTTGGCCAGCATCGAGATCGCGCCGGCGATGGTGGCCGAGATGGTCGAGATCAGGATGTCGCGGTTCTTGACGTGCGCCAGCTCGTGCGCCATCACCCCGCGCAGCTCGCGCTCGGACAGCATGCGCATGATGCCGGTGGTGGCGGCGACCGCGGCGTTCTCGGGGTTGCGGCCGGTGGCGAAGGCGTTGGGCTGGGCCTCGTCGATGATGTAGACCCTGGGCATCGGCAACCCGGCGCGCTGGGCGAGCTCACGCACCATGTTGTACAGATAGGGCGAGGACGCGGCATCGACCTCGCGTGCCTTGTACATCTTCAGCACCATCTTGTCCGAGAACCAGTAGGCCCAGAAATTCATCGCGCCGCCCATGACGAGCGCGATCAGCATGCCCTGCTGGCCGCCGATGGCGGCGCCCATCGCGCCGAACAGGGCGACGATGCCGGCCATCAGGATGGTGGTCTTGATCCAGTTTCCGAACATTGCGGGATCCTTCCTGCAAGAGATTGATTCGTCGGCTCGGTTTGGGCCGCGTGCGGTGATGTTCAAGCCGCAGCCGGCACCGTGAAGCGTTCGCCGACAGAGACCGGGAATCCGCGCAGGAATTCCCCGGCGGGCAGGCGCTTGCTGCCGGGGCGTTGTAACACCGTGCATCGCAGCGCATCGCGGCCGCAGGCGATGGTGATGCCTTCGTCGTCGACCGCGAGCACGGTGCCGGGCTCGCCCGCGCCGGGCACGACCTTGCCCGACCAGCATTTCACTACCGTGTCGCGCAGGCTGGAGGCGGCGCCGGGGAAGGGATCGAAGGCGCGCATGGCACGCTCGATGTCGACCGCGGGACGGGTCCAGTCGATGCTGGCCTCGGCGCGACCGATCTTGGCGGCATAGGTCACGCCCGCGGCCGGCTGCGGGGTGGCGACGAGCTCGCCGCGCTGCAGCGCGGCCAGGGCCTCGACGATGCATTCCCCGCCGAGCGCCGCCAGGCGGTCGTGCAGGCTGGCGGTGGTGTCGGCGGGCAGGATCGGGGTAGCGCGCTTCAGCAGCATGGCGCCGGTGTCCAGGCCTTCGTCCATCTGCATGATGGTGATGCCGGTCTCGGCATCGCCGGCCTCGATCGCGCGGTGGATCGGCGCCGCGCCGCGCCAGCGCGGCAGCAGCGAGGCGTGGATGTTGAGACAGCCCAGGCGCGGCAGCTCCAGCACCGCCGTGGGCAGGATCAGGCCGTAGGCGGCCACCACCAGCAGGTCGGGCGCGCACGCGGCGAGGCGCGCGCGCTGCTCCTCGGTGCGCAGCTTCTCGGGCTGGTCGACCTCGATGCCGCGGTCGAGCGCGAGCTTCTTCACCGCGCTCGGGGTGAGCTTCATGCCGCGGCCGGCGGGGCGGTCGGGCTGGGTCAGCACCAGCGGCACCTCGTAGCCGGCGGCGAGGATGGCCTCGAGCGCGCAGGCGGCGAATTCCGGGGTGCCGGCGAAGGCGACGCGCAGGCCGCCGGTCTCGGGGGCGGTGGCGGCCATCACGCGGTGATGCGCGCTTTCTTGGCCAGCTTGCTCTTGATGCGGCCGAGCTTGAGCTGGGACAGGTACTCGACGAAGACCTTGCCGTCGAGGTGATCGATCTCGTGCTGGACGCATACCGCGAGCAAACCGTCGGCATCGAATTGGAAGGATTCGCCTTTTTCGTTCAGGGCGCGAACTTTCACACGCTCGGCACGGGTCACCTTCTCGTAAATTCCGGGTACGGAAAGGCAGCCTTCCTCGCACACCTGCTCGCCGTCGCGTTCGAGGATCTCGGGGTTGATCAACGCCCTCAGGCCGGACTTGTCCTCGCTGATGTCGATGACGACCACGCGCTTGTGCACATCGACCTGGGTGGCGGCCAGCCCGATGCCGGGCGCCTCGTACATGGTCTCGGCCATGTCCTTCACGAGCTGGCGGATTTCGTCATTCACCTCGGCGACCGGCGTGGCGACCGTGTGCAGGCGGGGATCGGGGTAGCGGAGAATGGGTAGGAGAGCCATGAATGCCTTGCTGCGTTAAGCCTTTAAGGGCAGAATTTCAAGCGGTTTCACATGCCTGCGCATGTATTACGACGGGATATCGGAGCGTGCTTCGGCAGCAGTTCTCGCCGGCTTCGACCCCGACCAGCCAGCGGCGTTCCGGGATGATCCCGGCCTGCTCCGCCACGACCGGAAGCAACCAATGATTCGAATTATATTCCCTCTGCTGGTCGGCTTCGCCACGCTGCTCGGCGCCAGCGCCCATGCGCAATCCGGCGTCCGCCTCGCCGACAACGCGCCCGACAGCTACACCGTGGTGCGCGGCGACACCCTGTGGGACATCTCCGGCCGCTTCCTGCAGGAACCCTGGCGCTGGCCGGAAGTCTGGCGCCTGAACCGCGACCAGATCCGCAATCCGCACCTGATCTATCCCGGCCAGGTCATCTTCCTCGACCGCAGCGGCCCCTGGCTGAGCATCGGTCGCCGCATCGGCGGCAGCGCCCAGGACGGGCGCCTGCAGCCGAAGATCTACACCGAGGAGCTCGCGGCCGCCGTGCCCAGCATCCCGCTGCAGATCATCGAACCCTTCCTGAACCGCCCGCTGGTGGTCGATCAGCCACGCCTGGACGGCTCGGCCACCATCGTCGCCACCGAGACCAGCCGCGTGCTCACCGGCTCGGGCGACACCGTGTTCGCCAAGAACGTCGATCCCGACACCGAGGTGTGGCACATCTACCGCCCCGCGCGGCCGCTGGAAGATCCGGTCACCGGCGAGACCATCGCCTGGGAGGCGGCCTACCTCGGCACCGCCCGCGTCACCGAGCGCGGCGAACCGACCACGCTCGAGATCGTGTCCGCGGTCGAGGAGATCGGCGTCGGCGACCTGATGATGCCGAGCGAGAATCCGAGCGTGTTCTCCTATGCGCCGCACGCGCCGGAGCAGGCGGTCGACGGCCGCATCGTCAGCATCTACCGCGGGGTCAGCGAGACCGGCCGCCTCAACGTGGTGGCGCTCAACGTCGGCGAGCGCGACGGCCTGGAGCGCGGCCACGTGCTGTCGCTGTTCCGCAACCGCGGCACCGCCGAATACCGCGGCGAAGCCGGCAAGGAGACCTTTCAGCTGCCCGAGAAGCGCTACGGCGTGGTGTTCGTGTTCCGCGTCTTCGAGCGCGTGTCCTACGCGCTGGTGATGGAATCCGACGGCCCGGTGACGATCGCGGACGCGGTCCGCAAGCCCTGATCTCCCAGGCTGCGGGGCGCAGGTCTTGTCTTCGACGACGCTGACGGGCGCGGCTGAGGACCTCGCCGACTGGTTGCGCCTGGCCGCGGTACCCGGCCTGGGCGCCGAGCGCCAGCGCAGTCTGCTCGCGGCCTTCGGCCTGCCGCGCCACATCTTCGCAGCGGGTCGCAGCGCGCTGAGCGCCGTGGTCGGCCGCGAACTGGCGGATGCGGTGCTGGCCCCGCCGCCGCAGGCGCAGATCGAAGGCGCGCTGGCGTGGGCGACCGAACCCGGCAGCCACGTCCTCACCCTCGCCGACGAGGCCTATCCGCGCAGCCTGCTCGACATCGCCGACCCTCCGGTACTGCTCTACGTGAAGGGCGATCCCGCGCTGCTGCAGCGTCCGGCGATCGCGCTCGTCGGCGCGCGTTCGGCGACCGCGCAGGGCGAAGCCAACGCCGAGGCCTTCGCGCGCAGCCTGGCGGAAGCCGGGCTGACAATCGTCAGCGGACTCGCCCTCGGCGTCGATGCAGGCGCCCACCGCGGCGCGCTGGCAGCGGGGGCCGACGGCGGCGGCACGGTGGCGGTGATCGGCACCGGCATCGACCGCATCTACCCGGCGCGCAATGCCGCGCTCGCGCGCGAGATCGCGGCGGGCGGGGCGATCGTCAGCGAATTCCCGCTCGGCACGCCGCCGCTGCAGCACAACTTCCCGCGCCGCAACCGCATCATCGCCGGGCTCGCCCAGGGCGTGCTGGTGGTCGAGGCCGCGCTCAACAGCGGTTCGCTGATCACCGCCCGCCTCGCCAGCGAGAGCGGGCGTGAGGTGTTCGCGATCCCCGGTTCCATCCACTCGCCGCTGGCGCGCGGCTGTCACCGGCTGATCCGCGACGGCGCCAAGCTGGTCGAGACCGCGGAGGACGTGATCGAGGAATTGCGCGGCCGGCTGGGCTGGCCGGCACCCACGCCGCAAGCCGTGGGGCGGCGACGGCAAGGCGGCAGGGCTACGGCCGGGCGCGGCGCGCGCACCGCCCCGCCCGTGCAGCAATCCGTGCCCGGGCTCGACGACGAGCCCGCCCGCGTGCTGCAGATCATCGGCCACGACCCGGTGGACATCGACACCCTCGCCGGGCGCTGCGGCTTGACGGTCGATGCCCTCTACGCCATCCTGCTGCCACTCGAGCTGGACGGACACCTCGCACGCCTGCCGGGCGGCCGCATCCAGCGCCTGTGAACCGGCCGCATCGCCCGGGGCAAGGGAACCCGCAGCGAGCCACGCAAACGCGCGCTCCGGTGCCCGAATGCGCACCGCCACTCCTGCAGCGAAGGGCACCGCTGGCTGCCCACGACTGCGCCCCGCCGCATCGACAAGAGGCCCCTTTGTTCGACATCCTCGTATACCTCTTCGAAAGCTACATCCACGCCGACGCCTGCCCGGAACCGGACCAGCTGACGCGCAAGCTGTCGGCCGCCGGCTTCGAGCAGGAGGAGATCTCCGAGGCCCTGGAGTGGCTCGCGGGTCTGCGCCGGGTGGCGCGCGACATCCACCCGGGGATCGCGCCCAGCGCCGGCTCGGTGCGCATCTACACCGAAGACGAGCAGGCCCAGCTCGACGCGCGCTGCCGCGGCTTCCTGAGCCTGCTGGAGAGCGCGGGCGTGCTCGGCGCCGCGCATCGCGAGCTGATCATCGAGCGCGCGATGGCGCTGGCCGACTTCACGATCACGCTCAACCGCCTGAAGGTCATCGTGCTGATGGTGCTGTGGCAGCAGGAAGAGCCGATCGACACGCTGATGGTCGACGAGCTCCTCACCGAGGAAGACGACTGGGGCTACGAACCCACCGTGCATTGAGCGGCCGCCCCCTCGTCTTGCACGTGCGCACCCGCCGTCCTTATCATCCGCCGCTTTCGAACCCCATGCGCCACAGTGGCGCCAACGCCGTTTCCAGCCGAGCATGAGCAAGCAACTGATCATCGCGGAAAAGCCTTCCGTCGCGCAGGACATCGCCCGTGCGCTGGGCGGCTTCACCAAGGAGAAGGACTACTTCGAGTCCGACGAATATGTATTGTCGTCGGCCGTCGGCCACCTTCTCGAGCTCGCCGTGCCCGAGGAATTCGAGGTCAAGCGCGGCAAATGGACCTTCGCCCACCTGCCGGTGATCCCGCCGCACTTCGCGGTCAGGCCGATCGAGAAGACCGAGGACCGCCTCAAGCTGCTGACCCGGCTGATCAAGAGGAAGGACGTCACCGGCCTCATCAACGCCTGTGACGCGGGCCGCGAGGGCGAGCTGATCTTCAACTTCATCGCCCAGCACGCGGGCAGCAAGAAGCCGATGCAGCGCCTGTGGCTGCAGTCGATGACCGCGCAGGCGATCCGCGACGGCTTCGCCCACCTGCGCGCCGCACAGGAGGTCGAGGGCCTGCGCAACGCCGCGATCTGCCGCGCCGAGTCCGACTGGCTGATCGGCATCAACGGCACGCGCGCGATGACCGCGTTCAACTCCAAGACCGGCGGGTTCCACCTCACCACGGTGGGCCGCGTGCAGACACCGACGCTGGCGATGGTCGTGGAACGCGAGGACAAGATCCGCAAGTTCAAGTCGCGCGACTACTGGGAGCTGGAGGCGCGCTTCGGCTGCGCCGCCGGCGAATACCCGGGGCGCTGGTTCGACGAGAAGTTCAAGCGCCCCGAGGGCGACGAGCACGCCACCGCCTTCCGCCTGTGGGACAAGGCCCAGGCCGAGGCCATCCGCGCCAAGTGCGAGGGCAAGCCGGGCGTGGTTACCGAGGAGGCCAAGCCCTCCACCCAGCTGTCGCCGCTGCTGTTCGACCTCACCAGCCTGCAGCGCGAAGCCAACGGCCGCTTCGGCTTCTCCGCCCGCGTCACGTTGCAGCTCGCCCAGGCGCTGTACGAGAAGCACAAGGTGCTGACCTACCCGCGTACCGACGCGCGCGCCCTGCCCGAGGACTACCTCGCCACCGTGAGCGAGGTCATGCGCACCCTGCCCGACCAGTACGCACCCTTCGCCAACGAGATCGCCAAGCAGGGCTGGGTCAAGCCCAACAAGCGCATCTTCAACAACGCCAAGATCTCCGACCACTTCGCCATCATCCCCACCGGGGCGCTGCCGAAGAACCTGTCCGAGGCCGAGCACAAGATCTACGACCTGGTCACCAAGCGCTTCCTCGCGGTGTTCTACCCCGCGGCCGAGTACCAGATCACCACCCGCATCACCCGCGTCGAGGGCGAGGCCTTCAAGACCGAGGGCAAGGTGCTGGTCAATCCGGGCTGGCTGGCGGTGTATGGCAAGGAAGCCGCCAACGACGAGAAGGATGGCAAGGAAGGCGGCGGCCCGCAGCTGGTCGCGGTGAAGCAGGGCGAGACGGTGTCCACCGAGGACATCGCGCTCAAGTCGCTGCAGACCAAGCCGCCGGCGCGCTTCAACGAAGCCACGCTGCTGTCCGCCATGGAAGGCGCGGGCAAGATGGTCGACGACGAGGAACTGCGCGCGGCGATGGCCGAGCGCGGCCTCGGCACCCCGGCCACGCGCGCGCAGATCATCGAAGGCCTGATCAGCGAGCAGTACATCCACCGCGAAGGCCGCGAGCTGATTCCGAGCGCCAAGGCCTTCTCGCTGATCACGCTGCTGAAGGGCCTGGGCGTCACCGCGCTGACCTCGCCCGAGCTCACCGGCGGCTGGGAATACAAGCTCGCGCAGATGGAGCACGGCAAGCTCAGCCGCGAAGCCTTCATGAACGAGATCGCCGAGATGACGCGCGAGGTCGTCGAGCGCGCCAAGCGCTACGAGTCCGACACCGTGCCCGGCGAATTCGTCACGCTGCAGACGCCGTGCCCGAAGTGCGGCGGCGTGGTGAAGGAGAACTACAAGAAGTTCGCCTGCCAGAGCTGCGAGTGGAGCACCTGGAAGATCGTTGCCGGCCGCCAGTTCGAGTACGACGAGATCGAGACCCTGCTGCGCGCGGGCAAGGTCGGCCCGCTGCTCGGCTTCCGCAACAAGATGGGGCGGCTGTTCAACGCCGAGATCGTGCTGAACGAGGACAAGCAGCCCACCTTCGATTTCGGCCAGCCCAGGGAAGGCGAGGAAGCCGAGGCGGTGGACTTCTCCGCCCAGCAGCCGGTCGGCGCCTGCCCGAAGTGCGGCAGCGGGGTGTTCGAGCACGGCCTCGCCTACGTATGCGAGAAATCGGTCGCCGCGCCCAAGGGCTGCGACTTCCGCTCCGGCAAGGTGATCCTGCAGCAGCCGATCGAGCGCGAGCAGATGGCCAAGCTGCTCGACGAAGGCAAGACCGACCTGCTCAAGGGCTTCGTGTCGGCGCGCACCCGGCGCAAGTTCTCCGCCTTCCTGGTGCGCGGCAAGGACGGCAAGGTCGGCTTCGAGTTCGAGGCCAAGGCGCCGAAAGCGCCCAAGGCGGGCGACAAGGCCGCCGCAGCGAAGGACGGCGAGGAGGCCGCGCCCCCCAAACGCGCTACCGCGCGGAAGAAGGCAAGCTGAAGGAACTCGGGAGCTTGAGGAACTGCGTGACATCCTCACTGACCGCAGGGCGCACTTCCCGGTCGGCGCGACAAATGAGAAACGGGCCCGCGGGCCCGTTTCTCATTTGATCACCGTCTGCAGGCAGCTCAGCCTTCGAGCAGGCTGCGCAGCATCCAGGCGGTCTTCTCGTGCACCTGCATGCGCTGAGTCAGCAGGTCGAGCGTGGGCTCGTCGCTGGCCTTGTCGGCGATCGGCGCGATGCTGCGCGCGGTCTTGATCACCGCTTCCTGGCCCTGCACCAGCAGGCGGATCATCTCCTGGGCGTTCGGCACGCCCTCCGGCTCGGCCATGCTGGTGAGCTTCTGGAATTCCTTGTAGGTGCCGGGCGCCGGGAAGCCCAGCGCGCGGATGCGCTCGGCGATCTGGTCCACGGCGAGCGCGAGCTCGTTGTACTGCGCCTCGAACATCAGGTGCAGGGTGTTGAACATCGGCCCGGTCACGTTCCAGTGGAAGTTGTGCGTGGTCAGGTACAGGGTGTAGCTGTCGGCCAGCAGGCGGGACAGGCCCTCTGCGATCTTCGCGCGATCCTTCTTGTTGATGCCGATATCGATTTCCATGCCGACTCTCCTTGTGGAAGATTTTCCTTGGGCGCCTTGCGACGTCCGCTGCATTCAAATGCTAAGCCAATTTCCGCGATTGATCCAATTGATCGGCGGAATCCCCTTCATCCAGCAGGGCTATCAAGGCCGTCCACGGCCAACCGGTCGCACCCCGGGCAGCTCGCTATCGAGGATCGCCGCGCGCAGCACGTCGATCGCGCCGCTGCGCGGATAGGTGACGCGCCAGGCCAGCGCCACGCGGCGCGAGGGCTCGGGCTCGGAGAACGGCCGCACCGCGACCAGCGGGTTCTGCGTGGTGACGTCGTCGGCCGCGGAACTCGGCAGCACGGTGACGCCGAGGCCGGTGGCGACCATGTGGCGGATGGTTTCCAGCGAGCTGCCCTCCAGCGTGCGCTGCAGGCCGCCGATGTTGCGGCAGCTCGGGCACACCTCCAGCACCTGATCGCGGAAGCAGTTGCCGGCGCCGAGCAGCAGCAACTGGTCGTCGGCGAGGTGCTCGGCAACGATCGCCTTCTCCGCGGTCCACGCATGATCGGCCGGCAGCAGCACGCGGAAGGGCTCGTCATACACCGGCTGGGCGACGATGCCGGGCTCCTCGAAGGGCAGGCTGATGATGATGACGTCGAGCTCGCCGCGCTTGAGCGCCTCGGCCAGGCGGGCGGTGAAGTTCTCCTGGATGATCAGCGGCATCCGCGGCGCGAGCTGGTGCACGCGCGGGATCAGCCGCGGCAGCAGGTAGGGCCCGATGGTGTAGATCACGCCGACGCGCAGCGGCCCGGCGAGCGGATCCTTGCCGGCGGCGGCGATCTCCTGGATCTGGCTCGCCTCCATCAGCACCTTCTCGGCCTGGGCGACGATGCGGCGCCCGGTCTCGGTGATCTTGACCTCGGAGGCGCTGCGCTCGAAGAGCTGGATGCCGAGCTCCTCCTCGACCTTCTTCACCGCCACCGACAGCGTGGGCTGGGAAACGTGGCATTTTTCCGCCGCACGGCCGAAATGGCGCTCATGGGCGAGCGCGACGAGATAGCGCAGGTCGGTCAGCGTCATGGTCTCTTCCCCCTGGAAATGAATTCGAACCCGAGAGGGCCTGCGCAAGATGTTACCGCGTCCCCCGCGGCAAGCGCACGAAACCGCGCGGGCGCGGCGCGCAGCGGAGCCCTTGATCCCGGGCGTCCGCGCCCCAACTATGCAAACGGATGTGATCAGGGGAACAGACGCCGCGAATCGGCGTCCACTGCCCGTTGTCGGCATCGAACATTTAACGGAATCGACCATGCGCAAATACCTCGTCGCCACCAGCCTCGCCCTTTCCATCGCCGCCGCCCTGCCCGGCGCGGCCCTGATCCCCTCCGCCCATGCGCAGGCCGTCCCCGGCACCTCGATGGTGACACCGAACCGCTACGGCCTGCCGGACTTCGGCGACCTCGTCGAGCAGGTCGGCCCGGCGGTGGTCAACATCAGCGTGGTGCAGCGCGCCGCCCAGGGCGCGACCACCGAGAATCCCCTCGCCAACGACCCCTTCTACGACTTCCTGCGCCGCTTCGGCGTGCCGGTGCCGGGCTTCCCCGGCCAGCCCGGGATGGGGCCGCGCGCGCGCCAGGGCATCGGCTCGGGCTTCATCGTCAGCCAGGACGGCTATGTGCTGACCAACGCCCACGTGGTGGCCGGCGAGGACGGCGACGCCGCGCTGTCCGAGGTCACGGTGACGCTGATCGACAAGCGCGAGTTCAAGGCCAAGGTGGTCGGCGTCGACCGCCGCACCGACGTCGCCCTGCTCAAGATCGACGCCAAGGGCCTGCCGGCGGTGAAGATCGGCAGTCCCGACCAGGCCCGCGTCGGCGAATGGGTGGTGGCCATGGGCTCGCCCTTCGGCTTCGACAACACCGTCACCGCCGGCATCATCTCGGCCAAGGCGCGCCGCCTGCCGGACGAGACCTACGTCCCCTTCATCCAGACCGACGTCGCCATCAACCCGGGCAACTCCGGCGGACCGCTGTTCAACCTCGCCGGCGAGGTCATCGGCATCAATTCGCAGATCTACTCGCGCTCGGGCGGCTTCATGGGCATCTCGTTCGCGATCCCGATCGACGTCGCGATGAACATCAAGGACCAGCTCGTCGAGCACGGCCGCGTGCAGCGCGGGCGCCTGGGCATCGCCATCCAGGGCGTGGACAAGGACCTGGCGCAGTCCTTCGGCCTGGCCGATGCGCGCGGCGCGCTGGTGGCCAGCGTCGAGCCCGGCAGCGCCGCCGACAAGGCCGGGCTGCAGGCGGGCGACGTGGTGCTGGAGGTCGATGGCCGCCGCATCAGCGATTCGGCCGAGCTGCCGCGCATCATCGGCGAGAAGCGTCCCGGCACCCAGGTGAAGATGGAGATCTGGCGCGACGGCCGCAGCCGCAACGTGAGCGCGACCCTGGACGAGCTCAAGACCGACACCCTGGCCGCGGGACCGGCGGCGCCCACCCAGGTCGAACGCATCGGCGACAAGCTCGGCCTCAGCGCCCGTGCGCTGACCGCGCAGGAAGCCGCCGAGCTCAAGCTGCGCGGCGGCATCATGATCGAGGGCGCGGACGGCCCCGCCGCCCGTGCCGGCCTGCAGCGCGGCGACGTCATCCTGGCCTTCAACAACCAGCCGGTGACCGGCATCGCCGAACTGCGCGCGCTGCTCGAGCGCGCCGGCAACCGCTTCGCGCTGCTGATCCAGCGCGGCGAGGCGCGCATCTTCGTGCCGGTGCGCATCGAGTAAGGCCGACCCTGAAGGGCCCATGCACGGGGGCGGAGCCATCGCGGCTGCCGCCCCTTTTCGCATCCGGCGCGTCCCCGGAGGAATATCAACACAATCCGATATATCCTCGACCCGCGAGCATGTAATCTCTTGCAGGAATCATGGAACCGGCGGCACAGGCAGCGGTCTGCCGAGTCCCGCATTCGTCCCACACATTCCCTCAACCCGACCCAGGAGGTCCACGATGAAAAAAGCGATTGCCCTCGGCATCCTCTCCCTGTCCCTCGCCACCGCCGCTTCGGCCCAGGTCAAGCCTGAGGACCAGATCAAGTTCCGCCAGGCCGGCTACAGCTTCATGAGCTGGAACATGGGCAAGATCAAGGCCAACCTCGAGGGCGAGTACAACGCCCAGCAGGTCCAGGCCGCCGCCAACGCCATCGCCGGCATCGCCGGTTCGGGCATGGGCGCGCTCTACGGCCCGGGCACCGAGAAGGACATCGGCAACCTCAAGACCCGCGTCAAGCCCGAGTTCTTCCAGGAGATGCCGAACGTCGGCAAGCTCGCCACCGACTTCAACAACGCCGCCGCCAACCTCGCCAAGGTCGCCGCCACCGGCGACAAGGCCGCGGTACAGAAGGCCTTCGGCGACACCGGCGCGACCTGCAAGGCCTGTCACGACAAGTACCGCATGGAGTGATGCGCCCGCGCCGGCCGCAGGGCCGGCGGATGCAGATGCGAAAAATGCCACCGCTTTCGAGGTGGCTTTTTCGTTTCTGAACGCCGCGGGCAGGGCCTCACCAGGCCGCGGGCGGCGGCGGCGGGGGCGGTTCGATGAAGCTGCCGGTGGCGAGGTAGAGCACGGCTGCGGTGATCGCCAGCGCGATCACGAAGGCGAGCGCGCCGCCGCCCTGCGCGGGCCGGGCGTCGGCCTCGTCGACTTCCTTCATGCCGGTGATCATCGGCCGCACCAGATTGTCCTTCTTGACCAGCGCATAGAACAGCACCGCCGACACGTGCAGCGCGACCAGCACGATGATCGCCCAGTAGTTCTGCCGGTGCAGCCCGGACAGCCAGTCGCTGGTCTCGCTGCTCACCAGCGCACGCAGCGGGCCGGAGAAGGCGATCTCGTCGTTGGAGAACAGCCCGGTGAGCGCCTGGTAGATCATCACCCCGAGCAGGGCCAGCACCGACAGCGCGCCGAGCGGGTTGTGTCCCAGCCCGCTCCAGTGCCCGCGCAGATGGGCCCACAGGTGGGCCGGACCGGGCACGAAGTCGGCAAAGCGGGCATAGGTGGAGCCGATCACCCCCCACACCAGGCGGAAGGCGAGCAGCCCGGTGATGGCGATCCCGGCCCGGCCGTGCCATTCGATCAGGCTGCCGCCGATCTGGGCGGTGACGTAGGCGGCCACCACCAGGATGGCGAGCAGCCAGTGGAACAGACGGGTCGGGAGATCCCAGACTCTTACCTTGCGCATCTTGTATTCCTTCCCTGAAATTCAGCCTGAATGACTGCGCCATCCAGCGCGGGTTCCGCTGCGGTGCATCATTCTGCCTTGCGCTGATCGAGGAACTCGCGCAGATGGCGTCCGGTGTGCGAGGCCGGCGTCGCCATCGCCACCTCGGGCGGGCCTTCGGCCACCACCTGGCCGCCGCCGTCGCCGCCTTCCGGGCCGAGGTCGATCAGCCAGTCGGCCTCGGCCATGACGTCGAGGTCGTGCTCGATCACCAGCACGGTGTGGCCGGCATCGGTCAGGCGGTGCAGCACGTGGATCAGCTTGTCGACGTCGGCCATGTGCAGGCCCACGGTGGGCTCGTCGAGCACGTACAGGCTGTGCTTGTCCGCCGGCAGCGGCACGCCGCCGGTGTCCTCGGCATCGCCCGGGCGGCGGCGCACCTTGGCGAGTTCGGTGACGAGCTTGATGCGCTGCGCCTCGCCGCCGGACAGGGTCGGGCTGGGCTGGCCCAGGGTCAGGTAGCCGAGGCCGACGTCCTGCAGCAGTTGCAGCGGATGGGCGATCGCCGGATGGGCGGAGAAGAAATCCACCGCCTCGTCCACCGGCATCGCCAGCACCTCGGCCACCGTCCTGTCCTTCCAGCGCACCGACAGCGTCTCGGGGTTGAAGCGCGCGCCGCCGCAGCCCTCGCAGGGCGTCTTCACGTCGGGCAGGAAGCTCATCTCGACGGTGGTCTGGCCGGCGCCGTCGCACACCGGGCAGCGCCCGGCGCCGGTGTTGAAGGAGAAGCGCGAGGCGTTCCAGCCGCGGGTGCGGGCGTCGAAGGTATCGGCGAAGAGCTTGCGGATCGCGTCCCAGAAGCCGACGTAGGTGGCCGGGCAAGAGCGCGGCGTCTTGCCGATCGGGGTCTGGTCGACTTCCAGCACGCGGCCGACCTGCTGCCAGCCGTGGATGCCCTTGCAGCCGACCAGGGCCTGGTCGACCTCCTCCGGCTGGGCCTGGCCGCGGCGGCGGGCGCGGGTGGCCTCGGGGTCGCCGAGGCGCGCGCGCAGGTTGGCGTGGATCACGTCGCGCGCCAGGCTGGACTTGCCGGAGCCGGACACGCCGGTGACCACCGTCAGGCGCGCGAGCGGGATGCGCACCGAGATGTCGCGCAGGTTGTGCAGGCTGGCGCCTTCGATGCGGATCGCCGCATGGTCGCCCGCCACCGCGCGGCGCGGGCGCAGCGGGTGCTGCAGCGGGTGGCGGAAGCATTCGCCGGTGGCGGATTCGGGCGCGGCGAGCAGATCGGCGATCGTGCCTTCGGCCACCACCCGGCCGCCGCGCACGCCGGCGCCTGGGCCGAGATCGATGACATGGTCGGCGCGGCGGATGGTGTCCTCGTCGTGCTCGACCACCAGCAGCGTGTTGCCACGGTCGCGCAGCGCCTCCAGCGTGTCGAGCAGCAGGCGGTTGTCGCGCGGGTGCAGGCCGATGGTCGGCTCGTCGAGGATGTAGCACACGCCGCGCAGGTTGGAGCCGAGCTGCGCGGCCAGCCGGATGCGCTGCGCCTCGCCGCCGGACAGCGTGGGCGCGGCGCGGTCGAGCGCCAGGTAGCCGAGGCCGACGTGCTGCAGGAAGGCCAGCCGGCCGCGGATCTCGCTGACGAGGTCGCGGGCGATGTCGGTCTCGCGCTCGTTCAGCGCCAGCTCGGCGAAGAAGCCGGCCGCCTTGTCCACCGGCTGCGCCGCGAGCTGGTGCAGGCCGAGCTCGCGGAAGCGCACCGCACGCGCCACCGGGTTCAGGCGCGCGCCCTCGCAAGCCGGGCAGGGCTCGTCGCTGACGATGACTTCCTCCGCATCGCCGAGGTCGAGCGCGTCCGGGTCCTCGATGCGCGCCGCCGTCTTCAGCCCGGTGCCGTAGCACTTGGGACACCAGCCGTGCTTGGCGTTGTACGAGAACAGGCGCGGATCCGGCTCGGGGAAGCCGGTGCCGCAGCTCGGGCAGGCGCGCAGGGTGGAGAAGGTGATCGGCGCGGCGCCGAGCTTGCCGATCTCCAGCACCTTGATCACGCCCTTGCCGATGTCCAGCGCCTGGCGCACGAACTCGCGCAGCGTGGGCTCGTGCTCCGGCTGCACCACCACCATGCCGGTGGGCAGCTCGATGTTGTGCTCCTTGTAGCGGTCCAGCCGCGGCCATTTATTGGTCGGCAGGTATTCGCCGTCGACGCGCAGCTGCGCGTGGCCCTTGCCGCGCGCCCACTTGGCGAGGTCGGTGTACAGGCCCTTGCGGTTGACCACCAGCGGCGCGAGGACTTCGACGGAAGCGCCGCGCAGCTCGCGCTGGATCTGGGCGACGATGGCCTCGAAGCTCTGCGGGCTCACCGGCACGTCGCAGTCGGGGCAGAACTGCGTGCCCAGCTTCACGTACATCAGGCGCAGGAAGGGGTGGATCTCGGTCAGCGTCGCCACCGTGCTCTTGCGCCCGCCGCGGCTGGTGCGCTGCTCGATCGCCACCGTGGGCGGGATGCCGAACAGGCCATCGACGTCGGGCCGGCTGGCGGGCTGCACGAACTGGCGGGCGTAGGCGTTGAGCGATTCCAGATAGCGGCGCTGGCCCTCGCCGAACACGATGTCGAAGGCCAGCGTGGACTTGCCCGAGCCGGACAGACCGGTGATCACGGTGAACTGGTCGCGCGGGATCTGCAGGCTGACGTTCTTGAGGTTGTGCTCGCGGGCGTGACGGATCTCGATCGCCGGGGCAGCGAGGGGGCGATATTGCGCCGGCGCTTCTGCCGCGACCAGCGGCCGGGCTCCACCCGTGGGAGCGGCGGAAGCCGCGATCTCTCCTGTCTTGGCAAGGGCGCGGGCAGCGTCGCCGTCATCGCGGGTGCCGCCGCTCCCGCCGGGGGCTTCTCCGCCGCGGGTGCGGGCGAGTGCCTCGGCGTAGTCGCGCAGCGCGGCGCCTGTGTGCGAGCTTTCATGCGCGCGCACCACCTCGGGCGGGCCTTCGACCACGATCGCGCCGCCGCCTTCGCCGCCCTCCGGGCCGAGGTCGATGATCCAGTCCGACGCGGCGATCACGTCCAGGTTGTGCTCGATGACGATCAGCGAATGTCCCGCCTGCAGCAGCTTGTCGAAGGCGCCAAGCAGCTTGGCCACGTCCTCGAAGTGCAGGCCGGTGGTGGGCTCGTCGAAGAGGAAGAGCAGGCCGGGCTCGACCTTTTCCCCAGCTTTACTCCCAAACTTATCCACAGCACTGGCTTTGCGTACAGTCTTCTTCTGCGCCGCCTCGGCCAGATGCCCGGCGAGCTTCAGACGCTGCGCCTCGCCGCCCGACAGCGTCGGCACCGGCTGGCCGAGGCGCAGGTAGTCGAGGCCGACGTCGGCCAGCGGCGCGAGCGCGGCGAGCACCTTGGGATGCTCGCGGAACACGTCCAGCGCCTCGTGCACGGTGAGCGCCAGCACGTCCGCAACCGAGCGTCCATCCCATTGAAGCTCAAGGATTTCCGGGCGGTAACGCTTGCCGTCGCAGTCGGGGCAGCGCAGCCACACGTCGGACAGGAACTGCATCTCGACATGCTCGAAGCCCGAGCCGGTGCAGGTCGGGCAGCGGCCCGTGCCGGCGTTGAAACTGAAGGTGCCGGGGGTGTAGCCGCGCGCCTGCGCCTCCGGCAGGGCGGCGAACAAGTTGCGGATCGGGTCCCAGGCGCCGACGTAGCTCACCGGGTTGGAGCGCGAGCTCTTGCCGATCGGCGACTGGTCGACCATGACCACGCCGCGCAAGTTATCCACATTCTCCAGCCGATCGAAGATCCCCGGCGATTCGGTCGCCTCGCCGAAATGCTTGGCCAGCGCCGGGAACAGCACGTCCTGGATCAGCGTCGATTTGCCCGAGCCGGACACGCCGGTGAGGCAGGTCAGTCGCCGCAGCGGAAAACCGACCGTGAGCTCGCGCAGGTTGTGCTGGCGCGCGCCGACCAGCTTCAGCCGCGGCGTGGCGGCATCGACCGGCCGCGGCGGGCGATCGACGTCGATGCGCTTCCTGCCGGCCAGCCAGGGGCCGGTCACCGAGTCCGGGTTGGCGGCGATCTCGGCCGGCGTGCCGCGCGCGACGATGTCGCCGCCACGCTCGCCGGGGCCGGGGCCGATCTCGAGCAGCTCGTCGGCGGCCACCATCACCTGCGGGTCGTGCTCCACCACCACCAGCGTGTTGCCGGCGTCGCGCAGGCGCGTCATCACCCCGAGGATGCGGCCGATGTCGCGCGGGTGCAGGCCGATCGAGGGCTCGTCGAGCACGAACAGGGTATTCACCAGCGAGGTGCCGAGCGCGGTGGTCAGGTTGATGCGCTGCACCTCGCCGCCCGACAGCGTGCGCGACTGGCGGTCCAGCGTCAGGTAGCCGAGGCCGACGTCGGCGAGGTAGGCAAGCCGGCTGCGGATCTCGCCCAGCACCAGCTCGGTGGCCTCGTCCGGCACGCCGGGAATGTGCAGCGCCGCCACCGCCTCGCGGATGCGATCGACCGGCATAGCCATCAGTTCGTGGATGGCGACCCCACGCCTATCCGAAGCCGGCACCCCGCCGGGCGTCTGCCCTGTGGGAGCGGCGGCAGCCGCGATCTCGCCTTGCACGCCGACGGTGCTCTCGGAACCGCGCGCTTCGCGGCTGCCGCCGCTCCCACAGGAGGTGTGCAGCGCCCCGGCCACCGGCAGGCGCCACAGCAGCGCATCCGGCTTCAACCGCGCCCCATGGCACGCCGGGCATTCCGTGTAGCTGCGATAACGCGACAGCAGCACGCGGATGTGCATCTTGTAGGCCTTGGTCTCCAGCCAGTCGAAGAAGTGGCGCACGCCGTACCAGTAGCGCGGCCACGAGCTGTCCCAGTTCTTCCACTTCGGGTCGCCCTCGAACAGCCACTGGCGATGCTCCGGCGGCAGATCGCGCACCGGGATGTCCATCGCCACGCCGTACTTCTTCGCCATCTTCTCGAGATCGGCCTGGCACTCGCGGTAGCTCTCGGTCTGCCAGGGCTTCACCGCGCCTTCGGCCAGGGTCTTGGACTCGTCCGGCACCACCAGGCCGAAATCCACCCCGATCACCCGCCCGAAGCCGCGGCAGGTCTCGCAGGCGCCGATCGGCGAGTTGAACGAGAACAGGCCGGGTGTCGCCTCCGAATAATGGATGTCGCAGTCCGCGCAGTGCAGGCCGGAGGAATAACGCCACACCGCCTCGCCTGGTGTTTTCTCCGACTTCACGCCCTCGCCCGACGCATACACCGCCAGCCGCCCATGGCCGCGCGCCAGCGCCGACTCCAGCGCCTCGGCCAGGCGCGCATCCTCGGCGTTCGAGGCGCGGAAGCGGTCCTGCACCACCTGCAGCACGTCGTTGCCCTCGGCGCCGGCCCCGGCGAGGCGCTCCTGGATGCGGGTGTAGCCCTGCGCGGCGAGCAGGCCGGTCACCTCCGCTTCGCTGAAGTTGGACGGCACCGTCACCGGAAAGCACACCGCCAGGCGCGGATCGCCCTCGGCCGCCGCGCGCGCGCGCAGCTCGGCGGCGATGCTGACCGCCGAATCGCGCCGCACCGGCTTGCCACAGCAACGGCAGTGCAGATGTGCGGCGCGCGCGTACAGCAGCTTGAAGTGGTCGGCGAGCTCGGTCATCGTGCCCACCGTCGAGCGCGAGGTGCGCACCGGATTGGTCTGGTCGATCGCGATCGCCGGCGGCACGCCCTCGATGCGATCCACCTGCGGCTTGTCCATGCGGTCGAGGAACTGGCGCGCGTAGGGCGAGAAGGTCTCGACGTAGCGCCGCTGGCCCTCGGCGTACAGAGTGTCGAACACCAGCGAGGACTTGCCCGAACCGGACACGCCGGTCACCACCGTCAGGCGGTTCAGCGGCAGGTCGAGCGACAGGTTGCGCAGGTTGTTCTGGCGCGCACCGCGGATGCGGATGGCGTCGGCGATCGAGGCGGGGGCGTCGATCGGGGTGTAGCGAGGTGCGGAGGCGGACATGGGGCGCGAGGCGGAGACGTGAGCCGACATTTTAGTCGGCGGGGTGCGTCTCGGACTCGTGGAGCGGGGGGAAAGGTTCCCGCGGGGGCTGCGACGAGCAAGGCGAGCAGCTGCTGCGTCGTGCTCGGTGAAGTCAGGCGGCAATGTGTCAGTCACCTGACGTTCGGCCGTCAGGCGACGGCGAACGACAGCTTCCCCATCCTCCGAACTGGAACTACCGACCCTCAAGAGACGTTCACAGTTTTCAGGCCAATGGCTGCTATCTGCGGGAAGCTGTCGTTTTCATCGGAAAATGCGCGCGTGCACCACTGAGCCTTTGAAGCGAAATTCATCTTCACGTGTTAATCTTGCGAAGGGGCCGTTAGGCAGAGTTTTTTGCCGTTGTTTCGCGGCATGTGACAACAAAGTCAGGGGCTTTGCCTCCTGGTTTCCGTTTGAGATGGCAGTCCATAGTTCGCCATAGGTAGTGCTAAAGAGTGCCTAACGTGCCCCACTTCCAGAGCAATGTCTTTCCTGACTAGTCTTAAGAGCACAGATTCGCTCCATGATGTTGCATACCTTCTTGGATATCAACCCAAGTCGCTCTCGTATGTCATCTACAAGATGCCTGTCAAGTACACGACGTTCACAGTGCCAAAAAGCTCTGGCGGTGTTCGTAATATTTCCGCACCGTGTCCAGAACTCAAACTGCTTCAACGCCGTTTGTCAGATGGCCTTCAAAGTTGTTGGGACGAAATCAATAAGAAAAAGAATGTAAAGAAACCGGTGTCTCACGGCTTTCGAAGGGATGCTTCGATTGTGACGAACGCCTCGATCCACCGTGGAAGGCGCTTCGTATTCAACGTCGACATAAAGGACTTCTTTGACTCCATAAACTTCGGGCGCGTGTATGGGTTCTTTGTTAAGAACAAAGACTTTGCGCTGACGGAGAGTGTTGCAAAAATCCTCGCGGCGATCGCTTGCCATGATGGGAAATTACCTCAGGGCAGTCCTTGCTCGCCAGTAATCTCGAATTTGATAGGCCAGATACTCGATATTCGACTAATTCAGCTTGCACGTAGACACGGGTGTAGCTACTCGCGCTATGCAGATGACCTGACCTTCTCGACTAACGAACGCGTATTTCCATCCGCGATAGCGTTGGAGGACACTGACCATTCCTGGGTGCCGGGTGCGGCGCTCACCAGAATAATCGCGAAGAGTGGTTTTCAACTCAATCCTAAGAAAACCCGAATGCAGTACTGCGACTCTCGTCAGGAAGTGACCGGCCTTGTTGTGAATCGCCGAATAAACACGCGTCCAGAATACCGGCGCTTGGCTCGGGCAATGACTCACCGATTGCTTACAACGGGGAAATTTCAAGTTACGGGGACGACGAAGAATGCATTGGGAGCGCTCGTGCAGACCAGAGTGGATGGCAGCATCCGCCATCTTCAAGGCATGTTCGGCTTCATCGACTGGATCGATTTAAGTCACAAGAAAGCCCGGGGAATTCTCAATGGAACTCCTTCTTCGATAGACGGAGTGTACAAACGGTTCCTTATGTACCGTGACTTCTTGGCTAGTGAGACACCGGTCATTCTGTGTGAGGGCAAGACCGATAGCGTGTACCTTCGTGGGGCAATTCGACGCCTAGCCACAAAGCATCCAAACTTGGTTTCAATGAGCCCTGCGGGCAAGGCCGATTACAAAGTTCGGTTCTTCAATTTCTCTTATACTTCGCAACGGATCTTGGATCTATCTGGCGGTGCTTCTGCGGTAAAGTCCTTTATCACCGCTTACATTAAGTTAGCCAAAAAGACTCCTGCACACACGAACCAGCAACCACTCATCGTTTTGCTTGACAATGACTCAGGCGGCAAGGTCTTTTATGGTCTGATTAAGGAGTATCACGGCAAAAGGATGCCTGTGGATGGTATGGATGACTTTTATCATCTTGCCGCTAACGTTTATGTCGTCTTTACGCCGATTGCAAAGCCTGGGGACAGTAGCTTCATCGAGGAGTTTTTTCACCCAGCACTACTCAAAGCTAAGATTGGCTCAAAGGTGTTCAATCCAGACGAAAAAACTTTTGATGAAAACAATGAGTACGGTAAAGCTGCTTTTGCAACACAGGTTGTGCGGCCAAATATCGCCAAGATCAATTTCGATATGTTTGATCCGATACTAACTCGAGTAGAGAAGGTTATCGAACACCACATCAAGAAGCACATTCCATGAGCGGTGCGACGAAGTAAGGTCTCTCGGCGAAAGAGTAGGGATGACATAGATTCTGATGGACGAAATCTTCACGGAGTTCAAGTTGTGTCCGTTTGCTTTCGCGGACATCCATAAACCTCAAGTTGGATGAGATGTAATGGATGCCGACTGCTAACCGCAAGAATAGGGCGTCAGCAATCAGACTTGAGCAGCCCGATTGACGTGGCCGAAGAACGTCTCCTGATGGCCGAATGTGTGAGGTCGGGGTGAGTGCCCCTTAGCGGCCGGTGGCGATCAGGCGGCGGCCGCCCTGAATGACTGCAAAGGCTGAAAGCGACCGAGACGACAGCCCCCTACCGGACGAATTCCGATTCGAACACCTTCCCGATGCCCGAGTGCCAACCGTGACGCGCCTGCGCACCCGGCCAGCGCCGGGCTATGGCGTTCTCACGGTTCGCCGCCAATGCCACCCACGCATCAGCGGCGGCATCGACAACGATCCGGATCACGCCCCGCCGCGCGCCTTGTAGTACTCGGCGATGGCAGGAATACCCGCGATCCGGTCGACGAAGGCCGCAAGCTTTGGTGCCACGGTCTCGACCAGGTCGGCTGGAATGTGGTCCAGCTTGCCGGAGCCAAGCCAGCGCAGGATGACGAAGGCCTTGAGGTCGGCGACGGTCAGGCGATGGTCCGCAAGGAATTCGCCACCGTGGGCGTCGAGCTGGTGCTGCAGCCAGCGCAGATAGCGCGGCAGTACTTCCGCCGCGAGGGCCTCGCGGGCGTGCTTGAGCGCATCGCCGGTCATGCCGAAGGTGGCCACGATCTTTGTGTTGATGTCTTCCAGTGCGCCCATCACTTCGTCGCAGAACAAGGCCTGAAGGTCGTCTTCCGGGTAAAGACCGGCCAGCTTTCCGGCATAGCGCGTGATTGCGTCGCTCTGGGTGACCTGCACGTCGTTGACGTGAAGCGTCGGCACCTGGTCCAGCGGTGTGGTCTTGCGGACCTCTGCAAAATCACCGAACGCAAAGCGCTTGTCCTCGAATGGAATTCCGCCGATGTGCAGGGCCAGCCGTGCGGGCTCTGCCCGTCCGCCGGAAAAGTCGAAATAGGTAAGCTTGAGTTTGTCCATGGGTTCGTGTCCTGCCGGCGTGCGGCGTTGTGGGTCGGGGAGCCTTGCGATCGGGCCAGCGCAAGGCGGGTACTGCAGGACACACGTATAGGCTACGCAGCGGGGGCGTGCAAGGGCATGCGGGCGGGCCCGTGCGGGCAGGCCGCAACGCTCATCTGTCCGTCAATAACCCGCCTCTTTCTGGTGACGGAAGGCCAGCACATACACCGCATTGTCTGCCGGCTCGTGGCGGTAAAGGGCGACGTATCCGGAATCCCCAAAGGCGATCACCAGCTCACGCAGCTCGGGTGCTTCCGGAAACGGGCGGCCAATGTCAGGCGCCGTCTCCAGCAACAGGAGCTGCCGCGCTATGGCCTGTCCAGCCCGCCGGGCGGCTTCAGGCGCTCTCACGCCCAGGAAGCGTCGGCAGCGCTCCAAGCCTTCTGCTGCACGCTCGGTGACGATTACTTGTGGCACTCGGGCACCGCACTTTCTTCATCGGTGCCCCAGATGTTCAACCAAGTGCGGACTTCTTCACCCGTCAGATGGCGGCCGGTTTCCTTGTACGCTGCCCACGATGCCAGAGCTTCCTGCGTGAAGCTTTCGCGGGCCTCCTCGCGCTCGACGTACTGCTGGATGGCCTCGAGCATGATCCAGTGCGCCGAGCGGCGGCGCTGTGCGGCCAGGTGCTGGACACGACTTTTCAGCGCGTCATCGATCTTGAGGGACGTTGCCATGATGGCCCCTTATCAATTGGTGATACCTCCTGACACTCTAGCTCGTGCCCTCCCCTGAGTCCATCCGGACTGCCGCGGTGACGTGCTCCATGGCCAGCGCGACATTCACGGATGGCTATGGGATCCGGACGCACTGAACTGACACAAACGGCTGGTACGCCACGAGCCGCTCTTGTCGCGGGCGCGATCCAGCGCCCAACATCAAGAAGCCCGCAACGCTTCGCGCACATGCCGCTTCGCCACCCCGCGCAGCATGGCGCCGAACACGAAGGTCGCCACCAGTGTAGCCAGCACGCAGGCCTGCCAGAAGCCGGCCACCGACGGCGCGTCGACGCGCCAGGGCGCATGGAAGCTCAGCCAGTAGCCGCCGGCCAGGCCGATGCCCCAGAAGCAGAAGGTATGCACCACCATCGGCAGCAAGGTGACCTTGTAGCCGCGTAGCGCGTGCGCGGCCAACGTCTGCAGGGCGTCGAAGGCCTGGTAGAGCAGCAGCCAGGCGATCAGCCCGAACGCCACCACCTGCACCGCCGGGTCGGCGCTCGAGAACGCCACCAGCGGCCCCTGCAACGCCCACAGCAGCACGCCGATCAGCAGCGCGAAGCCGAGCGCCAGCTTCATGCCCAGGCGCGCGGTGCGCTGCGCGCGCTGCCAGTCCTGGGCGCCGGCGGACTGGCCGACCAGCACCATGGTGGCGATCGACAGCGACAGCGGCAGCATGTAGATCATGCCGGTGAAGTTGGCGATGACGCGGTGGCCGGCCACGGTCTCGGTGCCGAGGCGGGCGGCGAGGATCGCGATCAGGGTGAAGGAGCTGATGTCGATGAAGGTGGACAGGCCCATCGGCAGGCCGAGGCGCAGCAGTTGCCCGAGCGGCTTGCGCTGCGGCCGCTGCCAGGCGTGGAACAGCCGGTAGGACCGGTAACCGGGGTTGAGGACCAGATAGGCGAGGCCGCAGGCGCAGGCGAGCCAGTTCACGATCGCGGTCGACAGTCCGCAGCCCATCCCGCCCAGCGGAGCAAGCCCGAAGGCGCCGTTGGTCAGCGCCCAGGCCAGCGGGATGTGGGCGGACATGACGATCGCGCTGATCGCCATCAGCACCCGCGGCCGGCCGACGGCGTTGTTGAAGGCGTAGAAGGTGCGATAGAGCAGCAGCGCCGGCAGGCCGAGCGCGGTGGCGGCGAGGTAGTCGCTGGCCTTGGCCGCGACCGCGGGCGGCACGCTGGCCAGCTCGAGCAGCCAGCCGGGGCTGAGCATCAGGGCCACACCCGGCACCGCGAGCAGCAGCGCGAGCCAGAAGCCCTGCTGCAGCGCCGGCGCGATCGCCGCCTGGCGGCGTGCGCCGACGTGGTGGGCGATGGTCGGCGCCACCGCCTGCAGCGTGCCGGTGAGCAGCATCACCACCGAGATGTAGTAGCTGCTGCCGATGGCGACCCCGGCGAGGTCCTCGGTGCCGTAGCGGCCGGCGATCACCGTGTCGGCGACCATCATCGTCATCGACAGCAGCTGGGCGATCAGGACCGGCCAGGCGTGGTGCAGCAGCTGGCCGACGATGGTGCGATTTTCGGATGTGATTTCCCGTACTCCTACATCAGCCACTGCGGCCGCAGCAGCATCACCAGCCCGAGCGCCAGCATCACCGCGCCCGACAGCAGCTTGAGCCTGCGCCCACCGCGTTCGTCCAGCCTGCCGCTGCCCAGCGCCAGCACCGCGGCCCCGACCATCAGCGCGTCGTCGGCAATGTAGGCGAGGATGTAGAGGCCGAGGTAGCCGTAGTGCGCGAGCGGCGACAACGCGTGCTGGGTCAGCACCGCCGTATAGATGGCAGGCAGCCCGGCGGTGCACAGCAGTTCGACGAAATTGACCACCACCGCGAGCACCGCCACCGCGGCCAGCGAGGCGGGCAGGGATTCGGCCTTCAGGATCGCCCGCGCCCGGGCATAGAGCCCGGGCTTGACCGAGTCCGGGATGGACAGCGACACCCCGCGACGGAAGGCGAAGAAATCCTTCACGTTGATGAAGCCGATCAGCATCGCCAGCGCCGCCAGACCGATGCGCAGCGCCTCGCTCATGCCGACGAAGAGGAACACGTTGAGCCACGCCGCCATGAAGGCGTAATACACCGCGCCGCTGGCGAGCACGAAGGTGCCCGCCACCATCGCCATGCGCCGCCGATCCTTGAGCCGCAGCAGCAGCGACAGCAGGAACAGCAGCACCCACATCGCGCACGGGTTGAAGCCGTCGAGCAGGCCGAGCGCGAGCGTGAACAGCGGCAGGCCGAGCTCGCTCGCCTTCAGGGTGCCGAACAGGCCGGATTCCACGCCGTCGGGCAGCGCCCGCGGCGCGGCCTCGTCGAGCAGGCGGACGAGCTCGGCGCCGACATGCTCGCCGTCGTCGAAGCCGACCAGCAGCCGCGACCCGAACACGAAGCTCGGCACCCCCGGCGGCCAGGCGCCGGCCGCGCGGCTGATCTCGATCAGCGCATCGCGCGCGGCGGGGTCGCGGTCCACCTCGCGATAGACGACCGCGAGACCAGGCCGCTGCGTGGACAGTTCGGCGAGGAAGCGCTTGGCGTCGGCGCAGTGCGGGCAGCCCTCGCGCACGAAGACTTCGAGTACGGGGCTTGTGGCGCCCGCATCGGCCCCGGCTTCTCGGCCCGGCACCGGTTCGGCCCGCGCCGCGGTGCCGAAGACGGCCGCCGACAACAGGCAGCACAGCAGCAGGACACGGCACAGGATCAGGAAACGCATGCTCGCCAACCCGGCCCAGCCGCTTCAGGGCTCACGACGTGTGCATAGGCGCCGCGGCGTGGATCCGTTGCGGCATCGCCTGCGCACGCCTTGCCTTCGATCCCGCTCGTGGCGATTTCTTCACCGCGGCTCAGCGCGCCGCGTCGCTTGCCGGCGCGCTTTCGGGACTGCGTTCCTCGACCGGAGCCGGCGCCTGCTCTGCGGTCGACTCGGCTTCGTCCGCCTTCGGACGCACGCTGTCGATCGCGCCCTTGCCGACTTCCTTCAGGCGCTGCGCGGCGTCGCGCGTCGCCTCGGCGATGCGCTGCGCGGCGTGCTCGGCCGCTTCCTTCGCGTCGCGCACGGTCTCGTCCTTGCCGGCCTCGGCCGCGGCTTCGACGCCTTCGCGCATCTTCTCTTCGGTCGTCTCGACCACCGCCTGCGCCGCGGCGGCGCCCGCTTCACCGAGCTTCTTCGCCGCCTCGCCCGCCTTCTGCGCGGCCTCGCGCGCAGCCTCGACCGCCTCCCGCCCTGCCGCCCTGGCGTCCTCGCGCGATTGTTCGGCCGCTTTCGGCGCCGGCTGCGCCGGGGGCTCGGGCGAACAGGCGGCGAGCAGGCTCAGGCCAAGGGCAGCAAGGAGGGGGCGGAATGCTTTCATGGGGTTCGGCACAGGCTTGGAGGAGAAGGATCAGGGCACGAGGTTACGGAATCGGACGCGAAAAACAATGAACGGATTCCACACTGCAACATCCGGAAAGCAAATGGGCCCTTGCGGGCCCATTCTTTCGATCTGCGAAACGCGCGCTTACTTGACGCGGTTCTTGTACTCGTCGGTGCGGGTGTCGATCTCGATCTTGTCGCCGATCTCGACGAAGGCCGGCACCGGCAGCTCGAAACCGGTGCTGATCTTGGCCGGCTTCATGACCTTGCCCGAGGTGTCGCCCTTGACGGCGGGCTCGGTGTAGACGACTTCGCGCACCACGCTGTTCGGCAGTTCGACCGAGATCGCCTTGCCGTTGTAGAACACCACCTCGCACTGCAGGCCGTCTTCCAGGTACTTGAGCGCGTCGGTCATGTTGTCCGCTTCGACCTCGTACTGCTCGTAGTCGGCGTCCATGAACACGTACATCGGGTCGGCGAAGTAGGAGTAGGTCACTTCCTTGTGGTCCAGGACCACGACCTCGAACTTGTCGTCGGCCTTGTACACCGCTTCCGACGGCGCGCCGGTGAGCAGGTTCTTGAACTTCATCTTCACGACCGCGGCGTTGCGGCCGGACTTGTTGTATTCGGCCTTCTGCACCACCAGCGGGTCGCTACCGACCATGATGACATTGCCCGAGCGGAGTTCCTGAGCGGTTTTCATGCTGTTTCCTGAATTGATCGACACGGCTCGTGGCCGCATGTCCTTGAAAAAATTAGCGCGCGATTCTACCCCGGGGCGCCCCTGATGTGGGAACAGAATTTTGTCAAGCGGCTCGCCAGGTCGGGTAGCCCGCCCTGGGTCTCGCACCAGCTGCGCGCATGGGTGGCGAGCGCCGGCAGGGCCGCGGCGAAGGCCGGCCAGGCCGCGGCCGGCGTCATTCCGCCGGGTGCGCAGCCGTTCCAGGCGCGCCAGAAATCCGCCAGTGCGGTGGCGGGCGCGGCGGGCAGTCGATCGATGTAGCGCGCCAGGAAGGCGTCGAGTTTCTCGTGATGCGCGGCGTCGGCCTGGGGATAGATCTGCCACACGAAGGGCCGCGCCGCCCACTGCGCGCGCACGAAGGAATCCTCGCCGCGCACGAAGTCGAGATCGCAGGCCCACAGCAGCTCGTCGTAGCCGGCCTGGTCGGTGAAGGGCAGCACCTGCACCGACAGCGCGCCGCGCCGGATGCGTGCGCCGACCTCGGGCAGGGCGCAATCGAGCGCGGCCGCGACATCGGGCAGCACGCGCGACACCGGCACCAGCACATGGATCGGGGGCGCCGACTGCGCCCAGGCGCGGAACAGCTCGCCCAGCGCCGGCTGCTCGTAGGCGAACAGGGACACGACCAGGCCTTCGTGCTCCGTCGCCGGCAGTCCGCGCGCCGCGCGCCATGCGGCGCGCCCCTGCGGCTCGGCGAGGAAGCGGTCGCGCCGCGCCAGCAGATCGGTCTCGCGCAGCAGGCCGCCGGTCTCCGCATCGAAACCGGGAAAGAAGAAATGCTTGACCAGGGGCAGGCGCGGATGCGGCGAGGCGAGGCCGTGGCAGCCCGCCACCCAGTCCTCGGCCGACAGGTACTCGAGGTTGATCCACACCGGCGCCACCGTCTGCGCCGCCATGGCCTCGAGCTGCGCCGGCGGCAGTTCGCAGGCGAAGGCCTCGATCACGATCTCGCCCGGTTCCGCGGGAACGAAGGCCGATGTCCAGTGGCGCAGCTCCACCCCATCCACCACGCCGCCCTGCGCCGGATCGATCCCGGCCGCCGCCGGGCACAGGCGTGCCAGCACCGCCCAGTCATCCACCCAGAGCCTGACCCCGGCATGCTCGCGCTGCGCCAGATCCCGTGCCAGGCGCCAGCACACGCCGATATCCCCAAAGTTATCCACAACCTGGCAGAAGATCTCCCACCGGGGGCGGGATCCGGGCACGGAATCCATCATCGACTGAACAATCCTGGGCAAAGCTGCGGGACAACATGTGAACAAGGGCGCTGAAGCGACCCCACCTCGAAACGATGGACAAAGCGCGCACAGGCCGCCAAGAGGCTTATCAACCTGTTCTTCCGTGGCCGGATGCAGCGTGAAACCTGCCCTTGGCGCACTTATCCACAGATTTTCGCGCACTGTTAACTTCTTTGTTATTTAAATCAATAGAAAAACAGAAGAACAAACCCGAACCCACGCGGGGGATCGGACAGGCCTTCCGCCTTGCGGTTAGAATCCCCTGCATACAACATGCCGGCATAAGCAGAACGGCAGAACCAGCGCGAACACTCATCCTGCAGTCCCGGCGCTGCAACCGAAGGGAGTCACACCGTGGCAAGACGACACGCCTTAGCCCTGCTCTTGAGCTTGAGCACAACGGTCGCCGGCGCGGCCGAACCCTCAGCCAATCCGGTCAGTCCCGAGGCTGCACAGGAGGAAGGCCTGCTGGACACGACGCGCACCCATGTCCGCGGCTTCTCGCTGTGGCTGGGGGAGACGGTGAACGACTGGTTCGGCGATCGACCCTTCGAGGACGGCGGCAAGGTCACGCATGGCCGGCTCGGCCTGCGCAACCTGTGGCGGCAGGACGAAGGCTGGGACACCAGCGTCCGCTTCCGTGCGCGCTTCGATCTGCCCAACCTGCGCGACAAGGCCTATTTCTTCCTCGGCCGCCAGAACGAACGCGAGTTGCTGACCGACCAGGCCGAGGCCTTCACCCGCGAGCAGCTGCTGCTGGAAGAGAACCGGCGCGAAGACCAGACCGGCTTCGCCGGCCTCGGTGTGGCGCTGCGCAAGAACATCGACTTCCGCATCGGCGTGCGCGGCGGCCTGAAGTTCTACACCCAGGCGCGCTACCGCAAGCAGTGGGAGCTGAGCGCGCAGGACCGCATCGAATTCCGCGAGACGATCTTCTGGAACACCAAGGACAAGTTCGGCTCGACCACCGCGTTCGATTACGCCCATGCGTTCACGCCGACGCTGGCGCTGCAGTGGCAGAACTCGACCACGATCTCGGAGAAGACCGACGACTTCGCCTGGGGCAGCAGCCTGGGCCTGTTCAAGCGCTACGGCGACGACCGCGTGCTGTCGGGCGAGATGGTGGTGACCGGCGAGACCGGTGCGGAGGAAAACGTCGACGAGTACGGCGTGCGCCTGAAATGGACGCAGCCGGTCTATCGCGACTGGCTGATCGGTGAATTCATCGTCGGCCACTACTGGCCGCAGCGCGAGGATCGCGAGCGCGAGCGTTCGTGGGCGATGGGCGTGAATCTGGAGATGCGCTTCTGATCCGGCAGCGCAGCTGACCTGCCCCGTGGGAGCGGCGGCAGCCGCGATCGCAGCGCCTGGATGGATCGGAGCACTTTCTACGGGAGCGGCGATTTCGCGGCTGCCGCCGCTCCCACAGTGAGATGAACAGGATCTCGAGGGCGACCGCGCCTCAGGCGAAGTCGGCCAGGTGCGCGAGATCCTCGGCTTCGAGCCAGCGCCACTGCCCGGGCGCGAGTTCGACCGGCAGGTCCAGGCCGCCCACGCGGCTGCGGTGCAGGGCTTCGACGCGATTGCCGGCAGCGCCGATCATGCGCTTGACCTGGTGGTACTTGCCTTCGCAGATCGTCAGCCGCAAGGTGGTCGGGCTGGTGAGCTCGCAGGCCGCGGCCGCGATCGGCGCCGGTTCGTCGTGCAGCTCGACGCCGGCCACCAGCTTGTCGGCGAAATCCTGCTCGACCGCGTGCTTCAGCGTGACCTCGTAGATCTTGGGCGTGCGCTTCTTGCCCGAACTCCACTGGTGGATGAACTGGCCGTCGTCCGACAGCAGCAGCAGGCCGGTAGTGTCCTGGTCGAGCCGGCCCACGCACTGTACGCCGCGGTTCAGCAGCTGCGGCGGCAGCAGGGTGAAGACCGAAGGATGGAAGGTCGGCTTCTGCGAGCACTCGTAGCCGGCGGGCTTGTGCAGCACGACGTAGGCCTGGGCGCGGAAACGCCAGGGCTCGCCATCGACGCTGAATCCGATCCCCGGCGAACCATCGCGGCTGCCGGGGTCGAATTCTGCATTGGGGTCGTCGCAGGGCTCGCCGGCGATGCTGACGTAGCCGGCACGGATGAGGGCGCGGCATTCCTTGCGGCTGCCGAAACCCTGGGCATGGAGGAGGCGTTCGAGTTGCATGGGGCGCATGTTATCCCGGCCCGCGGTACGAGCGGGTAAACTGCCGCCCTGCCCGTTCAGGAGAAAGCCTTGAAATTCGAACACCTGATCGAGGTCAATGATCTCGCCAATCCGCTGCTGACGCAGCTCACCCGCGAAGAACTGTGGTTCGGCCTGCTGTGCCGTGCCGAGGACGCCCGCGCCTTCCTGCCCGGCCTGGAGGCCTGCCGCATCGTCGAGCGCGGCGAGCACCGCCTGGTGCGCGACCTCGACTTCGGCAGCGCGGTCATCCGCGACTGCGTCACCTTCGACCCACTGCGCTGGATCCGCTTCGAATCCGAGGCCAACGACCAGCATGCCGGCGGCAGCCTGACGATCACCATCGAAGAACCCGATCCGGGCGCCTTCTTCCTGCGCTTCGCCTACCACACCTCGCTGCCCGAGGGCGGCGAGGACGCCCGCTACGCGGAATTCGTGCGCTCGGCCTATCACCAGTCCGACGTCGATACCGTGCGCGTGATCCGCATGATCGCCGAGTCGGGCGGACTCGCGCAGTAGGCCCCGAGCGCCTTCCCTCTTCAATCTCACCAACAGGAAACACCCCCGACATGTGGTTCAAGAATCTGCAGATCTACCGCCTGCCCGCCAACTGGGACATGACGGCCGAGCGCCTCGAGGAACAGCTCGCGAAGAAGCCCTTCCACCCCTGCGGCAGCCAGGACATGGAGAGCCGCGGCTGGCTGTCCCCGCTGGGCAATGAAGTGCTGGTGCATGCGGTGGGCGGCCAGTGGCTGGTCTGCCTGGGCTTCGAGCATCGCCTGCTGCCCTCAGCGGTGGTCAAGCAGGAGGCCGACGAGCGCGCCGAGGAGATGGCCGAGCAGCAGGGCTACAAGCTCGGCCGCAAGCAGCTCAAGGACCTGCGCGAGCAGGTGACGCAGGAGCTGCTGCCGCGCGCCTTCACCCGCCGCCGCCGCATGTTCGCGTGGATCGACCCGGTCAGTGGCTGGCTGGTGGTCGATGCCGCCAGCCAGAGCAAGGCCGAGGACATGCTCGAGCAGCTGCGCCACACCCTCGACAGCTTCCCCCTGACCCTGCTGCGCACCGAGCGCTCGCCGATGTCGGCGATGGCCGACTGGCTGGCCGGCGGCGAGGCCCCGGACGGCTTCACCATCGACCAGGACTGCGAGCTGCGCTCGGTGGCCGAGGACAAGGCCGCGGTGCGCTATGCCCGTCATCCGCTCGAAGGGGACGACGTCAAGGGTCACCTGGAGGCAGGCAAGCTGCCGACCCGCCTGGCGCTGACCTTCGACGACCGCATCAGCTTCGTGCTCACCGAGAAGCTCGAGATCAAGCGTCTCGACTTCCTCGACATCGTGCGCGACCAGGTGGGCGAAGCCGACAAGGACGACGCCGAGGCGCTGTTCAACGCCGAGTTCGCGCTCATGACCGGCGAGCTCGCCCATCTGCTGCCGGCGGTGGTGGCCGCGCTGGGGGGCGAACTGAGCGCGGAGGCGGTCGTCCCCGCGGGCATCACTGGCGAACTGCCGCGTCTGCAGTCCGACAAGCCGGCAACGGTCGCCGCCGACGATCCGCCGTTCTGAGTCAGCCCTTTTCCAGTGGGAGCGGCGGCAGCCGCGATCTGCTTCACCAGCTGATCACCTTCATCGAAGGCAAAGGATTCGCGGCTGCCGCCGCTCCCACAGTGCTCCGGAGCTTGGCGCTTTTGGTGTACACAGGTTTTTTAAAGATTTAAAAGATCATAAAGATAATGCACCGCCGGTTTCTGTGGATAAGCACTTTAAGGCCATTAAAAACAGTGCCTTGTGCACCTCAAAACCCGGTGCACGAACCCCTCCTTAGGCGCAGGATGCTTTGTTGATGAAAATTCTCGCTGCGCCGTCGGAAGGACTTATCCACAATCCGCTGCCTGCTCCAGTCACAGCTTTCCCACCGCTTCATCGGGGGCACGCGCTGGCCGCATCAGCAGCTGCAATCCACCTCGTCGTCGAGCTGCGCTAAAGTCTGGCCATGGACAACGCGATGATCCTCGAATGGTGGCACTGGGAGATCGCCGGCCTCGCGCTGGTGCTGCTGGAGCTCGCGGTCCCCGCCTTCTTCGTGATCTGGTTCGGCTTCGGTGCGATGCTGGTCGGCCTGGCCCTGCTGGTGGCGCCGGGGATGGCGCTGAGTGCGCAGATCGGGCTGTGGGTGCTGGCCTCGGTGGCGATGGTCGTGCTGTGGTTCCGGGTGTTCAAGCGCTCGCAGCACAAGACCCTGGTCGGCACCGCGGCCGGCGAGGTGATCGGCGAGATCGGCCTGCTGGTGAGCGCGGTGGCGCCCTTCGAGCGCGGCAAGGTGCGCTTCCAGCGCCCGGTGCTGGGGGCGGAGGAATGGGCCTGCGTGGCCGAAGCCGCGATCGCCGCCGGCGAGCGGGTGCGGGTGGTCAGTGTCGAGGGCAGTTACGTGAAGGTGGCGAAAGCCTGATCAACAAGGGAAAGACAACGTGTTCGCATCCGAAGGCCTGGCCATCGCAATCGCCGTACTGATCTTCGTCGTCGTCACCATCGCCAAGGGCGTGCGCCTGGTCGCGCAGGGCGAGGAATGGGTGGTCGAGCGCCTCGGCAAGTACCACGCCACGCTGCGCCCGGGCCTCAACATCCTGATCCCGTATCTGGACAAGGTCGCCTACAAGCTGGTGACCAAGGACATCATCCTCGACGTCCAGGAGCAGGAGGTCATCACCCGCGACAACGCGGTGATCCTGACCAACGCGATCGCCTTCGTGAAGGTCACCGACCCGGTCAAGGCGGTGTATGGGGTGACCGACTTCTCCGAGGCCATCCGCAACCTGATCATGACGACATTGCGCTCGATCGTCGGCGAAATGGAGCTCGACGAGGCATTGTCCTCGCGCGACAAGATCAAGGCCCGGCTGCGCGAGAGCATCGCCGACGAGGCGGTGGACTGGGGGCTGACGGTGAAGTCGGTCGAGATCCAGGACATCAAGCCGTCCGAATCCATGCAGCGCGCGATGGAGCTGCAGGCCGCCGCCGAGCGCGAGCGCAAGGCCGCGGTGACCAAGGCCGAGGGCGCCAAGCAGGCCGCGATCCTCGAGGCGGAGGCGCGGCTGGAATCCGCCAAGCGCGACGCCAACGCCCAGGTCATGCTCGCCGAGGCCTCGGCCGAATCCATCCGCCGCGTGAGCGCCGGCATCGGCGACCAGACCGGGCCGATGATGTACCTGCTCGGCGAGAAGTACATCGCCGCGCTCGAGAAGCTCGGCGAGTCCGGCAGCGCCAAGCTGGTGGTGATGCCCGCCGACCTGCAGGAAACCCTGCGCGGCCTGGTCGGCCGGCTCGGTGCGCGCGGCTGAAACCCGCTGATCCATACCCGAAAAAGGAAGACAACGATGCTGAAGCCCTCCACGACCGTCCGCGCCCTGCTCGCGGCCCTCGCCCTCGGTGCCGCGTCCGGCGGCGCGCTCGCGCAGAACTTCATGAAGGACAAGGCCGAGGTCGAGAAGCTGCTCACCGGCGCCACCTTCATCGGCGTGTATCTGCGCACCGAATCGGCCTACACGCTCAAGTTCGGCACCGACGGCACGCTCACCGACACCACCGGCGCCAAGGCGCGCTGGTGGGTGGACGACCAGGCGCGCTACTGCCGCGAATGGCTGGACGGCAAGCTCAAGGGCAACACCGGCTGCATGAACCTCGAGCTCGAGGACGGCCAGGTCGCGCTGTACTCCGAGGGCAAGAAGGTGGTGGAAGGCATCGTCACCGGCAACTGAGGTGCGCGATGACGCGCGCGCCGGGGTGAAGCCATGCGGCTGCTGATCATCTACTCCACCATCGACGGCCACACGCTGGAGATCTGCGAACGCATCGCGGAGATCGCGCGTGCGGCCGGGCACGCGGTCGAGCTGGCCGACGTCGAGTCGACCACCGCCGCGCAGCTCGAGGCCTGCGACCGCGTCGTCATCGGGGCCAGCATCCGCTACGGCCACCACCGCCCGGCGGTGAAGGCCTTCATCGACCGCCACCAGGCGGCGCTCGAGGCGCGGCCCAACGCCTTCTTCTCGGTCAATGCGGTCGGCCGCAAGCCGCACAAGCGCCAGGCGGACACCAACCCCTACCTGCGCAAGTTCCTCGGCCAGATCCGCTGGCGGCCGCAGCAGGTCGCGGTCTTCGGCGGCAAGATCGAATACCCGCGCTACGGCTTTCTCGACCGCAACATGATCCGCCTGATCATGTGGATCACCGGCGGCCCCACCGACCCGCGCTCGGTCACCGATTTCACCGACTGGACGCAGGTCGAGGCCTTCGCGCGGCGCTTGATCGCCTGAATCGTGATGGAAAAGGCGCGTGCCGTGGAGCAGGCCATGCGCTGGGCGCTGTGGCGGCTCGACGACAACGGTAACCGCTTCGTGGTCGCCGTGTTCGCGAACCGCGACGAGGCCGAGGCGACCGCGCGCGCCTTCGAGGCGCATGGGCACAAGCAGACTTACTGGGTGGAGAAGACGGAGGGCGAGAGGCCGCACCCATAGGTAAGTCGGGCGCCACTGATTGACCGCCTTCTCGCTTGCGGGCGTTCAATTCTTTCCCGCCGCAGCCCTGTACAGCGAAGCCCCCACCATTGCGAAACCCAGCATGAGAAATGCAAACGGCGTTCCGTGATAGAAAACGCCATCGACCAGCGACAGGATCAACAAGGCTGTGACGAGTGCCATGCCAAGCGGCAAGGCAGAGTCGGTTGACTGGGGCGACGCCGTTTTCCAGTAGAGCAGGCCGCCCTTGATGGCAATCCAGCCGAGCAGACCAAGTATCAGGAGGGTTCCGACTGCACCCCATTCGAGCATGAGTTGGAACAAGCCATTATGAGCCTGAATGATGGATCTCGTCGGCCATGCGAACTGGAAGGCTTCGCCGCCCCAGCCAAACCAGGGCCGTTCGGCAATAAACGGAAGTAGGTATGTCCAGATCGTCAGTCGGCTTGAGCTCAACTGGTCAATAGATGTGGCTGCGACTGATCGTCTGATCGCGGATAGCCAGCCGAGACCATTCTGGTCCACATCGAATACTGCCGATAGGGTGAAAGCCATTACCGATCCTACGGCTAGTAGTGCCCATCCTCGCGCCGTGTGTGCAAGCGGGAACCGCAACGCCAGCAAGGTGATGCCGCCGCAGGCAGCAAGGGCAGCGCCCCGACTACCACTCCATAGCAGCATCGAAAGCGCGAGAACAAAAATGACCCAAGCCAGGGAGCGTCGGACCTCACGATAGTTGAGCACTCCCCAGCTCGCTATTACGGTACCGACCATCAGGAATGTTCCTACATGGCGGATATGGTTGAACATCGGTGGATGTGCAAACCATTGGTGAGAATAGGGATCCGCCAGATAATTCCAGTATCCGAGTATGACAATAAAGTAAATTAATACCGACAACATCTGCGCAGTGACTACCCAGTGCACTACCGAGGGACGTCGGATGAACCAGTGGAATACCGCCAAGGCGAAGCCCATATGCGCGACAATGTTCACTGCGCGCGGCCAGTCCGCGATGCCGGCTGAATCCAAAGTGGCGAAAACATTCGAGCTCGCAATGCTCAAGAAGATCAAGAGCATGATCGGATTGAGTTTCTGCGTTTCGTTGAGCGATGGCCTCAAGCAGAGGATCGATCCCATTAGAAAGGCAATCTGTAATAGGGCGATATTCCAGTTGTTCTGCGGACTTGACGAAATATTCATCAGACCGATCACAAGAACAATAGCTACCACCGGCCACGCGTTACGCATCTTTTTCATCAGGTTCATTCCTTCTGAAAGGGTGAGAATTCATCGGTCCTGAAGCTCACCCAAGGCACACGACTGTCGACGAACATCCGTTTCTTCTCGTCCATCGGCATGATGATCGGCGAATGATCGCCGACGACGATCACCTCCACTCCGGCCATCGTTTTCGACTTCAACAGATGTGCGAGCCCGGTGAAGAACTGCGCCTGCAGCTTTAGATTCCTGCACGATTCGGTGCCGTCTGGGATCGCGAAGGCCTTGCAGTCGAACGCATCGACATGGATGTCACGTGGATCGTAAGGCGGGTGACTGTTGAGCGTCAGCCAGTAGAAGAAGCGCTTGCCTGGTTCGGCAAAGAAGGCCTCCACATTTGGCCGCAGATCCAGATCGCAACTTCCCGGAAAGGAATGGCAGCGGCGTGGCCGAATCTCGTCCTCGAAAAAGCTCATCCGCTGGAAGCCGGCACGGGGGTACCAGTGGCGACGGTCGTACATCACGCTGGTCGCCCCATGCAATGCGGCGGTCGAATAGCCCAGGGCTTGCAGGCGCTGGGGCAAGCATGCCTCGAATCCCGACTCGACTTTCGCCAGGTTGTAGTGTTCGGGACGCAACCGGCAGAGCTCGCGTAGTTCGCCACCCAGGGTGAAGCCCGTGTAGGACAGGCTCCCGCTGCGCATACCCTCGCCGGCGACCGAGCGCAGCGGCTGCAACAGGGCGTGCTGGATGGCCTCATCGACCGGTTCGCCCCAGGATTCGTTGATGATCAGCAACAGGCGTTCCTTGCCCATGCCCTGTTCCACTGCATCGAACCAGGCGGCGGTGGCGCCGGCGGTGGTCGGCAAAAGAGGCTCGCCTTCCGCATGGAAGAGGTCGAGGAAGGCGTCGGCACGGCCCTCCAGAAAACTCACCGTCTGGCTGCCCACGAGCGCGCCGCCTGCCGTGCGGTAGAAGCGCTCGTGCCCTGACGGGGCGCCGCTGTTGGCATGAATCGCATAGACGAGGATCGCGCCGTTGAAGATGAGCAGCGAAGCCATTCGCGACAGCCGCTGCCCCAGGCCAACGAGCAGGCCGAGCTTCGCGAGCACGAGCAGTGCGAGCGCAAGCAGCAGCGCGAAATGCAAGCCCGAGGCGGAGGTCGCGAAGCGCAGCAGATAGATGATGTCCTCAAGACGGACGAAGGGCAGCACCTGTCCAACCAGCGTCAGCACATCCATCAGCAGGAACACCAGGGCCGCCAGCGCTCCGATCCAGGCCCGGCCGAAGGTGAGCATGACCAACACGAACGCATAGTCTGCATTCACCCACGCCCGCCCGATGTCCAACCATGCCGCGGCGGCGAAGAACACCAGGTTAGGCAACACGAGAGCGAGGATCGCGATCGGGATGGGGTGCACAGTCATCATGAAGTGAAGCTGGATAGCGGGCGATCTGCTGCAGCTTCGTCAGTTGACGGGGTCAATGAAGCACCGTTGGGGGGCTTGGATCGAGTTGCGATGACTCGCGGTCTAGAAATCGGGGTACGAGACATAATGGGAAATTCGATTTTCCTTCGATTTCGCGCCCTTCAAATGGAAAGCCCGCCGGGTGGGAACGCGCGGCGGGCTTTTGAGGCGAAACTCAGGCTGGGCGGGAAATTTGCGTCTGTCTCTTACGTCCCACTCCTCAGGAAACCTTAACTCGTTGCGGCACGGCATTCCGCAGGGACATATTTCGCCTGATTGGCGAGATCATCGACCGTACAGCGCCAAACGACACCGGCGTCGCCAGGTGTTGGAGCCAAGGTGAGATTCACGGGAGCTTTAGCGCCAGCATCAACCGAAATCGTCAGAATGCCGCCATCTTCACACGCTAGTGTTGATCTACCGTTTTCTCCGACGCTTACGCCGAGGCAAAAATCTGTCACGTCCGATGCAATATTCTCCCCAACGGTTACTTTCGCTGCCGAAGCTTGAACCAAGCCCTCACTAACACGTGCCCGAATCGTGTAATCCTGATACGCTGGCAGCGCCACCGCGGCGAGAATGCCAATAATCGCCACGACGATCATCAGTTCGATCAGCGTGAAGCCCTGTTGCATCTTTTTCATGACCATCCCCTTCAGGAAGTTTGAGATCGTGTCCGGCGCAGGTCGGCGTTGCTGACTTGCGCCTTCCGCTTCTCCTTACGCAACCGCCATGCCAGGGGTTTTTGCGTGACCTGCTTCACGAGTGCGTCCCGGGGGGTGTGACAAACGGCGCGCGGGGCCGGGCCATGACGTCGGGTTGTCACGATCTTCCCTGTGCCACACAGGCGATTGGCACACCTGCCCCGCACGCTGCCCGCGACTCCAGCCCGGCGCTAAACTAGCGGCTTTCCCGCACAACGGACGCCGCGATGGCCTACATCACCCTGAATACCGCCGTGTCGATCACCGGGCTGAGCAAGCGCACGCTGTGGCGGCGGATTGCCGACGGGCAGCTGCGCGTACTCGACGCGGCCACGGGGGGGGGGGAACACACCCGCGTGTTGCTGGACGACGTCGTCGCCCTGTCGCCGCTGCGGCTGGAGGCGGATGACCGGGTGTTGATCGCGGAGGCCGATGCCGGCAGTGCCGAGGCGCAGTGCGATCTGGCGCTGCTGTTGCTGACGCGGAACCTGCCGGTGGAGGCGGTGCGCTGGCTCGCGCTGGCGGCGAAGCAGAACTACCCGGAGGCGATGCACCAGCTCGGCCGCTGCTACATCGGCGGGCGTGGCGTGGCGGTGAACGAGGCGCTGGGCGTGGAGTGGATTTCGCGCGCGGCGGCGCTGGGCCACAGCACCGCGCGGCCGCTGGCGCGCTACCTGATGGACCCGGCGCGCCCGACGCTGGACGCGTCTGCGCTCGAGGCGCGGCTCGACGCCATCGAGCGCGAGCAGGTGCTGGCGGTGCTGCGGGAGACGGCGGAGGTGGGGGGGAACCCCGCATCGAACAAGGACTGAAAATACGGCATCGAATCGCCGTCCTTCGCCGGACCAGCAGCGCACCGATTTGCGCCCACTCCAGCGCGAGGCAGCCCTCGTGCGGCGAATGACTCGCGCATGCGGAGATCGAGGCTCATGATCTCCGCATGAAAACCGGTGATTACAGGTACATCTGACAGGCGGGCGACTGGCCGGACTGGCCGTTCGACCTCACTGCGCCAGCCAGTTCTCCACGACCGGTGAGAGCATGATCGAGGACGCCGACAAGGACTCGAGGCGGGCGCGTACTGCAGGGTGAGCCTTCAGTGCAGCGATGAAGATGTTGGTATCGAGCAGATGGCTCATGCCGGCTCAATCCCAGCCCGCGAGCGCCCGCTCAGCCCAGCACTTCCCCATGCTCGCGCGTGGCGTGGAAGGTGACCTTGGGCCACTTCTCGGCGGTCACCTCCAGGTTGTAGCGGCTGGTCGCCAGATACACCGGGTTGCCGTCGATGTCCTTGCCCAGGCGCAGCGCCTGCTCGCGCTCGAAGTTGCGGCGGGTGACGTCGTCAGGGAAGGTGAGCCAGCGCGCGGTGTGGATGTCGGCGGGCTCGAAGATGGCATCGACCTTGTACTCGTCCTTCAGGCGCTGGGCGACGATTTCGAACTGCAGCACGCCGACCGCGCCGAGCAGCATCTGGCCGCCTTCGAGCTCGAAGACCTGGATGGCGCCTTCTTCGCCCAATTCCTGCAAACCCTTCTGCAACTGCTTCGACTTGAGCGGATCGCGCAGGCGCGCGGCGCGGAACATTTCGGGCGAGAAGTAGGGGATGCCCTTGAAGCCGAGGTTCTCGCCTTCGGTCAGGGTGTCGCCGATCTGCAGCTGGCCGTGGTTGTGGATGCCGACGATGTCGCCGGCGACGCCGTCGTCCATGATCACGCGCTCGTTGGCCATGAAGGTGAGCACGTTGGCCAGCTTCATGTCGCGCCCGGCGCGCACGTGGCGCACCTTCATGCCGGCGCTGTAGCGCCCCGAGCAGATGCGGAAGAAGGCGATGCGGTCGCGGTGCTTCGGGTCCATGTTGGCCTGGATCTTGAACACGAAGCCGGTGAAGGCGGGTTCGGCCGGCTGCACCATGCGCGCGCCGGCGTCGCGGGCCTGCGGCGGCGGCGCCCAGTCGATCAGCGCCTGCAGGATCTCCTGCACGCCGAAGTTGTTGATGCCCGAGCCGAAGAACACCGGGCTCTGCTTGCCGGCGAGGAAGTCGTCGAGGTCGAAGGGCGGCGAGGCGCCGTCGATCAGGTCGACGTCCTCGCGCAGCTGGCCGACCTCCATCGGGAAGCGCTTGTCGAGCTCCGGATTGTCCAGGCCCTTGATGATCTCGCCGTCGCTGCGCCGCTCCTGGCCCGGAGTGAAGGTCAGCACCTGTTGCTGCAGCAGGTGATACACGCCGCGGAAGGCCTTGCCCATGCCCAGCGGCCAGGTCACCGGCGCGCAGGTGATCTTGAGCACGTCCTCGATCTCGGCGAGCAGCTCGAAGGGCTCGCGCACCTCGCGGTCCATCTTGTTCACGAAGGTGATGATCGGCGTGTTGCGCAGGCGGCAGACCTCGAGCAGCTTGATCGTCTGCGCCTCGACGCCCTTGGCGGCGTCGATCACCATCACCGCGGCGTCGACCGCGGTGAGCACGCGGTAGGTGTCCTCGGAGAAGTCCTCGTGGCCCGGGGTGTCGAGCAGGTTCACGGTGTGCCCCTGGTACTCGAACTGCATCACCGAGCTCGACACCGAGATGCCGCGCTGCTTTTCCACCTCCATCCAGTCCGAGGTGGCGTGGCGCGCGGATTTGCGCGCCTTCACCGTGCCGGCGAGCTGGATCGCGCCGCCGAACAGCAGCAGCTTCTCGGTCAGCGTGGTCTTGCCCGCGTCGGGGTGGGCGATGATGGCGAAGGTGCGGCGCTTTTCGACGTCGCGCAGGAGTTCGGGCGGGAAGGGTGTGGAGGACAAGGGAGGACGACCAGTTGGGTGAACAGGGAGGGCGCGCCGGGAGTCGCACGGCGGCCGGACCGGCGGATTCTACCAAGTGCCGGGCAGGACAGGCTTTTTGGCGGACATCTGCGCCGCGGCGCTTCTAGAATGGCGGTCCCGCACCTGGAGCCCGCATCCCCGTGACCGACCGCCCCGCCCGCATCATGCAGTTGCTGCCCGACTGGGCCGAGCCTTGGCTGGAGTTCATCGAGCTCGGCCTGCAGATCGTCCTGATCGTGCTCGGCGCCTGGTTCCTGAACCTGCTGTTCCGCCGCCTGATCCGTCGCCTCGGCACGGGCTACAGCCTGCCCGCCGAGCTCGTCATCGGCGCCCGCCGCATCACGAAGCTGGTGATCTACCTGGGTGCGATGCTGATGATCCTCGACCGCTTCGGGGTGTCGGGCACCGTGCTGTGGACCGCCTTCACCGGCTTCGCCGCGGTCGCGGCGGTGGCCTTCTTCGCGGCCTGGAGCGTGCTGTCGAACATCTTCTGCACGCTGCTGATCTTCACCACCCGGCCGTTCCGCGTGCACGACCTCATCGAGGTACTGGAGAGCGGCGACAAGCCCGGGCTGAAGGGACAGGTGGTGGACATCAACCTGATCTACACCACGCTGCAGGAGGAGGCCGAAGGCCAGGTGCTGCAGGTGCCGAACAGCCTGTTCTTCCAGCGCATCGTGCGGCGCTGGCGCAAGGCCTGAGTCGTCCGGCGCAGCGGACGCTGCACGAAAAACGGGGCACGTCCACCGCGAGCGGTGTCGATGCCCCGAACGAGGAGAGACGGGAAAGCAGGGTGCTTCTTACTTCTTCTTGCCGATCTGGTCGCCGATGACGCCACCGATCGCGGCACCGCCCACGGTGCCGAGCAGGCCGCCGTCGGTGACCACGGCACCGGCCACGCCGCCGACGGCTGCGCCGGTCGCTGCACTCTTCTCACGCGAGGACATGTTGTCCCAGGTGGCACAGCCGGTGGCGGCGAAGGCGATGAGCAGGGCGGGGATCAGGGTACGGGTCTTCATGATGGCCTCCTTGTTATCGATGCGCGGGGCAGCTGGGGATCGGGATGCGCCGCGTTGTCGGGGTGTGTATGCAGTATGAACGCCGGATCGCCGGGAGGATCCCGCGGCGGCGTTTCGAATTGTTTCGTGGCGGCGGACTGGCGGCGTGCCACGAGTCCGCGTCGATTCCGGTCTTTCCCGCAGCGGCGCGGGATGGGGCGGGGTGGACGGGGCGCTTCGCCTCCATCACATCCGGATGCAGCTTTCACGCCCCCAGCATCGCCTGCGGCCGCACCCAGGCGTCGAATTCGGCGGCGGTGGTGAAGCCCAGCGCGAGCGCGGCGGCGCGCAGCGTCGTGCCTTCCGCCCACGCCTTCTTCGCGATCTGCGCGGCGCGGTCGTAGCCGATGTGCGGCGCGAGCGCGGTGACCAGCATCAGGCTGCGCTCCAGGTGTTCGGCCATGCGCGCGGTGTCCGGCTCCATGCCGGCCACGCAGTGGCGCTGGAAGTTGCGGCAGCCGTCGGCGAGCAGGCGGATGGACTGCAGGATGTTGTAGGCGATGACGGGCTTGAACACGTTCAGCTGCAGCTGGCCCTGGCTGGCGGCGAAGCCGATGGTCGCGTCGTTGCCCAGCACCTGGCAGGCGAGCATGGACAGCGCCTCGCACTGCGTCGGGTTGACCTTGCCCGGCATGATCGAGCTGCCTGGTTCGTTGGCAGGCAGCCTGAGCTCGGCGAGGCCGGCGCGCGGGCCCGAGCCGAGCAGGCGCAGGTCGTTGGCGAGCTTCATCAGCGCCACCGCCAGCGTCTTCAGCGCGCCCGACAGCGCGACCAGCGGCTCGTGGCCGGCGAGGGCGGCGAACTTGTTCGGTGCGCTGGTCAGCGGCAGGCCGGTGAGCGCCGCCAGTTCGGCGGCGACCTGCGCGGCGAAGCCCGGCGGCGCATTGAGTCCGGTACCGACCGCGGTGCCACCCTGGGCGAGTTCGCACACCGCGGGCAGGGTCGCGCGGATCGCGTGCGCAGCGGTGTTGAGCTGGGCGACGAAGGCCGACAGCTCCTGGCCGAAGCTGATCGGCGTGGCGTCCATCAGGTGGGTGCGCCCGGTCTTGACCACACCGGCATGGCGCTCGGCGTGGATGGCGAGGCCGTTCGACAGCTCGGTGAGCGCCGGCAGCAGCTCGTCGTGCACCGCGCGCGCCGCGGCGATGTGCATCGCGCTCGGGAAGCAGTCGTTCGAGCTCTGGCCGCGATTGACGTGGTCGTTGGGATGCACCGGCGCCTTGCCGCCGCGGCCCTGCCCGGCCAGCTCGTTGGCGCGTCCGGCGATGACCTCGTTGACGTTCATGTTGGTCTGCGTCCCGCTGCCGGTCTGCCACACCATGAGCGGGAACTGGTCCTGATGGTGTCCGGCAAGGACCTCGTCGGCCGCCTGCTCGATCAGCAGGGCGATGTCGGCGGGGAGTTCGCCGGAGCGCGCGTGCACGCGCGCCGCCGCCTTCTTGATCAGTGCGAGTGCATGCACGATGGCGGGCGGCATGCGTTCGCTGCCGATGGCGAAGTTGATCAGCGCGCGCTGCGTCTGCGCGCCCCAGTAGGCGTCGGCGGGGACTTCGATCGGGCCGAGGCTGTCGGTTTCGCTGCGGGTCATGGCGGGCCTCCGCGGGCGGGTGAGCGGGAAAGTCGTCGTGGCGATGGTGACTGTCGTGGCTATCGTCGGACGATTCTGCGCCTGCCCTTGTTCCGCCGCACGCCGCGGGGCAGCATGTGGCCGGTGTCCATCCCTTCCGCCGCCCGGTCCGCCGCCATGTTCCTGCTCGATGTCTCGCTCGCCCAGTCCATCGTCGATCGCGCGATGCAGATCCTGCACACCAACGTGAATGTGATGGACGAACGCGGCCTGATCATCGCCAGCGGCGAGGCCGCGCGCATCGGTACCCGCCACGAGGGCGCGCTGCTGGTGCTCGCGCAGGGGCGGGCGGTGGAGATCGACGAGGCGGTCGCCAGCCGCCTGCACGATACCCGGCCGGGCATCAACCTGCCGCTGCGCGCCGAGGGCCGGGTGGTGGGCGTGGTGGGGCTGAGCGGCGCGCCCGAGGCCATCCGCCAGCATGCCGAGCTGGTGCGCATGGCGGCCGAGACCATGCTCGAGCAGGCGCGCCTGCTGCAGGTGCTGGCACGCGACGAGCGCCTGCGCGAGGAGCTGGTGCTGCAGCTGATCGGCGCCGCGCCGGCCCGCCCGGCGTCGGACGAATGGGTCCGCGAGTGGGCACGGCGCCTGCAGGTCGATCTCGCCGTGCCGCGCGTGGCCGTGCTGATCGACATCGACGCCCCGGCACTGGCGGCGGATGCGGTGCTCGCCGAGCAGCAGCGCCTGCAGCGGCAGCTCGCCACGCTCGAGCCCGGCTTGCTGCCGGCGCCGGTGTCGCTGCGCGAGCTGGCGGTGCTGCTGCCGCTGCCCCCCGGCGAGGGCGAAGCGTCCCGCCTGCGTGCGCGGGTCGAGGGCCTGCGTGCCCGCTTGGGCGCACAGGCCGGGCTGCGTCTGGCCCTCGGTGGCGTGTTCGCCGGCGCCGAGGGGCTGGCGCGCTCGTGGCAGTCGGCGCGCGCCACGCTGCGCGCCGGCCGCCGCCGCCAGCCCGAAGCCGATGTGCACTGCTACGCCGACCTCACCCTCGCGGTGCTGCTCGCCGGCCTCGCCGAGGGCTGGCGTGCCGACGAGCTGCAGCGCCCGCTGCAGCGGCTCGCCGCCCACGATCGCGACGGCCAGCTGCGGCGTACCCTCGAGGCCTGGTTCGCCCACGACATGAAGACGGCGCCGAGCGCGGCGGCCCTGCACGTGCATCGCAACACGCTGGACTACCGCCTGCGGCGGATCGGCGAACTCACCGGGCTGGACCTCGCCCGCCTCGACGACTGCCTGCTGCTGTTCATCGGGCTGGCCTTGGCTACGAATGAAGCTTAGTAATTATTCACAAAATTATGGACATAAATTAGTCTATTTTTGTGATTAAAGACGATTTCAGGTCGGTCCAGACCCGCTAAGCTCTCCCCCACAAGGAATGCACGCACACCGGAGACACCCGCCATGAAGATCGTCATCGCCCCCGATTCGTACAAGGAAAGCCTGTCCGCGCTGGAAGTCGCGCAGGCGGTCGCAAGCGGTTTCCGCCAGGTCTTTCCGGACGCGGAATACGTGCTGGTGCCGGTGGCCGATGGCGGCGAGGGCACGGTCGATGCGATGGTGGCCGCCACCGGCGGGCGCCGGGAGGCGGTCGCGGTCAGCGGTCCGCTCGGCGCGCGCGTCGAGGCCTTCTACGGCCTCACCGGCGACGGCGAGACCGCGGTGATCGAGATGGCCGCCGCCAGCGGCCTGGCGCTGGTGCCGGCGGCGCAGCGCAACCCGCTGCGCACCAGCTCGCGCGGCACCGGCGAACTGATCCGCGCCGCGCTCGATGCCGGCGCGCGCCGCTTCATCCTCGGCATCGGCGGCAGCGCCACCAACGACGGCGGCGCCGGCATGGTGCAGGCGCTGGGCGCGCGTCTGCTCGACGCCGAAGGCCGCGAGCTCGACGGTAGCGGCGGCGATCTTGCGCGCCTGGACCGCATCGACGTCTCCGCGCTCGATGCCCGCCTGGCCGAATGCCGCATCGAGGTCGCCTGCGACGTGGACAACCCGCTCACCGGCCCGCGCGGGGCCTCGGCGGTCTTCGGTCCGCAGAAGGGCGCGACGCCCGAGATGGTGCAGGTGCTCGACGCCAACCTCGCCCGCCTGGCCCGCATCGTCGAGCGCGACCTCGGCGTGGCGGTGGACCAGGTGCCCGGCGCGGGCGCGGCGGGCGGCATGGGCGCGGCGATGCTGGCCTTCTTCGGCGCGACGCTGAAGCCCGGCATCGAGATCGTCACCGCGGCGGTGGACCTCGACACGCACGTGCGCGACGCCGACCTGGTGATCACCGGCGAGGGCCGCATCGACTTCCAGACCGTCCATGGCAAGACCCCGATCGGCGTCGCCCGCGTCGCCAGGCGCCATGGCAAGCCGGTGATCGGCATCGCCGGCTCGCTCGGCGCCAACGTGGGCGTGGTGCACGAACACGGCATCGACGCGGTGTTCAGCGTGCTGAGCAGGCCGTGCACGCTGGACGAGGCGCTGGGCGATGCGGCGGCGAACGTGGCGCTCACCGCGCGCAACGTGGCGGCGGTGCTGCGGATGGGCATGGCGCGCAGCTGATCCGGCTTCCCGCGCGTCGGGCCCGGGCTCCCGGCCAGGTGCGGAGCGGACGCGCGCTCGTCCCTCATTCGTGTTGTCACGACTGCACCGCGGCGCGGTGTGCGGGCATCATGCGGGTTCGCCCCGGCTCCCGAGAGCCGGCCGACTCCTCCGGCGCGGCAGCTGCGCGCGCATGAACGCCTGAATGGACATCATCTTCGGCATCATCCTGCCGGTCTTCGGCACGCTCGGTCTCGGCTACGCCGCGGCCCGCTTCGGCGCCTTCGACGAGGCCGCGAACCGCGGGCTGTCGCTGTTCGTGTTCAACTTCGCGCTGCCGCTGATGCTGTTCCGCGCGATCGCGCAGGCCGAGCTGCCGGACGCGATGCCCTGGGGCTACCTGCTGTCGTACTACATCGGCGCCTTCGGCGTGTATGCGCTGGCGATGGCGGGCGGCAGGCTGCTGTTCGGGCGCCGGCTCGACGAGCAGGCGGTGCTCGGGCTGGGCGCGGGCTTTTCCAATACCGCGATGCTCGGCATCCCGCTGGTGATGACCGCCTACGGGCCGGATGCGGCGCTGCCGCTGTTCGTGATGATCGCCTGCCACAGCCTGCTGCTGCTGCCGCCGAGCACGGTGCTGATCGAGGCCGGACGCGGCGGGAAGGAGGGCTTCGCCACGATGCTGCTGAAGCTGGCGAAGAGCGTGCTGGCGACGCCCATCATCTGGGGCCTGTCCTGCGGGCTGGCCTTCGCGCTGCTCGGCATCGCGCTGCCCGGCCCGCTCGACGCGGTCGCCAAGGGCCTGGGCAGCGCGGCCACGCCGTGTGCGCTGTTCGCGCTCGGGGCCTCGCTGACGCGCTACAGCCTGGGCGGCAACCTGCGCGAACCGGCGCTGCTGGTGGCCCTCAAGACCCTGCTCCAGCCGCTGATCGTGTGGCTGCTCGCCACCCAGGTGTTCGAGGTCCCGCCACTGTGGGTGGCGACCGCCGTGCTGCTGGCGGCGCTGCCGGCGGGGATCACGCCCTACCTGTTCGCCCAGCGCTACGGCGTGTGCCAGTCCACGGTGGCCTCGGCGGTGTTCCTGTCCACGCTGGTGTCGGTGGCGACCCTGTCGGCGCTGCTGTTCGTGCTGCGGCCCTGAGCGCCGCCGGGGGCGTCCTGCTCAGCGCTGCGCTGCCTCCGCGAAACGCCGGCAGTGCACCGCGGTGACATCCACCAGGTTGCCGGTGGCGGCGTGGAACAGCGAGCCGAGGGCGCGATCGTTCTGCCAGCTCTCGTGCACCGCCAGCGAGCCGCGCAGGCCTTCCAGCTGCACCGCATCGGGGGTCGGCGCGGCGAAGTCCACCATGCGCAGTTCGCCCTCGCCGTCGATCAGTACGGAAAAGCGCAGCGCGCCGGAAAGGTCGGGTGAGGCATCGCTCTCCCCGGCGGCGAAGCGCCGGGTTTCGGGCTGGCCGGGGATGCGCCACAGGAAGTCGGGGGTGACGAGCTCGAAGCGGCTCACGCTGCGGCCGTCGGCGGCGAGGCCGAGCAGCAGCCGGGTCTCGTCGGCGTCGTCGAGGCGGGTGCACACGATCAGCGCGGCGGCGGCAGGCGCTGCGGCAGGCGCTGGCGCCTCCGCCCTGCAGCCGGCGGCGAGGACGAGGCCGATCGACGCGAGCAGCATGGCAGCGGCGGTCGCCGGCGGCGGGGGCCGGCGCGCGGGAGTCGTTCGCATCGCTTCCATCCGGGAAAGGGGCAGGCGGACATTATGTCCGAACTCCGCACCGCGCCCGTGCCGCCGGCCGCCTTGAAAAGGCATATTCCGTGAGCTTAAGTGGGGAGACGGACCCACAACGGCGGACCGGACACGGAGACCCCCATGCTGATCACCCGCGAACTGCTGACCCGGATGGGTGCCACCGCGGCCAATGCCGACAGGTACCTCGACACCCTGAACGCGGCCCTGGCGATGCACGGCATCGACTCCCGGCTGCGCATCGCGCACTTCCTCGCCCAGGTCATGCACGAATCCGGCTGCCTCCGGCTCACCGTCGAGAACCTGAACTACTCCGCCGCAGGCCTGCGTTCGACCTTCCGCAAGTATTTCCGCACCGACGCCGAGGCCCAGGCCTACGCCCGCCAGCCCGAGCGCATCGGCAGCCGGGTCTATGGCGGGCGCATGGGCAACGGACCCGAAGCGAGCGGCGACGGCTACCGCTACCGCGGCCGCGGGCTGATCCAGCTCACCGGCAAGGACAACTACCGCAGCTTCGCGCAGTGGGTGGGCGCCGACGTCGTCGCCGATCCGGACTGGGTCGCCGAGCGCTACGCGGTGCAGTCGGCGGTGTATTTCTGGGAGCGTAACGGCCTCAATGCCCTCGCCGACCTCGACGACCTGAGCGCGATCACGCGCCGCATCAACGGCGGCCTCAACGGCTACGAGGATCGCCACGCCCTGCTGCTGAAGGCCAGGCGCGCGCTCGCCGAGCTGGCCGCGGCGGGGGCGGTCGAGACCGCGCCGCGGCCGTCGGCGCTGCAGCCCACCCATCGCGTCAAGGCCACGCAGCTCACCTTGCGCAGCGCGCCGGTGGTGGCCGAGCGCACCCGGCTCGCGCTGCTCGACCAGGGCGAGGGCGTGCAGGTCCTGGGTGCCGCGTCCGTGCCCGGCTGGGTGCAGGTGCGGGTGTCGCTGAGCGGCCTGCTGCGCGAGGGCGTGGTGGCCGAGCGTTACCTCGCGCCCCTGCCGCGCACGCGCAGCCGCGGCCCGATCGTGGTGCCGCCGCCGGTACTGCCGACCCTGCCGGTGGCGCACATGGAGCAGGCGCGCGCCGACGTCACCCGTCGCCGCGACGGCGGCCGCGCCTATCCGCTCGGCGAGCCCGGACGCCCGGCACGCGGCGGGCGCAGCGCCGCGACCCTGGCGCAATCGGTGGCGGCGATCGTCGATTACCTGGACGTGGCCGACGCCGCCCACCTGCGCTACCAGCCGCGCGGCGGCACCACCTACTGCAACATCTACGCCACCGACTTCGCCTACCTGTGCGGAGCGTACCTGCCGCGGGTGTGGTGGACCGACCGCGCGCTGCTGCGCCTGCGCGAGGGCGAGAAGGTGGCGGTCGAGTACGGCCGCACGGTGCGCGAGCTCAACGCCAACGCCCTCCACGACTGGCTGGAGGACTTCGGCCCGGCCTTCGGCTGGCAGCGCGAGATCGACCTGAATGCGCTGCAGGCCGCCGCCAACGCCGGCGAGGTGTGCGTGATCGTTGCCCGCCGCGTAGACCTCAACCGCCCCGGCCACATCACCGCGGTGGTGCCGGAAAGCGAGGCCGCGAAGGCGGTGCGCAACGCCCGGGACGAGGTGCTGCGCCCGCTCGAATCCCAGGCCGGCACGCGCAACGTGCGGCGCGCGCCGGCGGCGAATGCGTGGTGGCTCGCCAGCCGTTTCCAGAGCTTCGCCTTCTGGCGCCATCCCTGAGGCACCGCCGCGGCCGGCGGGGCGAATGCCGCCGCCGCGCCACTGAAAGCCAATCGAAAGCCCTCCTCCGTATCGTCCGCCCCACCCTGCGAGGCGGCACGTGTCCGCCGCGCAGCGAACACATTCCGATACGGAGGAGATCGTCATGTTGCTGAAGAAGACCCTGTTCGCCGCCACCACCGCGGTGCTGGCCACCCTCGCCGCGGGCGTCGCCCACGCCGCCCCCGAGAAGCCCGAATGCATCGCCCCCGCCAAGCCCGGCGGCGGCTTCGACCTCACCTGCAAGCTGGTGCAGAGCGCGCTGCAGAACGGCAACTACCTCGAGGCGCCGATGCGGGTGACCTACATGCCCGGCGGCATCGGCGCGGTGGCCTACAACACCGTGATCGCCAACCGCCCGGCCGAAGGCGGCACCGTGGTCGCGTTCTCCGGCGGCTCCTTCCTGAACCTGGCGATCGGCAAGTTCGGCAAATACACCGAGCAGGACGTGAAGTGGGTGGCCGCGGTCGGTGCCGACTACGGTGCGGTGATCGTCAAGGCGGACTCGCCCTACCAGTCGCTGAAGGACCTGATCGAGGCCACCCGCGCCAATCCCGGCAAGGTCATCTACGGCTCGGGCGGTTCGGTGGGCAGCCAGGACTGGATGAAGTCGGCGCTGATCGCCAAGCAGGCCGGCGTGAACTACAAGGACATGCGCTATGTTGCCTTCGAGGGCGGCGGCGAGGCGATGACCGCGCTGATGGGCGGCCATGTGCAGGCCTACACCGGCGACGCCTCCGAAGTCGCCGCCCACCTCAAGGGCGGCCGCGTGCGCGTGCTCGCGGTGCTCGCCCCCGAGCGCCTGCCGGGCGAACTCGCCGCCATCCCGACCGCGATCGAGCAGGGCTACAACGTCGACTGGACGATCGCGCGCGGCTACTACATGGGACCCAAGGTCGCCGACGCCGACCGCCAGTGGTGGACCGCCACCTTCGACAAGATGCTGGCCGCGCCGGAGTTCGACAAGTTGCGCCAGGAGCGCGGCCTGTTCCCCTTCGCCCTCACCGGCCAGGCGCTCGAGGACTACGTGAGCGCGGAAGTGAAGCGCTACACCGCACTCGCGCACGAATTCGGCCTGCTCGCCCGGTAAGCCACCGTCCTCGCCACCCCGGGCCGGTCACGGCCCCGGGCCTCCTCATCGGGAGATCGACATGAGTGAAAGAATCCTCGGCGGCGTGCTGCTGCTGGTCAGCATCGCCGGCATCCTGATCGGCTGGAACTACGTGCCGCCGGTGTCCTACGAGCCGGTCGGGCCGCGTGCCTTCCCGCTGCTGGTGCTGTTTCTGCTGGGCATCTGCGCGATCACGCTGATGCTCGACAAGAAGAGCGAGACGACGTGGGCGCCGCCGCCCGTGCTCGCCCGCATCGGCCTGCTGTTCCTGATCGTGCTGGCCTACGCCCTGCTGTTCGACAAGCTCGGCTTCGTGATCGCCACTGCGCTGATGACCATTCCGGTCGCGCGCTTCTTCGGTGGCAGCTGGAAGCAGTGCGTGCTCGGCGGCATCGGTCTGGGCGTGGGCATGTTCTTCTTCTTCGACCGCCTGCTCGACGTCGCGCTGCCGACCGGGCTGTGGCTCGACGGCATCCTGGGGTAAAGCCATGGAAACCTTGTCTATGCTGATGCAGGGCTTCGCCGTCGCCGGCACGCCCGAAAACCTGATGATCGCGCTGATCGGCTGCTTCATCGGCACCGTGGTGGGCCTGCTGCCCGGCCTCGGCCCGATCAACGGCGTCGCCATCCTGCTGCCGATCGCGTTCGCCATGAAGCTGCCGCCCGAATCCGCGCTGATCCTGCTGTGCGCGGTCTATGCCGGCTGCGAGTACGGCGGGCGCATCTCGGCGATCCTGATCAACGTGCCCGGCGACGCCGGCGCGGTGATGACGACCATGGACGGCTATCCGATGGCGAAGAAGGGCCTCGCCGGCCCGGCGCTGTCGATGTCGGCGCTCGCCTCCTTCACCGGCGCGCTGGTCGCCACCCTGGGCATCGTCGCCTTCGCGCCGCTGCTCGCCGAATGGGCGATCGCCTTCGGCCCCGCCGAGTACTTCGTGCTGATGGTGCTGGCGCTGTGCTGCCTCGGCGGCCTGGTCGGCGACTCGCTGCCCAAGGCGCTGACCGCGTGCCTGATCGGCCTGCTGCTGTCCACCGTGGGCATCGACGCCAACAGCGGCGTGTATCGCTACACCTTCGACGCGCTGCACCTGCAGGACGGCATCCCCTTCATCGTCATCGTGATCGGCCTGTTCGCGGTCAGCGAGCTGATGCTGATGCTGCAGAACGAGCATGCCGCGAGCGAGCCGATCACGCTGACCGGCCGGCTGATGTTCAGCACGAAGGAGTTCCTGATGGCGAAGTGGACGCTGCTGCGCTGCTCGCTGTCGGGCTTCTTCATCGGCGTGCTGCCGGGCGCCGGCGCCACCATCGCCTCGGCGATGTGCTACGCCGCCGAGCGCCGCATGGCGGGCAAGGACAGCGAGTTCGGTCGCGGCGACATCCGCGGCGTGGCGGCGCCCGAGGCGGCCAACAACGCCTCGGCGAACGGTTCGCTGGTGCCGATGCTGACGCTGGGCGTGCCGGGTTCGGGCACCACCGCGGTGATGATCGGCGCGCTCACGCTGTACAACATCACCCCGGGGCCGACCCTGTTCCAGGACCAGCCGGTGATCGTGTGGGGCCTGATCGCCTCCCTGTTCATCGCCAACGTCATGCTGCTGGTGATGAACATCCCGCTGATCCGCGTGTTCGTGGCCTTCCTGTCGATCCCCAACTGGCTGCTGGTGCCGGGCGTGGCGGCGGTGTCGCTGGTGGGCGTGTATGCGGTGCATGGCACGACCTTCGACCTGATCCTCGGCACCTTCATCGGCGGCATCGGCTACCTGCTGCGGGTGATGAACTTCCCGATCGCGCCCTTCATCCTCGGCTTCGTGCTCGGCGACATGATGGAACAGAACCTGCGCCGCGCCCTGTCGATCAGCGACGGCGACGTCGGCGTGCTGTTCGCCAGCCCGATCGCGATCGGCCTGTGGGTGGTGGCCGCGGGGATGCTGGTCGGTCCGCGCCTGATGCGCATGCTGGATCAGCGCAAGTCGGTGCCGGCTGCCGCGTAAGCCGCGACGCCCATCTCGGCGGCTTGCCGGCCGGTTCCTCCCCGGCCGGCAAGCCGCGCGGGCCGCGGCCCACTCCCGGTCCGCAGCCCCTTTCGACGAGCGCCTTCGGGCGCTCTTTTTTTGCTGCGCCCGGCATGGGGCACGCCTGCTTGTCCCGCCGCCGCCCCTCCCGCCCAGTCCGATCGCCTTCGGCCTGCACCACGCGCTTGCTCGAGAGGCGTGGCGGGCGGGGTGGATCGGCGTATCGTTGCCCGGAGCGGTCCTTGGGGAACGGACGATGGGGCGCTACGACGCGTTCATTTCATACAGCCACGCGCGCGATCGCGGGATCGCGACCGCGCTGCAGGACGTGGTGCAGCGCCTGGGCAAGCCCTGGTATCAGCGGCGGGCCCTGCGGGTGTTCCGCGACGACACCAGCCTGGCCGCGACGCCGGCGCTGTGGCCGTCGATCGTCGAGGCCCTGGAGGGGTCGCGCTTCCTGATCCTGCTCGCTTCGCCCGAGGCGGCGGCGTCGCACTGGGTCGATCGGGAGGTCGCGCACTGGCTGGCGCACAAGGGGGCGGACACGCTGCTGCTCGCGCTGACCGCGGGCGAGCTGAGCTGGGACGAGGCGGCGGGCGATTTCGCCTGGTCGGCGCAGACGCCCTTGCCGCCGGCCCTGAAGGGGCGCTTCGCGCACGAGCCGAAATGGGTGGACGTGCGCGACTGGCGCCTGCGCGCGGCGCTGCGCGCGCAGGATTTCGTGGCCCGTGCGGCGGACCTCGCCGCGGTGGTGCGGGGCATGCCAAGGGAGGATCTGCTGTCGGAGGAGCTGCGCCTGCAGCGCCGTGCATTGCGCCTGGCGTGGTCGGCGGCGGCGGCGATGCTGGGGCTGGCGGTGGCTGCGGCCGCGGCGGGGTGGATGGCGGCGAACGAGCGCGACCGCGCGCTGCGTGCGCTCGAAGGCGGGCGGATCGCGCAGTCCTTCGGCTTCGACATGGTGGTGGGCGGGCGGCCGGCGGGCGGCTTCGCGCCGGAGACGATCGGCGCGGTGGTGGAGCGTTCGCGCGCGATGCAGCAGCGCCTGGCGAGCACGCCCGAGATGCTGCCCGACCTGCGCCGGCTCGAGGCGATGGCCCTGCGCGAGCTGGCCACCACGCAACTGGTGCGCGGCGATGCGGCGGCGGCGCTGGCGGCGGCGAGCGCGTCGCGCGAGATCATGACGGCGCTGGTGGCGCTCGATGGCGCCAATCGCGACTGGCGGCGGGAGTTGTCGATCGCGCACAACCGGGTGGGCGAGGCCCTGCTGCGCAGCGGGGATCCGGCGCGCGCGCTGGCGGTCTTTCGCGCCGGCCTCGACGAGCGCGAGCGCGTTCGGCCTGCGGACGACGATGCGGCGCAGACCGGACGGGACATCGCGGTGAGCCACGAGCGCATCGGCGACGTGCTGCTCGAGCTGGGCGATCCCGACGCGGCGCGGACCCATTACCAGACCAGCCTGGCGCTGCGCCGCACGCTGGTCGAGTCCGACCCGGCACGTCCGCAGTGGCTGGCCGATCTGGCGGTGAGCCACGACCGCATGGGCCGCCTGGCCGAGCTGTCCGGCCGTGTGGACGAGGCCGAGCACGCCTATGCCGCCGCGCGCGAGCTGCGGCGCCGGGCGGTGCAGCGCGAGCCGCACAGCCCGGCGTGGCAGCGCGACCTGGCGGTGAGCGAGCACAACCTCGGCCGCATCCTGCTGCAGGCCGGGCGCACCGACGCCGCGCTGGCGGCCTTGCGCGCCAGCCTGGCGCTGCGCGAGGCGCTGGCGCAGGCCTACCCCGACGACGTGCGCCTGCAGACCGACGTGGTCGGCAGCCTGGTCGAGCTGGCCCGGGCCGGCGATCGGCCGCGCGCGCATTACGAGCGCGCGCTCGCGATCCTGCGCCGCCTGGACGGGCGTCTGGACGTGAACCAGACTGAATGGGAAGGGGCGATCGAGCAGTTGCTGGCCGAATTGCCCCCGTGAGCGGACCGGGTGCGCCTGCAGGGAGGTGGCGATGTGGCGAGCGATGATGCGGGCCGGCGTGGCCGCCCTGGTGCTGCTGGCGATGGCGCTGCCTGCGCGCGCGCAGTGCGTGGAGGATGCGCGCGCGGTGGCGCTCGACGCGGACAACGTCGTGCGCCTGCGCAGCCATGTATGCACCCTGGGCTCGGGCCCGGACGCGGCGCAGCTGAGGGTGGAGCAGCACCGCTTTTCGGACGTGGCGGCGAGCCTGATCGTTGCGCGACGGGCGTCCACGCTGCTGGCGCGGACGATCGGCCGGCCGGTGCTGGTGGATAACGCGGTGTCGCGCGCCTACGCGGAGCTGATCGCGCGCTTCGGGGTGACGATGGAGTTCACCGGCGAGGAGGTGAGCGACGGCATGCTCGCCGGGCTGTCGATCGACACCTCCGAAGGCGGCGGCATGGTCGGCGAATCGGAGGATTCGATGCCAGCGGGGCGCCTGAGGTCGGTGCTCGGCGCGGACGACCAGTGGAACGACTATCCGGCGGCGGACGAGATCGCCGCGCTGCGCCGCGGCATGATCCCGCCCGGGCTGCGCTTCTTCTACGAGGTGTGGTGCAACGACGAGGATGGCGACGCTCCCGAGGGCGGCGCGCGTTGCGCGGACATGGATCCGGGGTCGGCGCAGATGCGTTTCTGGCGCGGCATGCGGGAAGAGGACCTGCAGCTGCATGCGCAGCGGGTCCAGGCCTACAACCGCTTGTTGTCGCAGTTCAGGGCCGAGCTGCGTGCCAGTCGCGGCGGCGAGGCGCCGCTGACCGCAGAGCCGATCGGGCGCAGCGCCCTGCCGCGCGCACTGCAGCTGTACCGCTACGTCGCCGGCGAGGCGTGGCCGGAGGATTTCGTGTTCCTGGTGGGCGGCATCACCACCACCTGCGGTGACGGCATCGGCGGCATCGGCGGCTGGATCTTCCGTCACACCACCCGGACGCCCTTCCTGGAGGCGGTGCTGATCGAGAACGCCTCGGCGCGGCCGCTCGCGCTCGCGGCCGTGGTCGGCACCCGCGTCCAGGCGCCGCGCCTGCGGCCCATGCCTTACCCGGCCGCGGCCGGACAGCCGCTGCCGCTGCAGGTGACGCTGGCACCGGGGCAGCGCCTGCTGCTGCCGACGCGGATCGTGTTCGCGCCCGGCCGGCTCGACAAGGCGATGTTCCGCTACACCGAGACCTCGCGCGAGATCTGGCAGCAAGTGGGGACGAACGGCCTGCTCGGGGATGTGGCCGCACACGGCGCGCCGATCATGCGCGACTATGCCTACGGGCCGGAACTGGCGGTGAGCGGGCTGCAGGTGGACGGCCGGCGCGTCGACCTGGTGCGCCAGCGCGCCAACTTCACCGTGCTCGCGGTGAGCAGCCAGATCGGCTCCTGCCCCTATCTGCTGTCGGCCGACGCGCACGGCGCGGACTGGATCGAGCACGGCAAGGTGCTGCACCGCGCCCAGGGCAGCGCGCGCGAGGAGACCGCAAGCCTGGTGGTCCCCGGATTCCGGCCGCTCTTCCGCGTGGAGGAGCGCGAAGCGGAGGCGGCGTTCATCGACCTCGCGGAACTCGCGCTGCGCCTGAAGGATGGCCGGGTGCTCGTCCTGGCGCCGGCCGAAGCCCGCCTCGCCGCCCGCGATCGCGACTACCTGCGCCTGCTGTGGGGCGAGGCGGCGGAATTCGCCTTCGCCCTGCCGGCCGGCGTGAGCGCCGACGACGTCCTCGAGTCCCGCCTGTCCCTCACCGGCTTCTACGAGCCCTACCGCGCCCCTGTCGAACGCACCGTCTTCGCCCCCGCCCCCATGCGCTGCCAGCCCGGCAGCGCACTGTAGGCAAGCCGGCGCCGCGGCTGCGCGCTCGCCGCCGGGCCGGGTGGGGGGCTCAGAAGCGGTGGCGCATGCCGGCCATCATCACCTGGTGCTTGTCGCCCGCGTCCGGCGTCAGGTTGCCGATCGCGTAGTTGGCGCCGTCCTCGTTGTCGAGCTGCGAGTAGCCGGCGTACAGCGTGGTGCGCCTGGACAGCGCGTGCAGATAGTAGGCCGACCAGCCGCTGGCGTCCTCGCTCGCGGCGCCGTCGGATTCGTCGCGCTCGGCGTAGCTGATCGCCACCGTGTTCGCCGGATCGAGGCGGATCTCCGCGCTGAGGTCCCAGCTGCGCGCCTTGCCATTGCCCACGGTGCCGCGCTCCTCGTCCTGCGACCAGGCGAAATAGGGCTTCACGATGCCGAAGTCGTAGGACAGGGCGAAGCCGTCGGTGCGCACCTTGCCGCCGCTGGCGTCGCGCTGCACGGTCTGCGTGACCAGCGAGCCGGCGAGCGCGCCATTGGCGTAGAGCGCCGCGATGCCGTGGCCGTCGCCCTCCTGGCGCGCGCTCGAGTCGGTCCCGCTCTCCTTGCCGAACCAGTAGCCGCCCTCGAGCTCGAAGCCGGCGAGCTTGGCCGAACGGTACTTGATCATGTTGTCGAAGCGTACCTCGTAGGCGGGCTTGACCGCGCCGGCCTTGCGGATCAGGAGGCCGGCGCTGCGGTCGGCGTTGCCGGTGGCGTCGAAGGGGTCGAGGGCGTCGAAGGCCGGCGAGTACTGGCGGCCCAGGGTCAGGCGGCCGAGGCCGTTCTCGAGGCCGACGAAGGACTGGCGGCCGAACAGTCGGCCGCCCTGCTCGAGGGTGCCGGTCGAGGGGTCGAAGCCGCTCTCGAGCACGAACAGGGCCTTGTTGCCATTGCCGAGGTCCTCGTTGCCGCGAAAGCCGAGGCGGGAACCGTTGAGTTCGCCGTGACCCACGCCCTGGTAGCGCTGGGAACCGGATTTCTCGTAGCCGAGGTTGAGGTCGATGAGGCCGTAGACGGTGACGTTGGACTGGGCCAGCGCGAGCGACGGCGCGGCGAGGGCGGCGGCCATCAGGACCGGCGCGGAAAGGCGTTGCATGGGAGTCTCCTCGATCGTTCGGGTGCACGCGCCAACGGGATCGGGCGCGTGGCGCGCATTGCAGCGCCGACGCCTTTCGATCGGCTTTCAGTGCGGCCCGCGGGCGAGGAGAAAACGGGCGGGGGCGTTCGCAGGGGGATCCCGCGGCTCAGGATGCCGGTGCGCCGCCGAGCGGCAGCTCTACCTCGACGCACAGTCCGCGCCCACCCTCGCCGTCGTGCAGGCTGACGCGTCCGCCGTGGGCGAGCGCGATCTCGCGCACGATCGCCAGCCCGAGCCCGCTGCCCTCGCTGTCGCCCTGGCCGAGGATGCGGTAGAAGCGGTGAAAGACGCGCTCGCGCTCGGCCACGGGGATGCCCGGGCCCTGGTCGCAGACGCTGACCATCGCCTGGTCGTCGAAGGCGGCGACGGCGACGGTGACCGCCGAGTCGGGCGGGCTGTAGCGGATCGCGTTGTCGATCAGGTTGGATACCATTTCGCGCAGCATAGGGGCATTGCCTTCCAGGGTCAGCGCGTGGCCGATGCCCTCGTAGGCGAGGTCGATGTTGCGCTTGAGCGCGAGCGGGGCGAGCTCCATCGCCACCTCCTTGACCAGGCCGGCAAGGTCGAAGGGGGCGCGCTCGCCGATCACGCCGTTGACCGCTTCGGCGTGCGACAGGGTCAGCATCTGGTTGGCCAGCCGGCGTGCGGCGCGCGTGCTTCTGAGCAGGCTGGCGAAGGTCTCCAGCATTTCGTCCGGATCGGTCTGGCGCAGGCCGTACTCGGCCTGGGTGGTCAGCACCGCGAGCGGGGTGCGGATCTGGTGCGCGGCGTCGGCGAGGAAGCGCTTGCGCGCGGCGAGCATCGCCGACAGGCGCTCCATGTGGTGGTTGATGGCGTCGACCAGCGGCGCGACCTCGCTCGGCACGCGCTCGAGGCGCACCGGGGTCAGGTCCTCCTCGTCGCGCTTGCGGATGTGGTCGCGGATGCGCAGCAGCGGGCGGAAGGCGGTGCCGAGCGCGGCCAGTACCAGCAGCGCGCCGACCGCCACCAGCAGGGACTGGCGCTGCAGGCTGGCGACGAACAGATCCCGCGCCAGCGCCCGGCGCGCGCCGGTGGTCTCGGCGAACACGATCAGCACCGCGTCGCCGCCGGTGAGCGCGGGGTCGTACAGGCGCTTGCGCATCGCCGCCATGCGCACGGTCTCGCCCGCATAGGGCAGGTCGAAGATCCGCACCGTCCCGCCTTCGTCCGGCAGTGCCGGCGGGCGCAGGTCGGCGTAGCCGGTGACCAGCCCGCCGGCAGGGTCGAACACGGCGTGGAAGATGCGTTCTGCGGCATCGTCCTCGAAGCCCTCGAAGGCGGCGTAGGGGATGTCCACCTGGATCCGGCCGGCGAGCGAGTGGGTGCGCTCGCCGATCGCACGCACCGAGGCGGTGAGCGTGCGGTCGTAGGCCTGGTTGACCGCGTCGAGCGCGCTGCGGTAGGTGAAGAAGGCGTTGATCAGCAGCAGCGCCGCGAGCGGCGGCAGCAGCCAGGCGAGCACCCGCCGGCGCAGGCTGCCGCCGTGGGCGGGCCAGGCGGCTGCCGGTTCCGGCCGGGCGGGGGTGCCCATGTCAGTCCGCCGGCTTCTCGGCGAGCAGGTAGCCCAGGCCGCGCAGCGTGTTGATCGCCACACCGGCGCCCTCGAGCTTCTTGCGCAGGCGCGAGACGTAGATCTCGATCGCCTCCACGCGCGCATCGGCATCGAAATCGAACACCTTCTCGAACAGCGCCTCGCGCGCCACCGGACGACCCACGCGCGCCAGCAAGGCCTCGAGCACCGCCAGTTCGCGCGGCGTCAGCGCCAGCGGCTGGCCACCCACCGCCGCCATGCGGGTGGTGGTGTCGAATTCGAGCCGTCCGAGGCGCACCAGCGGCACCTGGTTGCCGGCGCGGCGCAGCAGGGCCTTGATGCGCGCCTCGAGTTCGGCGAGCTCGAAGGGTTTCGTCAGATAATCGTCGGCGCCGAGGTTGAGACCCTGCACGCGCTCCCCGGTGCTGCCGCGCGCGGTCAGCACCAGCACCGGGGTGGGCGGGCCGCCGTCCGCGCCGCTCTCGCGGTGGCGCAGGCGGCGCAGTACCTCGAGGCCGTCGAGGCCGGGCAGCGACAGGTCGAGGATCACCAGGTCGTAGCGCTCGGTGCGCAGGGCCTGGTCGGCGTGGTCGCCGCGGCCGAGCACGTCCAGCACGAAACCGGCCTGGCGCAACGAGCGCCCCACCCACTCGGCGAGTTCGGCGTGGTCCTCGACCAGGAGCAGGCGCATCGGCGGTTCCAGTGAAAGTGAATCGAAAGGCGTGTGCGGGATTATCTGTGCAAAGCCGGGACGCGTCCAAGGCGGCGGACGCCGCAGCACCCCGGGGGCCGGAAGCGTAAGGCGGGCATGCCGCCACCAAATGGGGAGAACGGAACGGTGAATTGCAGGGGCGTGGGCGGCTGGCTGAGATCCGCACTGTCGTTCGTGGCGCTGGCCGCGGTGACGGCAATGGCGCACGCCGAGCCGATCGGCGACCGCCTGGCCCAGGCCCGTGAGGAAGGCGTGGTGGTCGTCTACGCGGCGGCAGACCTCGATGTGGTCAGGCCGGTGGTGGAGGATTTCGAGGCCCTCCACCCGGGCGTGCGGGTGGAATACCACGACATGCATTCGGCCGAACTCTACGCGCGTGTCGTCGACGAGGCCCGGCGCGGAGTGGTCGGCGCCGACGTGGTGTGGAGCTCGGCGATGGACCTGCAGGTCAAGCTGGTCAACGACGGCCATGCCCAGCCGCACCGCTCGGCCGAGACCGCCGCGCTGCCGCGCTGGGCGGTGTGGAAGGACGAGGCCTTCGGCACCACCTACGAGCCGGCGGCCATCGTCTATAACAAGCGCCTGCTCGCCGAGGCCGACGTGCCCGACAGCCACGCCGGGTTGATCCGCCTGCTCGACCGCGCGCCGGCGCAACTGCGCGGGCGGGTCGCCACCTACGACCCCGAGCGCTCCGGCCTCGGCCTGCTGCTGCACACCCAGGACGCGCAGGCCAACCCGATCGTGTTCTGGCAGCTCGTGCGCGGCATGGGCCAGAACGGCCTCGAGCAGCATGCGGTCAGCGCCGACATGCTCGACCGCGTCGCCGCCGGCAAGCTGGTGCTGGCCTACAACGTGCTGGGTTCCTATGCGCACCGGCGTGCGCGCAACGATCCGGCGCTCGGCGTGGCACTGCCGCGGGATTACACCCTCGTCCTGAGCCGGGTCGCCTTCATCGCGCGCGGCGCGCGCCATCCGGCAGCGGCGCGGTTGTGGCTCGACCACCTGCTGTCGACCCGCGGCCAGGCCTTGCTCGCTGCCAACCTCGGCCTGCTGCCGGTGCGCACCGACGCCGGCACCGCGGGCGCGGACAGCGCCGCGGCGCTGCTCCACCAGAACCTGCAGCACGCCTTCCGCCCGATCCGCATCGGCTCCGGGCTGCTCGCCTACCAGGATCAGGCCAAGAAGGACGCCTTCCTGCGCCAGTGGGATGCCGCTACCCGGCCGGTTACCGAGTGAGATCGGTACCAGCGCTCCTGTTCAGCCATCACCGCAGGGCATGACGCCCGCGCGTTCCCTTCCGGGCAGCCATGCCCACGTCCCATCCCGCTCTGCCGCCGATGTCCCTCCTCTCCGCACTCCGTCTCACCGCCTGGCGCCAGGTCGTCCCCACCCTCGCGCTCGCCACGCTCGCCGGCTGGCTGGCCGAGCGCCTGCATCTGCCGCTGCCGTGGATGATCGGGCCGCTGTTTGCCGTGGCCGGCGCGCGCATGGCCGACATCGACCTGCGCCCGCTCCCCGGCGGGCGCCAGACCGGGCAATGGGCGATCGGCGCCGCGCTCGGCCTGTACTTCAGCCCGGAGGTGGTGGCGCAACTCGCCTTGCATGCACCGCTGGTGGTCGCCGCCGCGCTCGGCTCGCTGGTGCTCGGCATGGGCTACGCCTTCATCATGTTGCGTCTGGCCCGGGTCGATACGCCGACCGCCTTCTTCGCCGCGCTGCCGGGCGGCGCCTCGGAGATGGCCAACCTTGCCGACCGCTACGGCGGCGCGGTGGATCGCATCGCCGCGGCTCACGCCATCCGGGTGATGATGGTGGTGTCGGTGCTGCCCTTCGCGCTCACCTTCGCCGGTGTGCATGGCACGGACCTCTACGTGCCGCTGGCAAAGGCGGTGGATGCCCGGCACTTCCCGCTGCTGATCGGGGCGAGCCTGCTCGGGGTGAGCGCGTTCAAGCTGCTGCGCATCGCCAACGCCTGGGTGCTCGGGCCGCTGCTCGGCGTGGCGGTGGCAACGCTGGCCGGCGTGCCGCTGTCGGCGCTGCCGGCCTGGGTGGTCAATGGCGGTCAGTTGCTGATCGGCTGCGCCCTTGGTTGCCGGTTTTCGCGCGAGTTCTTCCGTGCCGCACCGCTTTTCATGGCGGTCGCAGGGCTGACCGCGGCGATGTCGATCGTGCTCGCCTTTGCTTTCGCTGCGCTGCTCGGGCTGGTCTCGGCGGTCCCTTTGCCCACGCTGGCGCTGGCGACCGCGCCCGGTGGGGTGTCGGAGATGTGCATCACCGCCAAGGTGCTGCAGCTCGGCGTGCCGCTCGTCACCGTGTGTCACGTGTTGCGCGTGGTGGTGCTGACCGTGGGCGCGCAGTGGAGCTTCGGCGTCTTCCGCCGCCTGGTGGCGGCGTGAGGGTGGATCGGGGGCGACGGCCGGCATGCCCGCGTGGACGCGCCTTCCGTCGCCGGCGCGGGTTCACGCGCCTTCCGCCAGCGTCGGATAGTCGGTGTAACCCTGCGGCCCAGGAGTGTAGAAGGTCGCCGGATCCGCTGCGTTGAGCGCGGCCTTGCGGCGGATGCGCTCGGGCAGGTCGGGGTTGGCGAGGAAGGCGGTGCCGAAGGCGACCGCATCGAGCTTGCCGGCGGCGATCGCGGCCTCGGCCTCGTCCGCGCTGTAGCCCATGTTGCCGATCAGCACGCCGCGGAAGGCGGCGCGCGCCGGCGTCATCACGTCGCCGTGCTGCTGGCCGAAGAAGTCGCCGCGCATCAGGTGCAGGTAGGCGAGGTGCCAGTCGTTGAGGCAGCCGGCCAGCCAGGCGGTCAGGCCGATCGGGTCGCTGTCGATCATGTCGTTGTAGCTGTTGAGCGGCGACAGGCGCACGCCGACGCGGCCGCTGCCCCAAACCTTGCACACCGCATCGATCACCTCGAACAGCAGGCGGGCGCGGTGCTCGCGCGGGCCGCCGTAGGGGCCGCCGCGCTTGTTGCTGCCGTCGCGCAGGAATTCGTCGAGCAGGTAGCCGTTGGCGCCATGTACTTCGACGCCGTCGAAGCCGGCGGCGCGTGCGTTCTCGGCCGCGCGCGCGAAGCCGGCGACGATGCCCGGCAGCTCGTCGTCGCGCAGCTCGCGCGGCACCACGTAGGGCTGCTTGCCCTGCGGCGTATGGACCTCGTCGCCGGTGATGGCGAGCGCGCTGGGCGCCACCGGCTGGCGGCCGTCGTTGAGCAGCGGATGGCAGGCGCGGCCGCCGTGCCAGATCTGCAGCACGATGCGTCCGCCGGCGGCATGCACCGCGTCGGTGACCTTCTTCCAGCCGGCGACCTGGGCCTCGGAGTGGATGCCGGGCTCGTGCCAGAAGGCGGAGTTGCCGTCCATCGCCATCGTCGCCTCGGCGATCAGCAGGCCGGCGCTGGCGCGCTGGGCGTAGTGGGTGGCCATCAGCTCGCCGGGCACGTGGCCGTCCTCGGCGCGGCAGCGGGTCAGCGGGGCCATCAGGATGCGGTTGGGCAGGGCAAGCTCGCCGGCCTGCAGCGGGGTGAACAGGTCGCTCATCGGAGGTGGGTCCTTGGCTGGTTGTGATCGGGGCGGCTGTCGGCAAGGGTAGCGCGCAGCCGCCGGTATCGGGATGCCGGCGTGTGACCGGCGGCGCGCGCGATCGTTTCCGCCACCGCTCAGTCGCGGGCGAGCGCGGCGAAGCAGCGGCGCGCGGCGACCTCGGCCCGCGCGGCGAGGCGCGCGGCACGCCGGTCGCGAGTGGCCGCCGGCTCGGCGAGCGCTTCATGTGCGGCGTGCACGACCGCGCTCGCGGGCGGCGTATCGAGCACCCCCAGGTGGGCTGCGTGGCGATGCCAGCTGCGCACATAGGCGCGCACCTTCTCGCCCTGCGCCGAGCCCTGCACCAGGCTGGCCGCCGGACGGGCGAAGGCTTCGGCGACGATGCGCACGTGCAGGCTGCTCGCCAGGCACAGCCGGGCGCCGGCGATCAGCGCGCAGAGCTGGAGCACATGGCGGGTGGTGGCGACGATGCAGTGCCCGGAGGCCTGCAGTCGTGCGCGCAGGCGGTGCAGGACTTCGGGCGAGTCGTGCCATGGCGCCCGTCCGGCGCAGAACAGCACCACGCCCCAGCCGGTGTCGCGCTGCAGCCGGTCGAGCGCGGCGGCGAGGGCGGCCAGGCTGAGGTCGTCGCCGAATTCGGCACCGAGCTGGGCGGCGATCCAGCCCCCGGGGAAGCGGGCGGACACGCGGGCCGCCGCCCCCCGCTCCGCTTCACGGGCGATCTCGCTGCCGAGCACGCGGGCGACCAGCACCGCGGGATCGGGCGCGAGGCGGGCGTCGATGCCGGCGGCGGCGAGCGCACGCCGGCTGTCGCGGTCACGCACATGCAGGACCGCCGCCCCGCGCAGGGCGGCGATCGCCTCCTCGCGCCAGGCCGCCGGCAGGTGCGCGAAACCGACGCCACCGCTGCCGGCATGGGCGATGCGCAGACCGGGCGGGAACAGCGTCGTCGGCGCCAGGTAGGGCAGGTGACGGGCGATGCCGAGGTGATGGCGTGCCCACGCGTCGCGGCCCCCGAGGTCGCGGTCGTGCGCGGCGATCAGGGCTTCGGCCTGCGCCGGGCGGGCGAGCATCACCGCCGCCTCCCATGCACCGCAGCCGAGGATCTCGCCGCCCACCTGCAGCAGATCGGGCGCCGGGCGGGCCGGCTGCAGCCGATGCCGGTGGCGGATGCGGTCGGCGATCGCGTCCAGCCGCCGCACCCGCGCGCCGCCGGCCGCACGCAGGTCGTGCTCGGCCAGTCCGGCCCAGAGCAGCGGGCGGCCGGGGGCGAGGCGCGCGGCCAGCGCCGCGGCGATGCGGCCGAGCAGCAGATCGCCCAGGTTGTGGCGATCGAAGGCGCCGAACAGGATCAGCGGCGGCCCCCCGTCCTCACCCGCGGCCTCCGCGCACGCCCCCGGCGCGCAGGCCGCGGATGGGCCGCGCGGACGCTCTCCGGGCGCGGGCAGTGCGTGCTTGGGCAGTGCGGGAGCGGGCATGGACGGGCGACCCAGGCAGAAGGGGCAGGCGTGCGCGGGGACTTGCAATCACGCCGGATGGCCGCATCTTGCTGGCTGTGGCCGGCATTTTCAATTCGACACCGGGCATCGCCGCCCTTTGCGCCACAATGCGCTGTCCGTGCCCCTGCGCCGCATGCGGGTCCGCCCGCAGTCACGTCCGGCGCGCGCAGCGAGCGTGCTCACGGAATCTTTTCCCCGCCGAGGGCTCTGACCCTTGCGACCCGGCACGGAACGCCCGTGCCCGCCATCAGGACCGACTCATGTACAGGGATCCCCGATTTTCCGGCATCTTCCAGACCCTTGGCGGACCGGCCGCCAAGCCGCCCACGCTGCTGCAGAAGATCGTCGGCGCGGTGGTGATGGCGGGCGTGTTCGTGCTCGCGCTGACCTTCTCGGTCGCGCTGTTCGCGGTGCTGCTGACCGTGGGCGTCGTGGTCTGGGGCTACCTGTGGTGGAAGACGCGCGCGGTGCGCAAGGCGATGCGCGAGCAGATGGACGCTGCGGGCGGACGCGGCCCCGGAGCGGGCGGCGCAGCCCGCAACCAGGGCCTGATCATCGAGGGCGAGGTCATCCGCGAGGTGCGCGTCGAGGACGAAGACGCGCCCCGGCGCCGCGACTGAGCCCATCCGCCCGCCGCGGGCAGGCCCGTCGCCGCCCGCGTGCGCTCCAGTTCCCTGCCCCTGACCCGGTGCTTCAGGCCTTTGCGGGCGGCGTCGGCTGAATCGGCGGCAGCGCCAGTTCGCGGCCGTCGGGCAGGCTGCGGATGTGCACATCCACCTGGTTGAAGGCGATCTCGAGGCCGTTGTCGCGGAAGCGACGGTCGATCTCGCGGCTGATCTCGTCGATCGCGGCATTGCGGTCGACCAGTTCGCGCACATGCACGCGCAGCTCGTGGTCGAGCGTGCTGGGGCCGAAGGCGAGCAGGAACACCAGCGGCGCCGGGTCCTTCAGCACGCGCGGGTTGTCGTCGGCGATCTGCAGCAGCAGTTCGCGGGTGAGCTCGAGGTCCGAGCCGTAGGACACGCCCACCTTCACTGTGACGCGGGTGACGGTGTCGGTCAGCGACCAGTTGGTGAGCTGGCCGGTGATGAAGGCCTTGTTGGGGACGATCATCTCCTTGCGGTCGAAGTCGGTGATCGTGGTGGCGCGGATCTGGATGCGGCTGACCGTGCCCGAGACGTTGCCGATCGTCACCGTGTCGCCGATGCGCAGCGGGCGCTCGAACAGGATGATCAGGCCGGACACGAAGTTGGCGAAGATCTCCTGCAGGCCGAAGCCCAGGCCCACCGACAGCGCCGCCACCAGCCACTGCAGCTTGTCCCAGCTCACCCCCAGCGTGCCCAGGGTGGCGACGATGCCGGCGCCGACGATCACGTAGGACAGCAGCGTGGTGATCGCGTAGGCGCTGCCCTGCGCCAGCTTCAGCCGCGACAGCACCAGCACCTCGAGCAGGCCGGGCAGGTTGGCGGCGAGCATGAAGGCGATGGCGGCGATCACCAGCGCGCCGATCACGTCGGCGAGGCTGATCGGCACCATGCTGGCGGCGTCGCCGCTGCCGCTGCCGTATTCGTACAGCGTGATGTTGTCGAGGTATGCGAACACGGTGATCAGGTCGGCCCACACCCAGTACAGCACCACCAGCAGGCCGCTCAACAGGCCCAGATGGAGCAGGCGCAGCGACTGCTGGTTGATCTTGGCGACGTCGAGCACCGGGATCTCGATGGTGGTCTCGGTGTCGACGGGGCCGGCCTTGTCCTCGCGTTCGGCGGCCTCGCGCCGGGCCACCGCGCGCTGGTAGTCGAGGCGGCGGGCGGCGATCGTCAGCGCGCGCACCAGGGTCGCCTCGAGCAGGCGCCAGACGATGAGAACGAACAGGGTGTCGATCAGGCGTCCGGTGAGCTTGAGCGCGGTGTAGTAGTAGCCCATCAGCAGGGCGCCGATCAGGGTCAGCGGCATCAGCGCCAGCGCCAGGCCGATCACCACGCGCAGCGGCGAGGGACGCGCGTCCTGCGACTTGTGCACCAGCAGGCGGGCCATCAGCCAGGCCATGGTCGCATAGCCGGCGAGCAGGGTCAGGATGCCGAACACGTCCTTGGCCAGCACCTCGGGCTGGCGTTCGGTGAGGGTGACGATGGCGACCACCGCGAGCACGACCAGGCCCAGTCGGCGCAGCGAGCGATGCAGCTCGCGCACCTGCCCCTGCGGCCACTGGAAGTGGCGTTCGGCCACGCCGCCCGGCTCCATGACCCGGTAGGCGGTGTAGAACACCAGCCAGGCCTGGGCCATCTGCATCAGGGCAGCGCCGAGCGCGGCGTTCTGGCCGCGCGCGTCCATCTGCAGGGCGAGGCCGCCGAGTGCCAGCAGCAGGCTCACCGGCAGCGCGAGCAGCATGTTGAACAGGATCGCCAGCGGCGTGTGCAGCTGGCTGTCGCGGCGCACGTAGCCGATGTCGGCGTGCAGGCGCTCGAGCTTGTCGCGCAGCCAGCGCCGGCGGCTGAACAGCGCCAGGCTCAGCAGCAACACCGGCAGGAACAGGAAGGGGCGCGCCTGCAGGCCGGCCCACAGCTCCATCGTCGCCGACTGCCAGGGGATGGCGGCCAGCTGGGCGCTGAGCTGGGCCGGCATGGCCCCCAGCCATGCGAGGTCGAGCGGGCGGTTGCTCGGGATCCAGAACATCCGTTCGTCGAGCGTGGTGCGCAGGCGGTCGGCGTTGGTCTGCAACTGGCGCTCGTTGAGCTGCAGCGTGATCGATTCGTTGAGCAGGTTGTTGAGCTCGCGGTTCAGGCGCTCCAGCAGCTCGGCGCGCGTGCTCAGCAGCGCGATCAGCGGCTCGCGCATGCTCGCGTCGGCCTGCCCCGGCGGGGCCTCGGCGAGCAGGCGGTCGGCGAAGGCCTGCGGGCGGGCGAGCTGCTCGCGCTGCTTGTTGACCTCGAACTGGTAGAGGCGGATGTCGGCGATCTGCTCGGCCAGGCTGCCATCGATCGTCGGCTGCGGCAGGGCGCGCTTCTGCTCGATCAGGATGCGCGACAGCAGCAGGCTGCCCTGCAGCACGTCGATCTGCTCGTCGATCACGGTGTTGCTGCGGTTGAGCGCGTCGAGCTGCTGGCGCACGGCGAGGTTGCGCTGGGTGAGCTTGTTGAGGTTCTCGGTGGCGCGCAGCAGGTACTCGGAGAGCTCCTGGTTGGTGGCCGTCTCGCGCGCCAGCAGGCTGTCGGCGGTGGCGGTGGTGCCGGCTTCTCCGGCCAGGGCCTGGACGGTCAGCGCCGCCTGTGCGCTGCGGCGCTGGTTGATCGCGGTCTGCAGGGCCTGGACCCGCGCCTCGAGGCGGGCGACTTCGTGGGTGGCGAGGTCCTGGCGCGCCTGGCCGAGGTCGAGCAGCGCGCTGCTGGCGGCCAGTTCCTCGCGGCGCAGGGCCACCTTGGCGTCGAGCGCATGCCATTCCGCGGCGAGCGCGTCGCGGCGTTCCGGGCTCAGCGGCCGTCCGTCGCGGCCGGGCTCGCGATTGGCGCCGAGCGCGGTCTCGATCGTCGCCATCCGCGCCTGGCTGGTGCTGATCTCGGTCTGGGCGCGTTCGGGGCCGGTGCGGGCATCGATGAGCAGGGTGTTGGCCTCGTCCAGGCGGCGACGCCAGTCGGTCAGCGCCGCGTTCCGTTCGGCGAGGCGCCGTTCCAGTTCCGCGTCCGGGGTCGCGGGGTCGATCGCCGGTGCCGGGTCCGCCTGCGCCTGCAGGGCGGCGAGCTGTTCGCGCGCGCTGCGGGTGTCCTGCGGTGCCGTTGCCACGCGGGCATGCAGCGCCTCGCGCTGCGTGCGCAGGTCCGCGGCCGTCGTCAGGCTGGCGAGGGCCTGCTCCAGCGCCTGCTGGACCGTGCGCTGCTCGGCCTCGGGCAGCTTGCGGTCGGCCACCGCGGACAGGCGGCCGCGCAGATCCTCCGCCGTGGGCACGGCGGGCGCCTGCGCCGCGGCGTGCAGCGCGAGCAGGGGCAGCATCAGCAGGACGAAAAGGCGGAGCAGGGACATGGGGTGGAGGCTTGGAGTCGAGGCTTCGGATGGGTGGGGAGCGCGGCAGCGGTGCGGGCACGGCCGCTGGCGAAGCGCGAGTTTAGCGCGGGGCCGGCGGACCGGTGGCGCGCCCGATCGTAAGGGAGTTTCGCTGCCCGTTGCCCGGGCCTGTGCCCCGCGGGGGCGTGTGATGGATCCTGCCTGGCGGTCGATGTATTTCCTTGAATACGTATCGCATGACGACTATCGTGTGTGGCCTCGAGTAGACACAAAACAAAAACCATGGATGAACAGGTTCAACGCTTGAAGGTGCTCGGCGCCGGCGTCTTCAGCATGATGCTCGCGCTCGGCATCGCACGCTTCGCCTATACCCCCTTGCTGCCCTTGATGCAGGCGCAGGCCGGACTCGGCCTGGCCGAGGGCGGCTGGCTGGCGGCGATCAACTATGCCGGCTACCTCACCGGCGCGCTGACCGCGGCCTCGATCAGCGATCTGGTGCTCAAGGACCGCCTGTACCGCATCGGCATGGTGGTGGCGGTATTGAGTACCTTGATGATGGCGCTCACCACCGATGTCTGGTTGTGGGCCGTGTCGCGCTATCTTGCCGGTCTGTCGAGTTCAGCGTCGATGCTGCTCGGTACCGGCCTGATCCTGAACTGGCTCATCCGCCACAACCACCGCCCGGAGCTCGGCATTCACTTCTCCGGCCTGGGCCTGGGTATCGCCGGCTGTTCGATCGTGGTCGCGCTGCTCGGCGCCGTGCTCGACTGGCGCGAGCAGTGGTATGCCTTCACCGCGATCGCTTGTGTGCTGCTGGTGCCGGCGCTGGCCTGGCTGCCGGCGCCCGACAGCAGCGCGGTGACCAAGACCGGCGCACCGATGCACGACAATCCGCCCGGCGCGCTGTTCCTGCGCCTGCTGATGGCCGCCTATTTCTGTGCAGGGGTGGGCTACGTGATCAGTGCAACCTTCATCGTCGCCATCGTCAATCGCCTGCCGGGGCTGGAAGGCCAGGGGAGCTGGATCTTTCTGGTCATCGGTCTCGCTGCGGCGCCGACCTGCATCGTGTGGGACCTGGTCGCGCGCCGTACCGGCGAGCTCAACGCCCTGCTTCTTGCCGCGATGCTGCAGATAGTCGGCATCCTGCTGCCCGTTCTGATCGGGGGCGTGCTCGGCACGGTGGCGGGGGCGGTGTTGTTCGGTGGCACCTTCATGGGCATGGTGAGCCTGGTGCTGACCATGGCCGGGCGCTACTACCCGACGCGGCCGGCGAAGATGATGGGCAGGATGACGATCTCCTATGGTGCCGCACAGATTCTCGGCCCCGCGGTGACCGGGTGGCTGGGTGCGACCTTCGGCAGCTATGCGGGCGGGCTCTATGTCGCCGCGTCGGCGCTGGGGCTGGGGGTGGTGGTGCTGCTGGTGCTGAAAGTGGTGGAGCGCCGCGACCTGCACGCCGCGCGCGTCGCACCGGCGGCCTGAGCGGCGGCGCTCAGCGTTGCGGCGGCCAGGGCCGGCCGTGGCGCAGGCAGAAGTCGCGCAGCAGCAGGTTGGCCATCGCGTAGCGGGTCGGGAACACCGCCGGCAGCGCATCGACGTGGAAAAAGCGCGCGTCCTCGATCTCGTCCGGTGCGCACACGATGTCGCCGTCCTCGTACTCGGCCTGGTAGCCGAGCATCAGCGCATGCGGGAACGGCCACGGCTGGCTGGCGAAGTAGCGCAGCTTGCCGATGCGCAGCCCGGTTTCCTCCTGGATCTCGCGGTGCACCGCCTGTTCCGCCGACTCGCCCGCATCGACGAAGCCGGCGAGCGCGCTGTACAGGCCGGGCGGAAAGTGCGGCGAACGCCCGAGCAGGATCTCGGCGCCGCGCTCGACGGCCACGATGACCACCGGCGACACGCGCGGATAGTGCTCGCGGCCGCAGGCCGGATCGGTGCAGCGGCGCATCACCGCCGGCGCGGCGGCGCGCGCGGTGGGCGCGCCGCACTGGCCGCAGAAGCGGTGCGAGCGGTCGAACTCGAGCAGTTCGAGCGCCCGTGCGGCGAGGCTGCGGGTGGCCGCGGGCAGGGTGTCGAGCAGCGCCTTGAGGTGGTGGAAGGCATGCGCGGGCGGCGCTTCGAGCTCGCGGGCGACCTCGACCACCGTCCACGCCTGGCCTTCGGGGCTGCAGAAGTCCAGCGTCCGCAGCGCGTGCCGGCCCGCCAGCCAGGGCTGCGGCGCGCACGCCAGGCGGCCTTCACCATCCACCAGCAGCTGATGGCCGCGGAACACCAGGGTGCGTGCAGGCGTCATGACGGCGGCGGAGATCGGAGACTGCGGCGGAGGGCCGGGGACGACGACGTCAGCGCTGGCCGACGCGGGCGCCGGCGAACAGGGCCTTGTGCTCGGCCGGCTGCGAGCGCCAGTACTGCGGCGGCGCCTGCACCTGGGCGCCGAGCCGCGCCGCGGCGTGCCAGGGCCAGCGCGGATCGTAGAGCACGCCGCGGGCGATCGCGACGAGGTCGGCGTGGCCGTCGGCGATCACGGCCTCGGCCTGTTCGGCCTCGGTGATCAGGCCGACCCCGATCACCGGCAGCTTCACCGCGCGCCGGATCGCGGCCGCGAGCGGGATCTGGTAGCCGGGGCCGAGCGGGATCTTCTGCTGCGGCGACAGACCGCCGCTCGACACGTGCACGAAGCTGCAGCCGCGTGCCTCCAGGGCCTGGCAGAAGGCGATGCTCTGGTCCACGTCCCAGCCGCCGTCCACCCAGTCGGTAGCGGACAGCCGCACACCGAAAGGCAGCTCGGCGGGCAGCACGGCGCGCATCGCGTCGAAGACCTCGAGCGGGAAGCGCAGGCGGTTCTCCAGCGAGCCGCCGTAGCGGTCCTCGCGCCGGTTGGAGAGCGGCGACAGGAATTCGTGCAGCAGGTAGCCGTGGGCGCAGTGCAGCTCGACCAGGTCCAGGCCGAGGCGAGCGGCGCGCACGGCGGCGCCGACGAAGTCTTCGCGCACGCGGGCGAGTCCGGCCTCGTCGAGCGCGACCGGGGGCAGTTCGCCCGCCGCATGCGGGATCGCCGACGGGGCGACCGTCTCCCAGCCGCCGGCGTCCGGCGCGAGCAGCTGGCCGCCGTCCCACGGCGCCTGGCTGGAGGCCTTGCGCCCGGCGTGGGCGAGCTGGATGCCGATCGGCATCACGGCGTAGCGGCGCACCGCGGCGAGCACGCGGCCGAGCGCCGCCTCGGTCGCGTCCGAATACAGGCCGAGGTCGCCCGCGGTGATGCGGCCCTCGGGCGACACCGCGGTGGCCTCGATGATCAGCAGGCCGGCGCCGGACATGGCCAGGTTGCCCAGGTGGATCAGGTGCCAGTCGGTGGCGCAGCCTTGCTCGGCGGAGTACTGGCACATCGGGGCGATGACGACGCGGTTGGGCAGGCGCAGGCGGCCGAGGTCGAAGGGCGAGAACAGGATGCTCATGGGCGTGATCGGAGAGGGTGTGCGGGCCGGAACGTGAAGGCGGAAGGATGGGTGAATTCCGCGCCCCTGTCGACCTCCGCGGGCGATCGCGGGGATGGGCGCCGGGGCGTCGCCACGGGGGTGCGGAAATCGCCGCGGAAGGCGTCCGTTTCACGATGCGAATGCAGGTTTCGATGCCGGCGGGGGCGATAAGTGGTATTTTCCCCGGCGACAGCGATGCTGCTGCCGGCATGCCGTGCGGACGGCGTGCGGTCGTCATCGGATAGTCGGGACAAGATCTAAAACATCTAGGGGAAACAAATGTCTGCAGGGAATTCGAAGATCATCTACACGCTCACGGACGAGGCACCGCTGCTGGCGACGTGCGCGTTCCTTCCGATCATCCGGACCTTCACCGGCCCTGCAGGCATCGACATCGAGAAGGCCGACATCTCGGTCTCGGCCCGCGTGCTGGCCGAGTTCCCCGAGTACCTGAGCGAGGACCAGCGCGTGCCCAACACGCTGGCCGAACTGGGCAAGAAGACGCTCGAGCCCGACGCCAACATCATCAAGCTGCCCAACATCAGCGCCTCGGTCGCGCAGCTCAAGGCCTGCGTCAAGGAGCTGCAGGAGAAGGGCTACAAGATTCCCGACTACCCGGAAGATCCGAAGACCGACGAAGAGAAGGAAATCCGCGCGCGCTACGGTCGCTGCCTCGGCTCCGCGGTGAACCCGGTGCTGCGCGAAGGCAACTCCGACCGCCGCGCCCCGGCTGCGGTCAAGAACTACGCCAAGAAGCACCCGCACTCGATGGGTGAATGGAAGCAGTGGTCGCAGACCCACGTCTCGCACATGCATCACGGCGACTTCTACCATGGCGAGAAGTCGATGACGCTGGACAAGGCGCGCGACGTCAAGATGGAGCTCATCACCAAGTCGGGCAAGACCATCGTGCTCAAGCCCAAGGTCGCGCTCCTGGACGGCGAGATCATCGACTCGATGTTCATGAGCAAGAAGGCGCTGTGCGAGTTCTACGAGAAGGAACTCGAGGACTGCCGCGAGGCCGGCATCCTGTTCTCGCTGCACGTGAAGGCGACGATGATGAAGGTCTCGCACCCGATCGTCTTCGGCCACTGCGTGAAGATCTACTACAAGGACGCCTTCGAGAAGCACGGCAAGCTGTTCGACGAGCTCGGCATCAACGTCAACAACGGCATGGTCGACCTGTACGACAAGATCAGGCAGCTGCCCGAATCCAAGCGCGACGAGATCATCCGCGACCTGCACGCCTGCCAGGAGCATCGCCCGGCGCTGGCCATGGTCGACTCGGCCAAGGGCATCACCAACTTCCACTCGCCCAACGACATCATCGTCGACGCCTCGATGCCGGCGATGATCCGCCAGGGCGGCAAGATGTGGGGTGCCGACGGCAAGCAGTACGACAGCAAGTGCGTGATGCCGGAGTCGACCTTCGCCCGCATCTACCAGGAGATGATCAACTTCTGCAAATGGCACGGCAACTTCGACCCGCGCACGATGGGCACGGTGCCGAACGTCGGCCTGATGGCGCAGAAGGCCGAGGAATACGGCTCGCACGACAAGACCTTCGAGATCGCCGAGGACGGCGTGGCCAACATCACCGACCTCGCCACGGGTGAAGTGCTGCTGAGCCAGAACGTCGAGGCCGGCGACATCTGGCGCATGTGCCAGGTCAAGGACGCCCCGATCCGCGACTGGGTCAAGCTCGCCGTCACCCGCGCGCGCAACTCCGGCATGCCGGCGATCTTCTGGCTCGATCCCTATCGTCCGCACGAGAACGAGCTGATCAAGAAGGTGAAGACCTACCTCAAGGATCACGACACCAGCGGCCTCGACATCCAGATCATGTCGCAGGTGCGCGCGATGCGCGTGACCCTCGAGCGTGTCGCGCGCGGCCTCGACACCATCTCGGTGACCGGCAACATCCTGCGCGACTACCTGACCGACCTGTTCCCGATCATGGAGCTGGGCACCTCGGCCAAGATGCTGTCGATCGTGCCGCTGATGAACGGCGGCGGCATGTACGAGACCGGTGCCGGCGGTTCCGCGCCCAAGCACGTCCAGCAGCTCACCCAGGAAAACCACCTGCGCTGGGATTCGCTGGGCGAGTTCCTCGCCCTGGCGGTGTCGCTGGAGGACCTCGGCATCAAGACCGGCAACGCCCGCGCCAAGCTGCTCGCCAAGACGCTGGACGAGGCCACCGGCAAGCTGCTCGACGAGAACAAGTCGCCCTCGCCCAAGACCGGCCAGCTCGACAACCGCGGCAGCCAGTACTACCTGGCCAAGTTCTGGGCCGAGCGCCTGGCCACGCAGACCGAGGACGCCGAACTGGCGGGCAAGTTCGCCCCGCTCGCCAAGGCGCTCGCCGACAACGAGCAGAAGATCGTCGCCGAGCTCGCCGAGGTGCAGGGCAAGCCGGTCGACATCGGCGGCTACTACAAGGCCGACGCCGAGAAGACCAAGGCCGTGATGCGTCCGAGCGCCACGCTCAACGCCATCCTGCAGGGCGCGCGCGCCGCCTGAGGCGGATGAGCCGACACCGGCCGCGTGCGGCCGGTGAAGCGCAGGCGGGGCGGGTCGACCATGCGGTCGGCTCGCCCCGTTCGTCGTTTACGCCGTGGCTCGTAGCGGGTGTGCGGGTGGCCTGGAGCCCGCGCATCCAGGCCGGACGCAGCGCGGCGGATGCGGGGCGCTCGATGGCGGCGCGCACCTGCGCCAGCAGCCTCGTCTTGTCCGCGCCCAGCGTGCCCTTGAGCACCAGCCAGTTCGAGGCGTGGTCGGAGCGGAACACCGTGCGCCGCAATTCCAGCGCCGCCAGGAAGCGCGCCATCTCGGTGAACAGCCCCTGCTGCGACAACGCCTGCCAGTCCGGCCAGGCCTGCAGGAAGCGGCGCCCGCCGTCGTGCAGGGTCACGACCAGCGTGGACAGGTATTCGGGCTGCGTGCCATAGCGCTCACCGGTACGGCGGATGCTGTCGATCACCTCGGCCTCGTCGCGGGCGCGGAAGGCCTTCTGCGGCGCGGTGTACATCTCGCAGAAGGTGCATCTGTTCCACGAGCAGCCGTCGGTGACCGGCAGGATCAGCGATTCGGCCTCGCTCGGCGGGCGGAACACGGGTTCGACGTAGCGGATCGGCAGGGCGGACGCGGCGCATCTCGGCATTGCAGGACAGGGGTGCAAGTCTAGCTGCTGCCCGCCGTGCCGGCGCGCGGGGCTCAGTCCCTGCGTCCGGCGCTCAGCCGATCGATCATCGCGCGCACCGCGCGGATCTGGATGCCGTCGCGGGTGGCATAGTCGCCGTCGGTGTAGCCCCACCAGTCCCAGCAGCCGTTGGGATTCTTCCACGGGATCGACACCGCCTGCGGGAACAGCACCACCAGGCGGTTGGTGTCGGCCCAGCGGTCGTAGCCGGTGTTGCGGACGAAGGTGGTGCCGTTGTACAGCCCGCCACCGGGTGGCCGGCGCAGCGGCAGGAAGCTCTGGCCCTGCTTGCAGCCGTGGAACACCACATGCAGCCGGCAGCGCGCGCCCGCCTCGCAGTCGGACGGGATGTACACCCAGCCGGTCTTGTCCAGGCCGGTGCCCCACAGGTAGCTGAAGAAGCCGGTTTCGGGAATGTAGGCGCGCTGGTCGAACTCGGCGAAGCGGCCGGCCGGGGTCGGCGACGTGCGCGGCGGGGCGACGTCGGGGCCGTAGATCCAGTCGAGGATCGCATGCGCGGCCTCGAAGCCGCAGCTGCCGATGTAGGGCTCGTCGGTCGCCCCGCAGGAGCCGCCGTAGGCGGTGGTGGGCATGGTGTGGCCGGCGGCCTCGAGCGTCACCGTCTCGAGCGCGGCCGCGGGCAGGCCGAAGGCGTCGTAGTAGCCGTGCAGCTGGCGGGTGATCGGCGCCGGCACCAGGGCATCCTTGCCGCCGACCACGGTGATCACGCGCTGGCGGGCGATCCGCGCCGGGTCGTCGATGCGGCCGGCGGCATGGAAGGCGCGCGTGGCGGCGACCAGCTCGGGCACCGCCGTGCTGGCGTCCCCGACCTTGCACGCCAGGGCCGGCTCGCCGGTGCAGGAGCAGTCGGTGGTGGCCTTGAGCACGCTGTCCTGGGCGCAGTAGTAAGGGCCGCCGGCGACGATGCCGGCGCCGCGGATGATGGAGGCGTGCGCCACCTGCATCTGCACCGACATGAATCCGCCCGAGGAGATGCCCGATACCGAGCTGTCCTCGATGGCGATGTTCAGCGCCGGCAGCGGGGGCGGCGGCGCGGCAGGGCTGGCCGTGGCGACGACGAGCAGGACGGACGCGGCAAGCAGGCGTGCGCGCGAAGGATGGAAGCGGAACGGGGATTTCATGGCGGGACTCCGGTCACCGATGCGATGCAGCCGGTCTCGCGCGCGCCGGCCGCCGCCGCGCGCGCATGACGCGGACGCCGGCGCCGGTCCTACATCGAGTGCGGAACTTCGGGAAAGCCTGCGGAGGGCCCAACCGCATGCGTCGGCCGCAGGGCGGAGGACGTGGTGCCGTCGCGGCGGGCGGACTCGAGCGCGAGCGTGAAGTTGCCGTAGCGCCCGTCGTGGGTGATCTCCCTGCCGACCCAGGCCGGCAGCTTGAGCGGGGTGTGTTCGTGGGGCAGTTCGACTTCGGCGACCACCAGTCCGGCGTGATGGCCTTCGAACACATCGACCTCGAACACATGGTGGGCGTGATCCACCAGGTAGCGCGTCTTGCGCACGATGCGGCGGGCGCAGTGGCTGGCGAGCATCGCCTGCGCGTCGGTGACCGGAATCGCGTACTCGAATTCGTCGCGCCCGTAGCCCACCTTCGGCGACTTCAGGGTCAGGTAGGCACGCTCGCCGCGGATGCGGACGCGGGTCGACATCGAGCCCGATTCCTTGGCGAGATAGCCCTGGACGATGCGTTCGCCCTGGCGGCCGTCGAGGATCCGCACATCGCGGACCAGGAACCTGCGTTCGATCTCTCGCGCCATCGTCGGATGCCCGGTCTGGAAGAAATCGAATTGTAGCAAACGATTTCCGTCCTGTTGTTGCGGTGCAGCGTGCGACCTCCATGAGCTGCGGCCAGCCGCCGTCCCCACGCTCGGCGGGCAATTGGCTAGACTATCGAGTATTACCTTTACGGGACGCACCATGACCGCACCCACCCTGATCGCACTGATCTCGCAGAAGGGCGGATCGGGCAAGACCACGGTGGCCATGCAGCTCGCCGCCGGCCTCGCCCTCGAGGGCTACCGCGTGGCGCTGGCCGACCTCGATCCGCAGGAAAGCGCCTCGCGCTGGGCCGAGTCGGCGCCGCCCGAGGCGCCGTTCGCGGCCGAGGTGGTGCGCCTGAAGGGCGACGCCGCGGCAATGAAGAAGACGCTGCGTCCGGTGGCCAACAAGGTCGACATCGTGGTGATGGACTGTCCGCCGTCGATCGAGCATCCGCACACGATGAGCGCGCTCGAGCTGTGCGACTTCGCGCTGGTGCCGGTGGTGCCGAGCCCGACCGACCTGTGGGCGACGCGCGGCATCGAGCGCCTGATCCTCGACCGCCAGCAGGGCCGCCCCAAGCTGCGCGGCGCCCTGCTCCCCAACCGCGTGATGCGGACCGCGCTCGCCGGCGACGTGCTCGACGTGCTGCGCGACTTCAGCCTGCCGGTGCTGGACGTCGCGCTGTCGCAGCGCAGCGCCTACGCGCTGAGCGCGGTGCGCGGGACCTCGGTGTTCGGCCTCGGCCGCGCAGCGGCGGCGGCGCAGGAGGAGGTCGCCGGACTGGTCACCGCCGTTCTGAAACTGATCGAGGAATGAGCATGAGCACCGCCAGCGGGACGAAATCGAAGTTGCGCGCAAGCCTCAAGCAGGAAGACGCCGCGCTGGCGCAACGCAGCCGCAGCGCGCGCGCGCCGGCGGCAACGGCAAAGGCTGCGCCTGCGGTCGCCGAGGCGGCGGCGCCGGTGGTCGGCGCGCCCGCCGCGGCGGAGGTGATCGCTCCGGTGTTGCCGCCGCCCAAGCCGGCCGAAAAGCCTGTCGAAGGGGATCGCAAGGACAAGCACGAGAAGGTGGAGCGCGACTCCTTCTCGATGCCGGCGAGCGAGCACAAGCGCATCAAGGCGCTGCGCGAAGCGCTGGGCAAGGACGGCGTGCTCGCCAGCAAGTCGGAGGTGCTGCGCGCCGGCCTGGCCCTGCTCGCGGAGCAGGACATCGCCGAGGTCGTGCGCCTGGTCGCCGCGCTGCCCAAGGTGGCCAAGGGCAAGCGCGCCAGGAAGCACTGAGGGCTGCAGCGGCGGCGCCGTGACGGCGCGGGCGGGCTTGTCCGCGTTCTGGCGCGAAAGCTTCATCCGGCGGTGAACAGTGCGTTCAGCGAGGTGTCGAGTTCGGCGTCGGCCGGCTCGGAAGCCCTGTTCGCCGCCCTCGAATCGGCAACCGAGGTCGCCTCCGAGCTCTACGAGAAGGTCGGCGAGTCCAGCGAAGCGCTGATCTCCGACGGCGAAAACTGAGTTCGTCCGCGCCAGACGAGGGCGCTGCGGGTGGTCGTCCCGGTTCTGGCCGGTTCAGTCGTCCCGCATGCCCCAGCGCCGCGATCGCTCTCGAGGCGGACGAGCTGGCGCCGGATCTGTTCCACGCTGCTGGCGGTGGCGACGATGAGCTCGGTCTGCAGCAGGTCGCCGTGCAGCGTGGTGTTCGCCATCGCCAGACGCTCGCGCAGGCGCAGGCGCTCGAGCTCTTCCCGCAGTTCGGCGTTGGTCGCCCACATCTGGCTGTAGGACGGCATGCCCTCGGTCTCGAGCGCGGAATCGATCTCGTCCATGCGGTCCGAAATCTGCATCGGATTCTTCTGCGTCATCGTCGTCTCCTCGAATGGGGCGCCAGGGCCGGCGACGGGGCCGGACCGGTGCGCGCCAAGATCAGCGCTTCTTGCCGGCGGACTTGCCCTTGCGCTTGCTGCCGGCCTTCTTGTCCTTCGCGCGGCGTGTCTTCCCCGTCTTGGCCCGGGCCGCCGGCGACAGCCCGGCGACCAGCGCCATCACCTCGGCGGTCCCCTGGGCGGCGAGGACGGCGAGGCCTGCACGCACGAGTTCGGACTTGCTCGGCCGCCGTCCCGCGGCCTTGAGCGCGTCGCGCAGGGTGACGAGCCGGCGGCGGTCGCTGGCGGCGAGCTTGAAGCGCTCCTGCGCGCGCTTTTCCGGCTTGATCGCGGCGGTGGCCTGGGCCGGCGCGGGTGCGGCGCTCACCGGCGCCACTGCCGGCTGGGCCGTGATCTCGGGCAGGGCGGGCGTCACGGGTGCGGCGGGCGATACAGCGTCGGCGGTCTCGGCGGTTGGCGTTTTCCTCCCCGGCTGGGGTGATTCCGGCAGGCGTTCCTCGAGCGCTGCATCCTCCTGCCTGAGCGTTGCGCGCAGGGCGCTCCGGGTCTTGTTGCTCACCGCATTCTCCTGGTTCTTAAAGGTAATACTTTATTATTATTTGATCCCGGCGCGCGCGCAAGCGCCCCGGTGCCCCTCACGGGCGTCGAGGCGGAAGGCGAATGTGCTCAGGCGAGGGAGCGGGTGGCGTCGGTGGCGGTCGACTATGCGCCGCCGGAGCCGGGGCGGTGGCGCGCGAGGCTGCTCCAGCGCGCGTGCAGTGCCTCGAGGCTGCGGCTGTGGGTGACGATCATCACCTCGTCGCCGCGGCGCAGGCGGGTGTCGGGTTCGGGCAGCGTGAAGCGTTCGTCGCGGTAGAAGAACATCACCCGGCTGTCCTCGGGCAGCGCGAGCTCGGCGATCGTCTTCTCGTCCTCCTCGCGGGCGACGAAGGCGAACACGCGCGCCTCGCCCTTGACCAGCGCAATGATGTCGAGATGGTCGCGGCCCTCGAACAGGTCGGCAAGATAGCGGCCGATCGTGCGCGATGGGATCACGATGTCTTCCAGTCCGAGCTCCAGGCTGAGGTGCTCGAACTCCGGGTCGTCGATGCGGGTGACGACGCGCGCGAAGCCGAGCGAGCGCCCGGCGAGGCTGGCGAGGATGTTGGTCTGGTCGTTGCCGGTGAGGCAGAACAGCACGTCGGTGAGCTCGGGATCGGCCTCGCGCAGCAGCGCCGGCTTGCTGCCGTCGCCGTGCAGGAAGCCGCAGTCGAGCTCTGCCGACAAGGCCTCGATGCGCGCCTTGTCGCGGTCGATCAGCACCACCTCGTGCCCGCTCTGCAGCAGGCGGCGTGCGGTGGTCACCGACAGCGCCCCCGCGCCCACGAATACGGCTCTCATGCGGCCTCCGCGCGTTTTCCGAACCAGGTGCCGGGATGCAGCACCACCAGCAGGGCGAAGATCTCCACCCGCCCGGCGAGCATGTCGAAGCATAGTACGAGCTTGAGCAGCGGCTCCAGCTCGGGGCGTGCGATGCCGGCGGACAGGCCGACGGTGGCGGTGGCGGACACGACCTCGAACAGCGCGTCGACGCCGTCGTAGCCATGGGCGACGAAGACGAGCCAGGACAGGAACACCACCAGCACGTAGAGCAGGATGATCAGCAGCGCCCGCCACAGGTCCTCGTCGTCCAGCCGCCGGCCGTCGAGCCGGGGTTCGATGACCGCGTGCCGCGGCGCCGCGGCGCGCGCCAGCACGAGCTGCAGCATGCGCAGCAACAGCAGCAGGCGCAGCAGCTTGAAGCCGCCGGCGGTGGAGCCCACGCTGCCACCGGCGAGCATGGAGGCCGCGAGGGTGAGCTTGGAGGCGTCGTCGAGCGTCGCCAAGGGTTCGAGTGCGAAGCCGGTCGTGCTCTGCGCGCTCATCGCCAGCAGCAGGGCGTCGGCCAGGTTTGCGCCGGCGCCGCCCTCGCCCGCCGGCATCCACAGCCACAGCAGGCCGGTGGTGAGCGCGGTGGCGGCGAGCAGCAGGCGCAGCTCGGCATCGCGCGCGAGCGTCCGCGGCGCACGCCACCGGTCCTCGTGCCAGGCGCGATGGTAGAGCGGCAGCGCCACCGCGCCGAGCAGCGCGAAGGCCAGCACCACGCCGGCGGGCCCGGCGCCCCAGTGTCCGAGGCTGGCGTCGAAGCTGGAGAAGCCGCCGGTCGATACCGCAGCCAGGGCATGGACCAGCGCGCCGAAGGCATCGCCGGTCGCCAGCCAGATCGCCGCCACCGCGGCCATCGTCAGCACCGCATAGACGGCGAGGATGCGGCGCGCGTACACCCAGGTGCTCGACACCAGCGTCTCGCCGGCCGCCTCGGTCTCCATCAGCTGGCGGGCGAACAGCCCGTTGTGCATGAACAGCGCCAGCGACAGCACGACGATGCCCAGCCCGCCGTACCATTGCAGCCAGGCGCGCGCGAACAGGAAGGATTGCGGCTTGTCCTCGACCGTGGCCAGGGTGCTGAGCCCGGTGGTGGTGATGCCGGACACCGCCTCGAACAGCCCGTCGACCCAGGTCTGACCGCCGAGTGCGGCGAGCGGCCAGCTCATCGCCAGCGCACCGAGCACGAAGGACAGCACGACGATGGTGAAGGCCTCGTTGAGCTGCAGGCGCTGCGGGGCCTGCAGGCGCGCGAGCGGCAGGCACAGCACGACCGGCACCACGACCGGCATGGCGAACACCGGGGCGAGCACAGCCTCGCCGAGCACGATGGCGGCGAGCAGGGGCACCGCGTCCAGCGCGGCGAGCACCAGGCCGAGGACGCCCAGGTACTTCAGCAGCACCCGCCACCGCAGCGCGTGGCGCAGGGTATCGATCTGTCCGTTGGCCATGGCGTCGGTATCCGTCGATCGCCCGCCGCAGCGGGCTCATCGACAGTATAGGCGCGCGGCCGACCGGGCGCCGCGCCGGCCCGGCGCCCCTGGGTGCGGCGGATGCCGCCCGATGAGGGCGCCTCAGCGCATCTCGAACAGCTCCTGGTGGAAGCGCCCGGCGCCGAGCCCGCGCGCGCCGAAGGCCTCGCGCAGGGCCTGGCCGAAGCCGGCCGGGCCGCAGAACCACACGCCGGCGCGCGCCCAGTCCGGCACCGTGCGGCAGATGCGCTCGGCGTCGAGGCGGCCGTCGCGCTGGGTGACCAGCACGTGCAGCCTCACCCGCGCCTCGGCGGCGAGCTCGCGCAGGCGGGCGATGAAGCCCTCGTCGGGTGCGGCGGTGCTGTAGAACAGATCCACCGGCTTGTCGCCGTCCTGCTGCGCGAGCGCCTGCAGGCGGGCGACGAAGGGGGTGATGCCGATGCCGCCCGCGACCCAGATCTGCTGCGGCTGCGCGGTGGCGAAGTCGAAGCGGCCATACGGACCCTCGACGCGCACCGGGTCGCCCGTCTTCAGCGTCGCCGGCAGCGTGCGGGTGTAGTCGCCGAGCGGCTTGATCATGAAGCGCATGCGGCCGTCGCCCCGCCAGGCCGAGGAAATGGTGAAGGGATGCGGGCCCTCGCGCTCGTCGAAGGTGACGAAGGCGAACTGGCCGGCATCGTGACCGGGCCAGGCCGACTCCAGCCGCAGCCCGACCTCGAGCACCTGGTTGCCGGGATGCTGCACCACCGTGTCGATCGTGCCGAGGGCGCGGTGCGTGCGGCCGATGCGCCCCGCCAGCGACAGCGTCGCGGCATAGCTGCCGGCGGCCATCAGCACGCCCATCAGGATGCCGATCGGGCTGCTCCAGTAGGCGAAGGGCAGCAGCACCACCGCATGCACCACCAGCGCCAGATACACCGCCGCCATCACGCGGTGGGTCTGCGCGAAGCGGCGGTAGGGGAAGCGCTTGATCAAGGCGATCGCGGCCAGCACCGCGAAGGCGTAGAAGGCCCATTCGCCGATGCTCTCGGCCAGGCCGCGCTGCTCCTGGAAGAAGCGGAAGATGTCCACGGTCTGCTCGGGCCGCGGGCCGCGCGCGGGCTTTTCCAGCCAGCCCCAGCCGACGGCCCATTTCGTGCCCTTGGCCCACAGCCAGTGCACCACGCCGATCGACAGGCCGGCGATGCCCAGCCACTTGTGCAGGCGATAGGCCTTGTCCATGCCACCGAGCAGCGGCTCCAGCGCCACCGGACGCAGGGCGAGGATCATGGCGATGCTCATGACGCCCATGGCGACGACGCCGGTGTAATTGACCGCGATGGCGCGCACCGCGAAATAGGTGTTGCCCTCGATCAGCAGCGGATCGGCCCACCACCACAGCAGGCTGAGTCCGGCCAGGATCAGGACGAGTGCGAGTTTGATGTTCTTCATGACGGCTCCCTTGCGCAGGGAATGCGTGCGCGTCTCGCGCCGAATTCCACATGAGGATTGTGCGCCGCGTCATCCGTCCGCCTTGTACCGGCATGTATTCCTTCCGGGCTGTCGGCCAGGCCGGCAAGGCCGTCCGCAGCCCCGGCCGGCGCGGCCGGATCGCCTTCTTTCGTCCGCGCGGCTGGTCAGCGCCGCGGTGCGGCTATAGACTCGCGGGCGAATCTCAACCGGCCGCCGGTCGCGGCCACTGCGCGGCAGTCCGAACATGCTCCAGCAATCCACGCCCTTCCCCGCCTGGCTCCAGCACGACATGGAGCAGGTCAACGCCCTCATCCGCCGCCAGTTCGACAGCGAGGTGGTGCTGATCCGCCAGGTCGTCGAGTTCATCCTGCACGCCGGCGAGCGGGACCGCCCCGCCCTGGTGCTGGCGGCGGCGCGCGCGCTCGGCCACGAGGGCGACCGCAGGTACGCGCTGGCGGCGGCGGTCGAGCTGATCCACATCTCGCTCGCGCTGCACGACGGCGTGACCGAGGCCAGTGGCGGCGCCGCGGATGCGCACAGCGAGGGCGCCCTGTTCGGTAACGCCGGCAACATCCTGCTCGGCGACCTGCTGTACACCGGCGCCTTCCGCATGATCGTGGATCTGGACGACATGGAGGTCATGCGCGTGCTGGCGGATGCGACCAACGTGATCGCCGAGGGCGAGGTGATGTACCGCGCCGCGCGCGATGCGGCGGTGGGCGATGCGGGGGCCTATCTGGACATCGTCGGCCGCCGTCGGGCCAAGCTGTTCGAGGCCGGGGCGGAGTGCATGGCGATCCTGCACGGCGCCGCGCCGGACGTGCGCGCGGCGCTGGTGCGCTTCGGGCTGCATGCGGGCATGGCCCATGCGTTGCGCGCCGAGGCGCAGGATGCGGCGCGCTTCGGCATCGCCGACGCGCAGGCGCGGGCGGCGAGGGAGTCGGAGGCGGCGCATGCGGCCATCGCCGGCTGCGAGGCGAGCGCGCTGCCGATGGCGGACGCGCTCCACGCGAGCATCCGGTAGGCGAGACGGGATCGCGGCTGCCGCCGCTCCCACAGGGCGCGGCGCGCGTTTCACATGGGGCTGCGCGGCGCGCGTTTCACAGGCCGCGGCTCAGGCCGCGCGGCACTCGTTGGCGAGCGGCTTCTGCGTGCGGCCGTCGAGCAGCAGGCCCTTCCACGGCAGGTCGATCCACACCAGGCCGCTGGCTGCGTCCTCGAAGCGCGGCAGGCCGGAGTAGGACGGGTCGCGTTCGAGCTGGTACTGCTTGCCCTTCCAGGCGAGCTGGATGCGGTGATTGACCGCGTTGGCGACCTCGCGCTGCAGCCTCAGGCGTTCGCCGCGTTCGCAGCGGTAATCGCCGCTGGGCAGAGCGAACTCGAACTGGCCGCTCTGCTCGGTGACGCCCGGCGCGGTTTCGACGGCCGCGGGCTGCAGGGCACAGGCGGACAGGAGCAGGGCGGCGAGGCCGGGAAGTGCGAGGCGGATCATCTGGCGCGACCGGGTGATGAGGACCGCGTCATTGTAGGGCGCGGCCCTGCCCGCATCCGCACCGGTCCGGCGGCGCTCGGTAAGCATTCGTTACAGGGGGTCGTCCGGCCCGTGGCGCACCGCGCCGTCGAGCGCGCGCGCGGGCCGGACGACTCGGGTCACTTCACGTCCAGCACGCTGTCGTCCCATTTCTCGTGCTTCTGCAGCCCGAGCAGGTTGGCGACGGTGGCGGCGATGTTCGACAGGCCGGCGGTCTCGGTCTGCCTGAGGCCCAGTTTGCCGCCGCTGACGTTGTCGTAGAGGACCAGCGGCACCGGGTTCAGGGTGTGCGCGGTCTTGGCCTTGTACGAGCCGTCCTTGTTCGTCGCCGGCTGCCTGGTCTTCTTGTCGAGTTCGAACATCTCGTCGGCGTTGCCGTGGTCGGCGGTGATCAGCGCCACCCCGCCGGCGGCGTCGATCGCCGGCAGCAGGCGCGACAGGGCGAGGTCCACCGCCTCGATCGCCATGGTCGCGGCGCGGAAGTTGCCGGTGTGGCCGACCATGTCGCCGTTGGCGTAGTTGCAGCGCAGCACCTTGTACTGGCCCGATTGCAGCGCAGCGATCATCGCGTCGGTGATCTCGGCGGCCTTCATCCACGGGCGCTGCTCGAAGGGCACGACGTCGCTGGGGACTTCCTGCCAGGTCTCGCCGTCGAACTTGTTCGAGCGGTTGCCGTTCCAGAAATAGGTGACGTGGCCGAACTTCTGCGTCTCGGAGCAGGCGAACTGGGCCAGCCCCGACTTGCTGAACCACTCGGCCGAGGTGTCCTTGATCGCCGGCGGCGCGACCAGGAAGCGCTTGGGCAGCTGCAGGTCGCCGTCGTACTGCAGCATGCCGGCGTAGGTCACGCGCGGATGGCGTACGCGGTCGAACTCGCTGAAGTCTTCCTCGACGAAGGCGCGGGTGATCTCGATCGCGCGGTCGCCGCGGAAGTTGTAGAACACGACCGCATCGCCGTCCTCGATGGTGCCGATCGGCTTGCCATTCTCGGCGATGACGAACTCGGGCAGATCCTGGTCGATGGTGCCGGGGTTGCGCTCGCGCAGGCCGTGCACGGCTTCGGTGGCGTTGGCGAACTGCGGGCCTTCGCCGAGCACGTGCGTGCGCCAGCCGCGCGCGACCATCGGCCAGTTGGCGTCGTAGCGGTCCATGGTGATGCACTGGCGGCCGCCGCCCGAGGCGATGCGGGCGTCGAAGCCGGCGCCGCTGAGCTCCTTCAGGAAGGCTTCGAAGGGCACGACGTAGTCGAGCGCGCTGGTCTCGGGCACGTCGCGGCCGTCCAGCAGCGCGTGGATGCGCACCGTCGGCACGCCCTCCTCCTTCGCCCGCAGCACCATGGCCTTGAGGTGGTCGATGTGGCTGTGCACGTTGCCGTCGGAGAACAGGCCGATGAAGTGGAGCACGCCCGCCTTTCCGTTTTCGCCCGCCCTGGCGCCGGCGACGATCTGCTGCCAGGCCTCGCCCTGCCAGATCGCGCCCTCGGCGATGGCGTTGGCGACCAGCGCCGCGCCCTGCGCATAGACCTGGCCGGCGCCGATGGCGTTGTGGCCGACCTCGGAGTTGCCCATGTCGTCGTCGGACGGCATGCCGACCGCAGTGCCGTGGGCGCGCAGGCGGATGTTCGGGTACTCGGCGAACAGGCGGTCGAGCGTGGGCTTGCGCGCGGCGTCGATGGCGCTGCCGACGTCGTGCTTGGGAATGCCGTAGCCGTCCATCACGACGACGACGACGGGGCCCTTGACGCCCTCGAAGGCGGGGAATTTCTGCAGCATGGTCGCTTCCTGAAGGAGAAAACCGGGGCCGGCGCGGCAGGCGGGCCGCGGGCCGGCGAAAACGATATTTTCCTTCAAATCAGGGGCGGATTCTCATGTGCGTTGTTAATCGGCGTAATGCCTCATGCCGGTGCGTCGTCCTCGCCGCGCCCGCCCCACAGCGCCTCGCCGCCGGCGTCGCGGTAGCTCAGGTAGGCGCGCAGGTCGAACTCGTACTGGTGGTAGTCGGGCTCCATGTGCAGGCAGAGCTGGTAGAAGGCCTTGTCGTGATCGCGCACGCGCAGGTGGGCGAGCTCGTGCACGACGATCATGCGCAGGAACTCCTCCGGCACCGCGCGGAACAGCGTGGCGATGCGGATCTCGCGCTTGGCCTGCAGGCGCGCGCCCTGCACGCGCGAGATCGCGGTGTGGGTGCCGAGTGCGTTGCGGATCACGTGCAGGGTGTTGTCGAAGCGCACCTTGCCGAGCGGCGGCGCGCTGCGCATGTGCTCGGCCTTGAGCGCCTGCACGTAGTCGTAGAGCGCGCCGTCCGCGCGCACGGTGTGGGCCTGCGGATAGCGCCGACGGAGGGCGGCGGCGAAGCTGCCGTGCTCGATCAGCGTCGCCACCTGCTGGCGCAGTGCCGGCGGGTAGCCGGCGAGATAGTCGGGAGTGTGCCGTTTGTTCATCGTGCGTTCGTGTAAATGAAATCCTTACACCTAAGGCATCGCCTGGCTATTCGGCATCCGCATGGATCCATAAGATTTGTGCACTGCAGGAGGCGCACGACGACGATCATCGGCGGGCGGCCTCCCCCGGAATCTGAAAGGAGTTTTGCTCATGTTAGCCCCCAAGATCCTGCCCTGGGTCGCCCGCAAGGCCGGCATTTCCGAATGCGACGCCCTCGATGCCTGGCAGCACGCGGTGGCCGAGGCGGCCGTCGCGGCAGGCGCGCGCAGCGGCGCGAGCTTCGATGGCCTCGCGCTCGAGCGCTTCATCACCCTGGCCCATGCGCGCGCCACCGATCGTGCGGTGCAGGCCAGGCGGCCGGCGCCGGGCGCGAGCCGGCTGCGGCAAAGGCCGTTCGCGCAACTCTGCGCCGGCTGATCCCGCCATCGGCCGCGGGTCGCCACGAGGGCGGCCACGCCGGACGGCAGGGGCCGCGCACGCAACACTTTCGTTTTGTCTCCCTCCTCCACTTCAACGTGGTTCGTGCCCGCAGCTTGCGGGCACTTTTTTTTGCCTCGGCTCAGGCGGCCGGCGACCTCTCGACCGAATTCATGATGCGCTTCAGCACCGGGTCGTCCGTCGCCATGCATGCCTTGGTCGCATCCTCGAAGCAGTCGACGAACAACTGGCCGTGCGCGCTGAGGGTGTCGTTGCGCCGGACCACGATGCTGGTGCGCATCTCGGGCAGGCGCTCACGAATCGGCAGGGCCTGGACGCGACCGCGCAGCATCGGGGTTTCGAGCAAGGGCCAGGGGCAGAGGGTGAGCATGTCGCCGACCTCCAGCATGCTGATCGCGACCAGGCTCGAGCGCGCGAAGTGCACACGGTGCGGCGGAGGCGCGATGCCATGGCCGGCCAGCAGGTCGATGAGCGGCTGGTCCTGGCCTTCGCCGCGCATGGTCAGCACCCAGTCCTGATCGACGAGTTCCTGGAACGAGGTCGCGCGGGCGAACGGATGGCCGAGGCGGCCGACGACGGCGAAGTCGCAGCGGAACAGGTCGCGCGCATGGAACAGGGACGACTCGGTGGGCGCGGGCGGCATCGCGATCACCAGGTCGAGGGTGCCGTCGCGCAGGAGCGGATGGGCGCTCCCCACCACCTCGGTGACGTCCAGATGCACGTCCGGGCGCAGGGCGTGGAAGCGGGCCAGGGCGTGGGGCAGGATGGACTGCGCGACCCAGGGCGTGATCCCGATCGTCAGCGTGCCGCCGGCCGTGCCGCGGATCTGCGCGATCTCCGCCTCGGCACGGCTGACCTGGCCGAGGATCAGGCGGGCATGGACGAGGAACTGGCGGCCGGCATAGGTCAGCACCGCGCCCTGCGACTCGCGCTTGAGCAGGGGCGTCGCCATCGTCGCCTCGAGTTCGCGCAGGGCCTGGCTGACGGCCGCCGCCGACACGCCGAGCGCGCTCGCCGCGGCGCGCACGCTGCCCTTGTCGGCGACGGCGAGGAGGTAGCGCAGCTGGTTGATCTTCATCGATGCAGGCCTGTGCGGGTGGTCATGACCGCGAACGTCGGCTTCACGACTGCGGCCGGCGTGGCACCAGCCAGCGCAATGGGCCGCCGACCAGCGCGCGGAAGCGCACGTTGTGCAGGCAGATGCCGCCGACGAGGCCGACCACGCAGCCGAGCAGGGTGTCGATGAAGCGCGATGCGATCAGTTCGGCGAGCGGCGCGTGGCCGAGGGTCGCGGCTTCGGCGAGGAGGATGGTGAGCGGGGTGATGAAGATCACCGCCAGGCCGTAGTGGCGCACCACCAGGGTCTCGATTGCGAACGCGAGCAGGATCACCAGCAGCGCCACGCGCCAGGGGTCGAGCGGCAGGCTCAGCAGGCCCCACGCGAGCAGCATGCCGATCGCGGTGCCGAGCACGCGATGGAGCTGGCGGTTCCACACCGCGCGCAGCGAGGCGCCCTGGATCACCGCGAGGCAGCTCACCGGGACCCAGTAGGGGCGGTCGAGTTGCAGCGCCTGCGCGATCGCCAGCGACAGGCCGACGAAGGCGCCGATCAGCACCGCGTCGAGGACGACGAAATCGAAGCTGGGCGGCGGCAGGGGCGCCACCGGGTCGGGCGCCTGCAGGCGCAGCACGTACAGGCTGTAGAAGAAGGCGATCAGGCTGGCGAGCAGCGCGCCCATGGTGAGCAGGCCGACGCGCAGCGGGATCTGTTCCACCGTGCCCGGCGTGTAGGCGCCGATCGCCGCCGCCATGATGAAGAACAGGCTGCCCGGCGGCCCCAGTCGGTAGAAGCGGCAGACCATCGTCACCAGCGTTGCGATCAGCGCTAGCACGCCGACCTTGGCCAGCGGCAGGAAGTGCGTCATCAGGCCGAGGGCGTAGCTCGCGGTCAGACCGAAGGCGCAGGCCATCAGCCACACCATGCGGTGCGACATCGGCGTGTTCGGCAGGTGGAGGAAGGCGAGGCCGCCGATCGAGGAGATCAGGCCGTATTCGAGGTGGCCGAACCAGGCGCCCACCATCAGCGGCAGGCCGGAGGCCAGGGCCGCCGCGAACGGCATCTGCCAGCGCCGGGTGCTGGGGCTGATGGTGGTGAGGTGCCGCCATTCGGCGCGAATCAGGTCCTGCGCGCGTTGCAGTGGTGAGCGGGTCGTCATGGGTGTGGTCGGGCGGCTGTTGCGCCGATGTTTAGCACAGCGCGGGCGGCAGGGCGATGGTTTCGAGCCGGTCGGGCGTCGGTCGAGGGCCGCCCCGCTGCTTCAGGCGTCCTGCCGCGCCGCCTCGCGGCCGAGCAGGGCCAGCTTGCGCGCGCTGCCCCAGCGGTAGTCGCCGACCTCGCCGCCGGCGCGGATCACGCGGTGGCAGGGGATCAGGTAGCCGATGGTATTGGCCGCGATCGCGCTGCCGACCGTGCGCGGTGCGCGCGGCATGCCGAGCTCGCGCGCGAACTGGCGGTAGGACAGCACGCGTCCCGGCTCGATGCGGATCAGCGCCTCCCACACCTTGATCTGGAAGTTGGTGCCGCGCAGCACCAGATGCACGCTGCCGCGGGTCGGCGGGCGCGGGAAGATGCGCTGCATCAGCGCATGGGCGTGCGCGTCGTCGCGCCGCAGCGTGGCGGCGGGCCACAGCACGCGCAGTTCGGCGTGCATGGCTTCCTCGTCGCCGGTGCTGAAGGCGAAATGGCACACGCCGCGCGCCGTCCATGCCACCAGCGCCGCGCCGAAGGGCGTGGGCGCGATGCCGTGGCCGATGTCGATGCCGCGCGCGGCGGCACGGATCTCGGCGGGCGTCATCGCCTCGCAGCTCACCAGCAGGTCGTGCAGCCGGCCGCCGCCGCTCAGCCCGGCGTCGTCGGCCACCGTCAGCGTGTCGGCGGCCGCGGCCAGGCGCGTGCGGGCGTATTCCTTGGTCAGGTACTGCAGGAAGCGCTTCGGGGAGATGCCGGCCCAGGCGCTGAACACGCGCTGCAGGTGCTGGGGGCTCAGGTGCACCGCGGCGGCAATGTCCGCGAGCGCGGGCTGGGCGCGGGCGTTTGCGCGGATGAAGGCGATCGCGCGCGCGACGATGGCGTAGTGGCGGGCCTGCTGGTCGAGCGTGTCCATGGCGTGTCTCCCCGACGGCCGCCCGTCCTCCGGTCGTGGGCTGTGTGCCGGGGCGGGCCGGGTCCAAGTATGCCGCTGCGGGCGGGGCGATCAACCCGATTCTTGCGGTCCGGGTCACGTGCGGAGCTGGCGTGGATGCGAGCGTGGCCGCTCAGAACGGCGCCGGGCTGTCGAACAGCATCGGCACCCGGGTGTGCGGATGCATGAAGGCGATCTGCGCGGCGTGCAGGTGCATGCGCGCGCAGGCTGCCGCGCTGGCGGCGGGGGCGTAGAGCGGGTCGCCGAGGATGGGATGGCCGATGGCGAGCAGATGCACCCGCAACTGGTGCGAGCGTCCGGTCACCGGCTTGAGCTCGACGCGCGTCACCGCCTCCTCACCCTCGCCCGCGCGCGTGAGCACCCGGTAGCGGGTCAGGGCGCGGCGGCCGCGGACCGGGTCGACGATCTGGCGCGGACGGTTGGCGGCGTCCTCGCCCAGCGGCAGGTCGATCTCGCCGCTGTCCTCGGCGACGTGGCCGTGGACCAGCGCGACGTAGCGCTTGCCGACCGTGCGCTGCTCGAAGGCCAGGCTCATGCGGCGCAGCATCTCCATGCCGCGGGCGAACAGTACCAGCCCGGAGGTGGCGGCGTCGAGCCGGTGCACGATCAGCGCGTCCGGCCACGCCGCCTGCACGCGCGCGGCGAGACAGTCCTGCCGGCCTTCGCCGCCGGCGGGGACGGAGCGCAGGCCCGCGGGCTTGTCGACGACGAGCAGGCAGTCGTCGACGTGCAGGATGGGCGGGCAGGATGGAGCGGACATGGCGGGGTGAGCGTGGTGTGAAGGGCACAAACGACAACGGGAGCCTGCGCTCCCGTTGTCTTCCGCACGAGGCGGGATCGAGGCGCCGTCGGCGACGACGGCCCTGCGGTGGATCAGAACACGCTGAACGGGTAGTCGAGGAAGATGCGGACTTCCTTGCCGGTGCCGTTGCGCTTCTGATCGGCAAAGACATCGCTCGAGATGTGGAGAACAGAAGCGCGCAGGCGGAGGCTCAGATCCTTCGCGGGGCCATCCTGCACGGTGTACGAGATCTGATTGAAGAACTCGCGCTCTTTGCCGTCGGTGGTGTTTGCACCGTCGATGTCAGTGCCACGCACATATGCGACACGGTAGGTCAGCCCCGGCATGCCGTACCCGCCGAAATCGACCGTATAGGCGAGCTGCCAGGAGCGCTCATCCTTGGCGTTGAAGTCGGACCAGTAGGAGTTGGCCAGCCAAATCGAGGAGCCACCATTGCCGGTACCTTCATCATTCTGGTACCCGCCGTAGTCGAAGCCGACGTCGCCGCTGCTGCGCTGGTAGGCCAGCGTGAAGGCGTGCGGACCGGTGGCGTAGATGGCGGCGAGGCTCCAGATGCGGTTCTTGTCATCGCTGACGTCGTACTTGGTGCGATAGCCGTTGAAGTCGAAGGTCAGCGAATTGCTGGCGATCGGCATCGTGTAGGCCAGGTTCACGTACTGACGCTTGAACGAGTTCGTGCGCACGACGTTGTCGACGTCCGAGAAGTAGAGCGCGCCACCCAGTGCGTCGTTGAACTGGTAGCGGCCGCCGAACACGTCGATGCCCTTCAGGCCACCGCTGTCACGGCCTTCGTCGCTCTTGCGCGACTGGGCGTGGAAGGTGCCGGCGACGAGCTCGAGGCCTTCGATCTCGTTCGAGGTCAGCATGGTGCCGGTGAAGCTCTCGGGCAGCAGGCGTGAATCGTCGTGGTTCAGCACCGGCAGGCTGGGGCGCAGGTCGCCGTAGGCGAGCACGGTGTTGGACAGGCGGACCTTCAGCGAGGCGCCGCCCTTGGCCACGTCATGCTCTGGATCGCCGTTGCTGTCCTGGATGAAGAAGTCGATACCGCCGTTGCCGCTGCGGCGGCGGGTGCTGTCCAGACGCAGACCGTAGGCGGCGAAGGCGTCGATGCCGAAGCCGACCGTGCCCTGGGTGAAGCCGGATTCGAAGTTGGCGATCACGCCCTGGCCCCATTCCGAGCCGTCCGGCCGGCCGTCGCTGTAGTCACGGTTGATGTAGGCGTTGCGCAGCAGCACGTTCAGCGAGCTGTCTTCCACGAAACCCTTGGCGTCGGCCTGTCCGCCGGCCAGCGCGGGGGTCGCGCTCGCCAGTCCCAATACGATCAATGCTGCCAGCTTCTTCGACATGTGGTGTCGTCCTGTGAGTTGGTTGTTGTGTGCGTCGACGCGCCTCGTGGGCGTGCGAGGGCGCGGATTCTCGCACTCAATCGCGGTCGCTGCAGCAGGGTGTGGCGAGTTTGCATCACATTGTTTCAGGCGTTCGAGGGTGTCGGGCAGGCCTTCCTGGCGCGCCGGCTCAGCCCGCCAGGAAGGCCTGCAGATCGGCGAGCAGCTCCTCCGGCGCCTCCTCGGGGATGAAGTGGCCGCAGGGCAACGGATGCCCGCTCACGACATCGGCCTTCTCCCGCCAGGTCGCGAGCACGTCGAAGAGGTCGTGCATCTTGCCGAACTGGCCCCAGATGGCGAGCAGCGGGCAGCCCACGCGCAGGGCGAGGTCGTGCGCGTCGTCCTCGAAATCGCGCGTCGCCGCGGCGCGGTAGTCCTCCAGCGTGGCGCGGATGGTGCCGGGCAGGGTGAAGGCGCGCAGGTACTCCTGGATCAGTGGCTCCTCGATCGCGCCGGTGCGGAAGGACAGGGCGCGGATGACATGGCGCAGGAAGGCCTCGGGCGCGGCAGAGATCATCACCTCGGGCAGGTCGGGCGCCTGGAAGAAGAACCAGTGCCAGTAGGCGGCCGCCAGGTGGCGTTCGGTTCGTGAGAACACCGTGTGCGTCGGCACGATGTCGAGCACGCACAGCCGGGTCACGGCCTCGGGGTAGTCCAGCGCCTGACGGTGCCCCACCCGCCCGCCGCGATCGTGGCCGACCAGCGCATAGCGTTCGTGCCCCAGCGCGCGCATCACCTCGTGCATGTCGCGCGCCATCGTCTTCTTGTCGTAGCCGTCGCGCGGCTTGTCGGAGTCGCCGTAGCCGCGCAGGTCGGGGCAGACGACGGTGTGGTGCTGGGCGAGCCGGGGGGCGATCTTGTGCCACATCTGCGCGGTCTGCGGCCAGCCGTGGAGCAGCAGCACCGGCGGGCCATTGCCGCCGGCCCACAGGTTGATCCTGATGCCGTTCGCCTTGATCGTGCGACGCTCGAGTCCGGTCATGAAGTCCATTGTGGGTTCCTCCTTGGGGGGGTGATCGGTCACCCGGGGGCAGCAGGCCGACCGGCGCGGCGGCCGTGCTTTCCGTGGCGCGGATTCATTCGCGCTTCGAGGCCTTGTTCTGGTACGAGAACGCGCTGCAGAAGATCGCGTCGATGTCCACCAGCTCGCCGATCGTCGCTCCCGCCTTGAGCTTTTCCTGGACGAGATGCTCGGTCTCCAGCAACTGGCGGGCCTTCGCCAGGATGTCGGCAGCCTCGGCCAGCGGCACGACCACCATGCCATTGACATCGGCAACCACGATGTCCCCGGGCAAGACTGCCACCCCGGCGCACTCGATCTGCACATTGACGTTGCCGGGCCGGCTCAGGTCGATCGCCTTGAACGAGGCGGCCAGGTCGGATGCGAGCGTCTTCACGGTGACCGCCGTGCCGACGAAGCGGATGCCCTCGAAGAGCGGCTTCATGTTGGAGGTCATCGCATTGAAGCGGCCCATGCAGTCCGACAGCGCGCAGGTGATCGAGTCGTGGGCGAGCAGATCCCTGAAGCCCGCCACGATCTCGGCGGGCGGCCGCTGGATGGTTTCGTTGATCATTGGGCGCCTCCTGATCGTTCTCGCAGGATAGTTCACCGTGCCGCAGTCGGGCGTTTGGTGCAGGGTGCCGACAGCTGCCGTCAGCCGGCGGCGCCCTGCTCCGCCCACCACATCGACATCGGCACCGCGGTTTGTTCGCGCTTACGTGAGCCAGCTTGATCGGGTGAGGGGGCTGCGTCGCCTCCACACGGACGGCGACTGGCGGGCCACGCGGTGATGCGATCGCCCTTAGCGAATGAGTCAGGTGTCCGTCGCCAGCATGTTCATGATCAGCCGGATCATCGTTTCCTTGTTCGTCGGCGCGGATTCGGCTACCAGCAGCGCGAGCGCGGCGAGGCCGATGTCGTTGATGACGGGCTGGCCGCGTGCGTCGAGCAGGCGGCCGTTGCGGTTGAGGAAATCGACGAACAGGAAGGCGCCGCTGCGTTTGTTGCCGTCGGAGAAGGGGTGGTTCTTGATGACGAAATACAGCAGGTGGGCGGCCTTGGCTTCGACGCTGGGATAGGCGGGTTCGCCGAAGACGGTCTGGTCGAGGTTGCCGAGCAAGGCGGCGAAGGCGTCGTCACGCTCACGCGCGAAGAGTTCGGTCGCTTCGCCGCGTGCGATCAGATCGGCCTTGAGGCGCGCTAGTGCCGCGCGGGCCTCGTCGGGCGTCGGCAGCACGCCGCCGCGTTGCTCGCGCGGCTCGGTCAGCAGGCCTTCGTCGTAGCGTTGCAGCAGCAGGAAGGTCTGCGCGTAGCGGGTGACGATGTCGACCAGGCCACGACCGGTTTCTGCGAGCAGGTCGGGGCTCTGTGCGGCCTTGCGGACGAGCTGCAGGGCGACCTCGAGCTCGCGGGCGTTGGTCTCGAGACGCTGGCGGTTGAGGGTGTAGCCTTGGGTGAGGTGTTCGCGCAATGTGCGTGTGGCCCATTGGCGGAAGCGGGTCCCTTGCGCCGACTTGACCCGGTAGCCGACGGAGATGATGACATCGAGGTTGTAGTGGTCGACCTGGTAGATTTTTCCGTCAGCGGCAGTATGTGCAAAATTTGCACATACTGCCGCTGGCTCCAGTTCCCCTTCCGCGAATACGTTGCGCAGGTGCTTGCTGATCACCGAGCGCTCGCGCCCGAAGAGCTGCGCCATCTGCTCCTGCCGTAGCCATACGGTTTCGGCCCCGAACCGTACCTCGGTCACGGCCGAGCCGTCTTCGGCCTGATAAATCAGGATGTTGCTTTCACTCGGCTGTTCCATGGCCGGTCCTCCGGTCGATGTCCGGATAATCGCACCAAGCCCGGATTTATGCAAAATGCATAAAATCAAACGTCGATGTTCTGCGCATACAGCGCATTACCCTCGATGAACGCCCTTCTCGGCTCCACGTTGTCCCCCATCAGCGTGGTGAAGATCTCGTCGGCGGCGATCGCGTCGTCGATCTGCACGCGCAGCAGGCGGCGGACGGCGGGGTCCATGGTGGTTTCCCACAGCTGCTCGGGGTTCATCTCGCCGAGGCCCTTGTAGCGCTGCTTGCTGAGGCCGCGCTCGACCTCGGCGAGCAGCCAGGTGATGGCGTCGGCGAAGCGGGTGACCGCCTGGCGCTTCTCGCCGCGGCGGATCTCGGCGCCGGGGCCGATGAGGCCGGCGATGGCCTGGGCGGCGTTGCGGATGCTGCGGTAGTCGCCGGAGACGAGGAAGTCGTGCTCGACCCAGCCGAACTTGCGGTTGCCGTGGTGCAGGCGCTCGATGGTGAGGCGCCAGCCTTCGGATTCCTCGTGGTACTCGGCGTAGATCTGCAGGCCGTCGGGCAGGTGGGCCTGGATGCGCTCGGCCGAGGCGCGGGCGGCGGCCTCGTCGTCGAGGCTGACCTCGAGGTCGTGGGCGAGCATGACCTGCAGCACTTCGGGGTCGATGTAGCTCGCCAGGCGGCGGACGACGGCTTCGGCGAGCAGGTAGCTGCGCGCCAGCCCGCCGAGGGCCTCGTCGGCGATCGGCGCGGCGCCTTCGTGCGGAGTCAGGCTGGCGCCGTCGAGCGCGAGCTTGAGCAGGTGGCCGTTGAGCTCGTGGTCGTCCTTGATGTAGATCTCGGTCTTGCCGTGCTTGATCTTGTACAGCGGCGGCTGGGCGATGTAGATGTGGCCGCGCTCGACCAGCTCCGGCATCTGGCGGTAGAAGAAGGTGAGCAGCAGGGTGCGGATGTGCGCGCCGTCGACGTCGGCGTCGGTCATCAGGATGATGCGGTGGTAGCGCAGCTTCTCGGGCTTGTAGTCGTCCTTGCCGATGCTGGTGCCGAGCGCGGTGATCAGGGTGGCGATCTCCTGGCTCTGCAGCAGCTTGTCGAAGCGCGCCTTCTCGACGTTCAGGATCTTGCCCTTGAGCGGCAGGATCGCCTGGAACTTGCGGTCGCGGCCCTGCTTGGCCGAGCCGCCTGCGGAGTCGCCCTCGACGAGGTAGAGCTCGCACAGCGCGGGGTCCTTCTCCTGGCAGTCGGCGAGCTTGCCGGGCAGGCCGACGCCGTCGAGCACGCCCTTGCGGCGCGTCATCTCGCGCGCCTTGCGGGCGGCGTCGCGCGCGCGCGCGGCTTCGACGATCTTGTTGCAGATGGTCTTGGCGTCGATCGGGTTCTCGAGCAGGAAGTCGCCGAGCTTGCTGGCGACGACTTCTTCCACCGCCGGACGGGCTTCCGAGGACACCAGCTTCATCTTGGTCTGGCTGGCGAACTTGGGGTCGGGCATCTTGACCGACAGCACGCAGGCCAGGCCTTCGCGCATGTCGTCACCGGTGATGTCGACCTTGGCCTTCTTGGCGATCTCGTTCTCTTCGATGTACTTGTTGATGACGCGCGTCATCGCCGCGCGCAGGCCGGTGAGGTGGGTGCCGCCGTCGGCCTGCGGGATGTTGTTGGTGTAGCACAGCACCTGTTCCTGGTAGCTGTCGTTCCACTGCATCGCGACTTCGACCGTCAGCTCGGCGTCGTGGCCGTGGCCGGTGGGGATGCGGGTGTTGCCCTGGGCGTAGAACACGTTGGGGTGCAGCACCGTCTTGGCGCGGTTGATGTACTCGACGAAGCCCTTCACGCCGCCGGCGAAGGCGAAGTCTTCTTCCTTGCCGGTGCGCTGGTCGATCAGGCGGATCTTGACGCCGTTGTTGAGGAAGGAGAGCTCGCGCAGGCGCTTGGCGAGGATGTCGTAGTGGTACTCGACGGTGCCGAAGATGTCGTCGTCGGCCAGGTAATGCACCTTGGTGCCGCGCTTGGTGGTCTCGCCGATGACGCGCGCCGGGCTGACCTCGACGCCGTCGACGACCTCGATCACGCGGTTCTGCGGCTTGCCGCGCTCGAACTCGAGCAGGTGGCGCTTGCCGTCGCGGGCGACGGTGACCTTCATCCACTTCGACAGCGCATTGACGCAGGACACGCCGACGCCGTGAAGGCCGCCGGACACCTTGTAGCTGTTCTGGTTGAACTTGCCGCCGGCGTGCAGCACGCACATGACGATCTCGGCCGCGGAGCGCTTGGGCTCGTGCTTGTCGTCCATCTTCACGCCGACCGGGATGCCGCGGCCGTTGTCGGTGACCGAGATCGAGTTGTCGGCGTGGATGGTGATGACGATGTCGTCGCAGTGGCCGGCCAGGGCCTCGTCGATCGAGTTATCGACGACCTCGAACACCATGTGGTGCAGGCCGGTGCCGTCGGAGGTGTCGCCGATGTACATGCCGGGGCGCTTGCGCACCGCCTCCAGCCCTTCGAGCTGCTGGATGCTGGATTCGTCGTAGTCGTTGCTCCCTTGCGGGGCCGGCGTGTTCTGCGGTTCGGACATGGTCATCTCGGTGATTCGTAAAGAACGGGGTGCTGCGGTGGAGCGTTTACCTGCTGCTTAAATGCGCATCGGCATCACGACGTACTTGAACTTGTCGTTGCCCGGCAGCGTGATGAGCGCGCTGGAGTTGCCGTCGTTGAAGCGCCAGTCGACCGTCTCCGAGCTCAGGTTGTTGAGCACGTCGAGCAGGTAGGTGACGTTGAAGCCGATGTCGAGCTTGTCGTCGTGATAGTCGATCTCGAGCTCGTCCTGGGCTTCTTCCTGTTCGGCGTTGTTGGAGACGATCTTGAGCAGGCCGTCCTCCAGCACCATGCGCACGCCGCGGAACTTCTCGTTGGTCAGGATCGCGGCGCGCTGCAGCGCGGCCAGCAGCGGCTGGCGGGCGAAGTTGACCAGCTTGGGATGGGCCTGCGGGATCACGCGCTCGTAGTCGGGGAACTTGCCGTCGATGAGCTTGGTGACGAGCTCGATCGAACCGAAGCGGAACACCGCCTGGTTGCCGGCGAGCAGGATCTCCAGCGGGTCGTCGTTGTCGGCGAGCTGGCGGGCGAGCTCGAGCACGGTCTTGCGCGGCAGGATGGCCTCGGTGCGCTGGGCGACCGATGCTTCGAGGTCGGACGCCGCATAGGCCAGGCGGTGGCCGTCGGTGGCGACCATGCGCAGCTCGCCGCCGTCGGCGATCAGCAGCAGGCCGTTGAGGTAGTAGCGGATGTCCTGCTGCGCCATCGCGTACGAGACCTGGGCGAGCTGGCGCTTGAAGGTGCGCTGGCCGATGGTCAGGCGGGCGCCGGCGTCCTCGGGCGGGTTCAGGCGCGGGTAGTCGGCGGCGGGCAGGGTCTGGAGCTGGAAGCGGCTGCGGCCGGCCTTGACGGTGAGGCGCTTGTCGTCGAGGGTGAGGCTGATGTCGCCGCTGTCGGGCAGGGCGCGCAGGATGTCCTGCAGCTTGCGCGCGCCGACGGTGATCGCGGCGTCCTCGCCGCCGATGTGGCCGCCGGTGGTGGTGCGGATCTGGATCTCGATGTCGGTGGCCAGCATGGTGAGCTGGTCGCCGTGCTTCTCGATCAGCACGTTCGACAGGATGGGCAGCGTGTGGCGCTTCTCGACGATGCCGGCAACCGACTGCAGCGGGGCAAGGAGCGCATCGCGGGTGGTGGTGAGCAGAAGCATGGCGTCTTGGATCGGGTCGATGGGTTGATCGGAAGTGTGCGGAGGGCTCAGCCGCGCAGGACCTGGGTGAGCACGTGGACGTCGTGGTTGAGCTGGTGGTCGCCGAGGCGCAGCTCGGTGATGGTGCGGCAGGCGTGCAGCACGGTGGTGTGGTCGCGTCCGCCGAAGGCCTCGCCGATCGCCGGCAGCGACATCGGCGTGAGCTCCTTGGCAAGCCACATCGCCACCTGGCGCGGGCGCGCGATCACGCGGGTGCGCTTCTTGGAGTGCATGTCGGCGACCTTGATCTTGTAGTAGTCGGCGACGGTCTTCTGGATGTGCTCGATGGAGAGCTGGCGGTTGTGCGCGTGCAGCAGGTCCTTGAGCGCTTCCTTGGCGACTTCCAGGCCGATCTGGCGGCCGTGGAAGCGGGCGTAGGCGACCACCTTGTTGAGCGCGCCTTCGAGTTCGCGCACGTTCGAGCGCAGGTTCTTGGCGATCAGGAAGGCGACGTCGTCGTCGACCAGCACGCGCAGCGCCTCGGCCTTCTTCTTCAGGATGGCGACGCGCATCTCGAGCTCCGGCGGCTCGATCTGCACCGTCAGGCCCCAGTCGAAGCGGGAAATGAGACGGTCTTCCAGGCCCTGGATGTCCTTCGGGTAGGTGTCGCAGGTGATGACGATCTGCTTGCGCGCCTCGGTGAGCGCGTTGAAGGCGTGGAAGAACTCTTCCTGGGTCCGGTTCTTGTTGTTGAAGAACTGGATGTCGTCGATGATCAGCATGTCGAGCGAGCGGTAGTAGCGCTTGAACGCGTCGAAGCTCTTCTGCTGATAGGCGCGCACCACGTCGGCGTAATAGTCCTCGACGTGCACGTAGCGGATGACCGCGCGCGGGTTGTGCTTGAACACCGCGTTGCCGATGGCGTGCACCAGGTGGGTCTTGCCCAGGCCGACGCCGCCATAGACGAACAGCGGGTTGTAGGAGGTGCCCGGGTTCTGCGCCACCTGCATGGCGGCGGCGCGCGCGAGGTCGTTGGCGCGGCCGGTGACCAGGGTGTCGAAGGTGAAGTCGGGGTTGAGGCGCGTCTTCTCGTAGGCGAGTTCCAGGCCGCTGACGGGCTCCGCGTCGCGGGCGGCAGGCGCCGGGCTGCGGCGCGCACGCGGGGGCGCGACCGGCTCGGGCGGCGCTTCCGCGGCGCTGCCGGTCTGGGGGGGCGGCGCCGCTTCGGTGGCGGCGGGCAGGGGGCTGGTGGCCGGCGTGCTCTGCGCTGCGGCCGGGGCGCTGGACGCGGTGGTGGCGCGCGCGGGGCGGGCGGCGCCGGCCGGCGGCAGCTGCAGGTCGACTTCCAGCGGCACGCCGGCGAATTCCTCGCCGAGTTCCTGGATGCGGCGCAGGTAGCGCTCGCGCACCCACTGCAGCACGAAGCGGTTGGGCGCGATCAGCGACCACACCGAGCCCTCTCCGGGTTCTGCCCGCAGGGTCTTGATCCAGGTGTTGAATTGCTGCTGGGGCAGCTCCTGTTCAAGGCGCGACAGGCAGAAGGACCAGAAATCTTGAGTCAC